>NZ_CP099837.1:3753362-4378922 GCF_024134545.1 Nocardiopsis exhalans
AGCGCAGCTGTTCGGCCATGATGCTGTGTGAACCCACGACCTTACGCAAAGCCGGTTCGTCGATGACTGCTGTGAGCTGTGGTCCTTGGGGCAGGTCCAATACCGCGCGACGAGCCATCCGCGATTCCACCTTGCGGTCGATCTGCTCAGGTGGAACTACCTGGCTGGCCAAAGAGACCGCCGCAGCGTAGTCCGGTGTTTGCAATAATCCGGGGATCACAACTGCCTCGTATGTCCGAATTCGGACTGCTTCCGCTTCCAGGTCAGGCAGTGGACCCGTGAAAAGGTCAGCGTATTTGTGCCAATCACTGCGCCCGCGAGACTCCTCGGTCAGACTGAGAAGATGCGCGCGGTCGTCACCCTCCACCTCGTAGAGGTCAAGCAGAGCCTCGACCTCGTCACGCCGGGGAAACTTCCACTCATTACGTTCGGCTCTGGTCAGCTTGGTGGCCGAGGACCAGCCCAGTCGCTTCGTCGCCTCTGCGGCGGACAGCCCGCTCGCGGCTCTGAGTCGTTTGAGCGCAGCCGACAGTCGTCGCCGTCGCACCCCGGGCGAGTGCCCACCAGTCACGGAAACCCCTTCCAAGCAGTGCGTTCGTGCCTCGATCGTAGTGGTGTGCACGGACAGCAGAATTTTTTAGTTCAAACACAATAACTCCTTGAAATTGTGTCTGGACACATGCACACTGGAGTCAGTCGCGCACTTATACCTGGTGCCACCTCCTCTCCGTAAGGAGCAGACTCCATGGCGTCATCTATCTCTGTCTGTGTCTCGAGCGAGGCCTACACCGAGATCGTCCAGGTGATCCGGGGTGGTGAGCCCGACGAGGACGGCATGCCGCTGGCCGGTCTGATCTCCCCGTTCGCCTCCACTCTGCGGAACCCGCACTGCGCCTGCACCTGCGCCCCGCTCCCGTACGGGTTCTGGGAGATGCTGGACCGGCTGAACCCCTACGGCGACAAGAGCGACATCTGGTTGCGCACCCTCGGATCCGAGCAGAAGGCGCCGCCGCTGCCCGAGGGGGCCACCCTCATCGACACCAGGCGGGTGACCTACGAGATCAGGTGAGACCCAACGACCGTGTGAGTCGACGGCATCACCACGTACGGTGGTGCCGCCCGTTCGCATGGCCGCACCAAAGCACGGGGTTCGGAGTGAAAAACCCGTTGGCCGCAGGGGATCGGGGAACCACAATGACCCCATGGTTGATCGACACTTCTCCCACCCGGACCTGGCTGAGCTGTACGACTACTTCAGTCACTGGCAGGTCTCTCCACAGGACAACTTCTACCTCGACCTCGTCATGAACTCCCGCTCCGTCCTGGACGTGGGGTGCGGGACCGGCAAGATCCTGCGGGTGGCGCGCGAGCGCGGGCACACCGGACGACTGGTGGGACTGGACCCGGCCAACGCGATGCTGGACGTGGCCAACAAGGACCGGGACGACGTCGAGTGGACCCTGGGCGACCTGGTCGCGGGCCCCTACGACGGGGAAGCCGAACCGCTGGAGGGAGGCGGGTTTGACCTCATCTTCATGTCCGGGCACGCCTTCCAGGTGTTCCTCACCGACGACGATGTGCGCGCCAACCTGACCGCGGTTCGGCGGTTGCTGGCCGAGGACGGCCGGTTCGTGTTCGAGACGCGCAACCCCGCCGCACGTGGCTGGGAGTCCTGGAGCCCCGAGCGGGTGCGCACCGTGGACGGTCCCGGCGGGCTCAAGGCGACCTGCGTGCACCGCCTGCGCGAGGTGGCGGGCGAGCTGGTCACCTTCACCTCCGACTACAGCGTCGAGGGTTGGGCCGAACCCGAGGTCATTCACAGCACCCTGCGGTTCCTGGACGCAGATCGCCTGAACGCCTTCCTCACCGAGGCCGGGCTGGAGGTGGGTGCCCAGTACGGCTACTGGGACCGCAGCCCGCTCACCGACACCAGCGCGGAGATCATCACCTTCACCCGCCCCGCCTGAAGGCAGGGAGCCCGAGCGGGATACTGGAAGGTGAAGAATCCCTGAGGAGGTGCCCGTGTTCTTCTTCTACAACAGCCGTTGGGGCTGTGTGACGTCCCTTCTGGTTTCGGCTGCCCTGACCTTGCTGCTGCTGTTCCTGTTGGGCTGGATCTGACCCGGCCCGCTCTCAGGGTCCTGCCTCATGGAGGTGTTCCAGCCAGGAGTGGTCGCGGCGGAGCAGGAGGACGCCGGTGTCGGAGTGCTCACGGAAGCGGTGCCCGCCCGTGATCCACCAGGGCGCGTGGACCCCGGCCAGCGGGGCGGCGGTCTCCGGCAGGGGCAGCGGATCCCAGGGGCTGCGGGGTCGGCGGCCGCGCTCACCCCGGGACCACGGGTAGGCCGTCGATGCTGGCGGCGTTACGTTCGCGCCAGTAGTCGTCGAAGTACCGCTGGTCGCGGCGCTCCTGGGCGCGGTCCAGGATGTCGCGGTCACCACGCAGGTCCATCAGGGGCACGGACCACCCGCAGGAGTCCGAGATCCGTTGGACGTCCACGACGATCACCGAGCGCTGGCCGAGGGTGCGCTCCTTGGTGAAGTGTGCGCGCAGTTCGGCGAACTCGGGGTCGGCGGGCAGGACGGCGCGGCCGCGGCCGTGCAGGCGGACGATGTTGGGCGGCCCTTCGAAGGCGCAGAACATCAGCACGACGCGGCCGTTCTCGCGCAGGTGGGCGATGGTCTCGGTGCCCGAGCCGGTGTAGTCGAGGTAGGCCACCCGGTGCTGGTCCAGGACGGCGAAGGTACCGCCCATGCCCTTGGGTGAGACGTTGACGTGGCCGTCGGCGTCCAGGGGCGCGGTACCGACGAAGAACACCGGTTGGTCGAGGAGGAACTGTTCCAGCCGGGGGCCGATGGAGTCGTGGATTTTTCCCATGGCGGTCAGTCTGGCACGCGGGTGTTCCCCGGGCCCAGGGCTTATCCGTCCGCCTGGTTCGTTCGCCCACCCGAGCCGGCAGCAGTGTCGATGCGGTGCTGCATGCCGTCGAGCAGGGCGTCCAGGCCGAACTGGAAGGACTCCCAGGCCTCCTGTTCCAGGTAGGGCTCATCGGGGTCGGTGTTGTCGAAGGCACCGCTCTGGGTCATCAGGGCCAGGGTGGGGAAGCGTTCGGCGAAGTCGTCGGCGACCTCCTCCAGTTGGGCGGAGCGGGCGTACCACCACTCGTCCTCGGGCACTCCGGTGACGGTCGCGGAGTGGCGGGCCTCGGCGGCGGTGCGGACCATGCCGCGGAGCAGGTTGAGGATGCTGCCGTAGGCGCCGCTGATGGCTTTGGGCGGCAGCCCGGCGCGGTGCAGCACCGCGGCCAGGGATTCGTAGTGCCGGTACTCGTTGGGGCCCAGGACCGGGCGGGCCTGGGAGATCTCCAGGACCCAGGGGTGGCGCAGGTAGAAGTGCCACAGGTCGCCGGCCTGGGCCAAGACCTCCTCGCGCCACCCGGTTTTGTCGGTGGCGGTCTCTGGGGTCGGGGTGCTGGGGGACCGGTCTTCCCGCTCTCGGACCAGCTCGGCGAAGGCGTGGTCGTACATGAGGTCGATGAGTTCGTTCTTGCTGGCCACGTAGGTGTACAGGGACATGGCGGTGCGGCCCAGGCGTTCGCCCACGGCGCGCATGGACAGGGCCTGCATGCCCTCGGTGTCGGCGACCTCGATGGCGGTCTCCACGACCAGGTCCACGCTCAGCTGCGATTTGGGGCCGGGGCCGGTGCGTTCGGCCGTTTCGTGGTCGCGCCACAGCAGAGCCATGGAGCGGCGCGGGTCACCCTGCCCGGCGTAGATCACCACTTGCATCTCCTTACGGAATAAACTAATGTTCGCTGGCTGTTAGTTTACCGCATAAGGATTTCTTCGGACCCTGAGGAGCAGCTTGTTTTCCGAATCCACCACCACGGCGGACACCCACGACACCATCCAGGTCCGCGGGGCCAGGGAGAACAACCTCGACAACGTCTCCGTCGACATCCCCAAGCGGAGGCTGAGCGTCTTCACTGGGCTGTCCGGCTCGGGTAAGTCCTCACTGGTCTTCGGCACGATCGCCGCCGAGTCCCAGCGGCTGATCAACGAGACCTACACCGCGTTCCTGCAGTCCTTCATGCCCAGCGTGGGCCGCCCCGACGTGGACTCGCTGCGCAACCTCAGCGCGGCGATCATCGTGGACCAGGAGCGCATGGGCGCCAACTCGCGCTCCACGGTCGGCACCGCCACCGACGCCCACGCCATGCTGCGCATCGTCTACAGCCGGGCGGGCACCCCGCGCCTGGAGCCCTCCAGCGCCTTCAGCTTCAACAACTCCGAGGGCATGTGCCCCGAGTGCGAGGGGCTGGGCCGCACCAACCAGGTCGACCTCGACGAGCTCTACGACCGTGACCTGTCCCTGAACGAGGGCGCCATCACCGTCCCCGGGTTCGCGGTGGACAACTGGTACTGGCAGCTCTTCGCGAACTCGGGCCTGCTGGACGCGGACAAGAAACTGCGCGACTACACCGACCAGGAGTGGCAGGACTTCCTGCACAAGCCGATCACCAAGGTCAAGGTCGGCACCAGCAACCTGACCTACGAGGGCCTGGTCCCCAAGATCAAGCGGACCTACCTGGCCAAGGACCGCGAGAAGATGCAGTCCGCCATCCGCGCCTTCGTGGACCGGGCCGTGGTCTTCTCGGCCTGCCCTGAATGCGCGGGCACCCGGCTCAACGCCGCCGCCCGGGAGGTCAAGGTCAACGGGCGCACCATCACCGAGTGCGCGTCCATGCAGATCAGCGACCTGGCCGCGTTCGTCCGCGAGATCGACGAGGCGGCCGTCAAACCGCTCGTGGACACCCTCGGCCACACCCTGGACTCGCTGGTGGAGGTGGGGCTGGGTTACCTCAGCCTGGACCGGGAGTCGGGCACGCTGTCCGGCGGTGAGGCCCAGCGGGTCAAGATGGTGCGCCACCTGGGCTCCAGCCTCAGCGACGTCACCTACGTCTTCGACGAACCCACCGTGGGCCTGCACCCGCACGACATCGAGCGGATGAACAACCTCCTGCTCAGCCTGCGCGACAAGGGCAACACCGTGCTGGTGGTCGAGCACAAACCCGAGACCATCGCCATCGCCGACCACGTCGTGGACCTGGGCCCGGGCGCCGGACCCTCCGGCGGCACCGTCACCTACACCGGCGACGTGGCCGGGCTGCGCGCCTCGGGCACCCTGACCGGCGACCACCTGGACCACCGGGCCCGACTGCGGG
This sequence comes from Nocardiopsis exhalans, assembly GCF_024134545.1. GTDB lineage: Bacteria > Actinomycetota > Actinomycetes > Streptosporangiales > Streptosporangiaceae > Nocardiopsis > Nocardiopsis exhalans. Next base: position 3,758,588 of record NZ_CP099837.1, read on the forward strand.
AGAGCGTACGCACCCCCACCGGAACCATCCCCATCCGCGGGGCCAACACCCACAACCTCCAGGACGTGTCCGTGGATATCCCCCTGGGCGTGCTCACCGTGGTCACCGGGGTGGCGGGTTCGGGCAAGAGCTCACTCATCCACGGGGCGCTGCCCGGCCGCGAGGGCGTGGTGGTCGTCGACCAGTCCGCCATCCGGGGTTCGCGCCGCTCCAACCCGGCCACCTACACCGGGCTGCTGGACCCGATCCGCACCGCCTTCGCCCGCGCCAACAAGGTGAAGTCCTCCCTGTTCAGCGCGAACTCCGAGGGGGCGTGTCCCGAGTGCAAGGGCGCCGGGGTGATCTACACCGACCTGGCCATGATGGCCGGGGTCGCCTCCACCTGCGAGCAGTGCGAGGGGCGCCGGTTCAAGGCCGAGGTGCTCGAACACAAGCTGCACGGAAAGGACATCAGCCAGGTCCTGGCCATGTCCGTGGTGGAGGCGCGTGACTTCTTCACCTCCGGCCAGGCCCGCACCATCCTGGACCGGATGTACGACGTCGGCCTGGGCTACCTGGGGCTGGGCCAGCCGCTGACCACCCTGTCCGGCGGTGAGCGCCAGCGCCTGAAGCTGGCCATCTCCATGGCCAAGAAGGGTGCGGTGTACGTGCTGGACGAGCCGACCACCGGCCTGCACCTGGCCGACGTGGACCGGCTGCTGGCGCTGCTGGACCGCCTGGTGGAGGACGGCAACACGGTGGTGGTGATCGAGCACCACCAGGCGGTCATGGCCCACGCCGACCACCTGATCGACCTCGGCCCGGGCGCCGGACACGACGGCGGCCACGTGGTCTTCGAGGGCACCCCGGCTGAACTGGTGGAGCGGGGACAGACCTTGACCGCCCGCCACCTGCGCACCTACCTGGGGCTTTAGGGGCAACAGGCAGAGTGATCGGGCCCGCCGCCGGAGGCCCTCCGGCGGCGGGCCCGTCCGTGTTCGCAGTTTCGGCAGGGGCACGCGGGGCGCCGTGGCCATCTGGCTCCACCTGGACTGATGCTGGCAGCGGGTGCCCCCGAATAATGACGGGCGCGCGTCCGAGGCTTTCTGGCAGGCTGTCCGGATGCTGATCAGAGAAGCCGAAGCCTCGGACTGGGCCCAGATCTGGCCCTTCATGCACCGGATCGTCGCGGCGGGGGACACCTTCACCTACCCGGCGGACATGGACGAGAAGCAGGCGCACGACGGGTGGCTGCTGGCCGCGCCCGATCGGACGGTGGTCGCGGTGGACGACACCGGGACGGTGCTGGGTACCGCCAAGATGAACCGCAACCACATGGGCAACGCCTCGCACATCGCCTCGGCCAGCTACATGGTCGATCCCGCCCACTCCGGGCAGGGCGTGGGTCGGGCCCTGTGCGAGTACTCACTGGAGTGGGCTCGCGATCAGGGCTACCGGGCCATGCAGTTCAACGCGGTGGTGGAGACCAACACCCGCGCGGTGCGGCTGTACGAGTCGTTGGGATTCGGGGTGGTGGGCACCCTCCAGGAGGGTTTCCGCCACCCCGAGCACGGATACGTGGGGCTGCACATCATGTACCGCACGCTTTGAGCTGACGCTGGGGTGTTTGGCCGGGTCAGGTGTGTTCGTCGAACTGCTCACGGGCCCGCTCGACCTCGGGCATGGTGACCGTGGTCCAGCGCAGGAGCGCGTCGATGAGGTCCTGGAGCGTTTTGCCCAGCGGCGAGATGCGGTACTCCACGGCCAGGGGGCGCGTGTTCACGATGACCCGGTCGACCATCCCGTTGCGCTCCAGGCGCCGCAGGGTCGCGGTGAGCGACTTCTGGGTGATGACCGGGATCGCGCGGCGCAGCTCGTTGAAGCGCGAAGGGCTTTCGCAGAGGCGGTCCAGGACCTGTAGCGACCACTTGTCGAGCACCTGGTCGAGGAGTTCGCGGTGCTGCGCGGTGATCTGGGTCGTGGGCTGAAGCGGGGTGGTTTCCGGCATGATACCTAGTCTCGTTGAGGTTCCCTTCGGCTACCAAGTAGACATGGGATACCTACTCGGTGCCAACAGAGGGACCTCCATGACCGTGCAACTGCTGACCCCCGAGGGCATGTTCCAGCCCGTCCCCTACCACCACGTCTCGATCGGTACCGGCAGCCGCCAGGTGCACGTGGCCGGACAGATCGCCCGCGACGGTGACAACGGACCCGTCGCCACCGGCGACCTCACCGGCCAGATCGAACAGGTCCTGCGCAACGCCGCACGCGGCCTGGCCGGAGCCGGGGCGACCTTCGCCGATGTCGTGCGCCTGCGGTTCTTCCTCACCGACTGGGGTCCCGACACCAGCGAGAAGAAGCTGGGCGATTTCATGCGGGGCATCGAGAACGTCGCGGACGAACTCGGCATCCCGCGGCCGCTGCCTCCCGTGTCGGCTATCGGGGTGAGCTACCTCTTCGAGCCCGACGTGCTCGTCGAGGTCGAGGCCTACGCCGTCCTGGACTGATCCCGGAGGCGGCCCCCGGTTCAGGTGAGACCGGGGGCCGCCCCGCCATACTGGCGCCCATGACGACTCCCGCCATGTCTTCCCCTGACGAACCCGCGCCGTTCTCCCGCGTCAAGATCCGGGTCGGGGCTCTGGTGTTCTGCGGAAACGAGGTCGCCCTGATCCGCCGCGACCGGCCCTCCTCGGTCCACTACACGCCGCCCGGCGGCAACGTCGAACCCGGCGAGGACCTGGCGGCCGCTCTCCGCCGCGAACTGGCCGAGGAACTGGATCTGCGCCCGGACCAGGCCAGCGCACCGGAGCTGCTGTGGGTGGTGGACCAGCGGGTCAGCCGACCCGGGGCGACCCCGCCGCCGCGCAAGCTGCACCTGATCTACCGTCTGCACGTGACGCCTGAGGTTCGTCAGGGGCTGGCGGTGGAGGAGTACGACGAGCAGCCCGGCGGCCACGAGGTCGGCATCGTCGAATGGGTGAACCACCGCCGGGCCGCGGACCTTCCGCTCTTCCCGCTGATCGGACCGGCGCTGGCCGCCCTGCCCGACCCGCACGCGGTGGTCGCCGACGCCGCTCTGGCGGCGGTCACCGATGACAACTACGTCTGGGTCTAGTGCGGGGTGTTCCCAGCGGCCCGAAGAAGCCCTTCGGGTGGGCAGGGCGGCCGGGGGCCGAGCGATCCCTAGCTCTCCAGGAGCTTCTTGAGGTCGGTCAGCCAGGTGCGCCAGTCACTCTTCCACTCGTTGGCGCGGTCGGCGGAGCCGATACGGGTGTGCTCGATGCCGACCATCGACTTGGCCTCACCCTTGGCCTGGAAGGTCACCGCGATGCGGCTGTCCTCGGGCAGGTCGGCGGTGAACCTCTTGCCCGGCTTGGCCGTGCGCTCGGAAGCCTCCACCGGCAGCCAGCGGGAGCGCAGTTCAGGGTCGGCGAAGGCTGCGAACAGACGCTCCGCCGGAACGTTCACGGTCTTGCTGGCGCTGGCGGCGAAGCCGTCCTTCTTCTGGCCAGGCACCCGCAGGCCGCGCTCCTGCTCGTAGGCGACGGTGACGGTCTGGGCCCACCAGCCGTTCACGTCGTACTCCCGGACCAGCCACGCGGCGATCTCGGTGTGCGTGCGGGTGGTGGCCTCCCAGGCGTCCAGCAGCGCGAACCACGTGTCGTAGTCGCGGCCGGTGGCCTCGGCGAGTTTGGGGTCGGAGACGCGTTCGCGGATGGTGGCGGCGCCGGTGCCCGTGGGCTGGTCGGCGGGGGCAGCCGGTGCCGGTTCGGGGTCCGTGATCAGGTGGGCGCGGGCGGCGGTGTAGCTCTCACCGGTCTTGTCCATGCGGGCACGCACGCTGCTCTTGAAGGACTTATTGCTGGTCATGACGGCTCCTCGGCGGTCCGCGACGAAACCCACGCTCCCGTCGCCCCGCCGGAAGGGCTGCACACGTCAGACCGGCGTCCCGAGAACTCCAGGGTCCCCTTTGCCTCCACTGAGCCGACGGCGTGGGCGCCGGGGCCGGAGGTTGGGCGCGGGACCGCGCCGACTTCCACGTTACTCCGGCAGCCGTCGGCCCACCACCCCCGGGCGGTCGGACGGGTCCCGGTCAGCGTGTGCGCCGGGCCCTGAGGACGGTGTCGTGGGTGTGGTGCGAACCAGGCGGCGGAGGGACGACCCGGGGACGGGTCTCATTGACGGTGATGGTCCAGTCCGTGTCCAGGAGTTCGGCGATCTCAGCGGACTGGTAGTAGTCGGCGGGTACGTGGCCGTCGTCCAGGCGTTCGGGCAGGCCGGTGATGTCGTGTCCGACGAAGAGGAGGGTGCCGCCCGGGGCGACGGCCGACAGCAGCCCTCGCAGTGCGGTGTGGTCGGGTTGGCGCGGGAACGGGAAGTAGTGGACGCAGACCAGGTCGAACGCGTCGGCCGGGGGCGGCGCGGTGGTCAGATCGCCGCGTTTCCACGACACCCGCCCCTTGACGTCCGCTCCAGCCGCGGCCGCGCGCTTCAGGGCGACCTGGGAGATGTCGACCGCGGTAACCATCCAGCCCCGTCGGGCCAGCCACAGCGCGTCCGCGCCCTCGCCGCAGCCCACATCGAGCGCCTGTCCGGGCGGCAGGTCGGTCAGTTCCGTGAGCAGGACGCCGTTGGGGTTGCCGCTGAAGAGCTGGGGCTGGCTGCCGTACCTGTCGTCCCAGAACTGTGCGTCCATGGTGGGTCTCCTCGGTGGTGGGGCGAACGGGGCGGGTTGGCCCGCTCCGCCACCAAAGTGCCCCGACCGTGGGGATAGCGGCAAAGTTTGTTGCGGGAACGGCAAAAACGGGGGTCAGGCGGGATGGTCGTAGACCAGGGTGTGGCGCCAGAACAGGCGTCTACGCACGCGTGCGCCAGGCAGTTCCCGGGCGGCAGCGGCGCGGATCCGGGCGAGGGTCTCCGGTGGTTCCGCAGCGGGCGCGCGCATGTGCGGGGGTGGTTCGTCGGCCGGGGCGGGGTGTTTGATCAGGCCCACGAGCGGGTTGAGCAGCAGTGAGACCAAACCGGCCAGCTGGTCGGCCGGTCCTTCGTCGCGGTGGCAGCCCACGACCACCAGCCGCCCGCCGGGCTTCAGGCCGGCACGCAGCTCACGCAGGGTGGTTTCCAGGGGGAGGTGGTGCAGGACCGCCACCAGGGTGATGGCGTCCCAGCGCCGTTCGGGGTCTCGGCCCTCGAAACCCGCCCGGGTGATGGTGACCCCGGGGACGTGGGCGAAGCGGGCCGAGGCCACAACGGCGGTTTCGAGGTCGGGTTCCAGACCCGTGACCGAACCCACCCGGCGGCGCAGACGGGCGATCAGGTTTCCGGTGCCACACCCCACGTCCAGGGCCTCGCGCGCCCCGCTGGCCGCGACCCGGCGCACCACCCACGGGCCGTAGAGGTCGTTGTGGCTCCAAGGATGGCGTCGGTTGAACCGGTCCAACCGGGCGAGCAGCGGTGTCAGCAGGGACATGCGGACCAGGGTAGAGGCGCTCAGATGGACCCTCCGAACACCGGGTGACCCGCCGAAGAGGGGGGATCTCACCCGAACAGGAGGGCCGTCACCGTCAGGCCCGTCCACGCCGCACCGACCCCCAGGGCGAGGCTGGCCAGTACGTACAGCAGGGCCCGGCCGCGGGCGCCGGTTCGGCTGAGCTGGACCGTCTCGTAGGCGAACGTGGAGTAGGTGGTCAGCGCCCCGCACAGCCCAGCGCCCAGGAGCGCCATCGCCTCGGGGGACAAGGGCAGCGCCATCAGTGTCCCCAGGATGAGACTGCCCACCGCGTTCACCAGCAGGGTTCCCCAGGGGAAGCCCTCCCCGAACCGGCGCTTGAGCGCCAGGTCCACGAGGAAACGGATCGGGGCTCCCACGGTCGCGCCCAAGGCGACCAACAGCGCGCTCACGGGTTGCGCCCTCCGCCGTGGAACAGGAACCGGTGGGCCAGGGAGGATGCGGACCAGGCCGCGGTGAGCGCCCCCGCCAGGGTGAGGAAGAGGTAGGCGAGCGCGACCCGCGGTTCGCCGCGTTCCAGCGCGGTCACCGTGTCCATGGCGTAGGCGGAGAAGGTGGTGTATCCGCCCAGGAGGCCCACGCCCCAGAAGGGCCGCACGAAGCGGTTGTCGGGCCGGCGGTGGGTGATCAGTTCCATGAGCAGGCCGATCAGCAGGCTGCCGCTGATGTTGATCGCCAGGATCGTCCAGGAGACCCCGGAGGCGGCGGGCTGCCAGAGCACGTCCAGGCCGTGCCGGGTCAGGGCGCCCAGGGCCCCGCCCGCGGACACGGCGGCGACCAGGGGCCACAGGGAGCCCCGTGCGGATGAGGACATGGGTTCATTGTCCACCTGTCAGGGGGCGTGGTGCCCGGGAAATCTCCTGGTCCGTCCGGCGCGGACGTGCCTAGGGTGGGGTATGGCCCGACTGCGTGACATCGTCCTGGACTGCCGCCACCCAGCCTCGCTGGCCCGGTTCTGGGCCGCGGCCATGGACCGTTACGCGGTGGCGACCTACGACGAGGAGGAGCTGGCCCGGCTGCGCTCGTCAGGGGTGTTCGACCCCGAGGAGGCCCCCCAGGTGATGGTGGAGGGTCCGCAGGGGAGCCCGTCCTTCTTCTTCCAGAAGGTTCCCGAACCCAAGGCCGTCAAGAACCGCATGCACGTTGACCTGGTCGGGGACGGCGCTGAGCTGGAGCGGCTGCTGGCTCTGGGCGCGTCGGTGGTGGCCCGTCACCCCGATCTGGTGGTGCTGGCCGACCCCGAGGGCAACGAGTTCTGCCTGATCGACGACTGACCCGCCCCGAGCGGTGTTCCCCGAGACCCAGGGGGGTTCGGTTCAGGGTGTGTTCAGGGCCATCCCCCATGGCTTTCTGGCCCTGCGTGTTAGATTCTGGCCATGCAGTCAAAAAATAAGCCAGATGGCCAGAAGCGGTCCTTCATCGAGGAGGCGCGGCGGGCGCAGATCATCGAGGCGGCGATCGAGACCATCGCCGAGGTGGGCTACCCCAACGCCTCCCTGGCCCGGATCGCACGGACGGCGGGGATCAGCAAAGGCGTGATCTCCTACCACTTCAACGGCAAGGACGAGCTGATGGATCAGGTGGTGACGGGCGTCTACACGGAGATCGCGGAGACGGTCGTCCCCCGGATCCTGGCCCAGGACAGCGCCTCGGCGAGGCTGCGCACGCACGTGCGGAGCGTGGCCGAGTACGGACTCGCGCACCGCGGCCGGCTCGCGGCCGTCGGCGAGATCTTCATCCACGCGCGTGACGCCGAAGGCAACCCCCGGTTCGGGGGACGCCAGGCCGAACCGCTCTACGAGTCCCTGGAGGGGCTCTACCGGAGCGGCCAGGAGAGCGGCGAGCTCCGCGACTTCGACGTGCGGGTGATGGCGGTCAGTCAACAGGCGTCCATCGACGCCATGTTCGGGTACTGGCGGGCAAACCCCGACCACGACCTGCTCGCGCACGCCGACGAACTGGGCGAACTCCTGGTCCGCGCCACCCGAGCCGACTGAACGCCACTGGCCCTCGCACACCCCGACCACCGAGGGCACCATGACACAGCAGAAGGCACCACCAACCACCACGACCCCGGGGCCGACCACCCGGGCACGCCTGTTCTTCGTCGACAACCTGAGGGTCGTGCTGACCGTACTGGTCGTCCTGCACCACGCGGCTCTCACCTACAGCAACATCCCGCTCTGGTACTACACCGAGCCCGCCCAGGATCCCAGCGGGCACGTGCTCGACCTGTTCATCATGCTCAACCAGACCTTCTTCATGGGCATGTTCTTCCTGCTCGCAGGGTACTTCGTGCCCGGGGCGGCGGACCGCCGGGGCCGGCACGGGTTCACGCGTGAACGGCTGGTGCGCCTGGGTGTGCCCCTGCTGCTGTTCGTGGTCCTGCTGCGCCCCCTGGCCTCGGCGCCCGGGTACACGACGCTGCTGGCCACCGAGCCCGACCTGCCGTACTGGCTGTTCTACCTGTTCACGGCCGACCCCGGGCCGCTGTGGTTCGCCGAGGTCCTGCTGGTGATGAGCCTGGTCTACGTAATGGTCCGCCGGTTCCGTGAGCGCCGCTCCACCGCGGTGGTCGACGTGACCGGGTCCGACGCGGGGGCCGGGGTGGCGGCGCGGGCGGAGCGTCCCGCCGACACCACCCCGCTGAACTGGTTCAGCATGGGCTGGTTCGTCCCGTTCCTGCTCTTCGCGGTGGGCCTGGCCCTGGTCACCATCGCCTGGAGGTACGCCTTCCCAGCCCCGTACTGGCCGATCGTGGGGCTGCCCAGCCCGGGCTACCTGCCCCAGTACGCAGCCCTGTTCACCCTGGGGGTGTTCGCCTACCGCCGGAACTGGCTGATGCGGCTGCCCAACTCGGCCGGCTGGGGCGGCCTGGCCGTCGCGTTGGTGAGCCTGATCGGCCTGGGGGTGTCGGTGATCGTGCTCGGTGAGGCTGCCCTGGTTCCCCGCACCTGGCAGTCGATGGCCGGCGTTCCGGTGGAGACCTTCTTCGCCATGGGTGTGATGGTGTCGCTGCTGGTGTTCTTCCGGCGCTTGTTCAACCGGACCAACCGCTTCCTGAGGTTCCTCGCTGACAACGCCTTCGCGGTCTACGTCCTGCACGCTGTGGTGCTGGTCTGGGTCGGGGTGGCGCTGAGCGGCTGGGAGGCCGGCGCGCTGGTCAAGTTCTTCGGGCTGGCCGCCCTGTCCGTGCCCCTGTGCTGGGCCGTGGCCGGTGCCGTCCGCGCGATCCCGGGGATCAAGCGCATCCTGTGATCCCGGAACCGACCTGAGCCCGTTCCCTGCTTGCGAGCCCGCCCAGCACCGCGGCGCACCGGCGGGCAGGGACCGGGCTCACTGCCGTCCGGGTCCCGGCGCAGGTGGAGTTCGGTGACCTGGGCGTCGCGCGGCAGGTCCAGAGCCTCGACGACGGCCCGGGCCAGGGTGGCGGGCCGGATGCACGCCGCGGGGTCGTAGTCGCGTCCGAACGCACCACGGACCTCGCGCAGCAGTTCGGTGGCGGTCCCGCCTGGGTGGACGCTGGTCACCCGGACCCCGTGCGGTCCCTCCTCCTGGCGCAGGGAGCCCGCCAGCTCGCTCAGCCCCGCCTTGCTCGCGGCAAAGGCCGACCACTGCGGTACCGCGTGCAGGCCGGGGGAGGCGTTGACCAGCACCACGTGCCCGCCGCTGGCGCGCAGGGCGGGCAGCAGCAGGCGGGTGAGTTCGGCGGCCGAGACCAGGTTGACCGCCAGCACCTCCCGCCACAGCTCCACCGGGGAGTCCGCGACCGAGGCGACCGGGGAGACCCCGGCGCAGTGCACGAAAGCGTCCAGTTCCGCCAGTTCCGGGAGATCGGCCAGCACCTCGGCGAGGGACTCGGGGTGACGCAGGTCGGCGCGCAGCAGGCGCACCAGCGAATGCTCCTCAGAGAGCTCGGCGAGGCGGTCGGCGTCACGGCCCAGAGCCACCACCGGCCGCCCCTTCCGAACCAGAGCCTCCACCAGCGCCGTGCCGATCCCGCCCGCCGCCCCGCTCACCAGGACGGTGCCCCCGCCAGAGGGTGTCTCCCGCACCTCGTTCGCCCGCATGACGGGCATCCTGGCACATGGCTCAGCCCAGGGCCACGGGTTTAGCGGCTCAGGTGGGCCGGGGTGACCTCGCAGACCACCTCCCAGCCCAGGTGTTCGTACAGGCCGCGGCCGTCCTCGGTGGCCACCAGCAGCCCGGTGTACACGCCCTGGGCCCGGGCGGTGCGACCCAGAGCGTTCATGACCGCCCTGGCCAGGCCGTGCCCCCGGTGCTCGGGTTCGGTGATCACCTTGTCGAAGACCGCCGAGCCCTCGTGGGTCGACATCAGCGCACTGGCGGCGGCGGTGCCCTCGGGGGTCAGCGCTCTGCCCCGGTGGTGGGCGCCGCCGCGGTTGAGCCGGTAGACGTAGGGCTCCGGGACCGGCGCCGGAACGGGTGAGAGTTCCACACACATGAGGTACTCGGGCTCCCCGACCCGCCAGCGCGGGTCCAGGGCCGCGAGGGTCTCCTCGCGCGGTCCGCACACCTTGAGCCAGCTGTCCGGGGCGGACAGGGCACGGGAGAGCTCAGCCGCACGGCGGGCATCGGGCAGTACGTGCCGGACACGGTGGCCGGACACCCCCACGTCGAGCCGGTGTCCGTGCGGAACCCGGACCGGGGCGGGTGCGCGCCGGGTCAGGGCCCAGCCGTGTACCCAGTGTCCGACCAGTCGGCGGACCCGGGAGGAGGACGAGGAGGGGCGACGGGGCGGGGCGGAGGGACGTGGTGCGCTCGAGGCCATGCCTCCATCCTCGCGACCGAACCCGCTCCGTGGTCGCCCGTGGCCGGACGTGGCCGTCCCCCGGTGTGGCGCCACCAGGGAACGGGGATCGTACACGGGCCCCGCGCCTGGGCGTGTTCGGCGGAACACGCCCAGGCGGAGAGCCGTGGGCTCTGGGAGATACCTATCCGGTCGTGACCGGCTCGGGGTCCCCACTGGCGAACTGGGTCCGGTGGAGTTCGGCGTAGCGTCCGCCGCGGGCCAGCAACTCGGTGTGGGTGCCGCGCTCGACGATCCGTCCGGCCTCGACCACGAGGATGGCGTCGGCGGCGCGGATGGTGGACAGCCGGTGGGCGATGACCAGGGCGGTGCGCCCCTCCAGTGCCTCGGCCAGGGCGGCCTGGACCGCGGCCTCGGAGGTGGAGTCCAGGGCGGAGGTGGCCTCGTCGAGGATGACCACCTCGGGACCGGCCAGGAGGAGCCGGGCGATGGTCAGGCGCTGGCGTTCACCGCCGGAGAAGCGGTAGCCGCGTTCACCGACCACCGTGTCCAGACCGTCGGGCAGGTCGGCGACCAGGGTGTCCAGGCGGGCGCGGCGCAGGGCGTCCCAGATCTGTTCGTCGTCGGCTTCGGGGGCGCCCAGGCGCAGGTTGGCGCGGATGGACTCGTGGAACAGGTGGCCGTCCTGGGTGACCATGCCCAGGGTGGCGCGGATGGAGCCGAAGGTGAGGTCGCGCACGTCTGTTCCGGCCAGGCGGACGGTTCCCTCGTCGACGTCGTACAGGCGCGGGGTGAGCTGGGCGATGGTGGATTTCCCGGCGCCGGAGGAGCCGACCAGGGCCACGGTCTGGCCGGGTTCGACGCGGAAGGACACCTCGTGCAGGACGGGGCCGTGTTCGGTGGTGTCCAGGGTGGCGACCTCCTCCAGGGAGGCCAGGGAGACCTTGTCGGCGGTGGGGTAGCCGAAGGTGACGTCGTCGAACTCCAGGGAGACCGGTCCGGCGGGGACCGGGCGCGCGTCCGGTTTCTCGTCCACCAGCGGCTTGAGGTCGAGGACCTCGAAGACCCGGCTGAAGCTGACCAGGGCGCTCATGACCTCCACCCGGGCACTGGCCAGGGCGGTCAAGGGGGCGTACAGGCGGGTGAGGAGCATGCCCATGGCCACGACGGTTCCGGCGTCGAGCTGGCCGCGTAGGGCGTAGAAGCCGCCCAGGCCGTAGACCAGGGCGAGGGCGAGCGCGGAGACCAGGGTCAGGGCGGTGAAGAACACCTCCTGGACCATGGCGGTGCGCACGCCGATGTCGCGGACACGGCTGGCGCGGCGGGCGAACTCGGCGGACTCCTCGTCGGGTCGGCCGAAGAGCTTGACCAGGGTGGCGCCGGGCGCGGAGAAGCGCTCGGTCATCTGGGTGCCCATGGCGGCGTTGTGGATGGTGCGTTCGCGTTCGATCTTGGCCAGGCGGGCGCCCATGCGGCGGGCGGGCAGGACGAAGACAGGCAGGAGCAGGAGCGCGATCAGGGTGATCTGCCAGGACAGGGTCATCATGACGACCAGGGCTAGGAGCAGGGTGACGAGGTTGCTCATCACCCCGGACAGGACGTCGCTGAAGGCGCGTTGGGCGCCGATGACGTCGTTGTTGAGCCGGCTGACCAGGGCGCCGGTGCGGGTCCGGGTGAAGAAGGCGACCGGCATGCTTTGGACGTGGTCGTAGACGGTGGTGCGCAGGTCCAGGATGAGGCCTTCGCCGATGCGGGCGGACAGCCACCGCACGATCAGGGCCAGTCCGGCTTCGGCGATCGCGACCAGGGCGATGAGTCCGGCCAGGAAGAGGATGGGGTTGAGGGCCGATCCGCCGACGATGGCGTTGACGACCTCACCGGCCAGCAGCGGAGAGGCCACGGCCAGGGCGGCCATGAACACGCTCAGTGCGAGGAACCAGCCGAGCTGGCGAGAGTGCGGGCGGGCGAAGGAGGCGATCCTGCGCAGGACCGGCAGGGAGAAGGGCCGCTGGTCCTCTTGCGCGTGCATCGCGTGGTAGATCGAGTTCCACGCTGCCATTTCCATGCTCATGGGGTTCACCGGTCCGTTGGGTTGGTTACCTCTGAACCGTAGAACCTCAACATTGGTTCAGGTCAAATCTCTGAGGCATGTTCTTTATGGTTCTCTTTTATTCTTAACTCCAGGGAAGGTTAGGGTACTTTGATGGGTAATGAGGAGGATGCCTTCGATGAGTGCGATCTACCGAACCGAGGCCGCAGGACTACGGCTCCAGGAGCGCTACCGCCGCGACCTGACACAGGTGCCGGTCCCGGCCGAGCACCTGCGCGTTCCCACCCGCGAAGGTGAGACCTTCGTGCTCGCCTGTGGCGCCGAGCAGGCCCCGCCGCTGGTGCTGTTGCACGGTTCGGGCGCCAACAGCACCACCTGGTTCGCGGACCTGCCCGGCTGGTCACGGCACTTCCGGGTGTATTCGGTGGACCTGATCGGCGAACCCGGGCTGAGCGCGCCCTCCCGCCCCGACCTGAGCACTGAGGCCAGCACGCTGTGGCTGGACGAGGTCCTCGACGCACTGGGGGTGGACAGCGCCGCCCTGGTCGGCCTGTCCCTGGGCGGGTGGACGGCGCTGGACTACACGATCCGCAGACCCGAACGCGTCACCCGGCTGGCCCTGCTGTGCCCGGGCGGGGTCGGCCCCCAGCGCCGTTGGCGACTCCTGGGAGCGGGGCTGCTGATGTTGTTCGGCCGTGGCGGCAAGCGCATGTCCACCCGGCTGATGACCGGCTTGAACCGCCCCGAGGATCAGTCGGTGCTGGACGCGGTGGTCCAGAACTTCGGCCAGTTCCGCCCGCGCACCGAGACCCTGCCGGTCTTCTCCGATGACGCCCTGCGCGGGTTGGAGCTCCCGATCCAGGTGAGCGTGGGCGAGCGCGACCGGATGTTCGACTCCGCCCGGACCGCCCGGCGCTTCGTCGAATGCGTTCCACACGCACAGGTACGGGTGCTGCGCGGAGTCGGCCACGCCGTCATGGGCCAGACCGAGCCGGTTCTGGAGTTCCTGCGGGGCTGAGAGCGTCGGATGCCGGAGCGGGACGGCTCAGCCCCGCTCCGCCCCGACCCGGCCTACCCTTCCCGCGCTGACCGCGTTGGCGGCCACGATCGCCAGGATCGCCACCCCCTCCACCCAGTGCAGGGCCTGGCCCAGCACCAGCCAGCCCGCCAGCGACGCCATCACCGGGTGCACGCTCATGAACAGCCCGAAGAAACGGGCCGGGACCCGGCGCAGCGCGTACAGGTCGCCCAGGAACGGCACCATCGACGAGAGCACGCCCGCCACGGCCGCGCAGGCCAGGGCCACCAGCGTGGGCGGGTTCAGGTACAGCACGGTGATGCCGATCGGCACGAACACCAGTGCGGAGACCCCGGCGGCCGCCGCGGAGCCCTCGATGCCCGGCAGTCGCCGCCCCACCGTCCGGTTGAGCAGGATGTATCCGGCCCAGCAGGCCGCCGCGACCAGGGCCAGGGCGATCCCGAGGTAGTCGGTGGAGGGCTGCGGACGCATCAGGACCGCCACCGCACCGCCTGCGACGAGTGCGCACGCCAGGTCGGTCCAGCGGCGTGAGGCGGCCAGGGCCACGGCCAACGGGCCGAGGAACTCCAGGGTGACCGCCAGCCCCAGCCCGATGCGGTCGATGGCCAGGTACAGGGTCAGGTTCATCAACCCGAACACCACCGCCATCGACAGCACCGGCCACCACTGCGCCCAGGTGAACGAGCGCAGCCGGGGCCGCCCCACCGCCATCAGGACCGCGCCCGCCACCCACTGGCGGACGGCCACCACCCCGACCGGTCCGATCATCGGGAAGGCCAGGGCGCCGGTGGCCGCGCCGACCTGGTTGGAGGTACCGCCCAGCAGCATCACGGCCATGCCCCGCAAGCTCCGCGAACCCGTACCCGCGCCGGCCCCCGTGGTGCCGTGCCCGCTCTGTCCGGTGTCGGTGGAAGTTGTCATGGGGCGAGCATCCGCCCAACTCTCACATACGCAAAATGCATACGAGTGAGCATCTATACGCTGGAGTCATGGATCTCGAACTCCGTCACCTGCGCTGCCTCGTGGCGATCGTGGACACCGGCAGCTTCAGCGACGCCGCGCTCGAACTCGGGGTCTCCCAAGCTGCGGTGTCACGGACCCTGGCCGCGCTGGAGGGCATCCTCGGGGCGCGCCTGCTGCACCGCACCAGCCGCAACGTCACCCCGACCACGGCGGGGGTCCAGGTGCTGGCCCGCGCCCGCCACCTGCTGTCCGAGGCCGACAACCTGGTCAGCGAGGCCACCACCGGGCACACCCGGCTGCGGGTGGGGCACGCCTGGTCCGCCGTGGGCCGCCACACCGCCGATTTCCAGCGCCGCTGGGCCGACCTGTACCCGGACGTGGCCCTGCACCTGATCCGCACCAACACCCCCACCGGCGGGCTGGCCGAAGGGTTGTGCGACCTGGCGGTGGTGCGGGCGGCCTTCGACGGCAAACGCTTCGACAGCGCGGTGGTCGGGCACGAGAGGCGGCACTGCGCGATGGCCTCGGACGACCCCTGGGCGCGACGCCGTTCGCTGCGCCTGGCCGAACTCTCCGAAAGGCTGCTGCTCTTCGACCGGCGCACCGGGACCACCACCGCCGACCTGTGGTCGGAGGGCGCACGCCCGGCCATGGAACACGTCAACGACATCGACGACTGGTTGGCGGAGATCGCCACCGGGCGGGCGGTCGGTATCACCCCGGAGAGCACCGCCACCCAGTACCGGCGCGACGGCATCGTCTTCCGGCCGCTGCGTGACGCCCCGTTCATCCCGGTGCGGCTGGTCTGGCGCAGGCACGACCCGCACCCGGCCACGCACGCCGCCGTGGCGCTGCTTTCGGAGCTGTACCGGAAGGGTCCGCACGGGGCGAAGGGGCGCTGACAGCCCCGCTGGAAGTGAGGGCTCAGTTCGGTGGCTTCCATGCCGGGTCACGACCGATGAAGGCCATGAGCCTGTCCTGCGCGGAGGCTTGCGGAGCGACGGGCACAGCGGGACCGTACTCACCGCTCTCACGCAGGATCTGTTCGATTGGCCCCATCGCGGCCAGGACGGCCGCGCAGCGTTCCCGGCCCAGGTCCGGCTCCCGGCCGAGCGCCTTCGCCAGGTCCCAGGAATGCATCCAGACGTCGGTGGTGTAGAACTCGTCGATCGCCGTGTCCACGGGTTTGTCACCGATTTCGGGGTTGCTGAGCACCCGCCCCCCAGGGTTTTCGAGGATGTCCTGGATACGGGCGACATGCTGCCGCCAGGCGCCGACCGGGTCGGCCCCGACGTCCAGTTCCGCAAGCGTGATCCCGGCGCCCTCCAGGAATTCGCCGGGCCACTCGACCAGGTGCCGCACCACGTCGAGCGCGGTCCACCCCGCGACCGGGCTGGGCCGCTCCCAGTCACCGACCGAGGCCGACTCAGCCAACTCGGTGATGAGGGCCGCGTCGTCCGCGTGCCGCTGGGCCGGTCCCGTCGAATCCCCCGTCATCTCCGTCTCCTTCCACGCGCCGCTCGTGGAACCTGTCGTACCCGTTGTTGGTCCGTGCAGGCGCACACGACGAAGGGTCGCTGAGCACGGAAAACGGCATGCGATCCGAGCGGGTCCCTCAGCGGGCGGAGACGAAGCGGCGCTCAGCAGGCCGCTGAGCGGAGCCGGAATGGTCGTCCTGGCGCTCGGCCTCGGGGGTCTTGGCGGTGAGGACCTGGACGCTGGTGTCCTCCGGGGCCAACAGGAGCGCGCGGGCGAGGGTGGACTCGGTTCGGGCGAGGAAGCGCATGACCAGCGG
This sequence comes from Nocardiopsis exhalans, assembly GCF_024134545.1. Lineage (GTDB taxonomy): Bacteria > Actinomycetota > Actinomycetes > Streptosporangiales > Streptosporangiaceae > Nocardiopsis > Nocardiopsis exhalans. The sequence goes on from NZ_CP099837.1 coordinate 3,774,697, forward strand.
CAGGGTCAGGGCGAAGAGCACCCCGCCGACCATGTAGATCACCAGGGTGGCCAGGGCCGGGTACTCGGGCAGGACGAAGGTGCCCACATCGGTGTAGCCGGGGATGAAGTACAGCGACCATCCCCAGAGCGGGTAGAGCACTCCGCCAAGAGAGAGCGTCCACCAGAGCACGCAGATGATGAAGGCGACCGTGGCCACGGGGAAGCGCAGCAGGGCGTGCAGGGCGTCCAGCCAGCTGCGGGAGCAGACGATCGGGTTGAGTAACCGGCGCAGCGGACCGGCGCCCTTGGGCGGTGTCCGGTAGGGCAGTCGCATCACCGGGCGGCCGTACAGGTCCGAGAGGCGGATGCGGTCCACGTGTGCCAGCCCCCGGGCCATGACCAGGACCACGGAGATGAGCACCAGCCCCACGAAGATCGCGGCGGTGCCGATCCCGACGGCCAGTCCGGTCAGGACGAGGACGAAGGAGATGACGGCGAGCGGAAAGCCCAGGAACACGTATCGCGTGTCACGGCCGAGGCGGGTGAGGAGGGTCGCGTTCATACCTCCGACGCTACGCGCGGGCGCGTTCCCCGTCAGGGTCGCAGACGTGAGTGTCGGGTGTGGTGCTGACCCCACCCCGCGACGGGTGGGGGTACCTCTGGGCCCGGAGCGGAATCAGTCGCGCAGGGAGTCGAGCACGTCCGTGAACCCCACCTGGCCGAGGCCGTTGATGAGCAGGAAGAAGCCGACGATGCCGATGATCCAGGCCAGGGCCTCGCGCGAACCCGCGTCGATCTTCTCCCGCCAGCGGTCGAGCCTGGGGCGCAGCCGCTCTCCGAAGAGGCGGTGGCCCAGGTAGAGCAGGACCGGGGGCAGCACCATCACCAGGTTGTAGGCGGCCAGCATCGGCACCCAGGTGTGGGCGTCCAGACCGGCGGTGCCCATGATGCCGATGGCGCCGAGGTAAGGGAAGGCGGTTCCGGCCTCCAGCAGGCCGGTGGCCAGTCCCAGGCCGATCATGGTGATCGTGCGCAAGGAGGCCGGGCGGCGCGGGGCGCGCTTCCTGGTCGGCATCACCCAGGAGTAGGCGAACAGGCCGCCACCCAGGATCACCATGGCCCAGCCGGTGGCGGGGTTGTCGGACAGGCCGGAGAGCCGGTCCAGGGCCGCGTTCAGGCCCAGCATCAGCGCGCATCCGAGGGTGAAGTAGAAGAGCGCCACCGTACCGAGGTAGGCGAAGAGGGGGCGGGCGATCGAGCGGGCCCCGCTCAGTAGCACGAAGAGCGTGACGCCCAGGGTGGCGGGGCTCAGGGTGTCCAGGAGCGCCAGTCCGGCGACCGGCAGCAGTACTTCCAGGGGTGGCACGGGCTCCTCCTCGCTTCTTTTTCACACGACTGTGCTAAATAAAATAACACAGATGTGCTAAAAAGAAGGCGTGCCCAAGATCGTCGACCACGAAGAGCGCCGCCGAGAGCTCGCCGAAGCCCTGTGGAGGGTGATCGTCGCCTCCGGCCCCTATGCCGTGTCCATCCGTAGCGTCGCCGCCGAGGCGGGGCTGTCCGCGGGGGCGCTACGCCACTACTTCCAGACCCGCGAGGAACTCCTGATCTTCGCCATGGACCTGTCCGAGCAGCGGGTGATCCAGCGGATTCGGGAGTACTCACGCACCCTGGACCCCGACCTGCCCATGGTCGAGCGGGTCGCCAGGTTCGCCGAGCAGATGCTCCCCCTGGACGAGATGCGCCGCGCCGAGTTCCGTGCCTGGGAGGCCGTGGGAGCGCTCGGTGAGGGGGATCCCCGAAGCGAGGAGCGCTGGGACCAGCAACGCGGCCTCTACCGTCGACTCGTCGGCGCGCTCGGCGGGCTGCCGCCCTTGGACGACCCCGAGCAGGAGCACCCGGACCCCTGGCTGGAGACCTGGTCGGAGCATCTGCACACCTACATCGACGGTCTGGCGATCCAGATGATGATCGCCTCCAGCCAGGTCCCCCCGGAGACCGCCAAGGCACGGATGCGCGCCTTCCTCACGTTCATCGAGTCCACCCGCCGAGCCGAAGAGGCCGGGTGAGGGATGCTGGCTGAGGTGTGATCAGAGCGCCTGGAGACGGAAGTCGATGGCACCGAAGCCGCGTCGAGGTCGGCCACGGGACCTCGGGAGGCACTCGAGACGGGGGCCGGGCGCCCCGGGGCGTGGCACGGTCGCTTCGCGGGCTTGGCCATACTGGAGTGCGCAGTGGAGTGGAACCGAGGGGGAACAGGGCGTGAGCACTATGCAGAACGGCTGGGGTGTGCCGGGCGAACGGCCCAAGATCGAGTTCCGGGCCGCGGTGGCCAGCGATGTCCCCGCTTTGGTCGCCCTGGTCAACGCCTGCTACCGGGGCGACAGCTCCCGGCAGGGCTGGACGACCGAGGCCGACTTCCTCGACGGTCAGCGGGTGGACGCCGACACCATGACCGAACTGCTCGGCCGCACCAACACCCTGGTCCTGGTGGGGGAGTCCGAGGGGGAGATCGTCACCTGCTGCGAGCTGCAGCGCAGCATCAACGGAGCGTACTTCGGGATGTTCTCGGTGCGCCCCGAACTCCAGGGGGCGGGCCTGGGGCGGGTCGTCCTGGCCGAGGCCGAGCGCACCGCCGCTCTGGAATGGGGCTGCCGCCTGATGCGGATGAAGGTCCTCAAGCAGCGGCCCGAACTGATCGCCTGGTATGAGCGGCGCGGCTACACCAGCACCGGCAAGACCGAACCCTTCCCCTATGGTGACGAGGCCTTCGGCCTGCCCAGACAGGACGACCTGGCCTTCGTCGAACTCACCCGGGAACTACCCGCCGACCTGTAGGGGCTCGTTCCAGGGGGTGCGGGTCAGGCCTGTTCCAGGTTGGCCGACATCCGCTCCAGGACGTTGACGGTGTCCCGGTACTCCTGGTCGCTGACGCCCGCGCACAGGCGGCTGCGTGTCTGCTGGACCTTGGCCAAGAGCTCGTCGTGGGCCCGGTGGCCCTCGGGGGTCAGTTCCAGGGCCACCAGGCCGCTCACCCAGCCGCGCCGGCGCAGGGTCTCCACCGCCGGGGCCACAGTGGACTCGTCCTCGTCCAGGAACGGCGCCAGGCGCTGGTCCAGTTGGAGCACGGTGCCGGGTTCGCCGTGCAGGGAGTTGAGCGCCTGCCACTGGCGGCGGTCGAGGGACTCCGCGGCCAGGACCCGGTCGAAGTCGTTCTCGATGAGCCGGTCCAGGTGTTTGAGCCAGAATCCGATCGGTAGGTCGGACATGGTTCCTCCGATAGCCGATAACTGCGTCCCGACAGGTCGAAGATATATCGCCCGTCCACGCCGCGACCAGCCTTGCCCGAAAAGCCTGTGCTGCGTGTCGGTGGCGGTCGTTAACCCGCCCTATGTCCGATCTGCCTTGTCCGCCCCGGCCTGCGGATCGTGCACGCTACCGTCTACGACTCGACCATGTCGTGCGGGAGAGCAACTGAAACTCACTCCGGAACGCGGCACAGGATCGCGCCGCGGGGGATGACGAACACCCCGTCCGGGTGCTCGCTCCAGCGCTGCCAGCCAGCCGAGATCCACTCCAGGTCCGCCTGGCTCGCGATGCCCTTCTCGACCGCGCGGCGTCCCATGGTCGACTCCAGGATGCGGCGCGACCACATACCGCCCCACCAGGAACGACGGTCGGGTGCGGAGTGGTTCCACACCTCTGCGGTGTAGGTGACGTCCTCGAACCCGGCCGCGTGTGCCCAAGCGAGCATGTGGCGTCCGGCGTCGGGCTCGCCGCCGTTGGCGCGGGCGACCTTCTGGTACAGGTCCATCCAGGAGTCCAGTTCGGGCAGGCGCGGGTACCAGTGCATCGCCGAGTAGTCGCTGTCGCAGGCGGCCACCACGCCGCCGGGCCGGGCCACCCGGCGCATCTCGGCCAGGGCGCGCACCGGGTCGGCCACGTGCTGGAGGACCTGGTGGGCGTGGACGACGTCGAAGGTGTCGTCGGGCAGGTCCAGGCCGTGGACGTCGCCGACCAGGAAGTCGATGTTCTCCGCGCCCGCCTCCTCGGCGTTGGCGCGGGCCTGGTCGACCGCCTCGGGGGAGGCGTCCACGGCGGTGACCCGCCCGGGCGCGACCCGGCGGGCGAGGTCGGCGGTGATGCTGCCGGGGCCGCAGCCCACGTCCAGCAGGGAGCGTCCGGGGTTCATCTCTCCGAGTGCGTAGGCGGTGGAGTTCTCCGCGTTGCGCCACAAGTAGGAGAGGGTGACCGAGGGGTGCTGTCCGTGGGTGTACTCCGCCATCGCCTGCCGTCCTTCGTGTCGGGGGTTCGATCCGACCTTATCCATTCGTCTCTCTGGATGAGATGAATTTCTCGCATATTGAGATGATTTCTCTGTGGCGGGTACCCCCGAGAACGTCCCGTTCCAGCCCAGTACACGCGCCACGCACCGCTATGAGCAGGCAGGAGGAAGGGAGCAACACCCCTGGGGCGCAGTGAGGACGAAGGCCGCCACCCCGAGCAGAACACCACCGCCGCGCGCTCTCGGGGTGTCGCATCCCCGTACTCGTCGTCGGCGCTCAGGCGGAGGGCAGGCGCTCGGCCAGGGCTTCCAGGTCGGCGACGAACCAGCACTGGTTGCCACGGTCGCACTCGCGGACGAGATCGCGGAAGGCGTCGCTGGCGGCCATCTGTTGCGAGACGTCCCCGACCACGGCCAGGCGGATCCGGTAGTTGGCAAACTTCTGCAGGAACTCGCCCGCCACTCCGGTGCGCAACCGGAAGAAATCGGGGGCGAGGCGTTCGGCGGGCACTGCGACCCAGGCGACTCCGTGGTAGAAGGCGTCGCCCAGCACATCGGCGGCCTCGCGCAGCGGAGAGCCCTCCGACGGGCAGAGCATGACCTGGCGCCCGCCCATCCGGCGGGTTTCCGGAAGCGTCTCGGTTACCGGCTCCGGCTCCTCTGCCGCGGCGGGGTGCTGTTCGGGTGTTTTCGGAGAGCTCATGGCTGGTTTCCGGTGAGGGAGTCGATGTATCCCAGGAGCGTGGCGGTGGTGTCAAGGTCGCCCACGATGACCACTTTCAGCCGGGAACGCTCCGGGTCGTGGACGACCTGGACGTGGGAGCGCCCGCGCTGCTCGGGGCGTCCGGTGACGGTGAGCAGGGTGGTCAGACGGTCGGCGGTGTTCCGGTCGACCCCGTCGACCTGGACCACGGTGGACGCCTCCGCGTGCGGGGCCTCCTCACCTGCGGGTGGTCGCTCTCCGGCCAGCGGGCCGCCGGTGAACTCCTCCAGGTCCTGGCGTCGGATCCGGTACTGCTTGCCGATCCGGGTGGCCGCCAGACGCCCCTCGCGGACGTAGGCGCGCACGGTCTTGACGTGCAGACCCAGGAGGTCCGCGACCTGGTCCACCGAGTAGTACTGCTGGGTCATTCCTCGCCTCACCAGAGCTCTCTTCATCCCTAAACTTCCCTAAGTGTACTCCGAACAAAGGAAGGAAAGAGGAATTTAGGGAGATCGGTGCGGGGTTGGGGAAGCGGGTACGGGTGAGGAGAGGGAAACATCCGGGGGAGACGGGGAGAGGGGAAGGCCATGGCCCTCCTGAACAAGATCACGCCGTGTCTGTGGTTCAACGGGCAGGCCGAGCAGGCGGTGACGTTCTACACCAACGTTTTCGAGAACTCACGCGTCCTCAAGACCACCCACTACGGCCCCGGCCTGCCGGTGCCCGAGGGGACCGTGCTGACCATCGAGTTCGAACTGGACGGCAACCCCTTCACCGCGCTCAACGGCGGCGGGGAGTTCACCTTCGACGAGGCAGTGTCCTTCCAGATCATCTGCCGTGACCAGGCCGAGTCCGACCACTACTGGGACCGCCTCACCGACGGCGGTCAGGAGAGCCAGTGCGGCTGGCTCCGGGACCGGTTCGGCCTGTCCTGGCAGGTCTTCCCCGAGGAACTGAACACCCTGTTGGAGGACCCCGACCCGGAACGGTCGCACCGGGCCACCCAGGCCATGCTCATGATGCGCCGGATCGACCTGGACATGGTCCGCCGGGCCGCCAACGGCACCTGAACGCCTGCCGCGGATCCGGCTTCTCAGCGACGCGGGTCAGTGGCGCAGGGCGCAGTCGCCGCACAGGCCGCCGTCCGGCAACCGGTAGTACAGGCAGCAGGTGGTGCGCCGGAACACCGCCAGCCCCGACCGGTCCGTCCCCTCGTAGTGGCCGGTTCCGCTGAGTGAGGGACGCTCCAACACCAGACGGACCACCTCCTCGGCCGCCGCGCGCCGCTCCGGTCGGGCACCGCCCAGAGCTCGGGTCGCCCCGGCCAGCGCAGCCGCGGTGTTGCCCCGCAGCAGACCGGGGGAGATCCGCCCGACACCGGCCAACGCCACTTCGACCCCGGTCAACACCGACCCCACCACGGACTCGTCCAACCACTCCGCGACCTCTGCGGGAACCGTGGAGATCGGCTCTGCCCGCTTCTGCGCGGTGCGCAGGGTCAGCGGCCCCGAACGGCCGGGTTCGAAACACAGGTCCGCGGCCCGCAGACGCACCCCGTGGCAGAGCGCGACGGCCAGGACCGGAGACAGCAGCCTGGAGGCCAACCCCTGGTGGAAGAGCGACGCGCCCACCCGCCAATCCACATCCTGGACGCCGCCGCCCGACAGTGCCCCGAGCTGGGCCCGTACCCGACGGACCTCCTCGGCCGCCCGCTTCCCGTCCGCACCGCCCAGCACAGTGACCGGTTCCCATCCCTCTCCCAGGGATTCGGAACCCGTATGCGGCTCGACCTGGAAGAACATGTTGACCCGCCCGACATCCCCGAGTGCCTCCGCCAACAACACGCCCCCCGCTCACCCGATGAGGACTGCCCCTACTGTGTCCTGCCCACTGTGTCAGCTCAGTCCTGCGGGCTCAGCAGTGCCGCACAGCAGGACCGGGCAAGCTCTCACCCAACGGAGAGCGAGGCCGGTCCCGGGGCAGGGCGGTAGTGCTGGCACCACCCGCATTCCTCGTGCTGATGACCTCGTGTCCCAGCCACCGGGAAACCTAGATTGGTCCTGTGAGCGGCACACATGAACAGCAGGCGTCAGATGCACGGCGCGGCAGCGGGGGAAAGGACCTCCGGCAGACCCGAGCTGTCGACGTGCCCTTCCCCGGCGACGCCCGCGGCAGCACCTGGCGAGTGCTCCTGGTCGAGGTCCTGCACCTGATGACCTCCCTGGCGCTGGCCCTGTTCTACCTGCTCCCGGCAACACTGCTGCTGGGAACCGCGGCCGCCTGGTTCACACTGGCGCTGTACCTGCCCTGGACCGACCTGTCGGTCGACCTCAGCTTCGGTCGGCTCGCCCGCGACACCGTCTGGTTCCTGGTGGTCATGCCGGCTGCCGCCACCCTGCTGGCGCGGTTCGCCTGCCAGGTGCAGCGCGACCGGCTCGCCAACGTGTTCGGGATCGTGGAGACCAGCCCGCCCGACCCCCTCGCCGACGACAACCCCTGGTGGCGTGCCTGGCGCTTCGTCTTCGGCCGTGAAGCGTGGTCGATGGTGGTCTACACGACCGTCGCCGGGATCCACGGGCTGTTCGCCGCGGGGCTGGTCGTGGTGTTGGTGGTGTGCGGCGGGGCCGCGGCCGTGGGGGCACTCTTCGGGGTGGTGTACATCCTGGCCCAGGGCTCACCGGGGGACCTGGTGGGGCCGATGGCCCTGGTCGTGGCCGGGCCGTTGGCCGCCGTGGTCGGGCTGCGCCTGACCCCGCACATGATCTCCTCCGAGGTCCTCCTGCACCGCCTCCTGCTCTTCGACGCCCCCGAGGTGCGGATACGGCGCCGCCTGCTGCACGTCCAGGACAGCCGTCAGCGCATGGTGGACGAGGCCGAGGCCGAACGCCGACGCATCGAACGCGACCTGCACGACGGCGCCCAGCAGCGGCTGCTCGCCCTGACCATGACCCTGACCCGGGCCCGCGCACGGCTGGCCCACGACCCCGAGGGGGCCGGTGCGCTGATCGCCGAGGCCCAGGCGGAGTCCAAGGAGGTCATGACCGAACTCCGCCAGGTCGCGCGGGGACTGCACCCCAGGGTCCTGACCGACCACGGGCTCGGGGCCGCCCTGCCGGTCGCCGCCGGTCGTTCCCCGGTCCCGGCCCGGTTGGAGGTGGACCTCGACGAGCGCCCCTCGGCGCGGGCCGAGGGCGTGGCCTACTACGTGGTCTGCGAGGCGCTGACCAACGTCGCCAAGCACGCCGGAGCCGAGCAGGTCACCGTGGCCGCCGAACGGGTCGAGGGCCGCGGCCGCCAGGGTGACCTGCTGCGGATCTCCGTCACCGACGACGGGATCGGGGGAGCCGACCCCGAGGCGGGCACCGGTCTCTACGGGCTGTGGGACCGGGTGGACGCCGTCGACGGGGTACTGACCGTCCACAGCCCGACCGGTGGGGGAACCGTCCTGACCGCGAACATCCCATGGAAGGCGTGACCGTGAGCACGGCCAACACACAGGACGAGCGGCGAGGGCCGCGCGTCATCATCGCCGAGGACTCCGTGCTGCTGCGCAGCGGCATGGCGCGGCTGCTGGAGGACTCTGGGGTGGAGATCGTCGCTGCGGTGGGGGACGCCGACGCGCTGATCACCGCGGTCGCCGAGTATCCGGACGTGGACCTGTGCCTGATCGACATCCGGATGCCGCCCACCTACTCCGAGGAGGGCATCCAGGCGGCGGTGAAGATCCGCGAGACCCACCCGGAGGTGGCGGTGCTGTTGCTGTCCCAGCACGTGGTCAGCCGTTACGCCGCCGACCTGCTCGGCGGCGGGGCGTCCAAGGTGGGCTACCTGCTCAAGGACCGGGTGGCCGACATCGAGGACTTCCTGACCGTGCTGCGCAGAGTGGCCGACGGCGGGGCGGCGATCGACCCCGAAGTGGTCTCGCAGCTGCTGAGCAGGCACCGGGACCGTGCCCTGGAGCGCCTCACCCCGCGTGAGGGCGAGGTTTTGGAGGTGATGGCCCAAGGGCTGAACAACGCCGGGATCGCCGACCGGCTCACCATCACCGAACGGGCTGTGGAGAAGCACATCAGGTCGATCTTCACCAAGCTCGACCTTGGTCAGGACGACCACGACCACCGCAGGGTCCAGGCGGTGCTGCGCTATCTGCGCGGCGCGGACCGTGACTGAGACGAACGAGAAGCGAAGGAGGGCCGGGCCTTCCGAGAGGGGAAAAGAACATGACTTTCAAGGCACGAGGCCTGTACGCCTCATCGAGCAAGGAGCCGGGGCGCTTCCGTCGGGGGCCGTGGCTGCTGCTGGGCGCGGTACTCGTGGTGATCGTGGTGGTGTTCACCGCGCTCTCGGTGCTGGGCAACGTGGCCGTGCACCAGACGGACCGCACGGACTCCTTCAGCGGGGTCACTGCGCTCGAACTGGAGAACTCCACCGGCGGGGACGTTCTGGTGAAGGGCGGTGAGGGGGACGAGGTCGTCGTGGAGCGCAAGCTGAGCGGCAGCCCCCTGTCGGAGCCGGATGAGGACATCGACGCCGAGGGCGGCACGTTGGAGATCGATACGGACTGCTCCGGTTTCCTGTTCTTCAGCTCCTGCTCGGTGCACTACGAGATCACGGTTCCCGCCGGGACCCAGGTGGCGTTGGAGACCATCAGCGGCAAGGTCAGCGTCGACAACCTCGAGGGTGACCTGAGCGTGGAATCCATCAGTGGCCGGGTAGGGGTGAGCAGCCCTGTCGGTGAGGTCGATGTCGAGACCATTTCGGGGGCCATCATGATCAGCGACGCCGAGGGTGCGGTCACGGCCCACAGCACCAGCGGCCGCATCCAGGCCTCCGGCGAGGGCTCCCTGCTCGACGTGGGCTCCACCTCGGGCGAGATCCTCGTCGCGGACTTCAGCGCCGACGAGGTTCGCGCGGAGTCGGTGAGCGGGTCCCTGGAACTCGGCGGCGGGTTCACCACCCTGGAGGCGTCTTCCGTGTCCGGCAGCGTGAACGTCATGACCGAAGAGCCCTTCGAGCTGCTCTCGGTGGAGACGGTCAGCGGTCGGGTCGGCGCCACGGTGCCGGACGGGGTCTACGACATCACCGGTGAGTCGGTGTCCGGGAACCGGGACTTCAACGTGGACACCTCGTCCGGCGCCGACAGCCGTATCGACGTCAGCACCATCAGTGGCGGGGTGCTGGTCACCGGCAACTAGTCGCGGCTGCCCCAGCCAGAGGCGGTCCCTGGACTGCGGGAAGACCGGCCCGCCGGCCTGACCGTCCGCTGACCGGCAAGACGCCAGGTCAGCGGACCCGATGGTCAGCGGCGTTCGAAGCGCAGCGCCGCCCAGTCCGAGTCGATCGGGACCTGGGCGGTGCTGTGCCAGCCGGCTTCGGTGAGGGCCTCCCAGCCCTGGTCCGGGGTCAGGTTCGTGATGATGGTGCCACCGCGCTGCGGGTAGCACACCCACAGCCTGGTCTTGGGGCCGGTGAGCTCCAGGGCCCGCGGGCCCTCCCGGCTGACGGTGCCCCGGTCCAGGGCGAACAGGTGCACGTCGTCGTACTCGGCGCCCTCGATCGGACCGAGGTCGATGTGGATGTCCAGCGGGGGGTCCAGCAGACGCAGATAACGCTCCGGGGCGTTGAGGACGAGCAGCCGGTCTCCGGGCTCGACCCCCAACCTCCGGGCGAGTGTCTCCGACATTCCTCCTCCGTTCACGTGTGCGGCCTTGACGCGTGTGGCCTTCACGCGCGTGGGCCTCCTCGGCCACCGTACGGTTCACCGGCCCCGAAACCGAGGACCTTACCCGCCTCGACCCCGACATGACCGTGTTTTTAGGATGCCAACATGACACAAGACAACGGTGGGATCCGCTGGGGTGTGGTGGGGAGCGGCGGTATCGCGCGCTCCTTCGTGCAGGGGCTCCGGGCCGTCCCCTCGGCCCGGGTGACGGCCGTGGGTTCGCGTACCGGCGCCCGAGCCGAGGAGTTCGGCCAGGAGTGGGACATCCCGAACCGGCACGCGAGTTACGAGGCGCTGGCGGCCGACCCGGAGGTGGACGCGGTGTACGTGGCCACGCCCCACCCCTGGCACCATCCGAACACTCTCCTGATGCTGAGCGCGGGCAAGCACGTGCTCGTGGAGAAGCCCATGGCGATGAACGCCCTGCAGGTGTCGGAGATGGTGGCGGCCGCGCGGGCAGGCGACCGCTTCCTGATGGAGGCGATGTGGACGCGCTATCTGCCCGCCTCCCGGCTGGCTCGCGAGCTGGTCGCCGACGGGGCGATCGGTGAGCTGTGCTCGGTCTCGGCGGAGTTCGGGATCAACGTCCCCTACGATCCCGACCACCGGCTGTTCAACGCCGACCTGGGTGGCGGGGCCCTGTTGGACCTGGGCGTGTACCCGCTGGCGCTGGCCTCGCAGTACCTGGGCGAGCTGACGGTGATGGGCGCGACCCGTCAGCTGTCTCCGGACCGGATGGTGGACACCCAGACCACGGTGCTGGTGCGCGGGGAGAACGGGGTGAGCGCCACCCTGGGCTGCGCCTCGCGCACGGCCCTGCCCAACCGGGCGGTGCTGGCCGGGACGGCCGGATGGATCGAGATTCCCTCCTTCTGGGCCGCCACCGAGTTCGTCCTGCACCGGGAGGGGGCCGAGCCCGAGCGGTTCCACCGGCCCTTCCGGGCCAACGGCTACGAGTACGAGATCGAGGAGGTGTCCCGGTGCCTGGCCGCCGGTGAACGCCAGAGCCCGGACATGACCTGGGCGGAGAGCCAGCGGCTGGCCGGGGTCATGGACCAGATCCGGGACGCGGGAGGGCTGGTTTACAGCCCGGCCAACGTCAAAGCCGTCCCCCTGGGATGAGCCCGGCCGCGCCCGCGCCGGTGGGGGTGACCCGTGAGGTGAGGTTCTCGGGGACCGCACCCGGGACGGGTCGGCCGCCGGCGCGCGGCGCGGGGTGGGGCTGGGCGCCCAGGAGACGGCCCAGCGCGACCCGGGCCAGGGGCAGCACGCTCATGCGCGCCACAACCAGGACGGCGTCCTTGGGCCCCACCTCGCGGGCGAAGCGCGTGTCCAAGGCGGGATCGCCGCTGCGCGGGGTCACCCCGTAGATCTCCCCGTCGAACATCCGGTAGGCGTCGCGGACCGTCAGGGTGTCGGGGTCCAGGCGCGGGCCGTCGCCGAGCCAGTCGGCGGCGTCGGTGGCGATCCGGCGGACCAGGTTCGGCACGGGGCGGTCCTGGCGGGGGAAGACCCGGGCCTGTCCCAGGCCCTTGCGCCAGCCCGCGTAGACGGCCGGGTGACGGGTGCGCAGTACTACGTAGGTGTTGGTCAGGGGGTGGGCCAGGACCTCGCGGTTCAGGAAGTGGGCCATCAGGGCGGCGGAGAGCCCGGAGCGCCGGTGCGCGGGGACCACCCCGGCGGCGTCCAAGTACAGGGCGCGGCGGGAGGCGAAGCTGCGCCGGTGGTAGCCGCCCCAGCCGACGGGGACGCCGTCGGCGCCCAGGATGAGGGCCAGGGAGGAGATCTGGTCGAAGAATCCGGAGGCCATCCGGGTGCGCCAGTAGCCGGAGTGGTCGGCCCCGAACGCCCGGGCCGCCAGATCGCGCAGAGCCAGGTGCAGGCGTTCTCGGCACTCCGGGGCCAGTGCGGTGGGGGTGTCCCAGCGGGCGACGCGGTAGCCGGGCCGCAGAGGACGGATCACCGGGGGAACGCTGAGCTCACGCAGTTCCGGGCAGTGCTGTCGGGTCTGGTCGGGCACGCGGAAGCCCCACTTTCGTTACTCTAAGGAAGTAATTGACTCCTTAACGTAGCGGTTTTGCGGTGGGCTCGGGCCGACTTGACCCAACCGGAGGTTCCCGGGGCTACCCGGACACTGTTCTTACGTCCGCCGAACGCCGCCGGTACAGCTTCCACGCCAGACCCGCGTAGGCGCTCGCGACGATGCCCGCGATCACGTATCGCGAGGTCATCAGATGTTCGGGCGGGTAGAAGACACCGGTGATGTGGTGGTCGATGAAGCCGTTCTCCATGATTTCGCGGCCGGTGTTGAGCCGCGACCAGTTCTCGATGTCGGTGAGGAAACACGGCCACCCGATGATGACGATCCCCAGTGCGTAGGCGGCCACCAGCAGGTGCGGCCAGAACATCCGCGGCCACCTCCAGGAGAGGAAGCCGCCGAAGACCACATAGGCGAAGAAGAGGTAGTGGAGGACCATCGCGACGTGGCCGACGAGGAGGTAGGTCAGGTAACTCATACGCCGAACCTAGGACGGGGAGGGGCGGTCGCTCATCGGTGTTCCTACCCACTCCCCGTGAGTACGCCTACTCATACGCACGGTCCGGTCCGCTTCGGGAACTCCTTCGGCGAAGCCGAGCGGAAACGACTCGCCCGCCGTTATCCTCCTTACGAGGACCCGATCAGTGGATGCAAGATGTGCGCGCAGCCCGTGCCGGACTGGCTCATCCCGCCGACGGAAGGCTTCAGAGCCGAGGATCTGGACAACCTGCCCGACCTGCCTGCGCACACCGAACTGATCGACGGAAGCCTCGTCCTCGTGAGCCCGCAGAAAGGCTTTCACTCCGCAGTCCTGGATCTGCTCACGATCAGGATGCGGCCTGCTCCGGAGCAGTACCGCGTTCGGCGTGAGATGACTGTGACGCTGGGGCCGAAACAGCGGCCGGAGCCGGACATGATGGTCGTGGACGCGGACGCTGTCGACAACCAGCAGTCCAGTTTTTCCCCGGAAGCCGTGAAACTCGTGGTCGAAGTGGTGTCGCCGGAATCGATCGAACGCGATCGCCTGCGCAAACCGTTGCTGTACGCGCAAGCCGGGATTCCACACTTCTGGCGGATCGAGGACAACGGAGACGGCCCGGTCGTCTATGTGCATGAGCTGGAGCCCGCCACATTGTGTTACGTGGTCACCGGCATCTACCACGACCGCCTCAAGGTCGATCTTCCGTACAGCATGGACATCGATCTCAACGAGTAACGCCGGATGTGAACCGTTCAGGCCCCGGGTTGGTGGGACCGCTCCGTGTCCCGGCCCGTGCGGGTGAGGCGTTCTCCCAGGCGGGCCATCTCCTCACGTAGCTCGGCGGGCTCCTCGACCTCCATCTCCAGGTCCAGCATGGCCAGGTAGCAGGCCATGGCGACCAGGTCCTCGCCCGCGCACAGCAGCACGCAGGAGCGCTCGTCCACCGCCTCGATGGGACCGTAGTGCGCGGCCGGGCCCTCCAGAGCGGTCTCGGCCGACACCTTGAGGCGGACGCGCGCCTTGATCGGCCACATGTGCAGGTTCATCCGGTCAGCCAGGTAGGCGGCCACCCCCTGCTCGGGCGGGTCGCGCGGTGGGACGCGCGGGCCGGTCGGGGTGAGGGGGCGCAACCGATCCACCCGGAAGGTGCGCCAGTCGTCGCGGTCGGTGTCCCAGGCCACCAGATACCAGCGCCTCCCCTGGGAGACCAGCCGGTGCGGCTCCACGACCCGGCGGCTGGTGGTGCCGTCGTGGCTTTCGTAGTCGAACCGCAGCCGCTCGCTGTCCCGGCAGGCCGCCGCCACCAGGGTGAGGGTTTCGGAGTCGACCGTGGGCCCCTCACCGGGCATCGGCACGGTGAAGGTCCCCAGCGCGTCCACCCGGCGGCGCAACCGGGAGGGCAGCACCTGGAGGAGTTTGGCCAGTGCCCGCACCGAGGTCTCCTCGATCCCCGAAACCCCGCCCTGGGCCGCCGTGCGCAGCCCCACCGCAACCGCCACGGCCTCGTCGTCGTCCAGCAGCAGCGGGGGCAGCGCCGCACCCGCCCCCAGCTGGTAGCCGCCGCCGGTGCCCATGGTCGCCTGGATGGGATATCCCAGCTCACGGAGGCGGTCCACGTCGCGTCGGACGGTGCGCGGGCTGACCTCGAGGCGCTCTGCCAGGTCCGCGCCGGGCCAGTTCTTGCGGGTCTGGAGCAGGGACAGGAGCTGGAGCAGCCGGGCCGATGTCGACTTCATGCCCTTGAGTCTGCCAGGGGTGCAGGTCTGTTTCTGTCCTCTACTCCCGTACCGGCTCACCGGTCGACCCGTGCCCCGTGAACCGGACTCGGGGCACCGGTGGAGCGCACCGCCGCATGGACCAGGGCAGCACAGAGTTGGAGCGCGGCGGCCGCGGCCAGGCACAGGGGCAGGGAGAAGTCGGCGAGCGGTCCGCCCACCGCGGAGGACGTGGCGGACCTGCGCGCGGCAGCCGACGAACTACGGTCGGTACTGGCCGCGGGTTCCCTGGACCTGGCTGCCGAACAGGTCAACGCCCTGCTCGCTCGGACCGCGTACCCGCCCCGGCTGAGCAACCACGGCGGAACCTTCGGCTGGCACCTGCACGTGGACAGCGACGACGAGGACGCGTCCCTGGCTGAGTGGTTCCTGGCCTCGGCCAGCATGCTGTTGGCGCTGCTGATCAGCGACCGTCACCGCCCGCCGGGCGGGGTGTGCGCGGCGCGCGGCTGCGAGCTCGTGTTCATCGACTCCGCGCACGGCAGCCGCCGCCGGTACTGTTCGCGCCGCTGTGCCACCAGGGAACGGGTGGCCGCCCACCGCGCCCGCCGCTGAACCGGGTTCAGAAGGTGTTCACCGCTCGGCTGGGTAGGTCGAGGGTCAGGAGGTGACGGCCACCGCCTCCACCTCCACCAGCTGGTCGTCGTAGCCCAGTACGGCCACACCCAGCAGGGTGCTGGGCGCGTCGTGCTCGCCCATGTGGGAGCGCACTACCTCCCAGGCCTTCACCAGGTCCTCCTGTCGGGTCGAGGCCACGTACACCGTGGTCTTCACGACATCGGTGAGTTCTGCACCGGCCCCGCGCAGGGCGGTGACCAGGTTGCGCATCACCTGGTCGGCCTGGCCCGCGTAGTCGCCCACGGCCACCGTGGCGCCGTGCTCGTCCAACGGGCAGGCGCCGGCGGTCCACACCACCCGGGTCGGAGCCTCAGCTGTAGCCGCGTAGGCGTACTCCGCCACCGAGGACAGCTCCTCGTTACGGACCAGCTTCACCGCACCGCTCATGGATTCCTCTTCCCCGCTCGCCGAAGCACCGAAGGGCAACGGCCGCTCGTGTCGTACCGCTAGCTCACACGGCACAGTGCCAGCTGGTACCGCACCGCGCCAGTCAATATCGAACGGCGGTGAGGGTGGTGGCCGAACCCGGCGGTGTCCAGGCCGTGCTCGTGTGCCTACTCCCGGCGGACGAAGTCGTTGGGCCGCACGCAGTTCTGCTGAGTGTGGGCAGGTGATGGGTGGACCCTTCCGGGGCAGTGCGTAACCGCCCCGGACAGGGACCTACTCTTCGTCGGACCCAGCGTCGGACCGGGGGCGGTCGGGAACCAGCACGCTCAGGCAGGTCACGCAGGCCTCTAACTTCTCGAACTCGGAGATGTCCACCGGTAGCACCCGCCAGTGGTCCGCGGTCAGCTGGTGGATGGTTTCGTGCGCGGCGGCGCTGACCAGGACGTCCCGGCCACCCAGGGGCAGCACGTGCGCGCCCGGCTCCTCCGGGGGACGGCGGATCGGCGGCAGCGAGGTGGCCTCGACCAGTTCGGGCAGGCCGATGAGCGATCCGTCGGGCAGCGCGGTCACGGCGGACTTCAGGTGCAGGGCTCGTCCCAGCGCGACCCGGTGGACCTTGCGGCCCAGCGGGGCCAGGAGCTGCTCGAGCTGGTCGGCGCCTTCGGTGTTGGTCCGCTCGCCCACACCCAGGTAGACGGTTTCGCCGACCTGCAGGACGTCACCGCCGTCCAGGGTGCCGGGGGCCTCGATCCGGGCTATCCGCAGCCCCAGAGTGCGGGCCGCGCGCTCCACGCCCTCGACCTCGCCGCGGCGGGCCTCGGCCCCGGGCCGGGTCAGTACCGCCAGGTCCTCGCAGACCACCAGGGGGTCCTCCACGAACACCGAGTCCGGGTGCTCGGGCGCCGGGTCCACCTCGTGCACCCGCCAGCCGGCCGAGGCGACCGTCTCCTGATAGATGGTGTACTGGCGCGCGGCCAGCACCGGGTCCACCGGGGTTCGGGCGATGTGCGTGACGATGCCGTCGGCCAGCCGCGGGCTGGGACGACGCATCAGGGCGACCCCGTAAGAGGAGTAACCGTCCATTCGACCTCCTGGAAAGGAAAGAGAGCTGAGGGGGCCGGGCCTCGTGGGAGAAGCCGCAGCGTATCGCGGTCCCCTACCCGGTTTCGCGGACCGGCACGCGGGCCGAACGGCTTGTTCGCGAAGGCCGGCCGGGGCAGGGTGGGTGCCATGGACGTGATCGTTGTGGGTGGCGGGATCGTGGGGACCAGCGCGGCGTTCCATCTGGCCAAGAAGGGGGTGTCCACGGCGTTGGTGGACTCCTCTCATCTGGGGCAGGCCACGGCGGCCGGGACGGGGATCGTCTTCCCGTGGCCGTTCCCGTGGGACGCTCCGCCGCTGTGGGACTTCAAAGCGCGCGCCGCCGAGCACTACCCGGGGCTGATGGCCGAGCTGGCCGAGGACGGGCAGGTCACCGGGTACGAGGTGGTCGGCGGGATGTCGGTGGACCGCGAGGGGGACGACGCCGGATTCGAGCTACTGCGCACGCTCTCGGAGCGCCCCGAGTTCGCGTCCATGGGGCGGGTGGAACGCCTGGCCGAGGGGGAGCCCCGGCAGCACTTCCCACTGGTGCCCGAACCCTACGGCGGGGTGTACATCGAAGGACTGGCCCGGCTGAACGGCCGGGCGGCCCGGGCCGCGTTGTTCAACGCCGCCGAGGAGCGGGGGCTGCACTACTACAAGGGCGACGCCAAGCTGCTGTGGCACGGGCACCGGGTGACCGGGGTGCGGGTGGGTGCCGAGGACCTGGAGGCACCGACGGTGATCGTGGCGGCCGGGGCGTGGTCGGCGGGCCTGTTGTCGGTGGCCGGGGTCGAGCTGGGGGTGCACCCGGTGCGCGGGCAGATGACCCACTTCGCGCTCCCGGGCCGGGACACGCGCGGCTGGCCGGTGGTGCGTTTCGGGGAGAGGGACTACTTCGTGAGCGCTTTCGCCCCGGACCGGGTGGTCACCGGCGGCACGGTCGAGCCCGAGGCGGGGTTCGACCGCAGGGTGACTGCCTCGGGAGTGCTGCACAATCTGTCCACCGCGCTGGAAGTGCTCCCCGGGCTGGCCGATGCCACGGTGGTGGAGACCCGGGTGGGTTTTCGGCCCGGTACCCACGACGGGCTGCAGCTGCTCGGCCCGATCGCGCGGTTGCCCGGTGTGCTGGTCGCCACGGGGCTGGGTTCGCAGGGGCTGACCTTCGGCCCGTTCCAGGGGGTGGTCGCCGCCCGGCTCGCGATGGGTGAGGACCCCGGGGTGGACCTGTCGGCGTTCGTCCCCGACCGCGTCCAGGTGCGGGGCGGCTCGATGGCGGGTTGAGTAGGCGTACTCAGGTGTGGGGCGACGGGCCCGCGCACCATGGATTCATGAACACACCGATCCCTCAGCCCCGGTCCACTCCGCAGTTCTATCTGCAGTCGATGATCGCCTTCGCGGTTTCCACCGTGGGGGTCGGCATCGGCATCGTCTACCTTCCCGTCGACCTGTGGATGCGCGCCTTCCTGGGTATGAGCGTGCTGTTCGTGATCACGTCCACGTTCACCCTCGCCAAGTGCGTCCGGGACCGACAGGAGGACGCCGCTCTGGCCGAACAGGCACAGTACTACCAGCAACTGCCCATCTGGCAGGGCGAGCAGCCGCCCGTGCCCAGGGGCTGAGACCGGCCGGGAGGGGAAGGGGCGGGCGCCGCGCGGGGGAGCGCGGCGCCCGCCGGGCACGTCAGCGGAAGGACACCCGTTACCGGGTACCGGTGGCCGGGTGTCAGGCGTTGGGCGGAAGAGCGGTTCCAGCGCCCCGCTGGCGTGTCTTGAGCAGGTCGTGGCGCTCACCCGGCAGGGTGGGCTCACCTGCCCCCTGCACCACGAAACCGGCGTCGGCGATCATCTCCAGGTCGTCCTTGCCCGCCTGGCCCTCACTGGTGAGGTAGTCGCCGAGGAAGATCGAGTTGGCGATGTGCAGCGCCAGGGGCTGCAGGGAGCGCAGGTGGATCTCGCGTCCGCCCGCCAGGCGCACCTCCACGTCGGGGAAGACGAAGCGGGTGGCGGCCAGGATGCGCAGGCAGCGCTGCGGGGTCAACTCCCAGGTGCCCTCCAGGGGTGTGCCGTCGAAGGGCATGAGGAAGTTGACCGGCACCGAGTCCGGGCCCAGCTCGCGCAGGGCGAACAGGGCGTCGATGAGGTCGTCGTCGCTCTCCTTCATTCCGGCGATCAGCCCGGAGCAGGGGGAGAGCCCGGCGTGCTTGGCCTGTTCGACCGTCTCGACCCGGTCGGAGAACTCGTGGGTGGTGCAGATGTCGGAGTAGCGCTCTTCGGAGGTGTTGAGGTTGTGGTTGTAGGCGTCGACCCCGGCGTCGCGGAGTTTGTCGGCCTGCCCGTCGGAGAGCAGTCCGAGGCAGGCGCAGACCTCCACCCCGGGGTACTCGTCCTTGATCCCGGCCACGGCCGGGGCGAGGCGGTCCACGTCGCGGTCGGTGGGGCCGCGCCCGCTGGCCACCAGGCACACGCGGCTGGCTCCGGCCTTGACCCCGTGGGAGACGGCCTCACGGGTCTGGTCGGGCTTGAGCCAGGTGTACTTGACGATCTCGGCCTGTGAACCCAGGCGCTGGGAGCAGTAGAAGCAGTCCTCGGGGCACAGGCCGCTCTTCATGTTCACGAGGTAGTTGAGTTTGACGCGGCGTTCGAAGTACCGACGTCGGACCCGCGAAGCGGCGGCGACCAGGTCCATGAGGTCGTCGTCAGTACTGGTGAGCACCTCCAGGAGTTCGTCGCGGGTGGGGGTCTCACGGCGAAGGGCCTTCTCGGCCTGGGTGTCGAATGTCGTCACGGGGTTGATCTTGGAGGCTGGGAGCGATCCCGCAACAGTGACCGAACCCACCAAAAACCGGTTGAAGTCTTGTTTGCCTGGTGGCGTGTACCGACAGGCAGGTGGCCGGATGCGGTCACCGATGACCAATGGAATCACCATTGAGTGACTTAGGGCACCCCCGCTGCACACTTATGTCAAGAATCAGTAGTAAAGTCCCCGACGGTTGTCTGAGGGCCGAGCATCGACGTGTGTTTGGCCTCCTCAGCGTTGCGTTCACGCATGTCCGCGACCCGTGCTGCATCGTGGTGCCAGCCCGGGCTGTCGGGTGTGCCCAGGGGAGGGAGTCCGGAGTGAGTGGAGTCGGCAACGGCCGGAGTGGCGTGTCCGAGGGGGACGCCAGCCTGGTCCACGTCACGATGATCGCGGCGGCGGCCGCGATGGGCGGGTTCCTGTTCGGCTACGACAGTGCGGTCATCAACGGCGCGGTCGACGCGATCCAGCAGCGGTTCGACGTAGGCTCCGGGGTTTTGGGCTTCACCATCGCCGCAGCGCTGCTGGGATGTGTGGTGGGTGCGGCCACGGCCGGCAACCTCGCCGACCGGCTGGGCCGGATCCGGGTCATGCAGATCGCCGGCGCGCTGTTCGCGGTCAGCGCCATCGGCACCGCCCTGCCGTTCTCGATCTGGGACCTGACCGCCTGGCGGATCCTGGGTGGTGTGGCCATCGGTATGGCCTCGGTGATCGCACCGACCTACATCGCCGAGGTCTCACCCGCCGCATACCGGGGCCGGTTGGCCTCCCTGCAGCAGCTCGCCATCGTGCTGGGCATCGCCTGTTCACAGCTGGTCAACTACGCGATCGCGCAGGCGGCCGACGGCAGCGCGCACAACATGCTGGGGCCCGTACAGGCCTGGCAGTGGATGCTGGGCATCGAGGTCCTGCCCGCCCTGGTCTACCTCGGGCTCAGCCTGGTCATCCCCGAATCGCCCCGGTACCTGGTGCGTGTGGGGCGGGTGGACCGCGCCCGACAGATCCTGCACGAGGTCGAGGGCGGCGGGGAGTCCCGGATCGAGCGGCGGATCCAGGAGATCAAGGTGGCCCTGGGTACGGAGGTACGGCCCAGACTGCGCGACCTGACCGGCCGCTACGGCCTGTTGCCGATCGTGTGGATCGGTATGGCGGTCTCGGCGTTCCAGCAGCTGGTGGGGATCAACGTCATCTTCTACTACTCCAGCTCGCTGTGGCAGTCGGTGGGCGTGGCCGAGGCCGACTCGCTGCTGCTGAGCCTGTTCACCTCGGTGGTCAACATCGTGGGTACCGTCATCGCGATCATGCTCGTGGACCGGATCGGCCGCAAACCCCTGCTGCTGGTGGGTTCGGCCGGTATGACGGTGGCGCTGGCGACGGCCGCCTACGCGTTCAGCCACGCCACCGGCACCGGCGAGGACGTCGTGCTCCCCTTCGTGTGGGGTGCGGTGGCGCTGACCGCGGCCAGCTCGTTCGTGCTGTTCTTCGCCCTGTCCTGGGGTGTGGTCGTGTGGGTGCTGCTGGGCGAGATGTTCCCGCTGCGCATCCGCGCCGCCGCCATGGCCGTGGCCACCGCGACCCAGTGGCTGACCAACTGGCTGATCACCGTGAGCTTCCCGAGCCTGCGCGACTGGAGCCTGCCGGGGGCGTACGTGATGTACGCGTGCTTCGCGCTCGTGTCGTTCTTCTTCGTGCTGAAATTCGTCAAGGAGACCAAGGGCAAGACCCTGGAGGAGATGAAGGGCTGAGGAAGCGTCGGAAGGACCACTGGCCCGCCCGGGTTTCCGGGCGGGCCGATCCGGCTCAGGAGGTGGTTGTTCCGGTGAACATCTCGCGTACCTCCTCGGCGGTGGCCTCCTGGAGATCCTCGTCCAGCAGCAGCCACCGGGTGATCCCGATGGACTCCAGGAAGCGCAGGTCGTGGCTGGCGACCAGCAGCGCGCCCTGATAGGCCGCCAAGGCGTTGGTCAACTGCCGCACGCTGGACAGGTCCAGGTTGTTGGTGGGCTCGTCCAGCAGCAGCAGCTGCGGTGCCGGTGCGGCGAGCATCGTCGCCGCCAGGGCCGCCCGGAAGCGCTCACCGCCGGACAGGGTTCCGGCGGTCTGCGCGGCCCGGTGGCCCTTGAACAGGAACCGGGCCAACTGGGCGCGGATGTGCTGGGTACTCACTCCAGGCGCGGCGTTGCCGACGTTCTCGGCGACGCTCAGCCCCTCGTCCAGCACGTCCAACCGCTGTGGCAGGAACCGCGTCGGCACGGACACCTCCACCTCACCCTCCAGCGGGGGCTCCAGTCCGGCGATGGCGCGCAGCAGCGTGGTCTTGCCCGCGCCGTTGCGGCCCACCAGGGCGATCCGCTCAGGACCGCTGACCAGGAGATCGCCGCAACGCAGCCGGCCGAACCGGGTGCGCACCCCGCTCAGGCTCAGCACGGACCGGCCGTTGGGCACCTCGGTGTGCGGCAGGTCCACCCGGATCTCGGCGTCGTCGCGGACCGCTTCGGCCGCCTCCTCGCGGCGTTCGCGCGCCTCGTCGAGCTTGTCCTCGTGGGTGCCCCTGAGTTTGCCCGCGGACTCCTGGGCTGCCCGCTTCAGCGCGCCCTGGACGATCTTCGGGATACCCCCGTCGATGGCGGCCTTCTTGGCGGTGCGCTGGCGGCGGGCCAGTTTGATCTGGGTCTCCTCCAGTTCGCGCTTCTGGCGGCGCACGTCGGACTCGGCCGCGCGCAGGGTGCGTTCGGCCGCTTCCTGCTGGACGGCCAGGGCTTCCTGGTAGTCGGTCCAGCCGCCCCCGTAGATGGCCACCGACCCGGAGCGCAGTTCGGCGATGCGGTCCACCCGCTCCAGGAGTTCGAGGTCGTGGCTGACCACGACCAGCGAGCCGGAACGCCAGGTCTCCACGGTGTCGTAGAGCCTGCGGCGAGCGAAGAGGTCGAGGTTGTTGGTGGGCTCGTCGAGCAGAAGGACGTCGGGGCGCGCGAGGAGGACCGTGGCCAGGCGCAGCAGGACGGTCTCGCCACCGGAGAGCTGGCCCACGTTGCGGTCCAGCTCGACCCCCTCCAGGCCGAGCGAGCCCAGAGTGGCCAGGGTGCGTTCTTCGATGTCCCAGTCGTCACCGACCGCCTCGAAGTGCTGTTCGGAGGCGTCTCCGGCCTCGATGGCGTGCAGGGCGGCGCGTTTCTCGGCGATGCCCATCGCCTGGTCGACCCGCACACCGGTGTCGAGGGTGACGTTCTGCGGCAGGTAGGCCAGGCTGCCGCCGATGGTCACCGAGCCCCGGGACGGGTGCAGCTGCCCGGCCAGCAGCCGGAGCAGGGTGGACTTGCCAGCGCCGTTGGTGCCGACCAGACCGGTGCGGCCCCTGCCCAGGGTGAGGGACAGACCGTCGAAGACGACGCTGCCGTCCTTCCACTGGAAGGACAGGTCGGAGCAGGCGACAGCGGCCGCGGCACTCGTGGTGGTGCTGGTTTTTGACATGGGTGTTCTCGCAGACGGAAGCGGTGTGGGAAGGGCTTCGTATGCGAGCACCACGCGGCGGCCAGCCGAGAGGACCGTAGGGAAAGAAGAGGCGAGAGAGTCCTGGACGAGACAGGGACGGCTAATGCACCAAGGTTCCGTACACGCGACGGACAGACCGGTTACCGGCTCCGTACCGCGTGATGATCGCGAACCTAGATGCGCAACGTCCACCTCAATCGTCGACAACAGGACGAGGAGTACTGTACCCACTCGGTTCCAGGTGTCAACCGCTTTTCGCGTGTGGAATGTGGAGTGGGTCTGGAGGGGCGGCGTCAGTACTCTTCCAGGTCGATCTTGCGCTGGAGGTACTCCTCGCGGCTGATCTCGCCCCGCGCGTAGCGCATGCGCAGCTCCTGGGCGGCGGCGTCCAACGGCGGGGGAGCGGGCTGGGGGTCCGGGGCGACCGGGGGTTTGGTGTAGCGCTGTTTGACGGCCTGGCCGACCTCGGTGACGGTGAGCACGAAGAAGAAGGCCAACCCCAGCACGACCACGATCGAGATCGCGGCGACGAAGACGTTCACGGCTCAACTCCTTCGGAAGTGCGGGGCCTGATCAGATCCGCCTCCCTCCTGTTTACTCCTCGACGGATCCCGCCGCCAGGGCCGGAGGCCTCCGATACCACCCCAAACGCCGTAACCTGGGATATCGCGATCCGTAGGCCGTTCCAGAAACAGGCCGTTCCAGAAAGGGCGGGATGCGCGTTCTCCTCGTGGACAACCACGACTCCTACACGTACAACCTGTTCCAGCTCCTGGCCGGTGTGCTCGGCGAGGAGCCCCGGGTGCTGACCAACGACGACCCGGGCTGGGCTGACTTCGATCCCGCTTCGGTGGGCGCTGTCGTGGTCTCCCCGGGGCCGGGGCGCCCGCAGACCGCCCGTGACCTGGGACGGGTCCCCCACCTGCTGGAACAGGCGCGGATCCCGGTACTGGGGGTGTGCCTGGGCCACCAGGCGATCGCGCACCTGGCCGGGGGTGAGGTGGCGTCGGCGCCCGAGCCCCGCCACGGGCACCTGACGCGGATCCGGCACGACGGAACAGGGCTCTTCGCAGGGGTACCGCAGGACTTCACCGCCGTGCGCTACCACTCGCTGGCCGTTCCCGAACCCCTGCCCGAGAGCCTGGTGGCCACCGCTTGGGCGGAGGACGGCGTGATCATGGGGCTACGCCACCGCGACCTGCCGCGCTGGGGGGTGCAGTTCCACCCCGAATCCATCGCCAGCGAGTACGGGGCCGAGCTGATCGCCAACTTCCTGGAGATGGCGAGGGAACACTGCGGCGAGTCCTGGGGTGAAGCCGAACCCGGGGGCGATTCCGAAGACGGGAGCGGGCAGGAAGAACGCCGGTTCGATTCCTGCCACCTTCCCAGCGCCCCCGAACCGAGGTTCACCGTACTGCCCTACGCCGTGGACACCGAGCGCGCCTTCGCCCACCTGTACGCCGACTCCGAGAACTCCTTCTGGCTGGACAGCTCCCGCCCCGAGGGACCCGCCCGGTTCTCCTTCCTGGGGGACGCCTCCGGCCCCGCGGCCGAGGTGCTCACCTACGACGTCGGCGACCGGGGCGTACGCGTGCGCACCGCCGACGGAACGCGGACCGAGCCCGGGAGCGTGTTCGAGGCGCTCGAACGCCGCACGGGGCGCCCCGCTGCCGCGACCGGCCTGCCCTTCGGCTTCACCGGCGGGTACGTGGGCTACCTGGGCTACGAGCTCAAAGCCGACTGCGGGGCCGCCCGCGCCCACACGGCTGCCACCCCGGACGCGGTGTGGATGCGCTGTGACCGGTTCCTGGCCGTCGACCACCACGAGGACCGCACCTACGTGGTCTGCGCCGACGGCGCCCCGGACGCTCAGGAATGGGTCGAGACCACCCGTGCCCTCCTGGAGGGGCTGCCTCCCCTGCCCGCACCTTCTCCCTCCGCTCCCGCCCTCGACCTCTCCGCGCTCCTGGAACAGCCGCGCGAGGGGTACGTGGACGACGTCAAGGCGTGCCTGGGCCACCTCACCGACGGCGAGAGCTACGAGATCTGCCTGACCAACCGGGTCCGCCTGCCCGACCTCGGCGAGGGCGGTGACCTGGACTTCTACCGCCGCCTGCGAGCCGCGAGCCCCGCACCCTACGCCGCCCTGCTGAGGGCGGAGGGGGTGACCGTGCTGAGCGCCTCCCCGGAGCGCTTCCTGCGAGTGGACGCCGCGAGAGTGGCCGAGAGCCGCCCCATCAAGGGCACCGCCCCCCGCCACCCGGATCCGGCCACCGACGCACAGATCGCCGCCGACCTGCGCACCGGCGCCAAGACCCGCGCCGAGAACCTGATGATCGTGGACCTGCTCCGCAACGACCTCGGCCGGGTGTGCGAGGTCGGGAGCGTGGAGGTGCCCGCCTTCATGTACACCGAGTCCTACGCCACCGTGCACCAGCTGGTCTCCACCGTCCGGGGCCGCTTGCGTCCCGGGGTGTCCACCCTGGAGGCCGTCCGCGCCTGCTTCCCGGGCGGATCGATGACCGGGGCCCCCAAGCTGCGCACCATGGAACTCATCGACCGGCTGGAGGGTTCGGCACGAGGCGTGTACTCGGGTGCGCTCGGCTACGTGTCACACAGCGGAGAATCGGATCTGAGTATCGTCATCCGCACCGCCGTCCTCGTCGGGGGAGAGGCCACCGTGGGCGCCGGAGGAGCGATCGTGCTGGACTCCGATCCGCAGGAGGAGTACGAGGAGATGCTCCTCAAGGCCAGGGTCCCCGCGAAGGGTCGCTGAGCCAGCCGTCCGGTTCCGGGGCGGCGCGGCCCGTGTGTGTGCCCGGGAGGCGGGGAAGGCCCCGGACATGACGGACCCCGAACGTACAGCTGACGGCCACCACGTCGTGATCCGCGGACAGCGCTGGCGTGCCAGCGATCCGGAACTGCCCGGTGGGATCCGCGAGCGTTTGGTCGCCCATCTGATGTCGGCTCGCCGGGATGTCGGCTCCGCGCTGCGCGCCGAGGACCCTGACGCCGAGCGACTCGCCAGGGGCCGGGTACAGCTGGCCAAGGAAGGGCTGGGGGAGAGGGGCACCCCCTGGTGGGAGTTGCGTCTCCACGAGCGCCGCCACCGCTGGGAGGAGTCGCTGCGTTCCTTGGACACCGGGTAGTGCGAGCGAGGAGGCCCCTCCAGGAGGCGGGACTCGGGCTGGGTATCTCGGGCGGACAGCTCGGAACGTAGACGCTGCGGTCCGGGGCGGGCAGCGGGCCCCCGCTGTGGCGGTCCCGCGGTTTCACCGGCTACGGGAGGAGCCGTGGTCGGCGGCCTTCGGGTGCGCCTGAGCCGAGGCCCGGGCATCGGCTCAGGGCTGGGGTGTCACTGTCCGCACCCCACACCGAAAAAATAGAACCGGTTTCATTTCGGTGCTAGGTTCCGGTCATGCGAGTTGACGAGTACCTCAGACACGACTCTGTCGGGCTTGCCGAGCTGGTGCGAAACAAGGAGGTCACCTCCGCCGAACTCCTGGAGGCCGCGATCCAACGGGCCGCGCAGGTCAATCCCGAGCTCAACGCGATCATCCTGCCGATGTACGAGGAAGGGCGCCGGGTGGCCGCGACCTCTCCGGAAGGGCCGCTGGGCGGGGTTCCCTTCCTGCTCAAGGACCTCTTCCAGGACTACGCCGGGTTCCCTACATCGGCGGGGAACCGGGCGCTGCGGCATGTTCCGGTACGGCGTAACGCCGAGGTGGTGAACCGGTGGCTCGCGGCGGGTCTGGTGCCCTTCGGGAAAACCAACACCCCCGAGTTCGGGGCCAAGGCGGTCACCGAGTCCGACGCGTTCGGGCCCGCTCGCAACCCCTGGAACCCGGGGCACACGCCCGGGGGCTCCTCGGGTGGATCGGCTGCCGCTGTGGCCGCGGGAATCGTTCCGGCTGCGGGGGCCAACGACGGTGGCGGTTCGATTCGGATTCCCGCGGCTTGTTGTGGGCTGTTCGGGCTCAAGCCCGGGCGCGGGCGGGTTCCGTTCGGCCCCAACTGGGGCGAGCCCATGCACGGTGCCTCGGTGAACGGGGTCATCACGCGCACGGTGCGCGACAGCGCGGCTTTGTTGGAGGCGATGGCGGGGTCGGAACCGACGTCGCCGTATCCGATCGCGCCGCCGGGGCGTCCCTACACCGAGGAGGTCGGCCGGGATCCGGGGAAGTTGCGGATCGGGTTCACCGAGTACTCGCCGTTGGGTACGCGCGTGCACCCCGAGGCGGTTCGGGCGGTGCGTGAGGCCGCGGCTCTGCTGGAAGGGCTGGGTCACGAGGTGGTGGAGGCCGAGCCGGCCATCAACGGCCGGGCGCTCACCGAGGACTTCCTGACCCTCTGGTACGGGTCGATGGCCGCACTGGTGGACGGGATCAAGGCCGACACCGGCTGTTCGGACGCCGACTTCGAGCCCGACACCCTGATGTTGGCCGCCATGGGCCGGACCCGTACGGCCGCCGACTACGTGCGGGGCAACGACCGGTGGAACGACCACGTTCTGGCGTTGGCCGAGTTCCACGCTCAGTACGATCTGCTGCTCACCCCGACCATCGCGGGCCCGCCGGTGACCATCGGCCGCCTGGACCCGCCGCCGTGGCTGCGCAGGGCCGAACGCCTGCTGGTGCGCACCGGAACCGAGCGGGTGGTCACCGCGACCAATCTGGTCACCACGGAGGTCATGAACAACCTCACCGCGACCCCGTTCACGCTGATGGCCAACCTCACCGGCACCCCCGCGATGTCGGTTCCGCTGCACTGGACGGAGTCCGGGCTGCCGCTGGGCGTGCAGTTCATCGCGGCCTCGGCGGGAGAGGGCTTGCTGTTGCGTCTGGCCGCCCAGTTGGAGGAGGCCAGCCCTTGGGCGGAGCGCCGCCCGGAGGGCTTTTCCTTCCCCGCGCACGTTTGACCTTCGGGGTCAGCTCTCGACGGCGTCCTTGACGAACACGATGCCGTCGCTGGCGGCCAGGTGGGCCGGGTCGAAGGAGGCGTAGCCGAACCACGGGGACACGCGGGGCTCGGGACGCGTGTCCCCGAGTGCGGCGGCCAGACGTCGGGCGTCGACGACGCACCGGCCCTCGGGGAGTCGCTTTCGATCGCGATCGTGCGGTAGCCCTCCTGTTCGACGAGCTGCTGGAAGAGCTCGTTGCGGACCTGGCGCAGGGTGTTCTCGCCGTGGGTGGGCTCGCCCAGGGCGAGGATCCGGGGCCGGTTCACGAGGAGCCCCAGGACGGAGGCGGATGCGAAGGCATGGGTGCTGTCCGTGATGTCAGTATCCATACCTTCGACGGTATCGCTGAACTCTCGATTGAAACTTAAGAGCGTTAGTCTCCTGGCCATGGCGAAAAAGCTTCAAAGCGGGATACGCCTCCGACCGATCGACCTGGCACGCGGGCACGGTCTGTCCACCCAGGCGGTCCGCAACTACGAGGTGGACGGAATCCTCCCTGCGGCCGAGCGCACCCCGCACGGTTACCGCGTCTACACTCCGCTGCACGCGGCGGCGCTGGGCGCCTTCCTCGCCCTGATACCGGGCCACGGCCACGCGACGGCGGCGTCGATCCTGCGTTCGGTGAACCGGGGCACGGTCGACGCGGCGTTCCAACTCCTCGACGAGAGCCACGCCCAGCTCCTCGAAGACCGGCGAACCCTTCGGGCGGTGGAGCACGCCTTGCGCGACCTGAGTCCCGTGGCGACACCCGAGCCCGGCCCTGGTTCGGGGCACACGTTCATCGGGCCGCTCGCCCATCAGCTCGGAATCCGGCCCGCCACCCTGCGCAAGTGGGAGCGCGCCGGTCTGGTCTCACCGCGCCGCGACCCGCGGACGGGCTATCGCGTCTACGACGAGGCCGACGTCCGGGACACCCGCCTGGCCCATCAGCTCCGACGGGGCGGCTACCTGCTGGACCAGATCGCCCCGCTGATCACCCAGGTCCGGAGCGCGGGCGGCCTGGAGCCGTTGGAGGCCGCCCTGGCCGACTGGCACGGCCGCCTGTCCGACCGCGGCCGGGCGATGCTCGCCGGAGCCGCGGAGCTGGACGCGTACCTGCGCCAGCGCGGGTGAGCCCTGCTCAGCTCGGCTGCGGCCAGGGCCAGTTCTCTTCGAAGGTCGCAGGCACGGCGACGCACTGAACGGCGTCCTCGTAGGTGATCCGCCCCGGTGAGGTGGTCCGCAGCTCCACCCAGCCGACGCCGTAGCGATCGAGCAGGTCCAGATAGGCCCTGGTCATGTCCAGGAGCTCCGCCGAGGAGGCCCGGAACCAGGCCCGGGCGCCAGGATGCAGGACGGGGTCGTAGCAGTCGGGGTCGACCGTCGTCGGATCGGTGTGCATCGCGTTCCCGCGGTCGTTGGCCGAGCGGTGCCAGGCGGCGTCCTGCTGAGTCAGAAGACCCGTTCGGGCCAGCCCGTTCGCGAGGGCGAACACCCCTGGGAACCGGCCACGGCGGTTGGGCACCACGCTCTGGAAGCGCACGTATTCGTTCATGGGCCGCAGGTTAGCGCCCCGCCGTGGTGGCGAGGGCCGAGGGCGGCCATCGGAGTTAGCCGCCCGTGCCCGCCCCGGGGCGTTTCGGGGCGGGCACGGAAGGGATGCTGATTGGCGTTGATGACCGAAAGCTATGCCTCGGGGCCAGCCACGGTCAGGACGATCTTGCCGGTGGTGCGGTTGGTCTCGCCCAGGGCGTGCGCCTCGGCCGCCTCGGCCAGCGGGAAGACCGCCTCCACATGGGCCCTGAGAGCCCCCTTCTCGACCAGTTCGGCGACCGCGTTCATCCCGGCGTGGTCGGCCTCCACCAACATCGGTGTGGCCCGGATTCCGCGCTGGGCGGCCTGCTCGACGACCTCGCCGCGCAGCGGCAGCAGGGAGACCAGGGTCCCGCCCGGACGCAGCACCTCCAGGGAACGGGCCGCGACCTCACCGGCGAGCGGATCCAGGACCACGTCGATGTCCCCGGTAGCCTCGGCGAAGTCCACCTCGCGGTAGTCGATCACCTCGTCCGCGCCCAGCTCGCGAAGGAAGTCGTGCTTGGGCGTGCTCGCGGTGCCGATGACGTGTGCTCCGTGGGCTTTGGCGATCTGGACCGCCAGGTGACCGACCCCGCCGGCGGCCGCGTGCACCAGGACGCGCTGACCGGCGCGGATTCCGGCGGTGTCCACGAGAGCCTGGTATGCGGTCAGAGCGGCCAGCGGGAGTGCTCCGGCCTGGACGTGGTCGATTCCGGCGGGCTTGCGGGTGAAGGCCCGCGCCGGGCCGACCGCGTACTCGGCGTGCGATCCCACCCCGTGCGGGTAGGGCAGCATTCCGAACACCTCGTCGCCGGGCTGGAAGAGGGTCACGCCGTAGCCGACGGCCGCCACCACCCCGGAGACGTCCCAGCCGAGCACGAGAGGGAGGCGGTTCAGGAAGAGACCGGCCGAGCGGTGCTTCCAGTCGGTCGGGTTGATCCCGGCGGCGCGGACCGCGACCAGGATCTCGCTGGGCCCGGGCGCGGGCCTGGGGGCGCGGATCTCCTGGAGGACCTCGGGGCCGCCGTGGTTGTTCTGGCTGATGGCGCGCATGGTGGCGCCGGTGTCGTCGCTCATGGGTTCAGCCTGGCCGATGGCACCCCGGCACACCATGGCATGATTGTCATCTTTGGATAGGATCGTGCCATGAGTGTTCCGCACCGCGTGGTGGTCCTGGCGCTGCCCGGCGTCTATCCCTTCGAGCTGGGTATCCCCAACCGGGTGCTGGGCGCGGCCGACGGCCGCTACGAGTTGGTGACCTGCGGGGTCGGCGGCACCTCGGTACCCACCAACACGGACTTCGGTATCACGGTGGAGCACGGTTCCGAGGCTCTGGCCAGTGCCGACACCGTGGTGATCCCGCCCTTCGGCATGGACCGGCTCAGCCGCGATCTCAGCCCTGAGCTGGTCGCCGCCCTGGACACGATCCGCCCCGGCACGCGTGTGGTGTCCATCTGCACGGGCGCGTTCGTCCTGGCCGCCGCGGGGTGGCTCGACGGGCGCCCGGCCACCACCCACTGGTCGCTCACCGAGGTCTTCCGGTCCTGGTTCCCGAAGGTGGACCTGGACCCCGACGTGCTCTTCGTGGACGACGGTGACCTGTTGACCTCGGCGGGCGCGGCCTCGGGGGTGGACGTGTGCCTGCACCTGGTCCGCTCCGACCACGGCAGCGAGCTGGCCAACCGGGTGGCGCGGATCTGCGTGGTACCGCCCTGGCGCGACGGCGGTCAGGCCCAGTACATCGAGCAACCCGTGCCGGAGGAGGGGCGCGAGGGCGCCGCGGCGGCCCGGGCCTGGGCGATGGAGCGTCTCGGTGAGCCGCTGACCCTCAACGACCTGGCCGAACACGCGCACATGAGCCTGCGCACCTTCATTCGCAGGTTCAACGACGAGGTGGGGATGAGCCCGGGGCGGTGGCTGATCCAGCAGCGCGTCCTGCGGGCCCGGCACCTGTTGGAATCCACCGACCTGCCGGTGGACGAGATCGCCGGTCAGGTCGGTTTCGCCACCGGGACGTCGCTAAGGCAACATCTACGGGCCGCCATCGGCGTGTCCCCGATCACGTACCGGCGCACCTTCCGAGGGGTGACAGCCGACATTTCCTGAGGTCAGAGCGCCTTCCGCCCGAGTCATCAATATTTTGATGACGGACATAGGAAATGGCATTGGAAAGTTATTGCACAAGCAACTAACTTCGGATCATCACCGCTCTGACGCTGTGGCCCACGGTGCGAACCCGGCGGAATCAGCCCGTCAGAGCGGTGGGGACCACCATCATCCGGGCACAGCGCCCGTACGACCTCGGAGCGACACGGCATGTCCAAGATCCTTTTCGTGATGACCGGCGCCGACTTCTGGACCCTGGCCGACGGCACCCAGCACCCGACCGGGTTCTGGGCCGAGGAGGCCGTCGCACCCTACGAGGCCTTCAAGGAGGCGGGGCACGAGATCGTCGTCGCCACCCCCGGCGGGGTCGTTCCCCCCGTCGACCAGGGCAGCCTGTCCGCGGCAGCCAACGGCGGCCAGGAGAACGCCGACCGCATCGCCGCCGGGCTGGACTCCTTCACCGAACTCCGCTCGCCCATCAAGCTGGAGGACGTCGACCTCGACGGCTACGCCGCCGTCTTCTACCCGGGCGGTCACGGCCCCATGGAGGACCTGGCCGTGAACACCGTCTCCGGCGACCTGCTCATCGCCGCCCTGGACTCGGGCAAGCCGATCGGCGTGGTCTGCCACGCCCCGGCCGCGCTCCTGGCAGCCGAGCGCTCCGACGGCAGCAACGCGTTCGCCGGTTACCGGGTGTCGGCCTTCACCAACGACGAGGAGACCCAGGCCGGGCTGGCCGACAAGGCCGAGTGGCTGCTCCAGGACCGCCTGGTCGAGGCCGGGGTGGAATTCCAGGAAGGCGAGCCCTGGGCGCCCAAGGTCGAGGTGGACCGCAACCTGGTCACCGGCCAGAACCCGGCCTCCTCCGCACCGCTGGCCCAGGAACTGCTCAAGCACCTGAGCTGATCCCGCCCCGCCCGCCCTGCCACGATCGCGCCGGGGCGGGCCGGTCGGACCGCCCCGGCTCCTCGCGTTGGCCAGGGTGGATTCACCCGCGATCCGGTCCCGGGTTCAGGCTCGGGGCTCCGCACGGGCCCGGATACCGTCCCGGGTGTACATCCACGCGGTGCCGCAGGTGAAGGGGACCTCCGTGCAGCCCTTGGACAGGCACGGCTCCCAGGCGCCGCAGCCCTTCTTCCTCGCCAGGGCGCTGCCGTGCGGGTCGGGCTCGTCGGGCCCCAGGGTGGCCAGCAGCGTATGGGCCTCCTCCGTGCCGAAGGCCGACACGGCCAAGCCGCGCAGCTCGCGTTCTCGGACCGGGTCCAGGCCGTCCCGGAACACCAGGATGTCGGACAGGGTCCGGCGGGCCAGGTCCACCACCTCCCGCTGGGCCGCGCTGAGACGGGGGTGGGCCCGCTCGTAGCGGCGCAGGTGTTCCAGCCACAGGTCACGACGGGCCCGGGGAGGGAGTTCGGCGAAGATGAGACGGCGGCGGACCAGGGGATGGGCCGCGAACACGTCGTAGTCCCTTGGCAGGCGATCCCGGTGGGCCTCCACCCACTCACGGGCCAGGGCGTGGTCAGAGCGGGCCAGCTCGGGGGTGCGCCCGGCCAGCGCCAGGGTTATCACCGCGGCTCCGCCCTCCCGCAACCGTTGCAGACACGGTTTCCCCGGTCGGCTGGATGTGGTGACCCGGGCCCGCTCCCAGGGGGCGCGGCGGCGCTGGCGGCTCAGTTCGCCCAGAGCTTCCACCACCCGCAGGGTCGCCTGGGCGCCCAGCCCCCGCACGAGCGGGCGGACCATGGACACCCCGCGCCAGCAACGGACCTCGGCGCCTCGGTGACGGACCAGGGTCGGCACCCAGGGGGCGTTGGGCCCCCACTGTCGGACCCGCCACTCCTGCACCTGTGGATGGGTGAGCGGAAGCGTTTCCAGCCTGCCCCCCGACACCGCCTCCACCGCGTTGGAGATGTCCGCGCACCTGTCGCACGAGGAGTCGAACGCCAACACGTACCGAGCCCGAATGTGCCCCATGATCTCCCTTCCCGCGTCGCCGTCTCCCAGTGTTGGCGTGCGGGATCCGCCATGGGGCGGGTTCTCGGAACTTGGTGCTCCCAATCAACGGTCCTGGACCCGGAAAACGGCGCGAACACGGATGAACCCGCGATCACGCCGTTCGTTACCACGCGTTTTGGTGGTCACCTGGACTGGTTATCGGCCTGGCCGAGCTCCGTGGCGGGCCCCTGGAGGAAGGGCTTGGCCCGGTCAGCTCCGGACCGGCTCCACCGCCGCGGGCTCAAGGACGACCTCGTGGACCGTCCAGCAGTCCGAACTCTCGGTGCCGACCTCCGCACCACAAGCGGCGCAGAGCAGGTTGGGCCCGTCGATCCCGGAAGGGCCGCAGCAACCGCTCATCCTCGTCCGGTTGTCGGTGTACCTGGTACCGGTCACGTCAGCGGGGGCGAGAACGAACCCGCCGATCTGCTGCTCCTCGGGCTCGGCCGCCGCGAAGGTGCCGGGGGTCATCCGCGGCGGGCACTCGGGCATCTCCGCGTCGTCCTCGGAGGCGAGCTGGAAAGGGGCGACAGCGTCGCCGATGTCAGGCAGGGGCACCTCACGCATGGCTTTGGTGATCGTGGCATGGCAGCCACGGCAACGAAAATAAGACACAAGCCCCATCATTCCGCACACCCGGCCCCCTCCATGACGGTGTTGGCGCTCGAGACCCGAGAGTGGCGGCGTGCGCTGTAACGCTGGGACATCCCCTCCTCGTCGTCGGGGGAGTGTCCCGGGCTGGCCCGGCCGGGGGCGGGGAGGGAAGGTGAAGAAGGGGAGCCGTCGGGGAGGTCGCTCATGCCCCGCATGCCTAGCCAGCAGGCGACGGACACTAGGCTGCGCCGAGACCGAGTGGAGGTTCGCGTATGGACAGTGACCAGGAGAGCGCCTGTGAGGACGGGCGGGAGCAGGTAGAGCAGGCCGTCGCCGGTGAGCTGAGCCTGCACCGGCCGCAGGTGCGCACCTCGCGTGAGCTCGCCGGGGCGCTGTTGGACCCGGAGTTCGTGGAGGTCGGCAAGTCGGGTCGGCGCTGGGACCGGGAGGCGATGCTCGCCGAGCTGCCTTCGATGACCTCCGGCGGGCCGGATGCGGAGATCGGTGTGCGGGACATGCGCGGTGTCCTGCTGTCTCCTGGCCTGGTCCACCTGACCTACGCCACCGAGGTCAACGGGCAGCGGGCACTGCGCAGCGCCCTGTGGCGGCGTGACGGTCAAGGCCGGTGGCGGACGTTCTACCACCAGGGGACCCCAGCCGCCGACTGAGCGCGGTGGGACCTGGCTGCCTTGGCGAGTCCGAGATCACCCGAAAAAGACAGGTCAAGGTAGGTTTCAGCGCCGATTTTCCCTTCCCGGAGGGCCTCCTGCGGGTATTCTGTGCCCGGAGCTACGATCCGGTCGGTTCGGTCCCCGGCCCGCGCATCCGGAACTTCGCCCGCACTCCTTCGGGCCCGGATCGCGTCGGTGCGCTCCCGCGGACTTCGCACAGCGGCACCAGCCGCACACCACGTCCTCGGCGTCCGCGGTTTCATGTCCGGTTTCCCCGGCGAACCGACGGACCAGGATCACCCCTGGGAGCGCGGTCGGCGAAGACCCACCATGTAGGCGATTCTCCACGGCGCAACCCAGAAACCGACCCAGGCTGTCAAGGCTTGGAGCGTGATGCTGGATCGGAGAGGACGACAGCGAACAAGAGGTACCCGATGACCAGTGTCTGCCCGCACTGCGGATGGCCCGACGAACAGCCCTTCGCGGTGCTCTCCCAGCACCGCACCGGTACGGGCCTGACCGTGTGGTCACGCTGTGCCTGCGGTTCGACGCAGATCCGTGAGACCGGTGTCGCCGGTACCCGGATCATCTCGCGCGGCCGCCCGACCCAGGCCCCGCAGAACCCGCCCTGCGCGGCCTGAGGACGGCCCGAACTCGCCACCCCGGTCGATCGGGGCGGTTATCCACAGGAACGGTGCGGAAATCGTGGCCCCGGAGCCGTCCGCGATACGGTTACGGGCATGGGGAACACACCGGCACGGCCGTCCACTTCGGCCGAGGACTACGTGAAGGTCATCTACGACCTCCAGGAACGCGGCACGGGGCCGGTGACGATCTCCGGCATGGCCGAGCGGCTGTCGGTGTCCAACTCCTCGGTTTCGGGGATGCTCCGCAAACTCAACGAACTCGGTTTCGTCGAGCACCAGCGCTACGGCAACGTCAGCCTCACCGAGACCGGCACCAAGGCCGCCCTGGCGGTGCTGCGTCGCCACCGGCTGCTGGAGACCTACCTGGTGGCCGAGCTGGGCTACTCCTGGGACGAGGTGCACGACGAGGCCGAAATCCTCGAGCACGTCGTTTCGGACAAGTTCGTCGACCGCATCGCCGCCCACCTGGGTGACCCGGTCGTGGATCCGCACGGCGACCCGATCCCCACTCGTGAGGGCAGTATCGTCGAACGCGAGTCCGTGCTGCTTTCGGAGGCCGAGGCCGGAACCTCGGGGGTGGTCGTCCGGGTCAACGACACCGACCCCGAACTCCTGCGCTACCTCGCTGACATCGACATCGGCATCGGCATGCGCGTGGAGGTCGTGGAACGGCTGCCCTTCGCCGGTTCCCTCCAGCTCTCGGTCCACCCGGAGAAGGGCGGCCAGACCCGCGACCAGGTCCTGGGCCTGGTCGCCGCCGAGGCCCTCTGGCTCAGCCCCGAGGAGTGACCGGACGTGTCGTTCCCTTCGCTCGGCTGGGACCGGCTACCCGCGCCCGGGAGCGAAGGGAGACGACGGCCGTCCCTGAGCATCAGGCCTGTGGGCGCGCGCCCGGCTGGCCGGAGCCGATGACGAAGCGGGCGCGATCGCGGATGGGTGCGCCCGGCTCGCTCACGTAGTCGACCACCCGGTAGTCGGCGGTCCACTCCGTGGGGGTCACCGTGTTACGCACGTAGCCCCGGTTGCGGTTGATGAATTTGATGTGCGGGTTCTCGGCGAGCTGGACCGCGTCGCCCGGGTTCTGCTCCACCCCGTCGCGGCCGCTGGTGAAGGACGTGCCCACCAGCTCGGTGGCCACCGTCTCCGAGTACGCGTCGTCGAAGTCGGCCTTGACGTCCACCACGTAGTTGGCGTGCACGTCGCCGGTGATCACGACCGGGTTGGACACCCCGGCGATCTCGTCACGGACGCTGTCGCGCTCCACCTTGTAGTTGTCCCAGGCGTCGTCGCTGAAGTTGGTGGCATCGCCCCCGGCGAAGTCGCGCTGGGAGAAGAACACCTGCTGGGCCAGGACGTTCCAGGTGGCGCTGGAGTCCGCCAAGCTCTGGGACAGCCACCTGCGCTGGTCGGCGCCGAGCAGGGTGCGCTCGGGATCGTCGCGTTCGGAGTCCTCCACCTGCGCGTCCCGGTACTGGCGGGTGTCCAGCAGGTGCATGTCGACCAGGTTGCCGAAGGTCAGCCTGCGGTACAGGTGCAGGTCGGGACCGGCCGGTCGCTGGGCGGCGCGCAGCGGCATGTGCTCGTAGTAGGCCTTGAGCGCGTGCTCGCGGCGCAGCAGGAACTCCTCCGGCGGGACGTCCTCCTCATAGGAGGTGTCGTCGGCCCAGTTGTTCTCCAGTTCGTGGTCGTCGAAGACCACCGCCCACGGGAAGGCCGCGTGCGCTGCCTGGAGATCGTGGTCGGTCTTGTACTGGGCGTGCCGGAGCCGGTACTCGGTCAGGGAGCGAACCTCCACCGCGGGGAAGTGGCCGCGGCCGATGCTGCCCTGGTCGGCCGTCTCGTAGATGTAGTCGCCGAGGAAGGCCACCAGGTCCAGGTCCTCCTCGGCGAGGCGGGCCTGGGCGGTGTAGTGGCCGTGGGTGTATCTCTGGCAGCTGGCGAACGCGAAGGCGAACCGGTCCAGGCGGGTGCCCGGGACCGGGGCGGTCCTGGTACGGCCGACCGGGCTGATCTCGTTGCCGACCCGGAAGCGGTAGAAGTAGTCGGCACGCGGGCGCAGGTGCTCCAGTTCCACGTGCACCGAATGCGCCTGGTCGGGTCCGGTCTCGGTGGTTCCGGAGGCGGCGAGGGTGGCGAAGTCCTCACGGTGGGAGACCTGCCACTCGACCTCGACCGTGCGGTCGGGCATCCCGCCGAGGCCGTCCTCGGCGAGCGGGTCGGGGGCCAGCCGGGTCCAGAGCACGACGCCGTCGTGGCGGGGGTCTCCGGAGGCGACGCCCAGGGTGAAGGGTTCGGAGATCACGGGGCCTCGAGGGGCCGGGGTGGCCGCGAGCGCGGAGGGGGTGCCCAGAGTGGTACCCAGTGCGGCGGCGCCCAAAGTGACGGCCCCGCCCACCAGCGCCTGTCGGCGGGTGGTGTCGGGCCCGGAAGCGAACGAAGCGGACGGTCCCGAAGCTGCGGGGGATGCGGGTGTACCCGGCATGCACGGTCTCCTGGGTTCGTGTGGAGGACCGCCCCGGACTACCCGGAGCGGGAGGAACCGTGCTCCATCCCGTCATGGAAACAGGTACGCGCCAACCACTACGTGGTGAACATTACCCCCATTTCAGTGACGGACAGGTGACCCAGGGTCGCGAACTGGGGGTTTCTTTCGGACCCGAATATGAGGATCATCCCCGTTTCTCTCCCCAAAGGCCGAAAAGGCCGCCGTGGACCACGCCCTCGAAACCCTCATCACCGCCTCCGCGCTCCGGCGCCCGCGACCGCGGACGAGGACCCGCCCGGACTTGTCCACAACCCTCTCGCGCCAGCCCGCCCCATCACCTAGCCTGGACTCATGAACCAGCGACATTAAGCCCCAGGCCGCGGCCGAGGCCGGTCCGAGGCGAACGCCCGCGCACCACCGGGTGGCCACCACCCCAGGTGCCCGTGTTCGTCCGACCGAAAGCCCTCCATGACCACCCAGTCCACGCGTGAGCCACACACGCGTCTGTCCAGGCTGACCTGGCCGCTCTACACCTACGCCCTCTTCGAGGAGTTCATCCTCCTCTACCCCCTGTACGCTCTGTTCTTCACCGAGCACGGGCTCTCCGTGGCCCAGATCAGCTCGCTCTTCGTCCTTTGGTCCCTGACCAGTGTGCTGTTGGCGATCCCGGCCGGCGCCTGGGCCGACATCGTGCCCCGGCGCTACCTGCTGGCCGCCGCTCCGCTGCTGTCCGGAACCGGGTTCGCGCTCTGGCTGCTCTTCCCGTCGTACTGGGTGTTCGCCCTGGGCTTCGTGCTGTGGGGGACGGCCGGGGCCCTGGCCTCCGGTGCCTTCGAAGCGCTCGTCTACACCGAGCTCTCCCGCCGCGGCGCCGCTCAACAGTACGCGCGCGTCATGGGGGTGACCCGAGCCCTCGGAGTGGCCGCCGTGGGCGTGGCGACCCTGCTGGCCGTTCCGGTGATGGCCCACGGCGGTTACACGGCGATCGGCCTGGCCAGCGTTGCCGCGTGCCTGCTGTGCGCGCTGGCCGGTCTGGCCCTGCCCGAACACCGGGCCCCACGATCCGATGCCGCTGACCGCGGCAGCGCCCCGGAGGAGGGGAGCGGACCCGGTCTCGGCTACCTCCAGACGATGCGGCTCGGCCTGGCCGAGGCCCGCGGCAGCCGCGCCGTGCGCGACGCACTCATTCTGCTCGTGGTCATCACCGCGTTCTGGGGGATGCTGGAGGAGTACGTGCCCTTGCTGGCCGCCTCCGCCGGAGTCACCACCGATGACGTCCCCCTGGTCGTGCTCACCGTGTGGGTCTGCGTGACCCTGGGCGGTCTGCTCGCCGGGCCGGCCGCCCGGCTCTCACCGCGGACCCTCGGGTCCCTTCTGGCCCTGGCCGCCGCGGCCATCGCGGTCGGGGCCCTGCTGGGCAACCCGTTGGGCTGGGTGCTGCTCGGCTGCGGCTTCGGTGTGTGCCAGATGATGAACGTGGTCGCCGACGCCCGGCTGCAGGACAGCATCACCGGTTCCAGCCGGGCCACCGTCACCTCGCTGGCCGAGGTGGGCGCGGAGTCGGTGAGCGTGGTGTCCTTCCCGCTGTACGCGGGGGTGTTTCTGGTGCTCGGGCACGGGACGGCCTTCGTGCTGTTCGCCGCCCCGTACTTGCTGGCCGCCGTCCTGATGGCGCGGACCAGGGGCACCCGACCCGTGCCCACCGCTGACTGAAGCGGGTTCGACAACACCGTGCACGGTCACCCTCCGGAACCTCTCTGGAGAATTTTCCACGTTCCTTAACCGATCCGGCCGAACCCGGTCGTCTCGGCACGCATCTCCCCCTGTGTTGGAGTCTCCACGCTCCGGCATGGGCGCGGCAGACCCCCGGTCCGCCGCGTGGCACCGGGCCCGAGGACGGCGGGTCACGGCGCCCGGGCCGTAGGTGACGAGGGACCACCTACGGCCCGACCGGTTTTTCGGTGCCCCCTATTGATCCCCTTGCGTCCTTGAATAGCATCGTTTGTTGTGACACCTCAGACGACGAACACCGCGAACAGTGACGACCCAGGTCTCGCGTCCGTACGCGGGATCAGCGTCAGTTACACCGACCGCGGAGCAGGGTGCCCCGTCCTGTTCATCCACGGCCACCCCTTCGACAGAACCATGTGGGAACCCCAGGTCAGAGCATTGGCCGGGCGCGGCTACCGGACGATCGTGCCGGACCTGCGCGGTTACGGGCGCAGCACCGTCGTGCCCGGAGTGACCTCCATGGACACCCTCGCCCGCGACCTCGCCGCGTTCCTGGACCACCTGGAACTGGACGTGGTCAACGTGGTGGGCCTGTCCATGGGCGGTCAGGTCGCGCTGGAGCTGTACCGCCTCTTCCCCGACCGGGTGGACTCGCTGACCCTGGCGGCGACCAACCCGATGCCCGAGACCGAGCAGGGCAGGCTCTCCCGCAAACGCATGGCCGCCCGCCTGCGCGAGGAGGGCATGCGCGGCTACACCGACGAGATGCTGGTCGGTATGATGACCGCCGAGAACGTGCGGGAGATGCCCGCCGTCGCCGACCACGTGCGCGCCATGATGTACGCGGCCCCGCCCGAGGGCGCGGCCGCCGCCCAGCTGGGCCGGGCCGAACGCCCCGACCACACCCTGCTGCTCAAGCGCATCTCGGCCCCCACCCTGCTGGTGGTGGGTCAGCACGACGGGTTCACCCCACCCGAGGGGGCCGAGCTGATGCACGTCCAGGTACCGGACTCGGTCGTGGAGATCATCGAGGGAGCGGGTCACCTGCCCAATCTGGAGCGCCCGGACCGGTTCAACGAGGTCCTGCGCCGCTTCCTGGAACAGGCCCGAACCCGAACCCGCTGAGCCCCCGCGGCCCGCGGCAGGAGCCACGGGGCCAGCGGGGCAGAGAAGGCTAGACGGCCTTCTCCGCCGGCAGCCACAGCTCGCCCGATGCGAGGTTCTGGTCCTGCTCGTCGTACTCCACGCTCAGCAGTTCGGGACCGTGCTTGTGCTGGTAGGCGGGGTTGGACGGGAACCACTCCGCACCGGCGTAGACCCAGATCCGCTGGATGGCCTCGGGGAAGGCGTACTTCTGGAAGGGGAAGACGACCCAGGTGCCCGCGGGCACCTCCAGGGCTTCCATCCCCTCGGGTGCCTCGGTCTCGGAGGTCGCGGCGGCCACGTAGTAGTCGACGTCGCTGCCCTCGCGGCGGTCGGGGTCGTGGGTGACGGTGACCGACACGCCGCCGCGCGGCTCCTGGTCGGACAGCTCCTCGATCCGCTCGTAGGCGGAGTCCGGGATGCCCTTGACGAACTCGACCATGGGTTCGTTGACCCCCTCGTGGACGAGCGGGACCCGGGCCTTGGGGCCGATGAGGTGGAACGCGTCCTTCTCGACGATCCGGTAGCGCATGGTGGTGTTCCCTTCGACGGTGAGGCGGAAGGCCAGCCGTGACTGGGAGTTGAGCGCGGCCCCCGACCCGCGGGCCTCGCCCGGACTGATCCCGTGCATGGCGCGAAAGGCCCGGCCGAAGGCCTCGGCGGACCCGTAGCCGTAGCGGACCGCGATGTCGAGCAGGGTGTCCCGGCCCTCGATCACCTCGGCCCCGGCCAGGGTGAGGCGGCGCCGACGCACGTACTCCGAGATCGACATCCCGGACAGCACCGAGAACATCCGTCGGAAGTGGTACTCGGAGGTGAGCGTGGTCCGCGCCATCGCGGCCACGTCCACCGGTGTGTCCAGGTCCCTCTCGACCCGTTCGAGCGCCTCGTTCAACCGGTCCAGCATCTGTGCCTCCCTTGTTCACCCCCCAAATTAGGGACGCTGGCCCCGCCCAGGCCCGACAGTTGGGGTGCGTCTTCGGTCAGGTCGGTGGCCCCGCGCGAAACGTGTTTCTGCCAGGGGAAGAACCGTCTGTCACCACCTCGTACTAGCGTGCCAGCCTTGAGGTCGCCCCCCTGTCTGGAAGGTCCCATGTCGCAGAGCTCAGCGCCCCAGGGCACGTCACCGTCCGAGCCCGGCGAGACCGGGCGTTCCCGCCGCGCACCCCTCGGCGCGCAGTTCCACAAGCTGTTGGGGGCGGTGGGGCTGGGCAACCTGGGCGACGGGATCGCGGTGGTGGCACTGCCCTGGTACGCCACCACCCTGACCGACGATCCCTTCCTGGTGGCAGTGGTCGGCGCGGCCACCCGCCTGCCGTGGCTGTTGTTCGCCCTGCTCGCGGGGGTGGTGGGGGACCGGGTCGACCGGAGGCGTCTGATGGTGGCGGCCGGGGGAGCCAAAGCGCTGCTACTGGTGGCGTTGACCGTCGTGGTCGTCCTGGGTGCGGGGTCGATCCCGCTGCTGGTCGCGGTGGCCCTGTTGGTGGGGGCCTGTGAGGTGTTCTTCGACAACACCGCGCAGTCGGTGGTGCCCGGCGTGGTGCGGCGCTCGCAGTTGGAACGGGCCAACGGCCGCCTCCAGGCCGTGGAACGGGTGCTCAACAGCTTCCTGGGCGCACCGCTGGCCGGGGCTCTGCTGGCCGTGTCCACCGCGTGGGCGTTCGGCGCGCAGGCCGCGCTCATCCTGCTGGCGGTGGTCTGTCTGCTCACCATGCGCGGGAACTTCCGCCCGGAGACGGACGGGGAACCGCACCCGCCGATCCTGACCATGCTGCGTGAGGGACTGGCGTGGCTGTGGCGGCACCCGGTGATGCGCCCGCTGGCGATCGTGTCCGGGCTGTCCAACATGGCCGTGGCGTTCACGGGGGCGGTGCTGGTGCTCTTCGCCCAGGACGTACTGGGGGTGGGACCGCAGGGGTACGGGCTGCTGATGACCGTCACCGCGGCGGGCGCGGTCCTGGGAGCGCTGGTGGTGCCCTCCTTCTCCGGGCGGGTGCACCCCTCCACCGCCATGGGCGTGATCCTGGCGGTGCTGGGCTCGACCGCGCTTGTCGTGGGACTGTTGCACAGCATCCCGGCGTTCGTGGTCTGCTGCTTCATCAACGGATTCATCATCACGTGGTGGAACATCACCCTGATCTCGCTGTTCCAGCGCCTGACCCCCGACCGGCTGCGTTCCCGGGCCTTCAGCGCCCACCGGACCCTGTCGTGGGGGCTGCTGTCCGTGGGTATGGGCCTGGGCGGAGCCCTGGCGGCCGTGATGGAGGGACCGCTGGGACGTGAGTGGGCGCTGGCCTCCCCCTTCATCGCAGCGGGGGTGATCGGTCTGGCCCTGGCGGCCGCTCCGGCCCTGGTCCTCACCCCGCGGGTGATCGACCGGGCGCTGGCCGACGCCGAACCCGAGTCCACGCCCGGGACCGGCCTGGAGCCCGGTCCGGAGAACAGCCAAGGGTCCGCGCCCCGGCAAGGCTGACCCCGGCTCCGCCCCCCGAAAAACGGGTGATCGGGAAAAACCTGGAAATCTTCGGGCAACATCCGTGTCTGGTTCGACGTGGCGCTCTTCCCATGAGCACGATGGCCCCTCAGGATGGCCCGCAGGCCGACCCCGAGAAGGAGGTGGGCGGGGCGGGGGTACACGCGCCCCGCAGACTATGGACCTTGGTTTTCTGCGACCTCTGTACGAAAGCGACGGCCCGGTGGCATCGGTGCACCTGGACACCAGCCGCGACACCACGGACGCCGACAAGAAGATCGAACTGCGCTGGCGGCACCTGCGCGAGGAGCTGGCCGCGCTCGGAACCGACGAGGCCACCCTGGACGTGCTGGAGGAGGCCGTCGGCCAAGGCGCCTCTCGCGCCTACGGTGACCACGGTCAGGCGCTCTACGCTTCCGGGGGGCGGCTCCTCGGAGCGCACACGCTGACCGAGCCGCCCTCGCAGGACCGGGCCTCGTTCCTACCGGTCCCGGACACCCTCCCCTTGGCCATCGACCGCGGTCGCCGTCTTCCCTACGTGCTCGTGGCCCTGGACCGGATCCACGCCAAGGTGTTCGCCTACACCGCCCAGCCCACGCACAAACCAGTCATGGAAATGGAGAACGA
Source organism: Nocardiopsis exhalans (assembly GCF_024134545.1). Lineage (GTDB taxonomy): Bacteria > Actinomycetota > Actinomycetes > Streptosporangiales > Streptosporangiaceae > Nocardiopsis > Nocardiopsis exhalans. The sequence goes on from NZ_CP099837.1 coordinate 3,819,044, forward strand.
GGGCTACGACCTTCAGGACATCGAGACACAGGGACGGCTCTACCCCGCCCAGCGCGGTGACGCCGGAGGCCGGCGCGCAGACACCAACATGGCCCAGGAGCTGTGGAAGGAGAACACCGCCCAGGTCGCCGAGATGGTGCGCGAGGCCGTGCGCAAGGTCGACGCCAAGGCGATCATCGTCGGTGGTGACAACGAGGCCATCGCCTACCTGCGCGACAACCTCGGCCCGCGCCAGCTCACCATCCCGATCAAGGTGGTCGCGGGCGGACGCGGCGGGACCGACGCCGAGGAACGCCTGCACGAGACCGCCGAGGAGTGCCTGCACGAGATGATCCGGGAGGAGCGCGACCAGGTCTTCTCCGACTACCAGCGCAAACTCGCCCACGACCAGGCGGTGAAGGGCACCACCTCCATCCTGCCGATGCTGTCCGAGGCCCGGGTGGACACGCTCCTGCTGGGCGCCGACCGCGTGAACGAGCCCGAGCTGTGGGGTTCGTACTACTCACCGGTCCTGGTGGACACCTCGCCCAAGGGGTTGGACGACCCGGACGCCGGGTTCAAGGCTCCGGCCAGCGCTCTGATGCTGCGGGCCGCGGTGATGTCGGACGCCGGTTTCACGGAGCTGCCCCAGACCGAGCAGAGCGTGGACCCGGACGCCGACGGCGGCACCACCGACGCCGGTGCGACGCTGCGCTTTCCCAAGTAGTGGAACCCGGGCGGTAGCGCCCGGGTAGGTGCATGAGCCGGTGCCCCGCTCCCGTCCGTGGGGGAGCGGGGCACCTTCGCGTGCGCTACCTCTCAGGGCGGTACATCTAGGCGTTGGCGTACACGCCCAGTTCGTTCCCACTGGGGTCGGCGAAGTGGAAGCGCCGCCCGCCGGGGAAGGCGTAGGGGGCCTTCAGGATCCGGCCGCCGGCGCCCGCCACCGCCTCGACCGTGCGGTCCAGGTCCTCGGAGAAGAGCAGCACGAGGGGCCCGCCGCCGCGGACCTCACCGTCCGGGTTGAGTCCACCCACCTCGGACTCGCCGTCGGGCGAACGGATCCCCGCGTACATGGGCCCGTAGTCGTTGAACCGCCACCCGAAGGCCTCGGTGTAGAACCTCTTGGCCTCCTCCAGGTCGGTGACCGAGAGCTCGACGTAGTCGATGCTGTGGTGTGTGTGCTGCGCTGCATCGCTCATGCCGGGCATTGTCCCCGAGGGGGACGACAGAACGGGGACGACGAGCCGCAGCGGCCCCAGGCTGCCCCTCCGGCCAGCCCCGTTTCGGCGGGCCGACCCGTGATGACCGGGCCCCCGGATTCGACGACCGTGCCCTTTCACACCCCCTGGTCCCGTCGCTGCGCCAGCGCGCGCAGACCGCGGTGAGCCGGGTGAACCAGCTGAGCGGGTGGGCGCTGACAGGGGCGGCGGCCCCTTCCGGTAAGAAGACGGGGACGCGCATGAGCACCGGGACGCCGGAGCGGCAGGCAGGGGAGAGGACCGTGGCCAAAGGAAACGAGGTACGGCTCCGAGGGAGTCGGACCCTGGCGCACGTGGGGCTGCGCGGCCGTGAGTTTCTCGGCCTGTGGGCGGGGCTGTACGTCAGCGCGCTGACCCTGGTGTGGACGGTGGCCTCGGTCCTGGTCCTGTCGGTCGGCATGGTCCGGCCGTCGCTGCGGCCGCACGCGCGGCGCAGGGTGGGCGCGTGGGTGTTGTGGCTGTGCGACCGGGACCTGAACCGACTCGCCCGTTGGCTGGGGGCCACCATCACCCCGGAGGCGGGTACCCGGACCCGGACGGCCTACCTGCTTGCGCGCCTAGCGGTCAGTCTGGGCTCCGTCTGTCTCATCTTGGTGATCGTGCCGGTGCCCTTCCTCCTGGTCTACGGTGCGGTGGCCCAGGCCGTCACGGATACCGCCACCCAGGTGTCCGTGGACTGGCCCGGCGTGGGGGTGACCACCTCCAGCATCCCCCTGGGCCTCACCGCGGCCCTGGTGATGTCGGTGCTCACCTGGTGGGTGGTGATGTTCCTGGGCGGCATGGACAGGTGGCTGGCGCGCACGATGCTCGGTCCCACCGACGAGGACCTGATGCGGCGGCGTATCGAGGAGCTCACCCAGACCCGGAGCGGGATCGTGCGGGCCGTGGACGAGGAGCGGCGCCGGATCGAGCGCGACCTGCACGACGGGGTCCAGCAGCGGGTGGTGGCGCTGGCGATGCTGTTGGGGCGGGCCCAGCGCGGCAGTGACGCCGAGCGCTCCGAGCACCTGGTGCGCCAGGCCCACACCGAGTCCCGGGTTCTGCTGGAGGAGCTGCACGAGGTGGCCTGGCGGATCTACCCGACGGCCCTGGACACCCTGGGGCTTCAGGCGGCGCTGACCGAGGCGGCCGAGCGCGGCCCCCTCCCGGTCCGGGTCCGCTTCGATCTGGCCGAACCCCTGCCGCGGGAGCTGGCCACCGCCGTGTACTTCGTGGCGCGCGAGGCGATGACCAACGCCGCCAAGCACTCCGGGGCCCGCGAGGTGATCGTGGATCTGCGGGTCCAGGACGCCCGGGTGCGGCTGACCGTCTCCGACGACGGCCGGGGCGGGGCCGACCCCGGGGGTAGTGGCCTGACCGGGCTGGCTCGGCGGGTCCAGGCGCTGGACGGCACCCTGGAGGTGCACAGCCCGCCCCGGGGACCCACGACCGTGCGCGCCGTGCTCCCGCTTGACCGATAATCGACCTTTCTCCTTCTCGTCTGCCACTCTTCTCGAACTCCACGGATACGGAGCCCGCATGCGCCTGGTGATCGCCGACGACTCGGTCCTGCTCCGGGAGGGCCTGATCCGGCTGTTGGAGGAGGAGGGGCACGAGGTTGTGGCGACGGCCGGGGACGGCGAGGGCCTGCTGGACGCGGTCGCCGAGCACGAGCCCGACGCGGCGGTGGTGGACGTGCGGATGCCGCCCACCCACACCGACGAGGGCCTGCGCGCGGCGCTGCGCATCCGTGCCGAGCGGCCGCAGGTGGCGGTCCTGGTGCTCTCGCAGTACGTGGAACAGCGGTACGCGGCCGAGCTGCTCACCGGCGCCCCGGAGCGGGTGGGCTACCTGCTCAAGGACCGGGTGGCGCAGGTGGGCGAGTTCCTGGAGGCCCTGGACCGGGTGGCGGCCGGGGGAGCGGCCTTCGACCCGGAGGTGGTCCGCCAGCTGCTCGCCCGGACCACCCGGACCGATCCGCTCGCCCGACTGACCCCGCGTGAGCGCGACGTGCTGGAGAACATGGCGCAGGGGCTGAGCAACACGGCCATCGCCGAGCGGCTCTTCGTGTCCCTGAGCGCGGTCGAGAAGCACATCAACGCCATCTTCGACAAACTGGACCTGGCCCGCACCCCCGAATACAGCCGCCGGGTGCTGGCGGTGCTGCGCTTCCTGGGTTCCTGAGATTCCCGGCCCGGTCAGGTGGCGGCGCGGGTGAAGGCGTCGGTGACCACGTTCTGCTCCAGCAGGCTCCGGGTCTCGCGCAGAGCGGCCAGGGTCTGCTCGGCCAGCGCGTCGCTGTAGCGGGACACGGGGATGGAGCAGCTCAGGGCGTCGGTGGCCGGCCGGTCGTAGCGCAGTGACACGGCCAGGCAGCGCACGCCCTCGACGTTCTCGCCGTCGTCGGTGGCATAACCCCGATCACGGACCGCGGACAGTTCGGCGAGGAGCTCCCCGCGGTCGGTGACGGTGCGGTCGGTCAGGGCCACCAGCTCGGCGGGCAGCAGGGCGTCCGCCTGCGCGTCGGTGCGCTCGGCCAGCAGGGCCTTGCCCAGGGCGGTGGCGTGCGCGGGCAGGTGCCTGCCCACCCTGCTGTGCGGGCGCAGGTAGTGCCGGGACTCGCGAGTGGCGAGGTAGACCACGTCGGCGCCGTCCAGGCGGGCGAAGTGCAGGGTCTCCCCGGTGCGTTCGGAGAGTGCGTCCAGGTGGGGGCGCACCTGGGCGGTGCGGGTGTCGGCGTCGATATAGCCGGTACCGGTCAGCAGTGCGCGGATGCCCAGTGTGTAGAGGGTTCCGGTGGCGTCGGTGCGTACCCAGCCGCGCTGGACCAGGGTCTGGAGCAACGCGTACAGGCTGCTGCGCGGCACGCCCATGCGCTCGGACAGGACCCGGAGCGAAGCGGCCTGGCCCAGCCCGCTCAGCAGTTCGAGCAGCTCCACGGTGCGGGCGGCCGACTTGACCTCGCGCACGCCCTCCTTCTCGCCGTTCACGCCTGTTCCCACGCTGGCACCCGCGCCTTCCGTCTGTCGCCCCGTCGTGGGCCGGATTCTAGCCGCGTCCACCCGGGTGTTCTCCGTTCGGGTGTTGACGCCCGCCCACCACGATCGTAGCCTCTGTTTGTATATGAGAATCCTGTCTACATAGGGAGACAATATGAGGCCCCCCATCGAACGCCCCGCAGACATCACCGCGACGGTCGACCGCCTGGCCCAGGGCATGGACCGCTCGGTCCTCGCCTTCCCCCTGACCCCCTTCGACCAGAACGGGGCGGTGGACCTGAAGGCCTTCGAGGCCCACCTGGAGCACCAGCTGGCCGCCTCCCCCGGAGCACTCTTCGTCGCCTGCGGCACCGGCGAGTACTTCTCCCTGGACCTGGACGAACTCGAGGCCCTGGTCGCCGTCGCCGTCCGGGTGGCCGACGGCAGGGTCCCGGTCGTGGCCGGTGCGGGCCACGGCACCGCACTCGCCTCGGCCTCCGTCCGTGCGGCCGAACGGGCCGGAGCGGACGCGATCCTGCTGCTGCCCCCGTATCTGGTCAACGGTCCCCAGCCCGGTCTGGTCGAACACACCCGCCGCGTGTGCGCGGCCACCCGACTGCCGGTCATCGCCTACCAGCGATCCCAGGTCTCCTTCACCCCCGAGAGCCTCACCGAACTCTCCGTCATCCCCAACCTGGTCGGTGTCAAGGACGGACACGCCGACCTGGACCAGATGCAGCGCCTGGTCCTGGCCGCCCCCGCCGGGTTCCTCTTCTTCAACGGTGTTCCCACCGCCGAGCTCCAGGCGCGCTCCTACTCCGCGATCGGCGTCGAGGCCTACTCCTCCGCGATCCACGCGGTGGCCCCGGAGATCTCCCACACCTTCCACTCCGCCCTCGGCCGCGGTGACGACACCCTGGTGGACCGCCTGCTCAACGAGTTCTTCGTGCCCTGGGTGCAGCTGCGCGACCGCGGGGTCGGCTACGCGGTCTCCCTGGTCAAGGCCGCCACCCAGGCCCGGGCCGGCGAACTCGGCTACGAGGTGGGTCCGGTGCGCCCGCCCTTGGCCCAGCCCGCCCCCGAGCACCAGGCCGAGGCCAACGAACTCATCGCAAGAGGACTCGACCTGGTGCGCTGAACCGACCCACCCTGCTCTGACCCCGCCCGCCCCCCAAACGGCCACACAGCACAGCACCCCCAACCGCTCAGGAGACACACCGCCATGACCGACGTCGTCAGTACCGACCCGCGCACCGGGGCCGCCGTGGCCGCGGTCGCCACCGAGACCGGGCAGGAGGGGGTCGATGCCGCGTGCAGCGCCGCGGCCGGGGCAGCCCGCCCCCTCGCCGAACTGGACCGGCTCGCCCGAGCCGACCTGCTGCGCTCCCTCGCCCGCGCCCTGGAGGAGGACCGCGCGGAGCTGGTCGCCCTGGCCGACCGGGAGAGCGCCCTGGGCACCGCACGCCTGAACAACGAGCTCAACCGCACCGTCCACCAGTTCAACCTGTTCGCGGACGCGGTCCAGGAGGGCGGCTACCTGGAGGCCGTGGTGGACCGGCCCGCCGACACCCCGGCCGGTCCCCGACCCGACCTGCGCCGCATGCTGGTCCCGCTGGGCCCGGTGGCGGTGTTCGGCGCCAGCAACTTCCCGCTCGCCTTCTCCGTCCCCGGTGGCGACACCGCCTCCGCGCTGGCCGCGGGCTGCCCGGTGGTGGTCAAGGCCCACCCCGCCCACCCGGCCACCTCGGTGCGGGCCTTCGAGGTGCTCTCCAACGCCGCGCGCGCGGCGGGTGCACCCGAGGGCACGCTCGGCCTGGTGCACGGCGTGGACGCCGGGGCCGCCCTGGTGCGCCACCCCGAGATCCGCGCGGCCGCCTTCACCGGCTCCACCCGGGGCGGGCGCGCGTTGTTCGACCTGGCCAGTGCCCGCCCGGACCCGATCCCCTTCTACGGGGAGCTGGGAAGCCTCAACCCGCTGGTGGTCACCCCGGGCGCGGCCCGGAAGCGGAGTGCGGAGATCGCGCAGGGGCTCGTGGGCTCCTTCACCCTGGGCGGCGGTCAGTTCTGCACCAAGCCCGGTGTGGTCCTGGTGCCCGGCGATTCCGAAGGCCGCGCGCTCGTGGACGGCATGGCCGAACTGGTCACCGGGGCCGAGGCTCCGGTCCTGCTGACCGAGGGGGTGCGCCACGCCTACGAGCGGGGTTCGGGGGAGCGGCGGGAGGAGACCGTGCCCGGCGCCCACCTGGTGGCGGAGGGGATCGCGGCCAAGGGCGGTTGGGCGGCTCCGGTCCGGCTGCTGTCCGTCGAGGCCGCCGAACTCGACCCGGCCGCGGTGGAGGAGTGCTTCGGCCCGGTCACCCTGGTGGTGTTCTACGACGGACCCGAGCAGCTGGGGTCGGTGCTGCGGGATCTGCCCCCGTCCCTGGCGGCGTCGGTGTTCGCCGAGCCCGACGAACTGGACCTGCGCGCCGAGCTCCAGAGCGAGCTTGCGCACCGCACCGGGCGGATCGTGCACGACGGCTACCCCACGGGGGTCGCGGTCACCGCCGCGATGCAGCACGGCGGCCCCTGGCCGTCCACCACCAACGCCCTGCACACCTCGGTGGGCACCACCGCGATCCGCCGCTTCCTGCGCCCGATGGCCTGGCAGAACGCGCCCCAGGAGGTCCTGCCCGACGAGTTGCGTGACCAGCCCGTCAATCCGGTCCCCCGCCAGGAGAACACGTAGCCGTCACGGACACCGCATACGCGAGGCGCCCCCGTCCGAGCTGTACGGGGGCGCCTCGCGGTGACGCGGAGAACCAGGGTTTACCGCTTGGCGGCCCTAGCCCTGGTCGGCGACGAGCTTCTCGGCGCCGACCAGCCGCACGCACACGGCCAGACCCTCGATGGCCTCCTCCAGAGCGTCCAGCTCGGGGAAGGAGGGCGCGATGCGGATGGTGCGGTCCTGGGGGTCCTCACCGTGGGGGTGGGTGGCACCGGCGGGTGTGAGCGCGATCCCGGCCTCGGCCGCCCGGCGCACCACCTCGCGGGCGCAGCCGTCCAGGACGTCCAGGCGCACGAAGTAGCCGCCCTTGGGGGTGGACCAGGTCGCCAGGCCGGTGCCCGCCAGCTGCTTGCTGAGGATGCGCTCCACCGCCTCGAACTTGGGCTGGAGCAGCTCGCGGTGGCCGCGCATGTGAGCGCGCACGCCCTCGGCGTCCTTGAGGAAGAGCGCGTGGCGCAGCTGGTTGATCTTGTCCGGGCCGATGGAGCGGGCCCCGGCGCGCTCCAGGTACCAGCGCACGTTGGCGGGGGAGGAGCCCAGGAAGGCCACGCCCGCACCGGCGAAGGTCACCTTGGAGGTCGAACCGAAGACGAAGGCGCGGTCGGTGTTGCCGCTCTCGGCGCAGGCCGCCAGGAGGTCGGCGATCTCCACCTCCTCGTCGGTCAGGTGGTGCACCGCGTAGGCGTTGTCCCAGAAGATCCGGAAGTCCGGGGCGGCGGTCTCCATGGCGGCCAGACGCTGGACGGTCTCGTCGGAGTAGCTGACGCCGTCGGGGTTGCTGTACTTGGGCACGCACCAGATGCCCTTGATGCCCGCGTCGGAGCCCACCAGGCGCTCGACCACGTCCATGTCGGGACCCTGGTCGGTCATCGGCACGGGGATCATCTCGATGCCGAAGCGCTCGCACAGCGTGAAGTGCCGGTCGTAGCCGGGGGCCGGGCACAGGAAGGCCACGCGCTCGGCGTCGACCCAGCGGCCGTCCGACCCGGGCAGGGTGCCCAGGAAGGCGTTGGCCAGGCAGTCGTGCATGAGCTCCAGGCTGGCGTTGCCCGCCGCGATCAGCTGCTCGACCGGGACCTGGAGGAGGTCGGAGAAGATCTCCCGCAGTTCCCGGAGACCCTGGGGCGCGCCCGCGTAGTTGCGGCAGTCCGTGCCGTCGGCCGCGGCGTGGCGGTCACCGGGCAGGCTGAGCAGGTCGGCGGACAGGTCGAGCTGGCGCGCGGAGGGCTTGCCCCGGGTCAGGTTCAGGGAGAGTCCGCGCTCGACCAGGGCGGCGTGGTCGCGTCGCGCCGCCGCCAGGATCTCGGCCGGTGTCTCTGCGTTGCTAGGGGTGGTCACGGGTTCTTCCTTCCGATGGGACGTCCCCGCCGCGCCGCTGGCTGTGGGGCCGGGTACGCGGGGACCTGCGCGCTTTCGCGTTCGGATTGTCCCAGACGGGGCGCCGGAAGGCGGACACAGGTCGGGGCCCGCTTCCGCGAGCCCCCGACCAGAGGTGTTCATCGTGTCCGAAGACCGGCTGTTTTCATCTGAGGGGGAGCGCTTTCAGCGCACCCCCACCGTCGCTCAGGAACTGCCCGTGGCCTCGCTGACGTTCTTGATGAACTGCTCCGCGGCCTCCTCGGGGGTCAGGTCGCCGAAGCCGAGCTCGTCGGAGGTCCGCTTGGTGATCTCCACGACCTCGCCGGCACCGATCGGCGGCGGCGGGTTGCCGTCGACGATGTCTCCGGTGATCTCCTCCAGGAACGCCGCGCTGCGCTCGTCCGCGGGCGGAAGGTCTCCCAGGATGTGCTCGCGCATGTCCACGTTGGCCGGAAGCCCCAGGTCCGACAGGGTCAGCTCGGCGGCCTCCTCGCTGTTGAGCATGAAGTCCACGAACCTGGCCGCCTCCTCCGGGTGGTCCGAACCGGCGGAGACCGCGTAGAACATCGCGGGCTTGAGGTACATCCCGGTGCGCTCGTGCTCGGTCTCGCCCGGGTAGCGCAGCAGCTCGATGTCACGCCCTGCGGACCCGCTGATCCCGCCCAGCTGGTTGGTCCAGAAGTGGGCCATCGCTCCCTGGTTGGTGGACAGCACCGACTGGTCGGGGCCGCCGGCCTCGATCTCCACGCTCTCCGAGGCGCTGGGTTGTCCGCCCCCGTCCAACAGGTCGCTGGTGATCTGGAACCAGGAGGCCAGGGTCTCCTCGGAGAAGGCCAGGGTGCCGTCCTCGGCGTAGAGGTTCTCCCCGTGCTGACGGGCGAAGATCTGGAAGCCCGACTCGTTGTAGGCCATGCTCTGCACACCGACGATCTCTCCGTCGGTGGCCTGGGAGATCTCGTTCGCGATCTCGACGTAGTCGTCCCAGGTCCAGGTCGTGTCGTCGGGCATCTCCACGCCCGCCTCCTCGAACGCCTGCGGGTCGGCCAGGACCGCGTAGGCGTTCACCCCGGTGGGGATACCGAAGGTCTGCCCCTCCAACTCACCGGTCTCGGCCACCAGGGGGTCGATGGCGGACAGGTCGAGGTGCTCACCGAACTCGCTGAGGTCGGCCAGGGCTCCGCGCTGTCCGTACTCGCGCAGGTACCGCTCCTCCTGCATGAGGATGTCCGGGGCGTCGTTGGCGGCGGTGCTGGTGGCCAGCCGGTCCCAGTACGATCCCCAGTCGGTGTAGTCCCCGACGATCCGGATGTCGGGGTTCTGGTCCTCGAAGACGTCGATGGCCTCCTGCATCGTGGCGTGGCGGTCGTCCGCACCCCACCAGGAGAAGCGCAGCTCCACGACGCCGTCGTCGGAGCCGGAGCCGCCGCAGGCGGTGGCGGCCATGACCAGGGCGAAGGCCGCTGCGGTCGTGGTGAGCAGTGGGCGGCGTCGGCGCCGTGCGAGCGCCCTGCCGGAGTGATGGTTCATGGGGGGATTTGCCTCTCTGCTGGGTGATACGGATGAATTCGAGGGCTCTGGCCAGGGCGGGGACGCCGGAGCCCCAAGGTCGTTGTAACGATTCAAAAGGGGGCGCGACGGTTCAGGAGCCGTTACCGATCGCGGCCTCCAGTTCTTCGATGAACTGCTCGGCGGCCTGTTCGGCGGTGAGGTTGCCGAAGGACAGTTCCTGGTAGACGCGCTCGTTGATGCTGACGATCTCGCCCGATCCGATCGGAGGGGGCGGGTTGCCGTCGACGATCTCGTCCTCGACCTCGGCCAGGAAGGCCGCCCCGCGTTCGTCCGCCGGAGGCAGATCGCCGGTGATGGCCTCACGCACCTCCAGGTTGGCGGGCAACCCCAGGTCGGACAGGACCACCTGAGCCGCCTCCGTGCTGTTGAGCATGAAGTCGACGAAGCGCGCGGCCTCTTCCGGGTGCTCCGACCCCGCGGAGACCGAGTAGTACATCGCGGGCTTGAAGTACATGCCGGTCCGCTGGTGTTCGGTCTCGCCGGGAAAGCGCAGCAGTTCGATGTCGCGACCGGCGGCCTCGGTGACAGCACCGAGCTGGTTGGTCCAGAAGTACGCCGTGGCACCGGTGTTGGTGGCCAGCACGGATTGATCGGGGCCGCCGGCCGCGATCTCCACGCCTTCGGCCGCGCTGGGCTGGCCGCCGTCCTCCAGGAGCCGTTCGGTGATGGCGTACCAGTCAGCCAGGGTCTGGGCGGAGAACGCCAGGTTTCCTTCCTCGTCGTAGAGGTTCTCGCCGTGCTGGCGGGCGAAGACGTGGAAGGCGTTCTCGTTGGTCATGCCCTGGGTTCCGACGATCTCCCCGCCGGTGGCCTCGCTGATCTCCACCGACGTCTCGATGTAGTCGTCCCAGGTCCAGGTCGTGTCGTCGGGCATCTCCACGCCCGCCTCCTCGAACGCCTGCGGGTCGGCCAGGATCGCGGAGACGTTCACCCCGGTGGCGATCCCGAAGGTCTGACCGTCCAGGTCGCCGTTCTCTGCCACGTTGGGGTCGATTCCGGACAGGTCCAGGACGCCGTTGAACTCGCTGAGGTCGGCCAGGACGCCGCGCTGGCCGTACTCACGCAGGTAGCTCTCGTCCTGCATGATGACGTCCGGGGCGTCGTTGGCGGCGGTGCTGGTGGCCAGCCGGTCCCAGTAGGAGGCCCAGTCGGTGTAGTCCCCGGCGATCCGGATGTCCGGGTTCTGGTCCTCGAAGAGGTCGATGGCCTCCTGGAGGGCGGCGTGCCGGGCATCCGATCCCCACCAGGAGAAGCGCAGCTCCACGACGCCGTCGTCGGAGCCGGAGCCGCCGCAGGCGGTGGCGGCCATGACCAGGGCGAAGGCCGCTGCGGTGGTGGTGAGCGGTGGGCGGCGTCGGCGCGGTGAGCGGGTGCCGCCGGGCGGGGAGTTCACGGGTGGACTTCCTTTCCTCTACTTGATGCCGGTGGTCGCGATGCCCTTGACCAGGTAGCGCTGACCAGCCAGGAAGAAACCGAACACGGGCCCCAGCGCCACGACGGACATGGCGAAGAGCGGTCCCCATGAGGTTTGGGAGCTGGAGTCGACGAAGGTTCTCAGGGCCACCGGCACCGTGTACATGTCCGGGCTGGTCAGGAAGATCAGCTGGCTGAAGAAGTCGTTCCAGGTCCAGATGAAGGTGAAGATCGCCGTGGTGGCCAGGGCCGGCATGGACAGCGGCAGGATGATCTGGCAGAAGATCCGCACGTGCCCGCAGCCGTCGATGCGCGCGGCCTCGTCCAGGTCGCGGGGGAGTCCTCGGATGAACTGCACCATCAGGAAGATGAAGAAGGCGTCCGTGGCCAGGAGCTTGGGCACGATCAACGGGTAGAAGGTGTTGATCCAGTCCAGCTGCGCGAACAGGATGTACTGCGGCACGATCACCACGTGGATGGGCAGCATGATCGTGGCGAGCATGATCGCGAAGAACAGCCGTTTGCCGCGGAACTCCAGCCGGGCGAAGGCGTAGGCGGCCATCGAGCACCCGATGAGGTTGCCGACGATGGCCCCGCCGACCACGATCGCCGAGTTCAGCAGGTAGCGGTGGAACGGGTGCTGTAGTGCGTTCCAGCCCTCCGTGTAGTTCTCGGGGGTGAAGCTCCAGGGGATCAGCCCGGGTTCGCGGAAGATCTCGGCCGTGGGCTTGAAGGAGCTGGAGAGCATCCACAGCAGCGGGTAGAGCATGATCAGGCCGAAGCCGATCAACCCCAGGTGGATGAGCAGTCGCCGTGTGCGTTCGGCCCTGGTGCGCTGTTGCTTGGGCGCGGGGGCCGCGGTCTTAGTCGCCATAGAAGACCCAGAACTTGGAGGCGAGGAAGTTCACCGCGGTGAACCCCCCGATGATCATCAGGAGCAGCCAGGCCATCGCGGAGGCGTAGCCCATGTCGAAGGCGCCGAAACCGCGTTGGTACAGGTAGAGGGTGTAGAAGAGGGTGGAGTCCGAGGGGCCTCCGGTGCCGCCGCTGACGATGAACGCCTGGGTGAAGGTCTGGAAGGCGTTGATGATCTGCAGCACGAGGTTGAAGAAGATGATCGGCGTCAGCATGGGGATCGTGATGTGCCAGAAGCGCCGCAGGGGGCTGGCCCCGTCGACCGCCGCCGCCTCGTAGTACATGGCCGGGATCTGCCGGAGCCCGGCCAGGAAGATGACCATCGGCGCACCGAAGGTCCACACGTTGAGGATCACCAGGGTGCCCAGCGCGTAGTCGGGGTGGGACACCCACCCCTCGCCTTGGATACCGAAGAAGGCCAGGACCTGGTTGATCAGGCCGTTGGCGCCGAAGACCTGGCGCCACAGGATGGCCACCGCGACGCTGCCGCCCAGCAGCGAGGGCAGGTAGTAGACCGAGCGGTACAGAGCCAGCCCTCGCAGGCCCCGGTCCAGGACCATCGCCAGGGCCAGTGCCATGGCGAGCTGGAGGGGCACGGAGACGAACACGTACACGAAGGTGACCTTCAGCGCGCTGTGCAGACGCGTGTCGGTCACCATCCGCTCGTAGTTCTCCAGGCCCACCCACTGGTGGTCACCGATGAGGTTGTAGTCGGTGAAGGAGAAGTAGAGGGAGGCCATGAGGGGGCCCGCGGTGATGAGGGCGAGGCCCAGGAACCACGGGCCGAGGAACCCCAGCGCGGCGAGGTTCTCGTACCTGCGGTTTCCCCCTCGGGAGGCCGCGGCCTTACGTCGGGTTCGCGGCGGCTTGGCGCCGGTGCCGGAATCATCGTCTGTTCCGGACGCGGTCTTGCCGTGGAGCAGAGTGGTCAAGGCGACCCACCTCCCTTCCGCACCGGGGTCTCGCGCGCACATCGCACGCTGGGGCCGGGGTTCATGTGGTGACCGCCAATCTGGTCGGAAAACGCGCTGTGGGGACCCACGCCGTGCACCTGTGGCTGAGAACACGGTCAGATTTCGCAGGCTGAGGCTTGGTAAGCGCTATCCAGATACTAGGATGTTCAGTTTCTAGCACCGGGTTACGGGGCTGTCAACGCTTTGTTTCCCCCCGCGGTCCGAGCGTGCCCCAGATCGTTACCTTCCCCCCGGGCCGTGCAATGCCGAAAAAGATTACCAAGAGCAACTGATTAACAACTTTGCGTGCCTTTCCCGCGAGTGGTATCGCGCGCCCTTCACGTTTTCCAGTGGGCGAACCTCTTGTCGATCACGCGGGAAAGCGTTTACCATTCCGATGTGAACGACACCACTCAACGCAGGTACGCGATCGTCGGTACGGGCTCCCGGGCGCGTATGTACACCCGGGCCCTGGTGGACACCCACCGTGACCTGGGGCGGCTGGTCGCCCTGTGCGACACCAACAGCACCCGAATGGCCGTACACAACCGGATCGTCACCGACGCCGGACAGGAGGCCGCACCCACCTATCCGGCCGAGGACTTCACCCGCATGCTCCGCGAACAGGCCGTGGACGAGGTGATCGTGTGCACCGTCGACCACACCCACGCCGACTACGTCGTGGCCGCCCTCGAGGCCGGCGCGGACGCCATCACCGAGAAGCCCATGACCGCCGACCTCAAGGGGCTGCGCAGGATCAACGAGGCCCAGGCCCGGACCGGGCGCAGGGTGACCGTCGGCTTCAACTACCGCTACAACCCCGTGCACAGCCAGGTACGCGAGCTGATCGCCTCCGGAGCCATCGGCGAGGTGGGGTCCGTGCACTTCGAATGGCTGCTCGACCTGCGGCACGGGGCCGACTACTTCCGCCGCTGGCACCGGGACAAGGACAAGTCCGGCGGACTGCTGGTGCACAAGGCCAGCCACCACTTCGACCTCGTCAACTGGTGGGTGGGCGCACGGCCGAGCGAGGTCTTCGCCTGGGGCGGACTGTTCTTCTACGGCCAGGACAACGGTCGCCGCCACGGGCTGCTCAACGACTACGAGCGCGGCCACGGAGCGGGGTCCGCCGAGAACGACCCCTTCGCCCTGCACATGAAGGACAGCCCCGACCTCACCGCCCTCTACCTGGACGCCGAACACGAGGACGGCTACCAGCGCGACCTGAACGTCTTCGGCCCGGGCATCACCATTGAGGACGACATGTCCGTCCTGGTCAAGTACGACACCGGGGCCCGCCTGAGCTACCACCTCGTGGCCTACGCCCCCTGGGAGGGCTACCGGATCGCCTTCACCGGAAGCCGCGGTCGGCTCGAACTCGACATGACCGAGTTCGCCAGCACCTCACCGGACCAGGACGAGGCCCACCCCGTGCGCGGCATGCCCGCGCCCAAGGAGAACACCCAAGCCAGGCTCCTGCTGCGCCGCCACTGGCAGCCCCCCGAGGAGATCCCCGCCGAGGTCGGCGGCGGAGGCCACGGCGGCGGGGACAACGCCATGCTCACCTCCCTGTTCGGCGGGGCCGACGACGGCATCCGCCCCGACCACGCCGACGGCGGCAACGCCCTGCTCACCGGACTGGCCGCCAACGCCTCCATGGCCTCCGGCTCACCCGTACGCGTGGCCGACCTGCTCTCCGGGAACTCCTGATGGCCCGCCCCCTGACGAACCGCCCCTTGAAGAACCGCCCCTTGAAGAACCGCACAGACGACACCGCACCGCTGCCCCTGCTGCTCGTGGGCGTCCACGGGCACGGCCGCTCCCACCTGCGCGCTCTCCTGCCCCTGGCCGAGGCCGGAACCATCCGGCTCGTCGGTGTCTGCGACCGCAGGCCCCCCGCCCCCGACGACGAGCTGGAGGGCCACGGGGCCGTCCCCTACTTCGACGACCTGGCTACCGCCCTGAAACGGACCGGGGCCCGCCTGACCGTCCTGGTCACCCCCATCCACACCCACCTGCCCCTGGCCACCGTGGCCCTGGAGCACGGCTCCCACCTGCTGCTCGAAAAGCCCACCACCCCCTCCCTGGCCCAGCTCACCCAGCTGGAGGAGGCGGTCAGCGCCTCCGGCCTGGCCTGCCAGATCGGGTTCCAGAGCCTGGGGTCGCAAGCCATCGGCGAGGTCGACCGGCTGGTCCGCGAGGGCGCCCTGGGCGAGCTGCGCGGGATCGGGGCGGCAGGCGCCTGGAAACGCACCTCCGCCTACTACGACCGCGCGCCCTGGGCCGGGCGGCGCAGGATGGACGGGCACGAGGTGGTGGACGGTGCGCTCACCAACCCCTTCGCCCACGCCGTGGCCACCTCCCTGGCCCTGGCCGGGGCCGAGTCGGGCGCGCCCCGCTCCCTGGAGCTGGAGATGTACCGCGCCCACCCCATCGAGAGCGACGACACCTCCTCCCTGCGCCTGCGCACCTCCGGCGGCACCACCCTCACCGTCGCCGTCACCCTGTGCGCGCCCGACAGCCAACCCCCCGCCATCACCCTCCACGGCGACCGGGCCAGCCTGACCCTGGAGTACACCCTGGACCGGATCACCCTGCGCCAACCGGGACAGGAGCCGCGCACCACCACCCACGGGCGAGCCGACCTCATGGAGAACCTGGTCGCGCACGTGCGCGAAGGGGCCCCGCTCCTGGTGCCGCCCGAGCGGACCCGGGGCTTCACCCACGTCCTGGACGCCGTGCGCACCGCACCCGATCCCAGGCCCATCGCCGCCGAACACCAGGAGGTGGAACGGCTGGAGGGGGTCACCCACCGGAGTGTCCCCGGCATCACCTCCCTCGTGCACGAGAGCGCGCGCTCCCTCACGCTGTACTCCGAACTCGGTGCCCCCTGGGCGCGCCCTGCCCGGACCAGCCCGGCCAGCACGACCAACACGGAGGTACACCAGTGAACCTGTCGGTCGGCCGCACCCCCGTGGCCACCCACGACAGCGGAGACCGCGTACCCGCCGAGCTCTCCCCGCGCCCCTACCTGCACCCGGTTCGCACCCTGGCGGGCACCGAGGTCACCGAGACCTTCCCGGACGACCACCGGCACCACCTGGGGGTCAGCGTGACCCTGGCCGACGTCGCCGGGACCAGCTTCTGGGGCGGGCGCACCTTCACACGCGAGCACGGCTCGGTCATGCTCGACAACCACGGCCGCCAGGAGCACCTGGCCTGGGACGACCGCTCCGCGGGATGGACCACCGAGCTGCTCTCCTGGGTCAGCCCCGAAGGCACCGAGCTGCTCCGGGAGGAGCGCACGACCCGGGCCCTGCCGCTGGACTCCACGACCTGGGTCCTGGACCTGCGGTCGTCACTGCGCAACACCTCGGGCCGCGAACTGGGCATCGGCAGCCCCGCCACCAACGGCCGCCCCGGCGCCGGGTACGGCGGGGTGTTCTGGCGGGCGCCGATCGGCGACCAGCCGCCCACGGTCACCGGACCCGACGGGATGTCGGGGGAGGAGGCCCTGCACGGCTCACGGGCCCGGTGGCTCGCGCTGTCCTCGACCACCGCGCGAGGTTCGGTGTGGACACTGCTCTTCCTCCAGCCCGGCCCGCGCACCGACCCCTGGTTCCTCCGGGCGAAGGAGTACCCGGGCCTGTGCCCGGCCCCCGCCTGGGACACCCGACTGGACCTGGCCGCGGGCCAGACCCTGGAACTGGGACTGCGCACCGCCGTCACCGACGGCCCGGTGAGCGACCACGAAGCACTGGCCAAAGCCTGCGCGGCCCTGGTCTGACCGCTCACAACACCACGCACACCCCGCACCGGGGACTGGAAAGGAACCGCACACATGCGCGTGCTCGTCACCGGAGGCTCCGGACGGCTGGGTCGAAGCGTCGTGGCCGTGCTCGCCGCACGCGGACACGACGTGACCTCGGTGGACACCGCCGAACACCCGTGGCCAGAGGGAATCACCCCGGCCGTCTGCGACCTGCTGGACAGCGAGGCCCGAACCGAGCTGTTCGCCCGCACAGCCCCGGAGTCGGTGGTGCACCTGGCCGGGATCGCGGTTCCCTTCGCCCGGCCCGACGCCGAGACCCTGGGTGTCAACACCACCCTGGCCTGGGAGGTGCTGACCGCCGCAGTCCGGGCAGGGGCCCACAGCGCGGTCGCCGCATCCAGCCCCACCGTCTACGGGTACAACACGCCCTCCTGGAAACCGCGTTACCTTCCCCTGGACGAGGACCACCCGGTCGCGCCCTGGCACGCCTACGGCCTGAGCAAGGCAGTGGTGGAGGAGACCGTCCGGACCCTGGCCCGCACCGCCGACACCTGTGTGCTGTCCGCGGTGCGCCCGGGCTACGTGGTCTCCCCGGAGGAGTGGCGGGGGGCCACCACCCAGCAGGGGCACACCATCGCCGAGCGCCTGGACGATCCGGCCCTGGCCGCAGGCTCCCTGTTCAACTACGTGGACGCCCACGACGCCGCCGAACTGTTCGCGCTGATCGTGGAGAACCCCGAGCGCGTCCCCGGCGGCAGTGTCTACAACGCCGTCGCCCCCGACCCCCTCTCCCACGGTCCGGTCGACGCCGACCTGGCCCGGCTACACCCGGCCACCGCCGCACTCGCCCCTGCGCTGGCCGACGGACGGGCGGTGTTCTCCTCGGAAAGAGCCCACCGCGACCTGGGCTGGAAGCCCAAGCGCACCTGGCGCGACCACGTCGGCCTCGGCGAACGCCCCGACCGCACGGAAAGGGACTAGGTGGGCACGCAGGGAGAGCCCCGCCCCTCCGCTACGCTGGGAAAGAGTTTTCCCAGCGGTGGCAGGAGGGGCAGGGGAGTGGATCCCGGTTACGTGACTCTGGAACAGGTCGCCGAGCACGCAGGAGTCTCCCTGGCGACCGCCTCGCGCGTGATCAACGGGAGCACACGCCAGGTGAGCCAGCGGCTCCGGGAGAAGGTCGAGGCCAGCGCCCAGGAACTCGGCTACCTGGCCAACGCCTCGGCCCAGACCCTGGCCCGCAACAGCAGCTCGCTGATGGGACTGGTCGTGCACGACATCGCCGACCCCTACTTCTCCCAGATCGCCGCCGGGGTCACCCGGTACGCCGAGGAGCTGGGACTGGTCCTTGTGCTGGGCACCACCAACCGCTCACCCCAGGCGGAGACCCGCATCCTCTCCGCGTTGCGCTCCCACCGCGCCAAGGCGATCGTGATCGCCGGGTCCCGTACCACCAGCGAGGGGACCGACTCCCGCCTGGCCAAGGAGATCGAGGCCTTCGCACGCCAGGGCGGCCGGGTCGCCCTCGTCTCACAGGCCACCCTGCCGGCCGACACCGTCAGCCCGGACAACCACGCCGGGGCCGCGGCCCTGGCACAGCACCTGGTCGCCCAGGGGCACCGGCGTTTCGCGATCCTGGCCGGGCCCACCAACCTGCGGACCGCGCGCGAACGCCTGGACGGCTTCCACTCCGCGCTCTCGGCCGCCGGTCTCGAACTCGCCCACCACAACGTCGTGCACGGTGACTTCACCCGCGACGGCGGCTACGAGTCCACGCAGCGGCTGATGGCCCTGGGCACCGACGCCACCTGCCTGTTCGCGGTCAACGACGTCATGGCCACCGGCGCCATCGCCGCGCTCCGCGACATGGGCAAGACCGTCCCGGACGACCTGTCCGTTGCGGGTTTCGACGACATCCCCACCCTGCGCGACCTCACCCCCACCCTGACCACGGTGCGCCTGCCCCTGGAGGAGATGGGCGAACGCGCCGCCGCACTCGCCCTGGACACCGACTACCAGGGGGAACCGCGGGTGATCAGCGTCGAGGGCACGGTCATGGCCCGGGAGAGCACCGCCCCGCCCAAGGCCTGAGCCGGTCGGCGGGCCGGGCCCGCCAGTCCGAAGCCGCGGCGGCGGCCCCGCACCGGGGCCGCCGCCGACTCTCGCCCCACGGCCGGACCCGGTGCTAGGGGAGTGGGGCGAGGTCGTCCGCGAACACCAGGCCGTGGCCGGGCCCGGTCCGCGCGGACAGGTGGTCGCCCGCGAACTCCACCCCGCTGGGAGCGGCCAACGCCCCCAGGGCGGCGAAGGAGGCGTGGTCGATGTCCTCGACCATGGCGACCCGGGGCAGGCACAGGGCCAGTTGGCCGGACAGCTCCGGCAGCAGGTGGGGGGCGACCGGTACCCCGCGCCGGGCCACGGACTCGGCGATCCGCAGGAACGGGGTGATGCCCCCGACCCGTACGACGTTGGGCTGGGCCACGTCGCACACGCCCTCGTCCACGAACCGCTCGAAATCCGCCACCGAGCGCAGGTTCTCACCCAGCGCGAACGGCAGACCGGTGCGTGCGCGCAGCCGGACATGGGCAGCCAGGTTCTGGGCGGGCAGCGGCTCCTCCACGAAGTGTGGGCCGAAGGGCTCCAGCCGGGCCAGCGCCCGGGCCGCCTGCGGGACGTCCCAGCGCTGGTTGGCGTCGATCATCAGCAGCCGTTCCGGGCCCAGGAGGTCGCGCACCGCGCCCACCCGTTCCACGTCGCGTTCGACCGCGGCCGAACCCACCTTGAGCTTCACCGCGCGGTGCCCCCGGTCCACCCACCCCCGAACCTGTTCCAGCAGGTCCGGGAGGTCGTAGTCCAGGTTCACGCCGCTGCCGTAGGAGGCGACCCGTTCCCGGCGCCGCCCGAGCAGATCCACCAGGGGCACGCCCAGGGAGCGGGCGTGTACGTCCCACAGGGCGATGTCGACCCCGGCCAGGGCCATCAGGGTCAGCCCGGTCGTATCGGCCTCGCGCAGGTGCCAGAGCGCCTCGTCCCATAGCGCGGGGTGCGCCTCCCGGCCCAGCAGGAACGGGGCGAGGTCATCGTTGACCAGCGCCTCCACGGCCCGCGCCCCGATCAGCGGGGTCCAGGAGAACCCCGTCCCCACCAGGCCCTCGTCGGTGCTGACCCGGACCACGACGACGTCGTTGCGGTCGACCCCGCCGTCCCAAACCCTCCGCAGCGGGAGCCGGTGGGCGCTGGCCGTCACCCCGGTGATCCTCATAGCACGCACTCCACGTGGCGGCGGGCCATCGTGGCGATGACGTCGTCGCCGTCAGCGGACCACACGTCCTCGTTGAAAACCTCCCACTCCACGTCTCCCTCGTACCCGGCGGCCAGTACGGCCCGGTGCAGCGAGCGCACGTCGATGTGCCCGTCACCGACCATGCCGCGGCCCAGCAGGGCGTCCGCCGGCAGCGGGGTGATCCAGTCGCAGACCTGGAAGGAGGCGATCCGGCCCGCCGCCCCGGCCCGGACGATCTGCGCGCGCACGTCCGGGTCCCACCACACGTGGTAGGTGTCCACGACCACGCCCACGGCCTCGGGATCGAAGCGTTCGGCCAGGTCGAGCGCCTGACCCAGGGTGGACAGCACCGCGCGGTCGGCACAGAACAGCGGGTGGAGGGGTTCGAGCCCGAGCCGCACGCCGCGCTCGGCGGCGTAGGGGGCCAGGGCCTCGATCCCCGCCGCGAACCGCTCCCGGGCGCCGTCCAGGTCCCGGTCGCCCTCGGGCAGCCCGCCCGCGACCATGACCAGGACCGGCGCGCCGAGTTCGGCGGCCTCGTCGAGGGCGCGCCGGTTGTCGTCCAGGGCGCCGGTGCGGGCCGGGTCGGTCAGGAAGCCGCCCCGGCAGTAGGAGGACACCCGAAGCCCGGCCCGGCGGACCAGGCGCGCGGAGTGTTCCAGTCCCCTCTCCTGGACGTGTTCGCGCCACAGGCCGATGGCGGGCAGTCCCGCGCGCAGGCAGCCGTCCACCGCCTGGGTGAGGCTCCAGCGTTTGACGGTGGCCTGGTTGAGTGAGAGCCGGGCCAGCCGGGGGTCGCCGGGGGCAGGGGTGTCGATCGGGGCGGGCCGCCCGGAGGGCACGTCCACCGGGGCCGGGGTCACGGCGGCGGGAGGACTGCTGGCGGCGGTGCTCACTGCGCCACCCCCGAGACCTCGAGCAGGGCGCCCATTCGCCGCGCGGCCAGGTCGGGGTCGGACAGGACCCCCGCGGTGTCCGCCAGGCGCAGGGTGTGCGCCAGGTGCGGGAGGTCGCGGGCGCTGTGCAGGCCGCCCACCATGTGGAACCCCTTCTGGTGGCCGTTGAGCCAGGCCAGGAAGGCGATCCCGGTCTTGTAGTAGTAGGTGGGCTCGGAGAACAGGTGGCGGGCCAGCGGCACGGTGGGTTCCATCAGCGCCAGGTAGCCGTCGGTGTCGCCCCGGTCCAGAACCGCGAGCGCCCGGGCGGCGGTCGGGGCGATGGCGGCGAAGACCCCGAGGAGGGCGTGCGAGAAGCCCTCCTCGTCCCCGAGTACGAGTTCGGGGTAGTGGAAGTCGTCCCCGGTGTACAGCCGGACGCCGTCCGGGAGCAGGCGCCGCAGGCGTACCTCCAGCGCGGTGTCCAGCAGGGAGACCTTGATCCCCTCGACCCGGTCGGCGTGCTCGGCGATCAACTCCGCGACCGGTTCGATCGCCTCCGCGGGGGAGTCGTAGCCCCAGTAGCCCGCGAGGGCGGGGTCGAAGGCGGTGCCCAACCAGTGCAGGATGACCGGGCGGTCGGCCCGTTCCAGGACGGCGGAGTAGACGCGGGCGTAGTCCTTGGGCCCGGAGGCCACCGCGGCCAGAGCGCGCGAGGCCATCACGATGGGGGTCGCTCCGGCCTCGCTCACCACTTCCAGTTGTTCGCCGTAGGCGGTGATAGCGCTTTCCAGATCGACACGCGAAGAATCGAGCTGGTCGGTGTTGACCCCGCAGGCCAGGAGGGCGCCACGGTTCCTGGCCTCGGCGCCGGTACGGCTGATCAGTTCGGCGGTGGCGGCCCAGTCCAGGCCCATGCCCCGCTGGGCGGTGTCCATGGCCTCGGCCACGCCCAGGCCCTGGTCCCACAGGTGGTGGCGGAAGGCCAGGGTGGCCTCCCAGTCCAGGGCGGCCGGGGCGCCTGGCGCGTTGGGGGCCAGGGGATCGGCGACCACGTGCGCGGCCGCGTAGGCGGTTCGGGCCGTGGCGGGGGGCAGGGGCGCGGCGTCGGCCGCGGTCCCGCTGAGCGTGTAGGGGGCGACGGTGCCGTCGCCGGAGGGAAGGTTCAGGGTGTTCACGTGGTCGAGACCTCGCCGAGTTCGACGGTGCGGCCGGTGCGGGAGGAGAGCAGCCCCGCCTCGGCCATCTGGATACCGCGCGCGCCGGAGAGGAGGTCGTGGTGGAAGGGTGTGCCCAGGACCACGTGGCGCAGGTAGTCCTCCCACTGGGCGCGGAAGCCGTTGGTGAACTCCCCGTTGTCGGGGACGTGCGACCAGTCCTCGCGGTAGCGGACCGGGTCGGCGGCGTCGGGGTCCCAGACGCCCTTGGGGGTGACGCTGCGGTGCTGCACACGGCAGGAGCGCAGCCCGGCCACGGCGCTGCCGTGGGTGCCGTCCACCTGGAACTCCACCAGCTCGTCGCGGTCCACGCGCACGCTCCAGGAGGAGTTGATCTGGGCGATGACCCCGTCACCGACCTCGAAGATGCCGTAGGCGGCGTCGTCGGCGGTGGCCTCGTAGGGCTCACCGTGCTCGTCCCAGCGCCGCGGGATGTGGGTGGCGGTGCGCGCGGTGACCGTGCGCACCGGACCGAAGAGGTGTTCCAGGACGTAGTGCCAGTGGGGGAACATGTCCAGGACGATGCCGCCGCCGTCCTCGGCGCGGTAGTTCCAGCTGGGGCGCTGGGCGGGCTGCCCGTCTCCTTCGAAGACCCAGTAACCGAACTCCCCGCGGATGGAAAGGACTTTTCCGAAGAAGCCGCTGTCCAGGAGCCGGCGGAGTTTGATCAGACCCGGCAGGAAGAGTTTGTCCTGCACCACGCCGTTGCGCACCCCGGCCTGTTCGGCGAGCTTGGCCAGCTCCAGGGCGGCGTCCAGGGTGCTGGCCGTGGGCTTCTCGACGTAGATGTGTCGGCCCGCGGCGATCGCGGAGCGGACCGCGGCCTCCCTGGCGTGCGTGATCTGGGCGTCGAAGTAGACGGGGACGCTGTCGTCGGACAGTACCGAGTCCAGGTCCGTGGTCCAGCGTTCGATGCCGTGCTTTTCGGCGATGTCCCGCAGCTTGCGCTCCGAGCGCCCCACCAGCACCGGTTCGGGTATGACGCGCGAGCCGTCGGGCAGTTCCACGCCTCCGGCGTCCCGGATGGCCAGCACCGATCTGGTCAGGTGCTGCCTGTACCCCATGCGTCCGGTGACGCCGTTCATGGCGATGCCCAGTACTCGATCACCCATGGATCGTTACCACCCTTTCTGTGAAAGCGCTTTCCAGACTAGAGCAAAGCTACCCCGCTCCGCCAGAGGCAGCGCGAGGCAGAGTGGCAGAATCCGGCCCTGCCCAGGCAGATCAACCCAGCGTGGCCTCCTCCAGTGGCGGTAGATCCGCCAACGCGGCCACCTCGTGCAGATGGTGGACCCCGGCTGGCAGGCCCTCGGTCAACCCGGCGGCCCAGGCGGTCACCACCGCCGTCCCCCGGGACTGGTTACGCCCGCGCGCCCAGCGCCGCCGCCCGGCCGAGGTCGCGACCAGCACCCACTCCTCGGAGCCGGGCAGGTGCGGTACCCGGCGCACCCCGCGCAGCGCCCCGGCTCCGGGCAGGCGGGCGAGCAGGCTCAGGACCCGGGTCGCCGCCGCCGAGTCCAACCCCAGATATGTGCGCACCGGCCGCCCCAGGTCCCGGGTGAGCGTGTGCTGGTCACTGAAGTCGGCCCGGAACAGGCGCCGCCGTCCGCCGGGCATATCCAGCACGCGCCCCCGGGTGAGGTTGCGCACGGCCTCTCCGGTGGCCGGGTCGGCGAAGGAGCGGCCGAGCAGGCCCAGGGACCAGGCGGTGGCCGCCGCCCCATGCCGCTCCCCGGAGCCCAGGACCACCCCCAGCTCGATCGGCTCCTTCCCGGGCAGGTCGGCGGCGAGCAGGTTGGTCAGCCCGGGGGCCAGTCCGACGCTGAGCAGGACCGGGGCCCGCGGCTCCAGTTGTTCGATTCGACTGACGTATCCGGGGGTGGCGGTGGGGTCGACGAAGGCCGCCCCCTGGCCGGTGGCGGCCGTGACCAGGTCCGGGTCCTCGGCACCGGAGGCGTTGACCACCGCGTCCACTCCGTTCAGCGCTTCCTGGTAGCCGAGGAGCCCCGGCTCGGCCAGGTCGACCACCCGCTCCGCCCGCCGGGGGTCGCGTCCGGCGACCACACAGCTGTGCCCGGCCTCCCGCAGCGCCGCCACCGTCGGAGCTCCCACGGCTCCGTATCCGCCCAGCACGAGTACCCGCATCTTCGCCCGCCTTTCTGTAGTGACACTCAAATTAGATATGTGTAGTGACACTACAGTCAAGGCGTAGGATCGTGACTATGGACGCACAGCCCGCCGACGGCCGCACCGCCCGTTCCCTCGCCACCCGGGCCCGGATCGCCCGCGCCGCGACCCGCCTGTTCACCACTGACGGCTACGCCGCGACCAGCATCACCAGTGTCGCCAAGGAGGCGGGGGTGGCCGCGCAGACCGTCTACAACACCTGCGGCACCAAGGCGGGGGTCCTCAAAGAGGCTTTGGACCAGGCCGTCGCCGGAGACGCCGAACCCGTCGCCACCCTGGACCGCCCCTGGGTCCGCGAGGCCCTGTCCGCCGAGAACCCCCATGAGCTGCTCCGGCTCCAGGTGCGGGGCACCGCCCAGGTCATGGCACGCGTCGCCGCCCTGATCGAGGTCCTGCGCGGCGCGGCCGCCTCCGACCCCGAACTGGCCGCGCTGTGGCGCACCAACACCGACCAGCGCCGCACCGTCCACGCGGTTTTCGCCCAAGCCCTGGCCGACCGCGGGGCCCTGCGTGCGGGCCTGGACCCGCAGGAGGCGGCCGACACCCTGCTCGGCCTGCTCAGCCCCGAGCTGTACACCCTCTACACGGCCCAGCTCGGCTGGAGCCCTGAGCGCTGGACACAGTGGGCCACGGACGCGGTCACCCGCCAGCTCCTCGAAGGCTGAGGATGAAGGAGCCCGTCAGGCGGAGGCCATGCCCAGGCGGGCCACCAGTTCGGTCTCGGTGATGATGTCGATGCTCTGGCCCTTGGCGATGTAGGTCTCGGCCTGCTTGTGTTTGGAGGTCTTGCCGCCGTGGTCGCTGTCGCCCACGACCAGGACGTCCGTCTTCTTGGTGACGTTCTTGGCGGGTCGGCCCCCGGCTTCGGCGATGCGCTTCCACACCTCGGGCTTGTCCATCGCGCGCAGGTCACCCGAGACGCACACCGTGCGGCCGAAGAGCGGACCGGCCGGGTCGGCGTCGGGGGAGGGTTCGGGCAGCGGGGACTGGGCGGCCCGTTGCCAGCGCCCGTAACGGTCCTCCGTGGCGGGGGCCGCCGGAACCACGGGGGCGGCCACCGGGACGGCGACCGGCTGAATCGCCTCCAGGCGGCCCAGGCGCAGGCCCGCGGCGCGGGAGAGCTCGGGAAGTGAGCTGGTGCCGTAGCGGAGCATGGCCGCGATCATGATGTGCGCGGCCGCCTCGGCGTCGGCGTCGGCCCGGTGGTGCTGGGTGATCTGGTGGCCCACGTGCGCGCACACCGTGGGCAGGCGGTGGTCGGGCAGGTCCCAGGTGCGGCGGGACAGTGCCAGGGTGCAGGCGTAGTCGAAGGCGGGCAGCGCCTGGCCGGTGTGGGCGCAGGCCTGGCGCAGCGCACCCATGTCGAAGGGGGCGTTGTGCGCCACCAGCGCACCCCCCTGGACGAAGTCCACCACCTGCTCGCGCACCTTCTCCCAGGTGGGAGCTTCGGTGACATCGGCGGCGGTGATGCCGTGCACGGCGGTGTTGTGCCGGGAGAAGAAGGACACCGCCTCCGGCGGGCGGATGAGCGTGCTGAAGCGGTCGACCACCCGCCCTTCGCTCACCCGGACCAGACCGACGGCGCACACGCTGCCGCGGTCCTGGTTGGCGGTCTCGAAGTCGATCGCGGTCCAGGTGAGGGACACCCCGGCTACCTCCGTTGTGCTGGTGCGGAACGGGTCGAGCGTACCGGTGCGCTCACACCACCGAGGTCAAAGCGGGTCGAAGGAACCGATCGCGTGGTCGCGCCACCGCGCGTCACCGGCCCAGCGCTCCTCGCTGGAACTCCAGGCCAGCGTGTAGTAGTCGCCCGCGGTGACGGCGATGTTGCGCGCCAGCAGGCGCCAGGTACCCGCGCCCCGGTCCCAGCTGAACTCCCAGTCGGCGGCGGAGGCGAAGGAGGTCTGGTCGGTGACGTCCTCCAGCTTGATCCGCTGGTATCCGGGCAGCCGGTTCTCCGCGAGGGAGTTGCTCTCCTGCTCCAGCACGTGCGCGTACTCGTCGTCGGTGGAGTGCGGGGTGCGGTCGACCTGCAGGTAGGTGTTGCTGCTGGGGGAGTCGTAGTAGACGCTGGCGCCGTCCACGCGGCGGACCCAGCCGTCGGGTATCAGCATCGCGAACCCCTCGGGGTCCTCGGTCCAGGTCATGCCCTCGGCGACGGGTTCCTCCCCCGAACCCTGCCCTGTGGCCTCCGATCCGGGGGAGTGCTCAGGGGAAGGGGAGGACGAGGTGTCCGCCTGGGTCTGCGGCCCCGCCTGGTCGGTCTCCTCCCCTCCCTCAGCCCAGGGGTTGACGATGACGAGGGTGGCGGCCACCAGCAGGGCGGACAGCCCCAGGGTGAGTACCACGACCGGCCACGACAGGCGTCGGGGACGCCGCGGCTCGGTGTGGACGGCGGTGGCCCCGACGAGGGGGCCGAGGGGCGGTCCGGGGGAGGTCGCCCCCGGAGGGAGCTCCCCTGTCTGGAGGGGCGCCCCTGTTTGCGTGGTCGCTCTACCCGGTGCGGTGGGCGGCAGGTGCGATCCGGTCGTCTGTTCGCCCCGGGCCGCCGCGCCCAGTAGTTCCCGACAGCCTCGGGCGTCCAGGCGCTGGAGCGGGTCCTTCACCAGCATTCCGCTGATCGCCGCTCCCAGCGGCCCGGGCAGGTTCTGGGGCGGGTCGAGGCTGAGTACCGCGTGCAGGGTGGCCGGGACGCCCTCGCGCTGGAACGGGGACACTCCGGTCACCGCGTGGTACAGGGTGGCGCCCAGCGACCACAGGTCGCTGGCGGGGGTGGCCGGCTGGGAAGCGAGCCGTTCGGGGGCCACGTAGGCGGCCGAACCCATGACACCGGCGGTCTGGGTGACCGCGGCGGTGTCGACGATGGTGGCGATCCCGAAGTCGGTCAGCACCACCCGCCCCGAACCGGTGACCATGACGTTCTCGGGTTTGACGTCGCGGTGGGTGATGCCCTGCTCGTGCGCGGTGGTGAGCGCGTCAAGTAGGTCCAGCCCCCAGGCCGCGGCCCGCTCGGCCGGGACCGGGCCCCGGTCGCGCATCAACCGGAGCAAGGAGTGCCCGTCGAGGAGTTCCATGACGATCCAGGGGCGGCCGTCGTCCTCGACGATGTCGTGGACCGTGACGATGTTGGGGTGCTGGCCCATCGCGGTGGCCTGCGCCTCCCGGCGGGCGCGGGCGGCAACCCGGGCACGTTCCTCCTCGTCCATGCCTGGTCCCAGGAGGATCTCCTTGACCGCCACCGTGCGGTTGAGTTGGGCGTCGTGCGCCCGCCAGACCCGGCCCATTCCTCCCCGCCCGACCTCGGAGACGAGTTCGTAGCGCTCACGCAGCGTGCGGTGAGGAAGGGCCACCTGGGGCTCCTGAAGGGGTGGGGGCGGGTGAGGGGGCAGCGCGTCAACCACGGGGGCGGGAGATCGCGCGTCAGGGCGCCCATTCTAGGAAGGTTCGGCCATGCTGGGCACATCGGGCGGGGAGGGCGCTTCGCGGGTCCTGGGCCGGGATCAGGGTGGGTCGAAGGAGTCCAGGGCCGCCGAGCGCCAGGTGTCGTAATCGCCCCACAGGTCGGCTTCGCTGGCCCACAGCACCGTGTAGTGCTCTCCGGGGGCGACAGTGATGTTGCGACCCAGCACGTGCCGGTCGGTGCCTTCCTTGACCCAGTTGAACTCCCGATCGGCCGCTGAACGGAAGTCGGTCTCGCCGGTGACGTCCTCCAGCTGCACGAGCTGGTAACCGGCCAGGCGGTCAGTGGTGGTGTCCGTGTGGTCCTGTCCCAGGACGTGCTGGTACTGGTCGTCGGTGGGGTGCGGGGTGGTGTCGATCTGCAGGTAGACCTTCTCCTCGTCCGCATCGGGGAGGTTGTAGTAGATGCTGTTGTTCTCGGTGCGTCGCGACCAGCCGTTGGGCACCAGGACGGAGAAGCCCGACGGGTCCTCGGTCCAGGTCATGCCGTCCTGGGCGGGGAGCTCATCCTCGTCGGCTTCCTCCGGCTCCTCCTGCTCCAGGGGCTCCTCGGCCGGTGCTGGGGCGTCCGGTTCCTCCTGCGCCGTGTCCCCGCCGTCCTCGCTTCCCCCGCCTTGGGCCCCGTCGCCCTGCTCCTGCGTGCCCAGGGTCACGGGGGCCCGCATGTTCCAGGGGTCGATCACCACTACCCCGGCGGTCACCAGCAGAGCGGCCAGGCCCAGGGTGAGCGCGACCAACGGCCAGGACACGCCCTGGCGAGCGGGCGGCGTGCCGTACCCGGCAGGCGTCCCGCCTGCCGGTGTGCCCGGCGGGGGGACGTAGGCCCCCGGAGTCCCGGGCTGGAAGGCGGGTTGAGGGGTGGGCTGGGGTGCGGATCGGCGAGGGGGATAGGGGGTGGTCGAGGCCACGGGGGTGAGGTGTTCGGTGGGCGGTACCGGGGACTGCGCGGGCACCGCGCCGCTCATACGTGCGGTGGGCGCGACGGGTACGGACCCGTCCGGGTGGACGGTGGTGGTGTCGGGACCCTGGGTGGCCGACCGGAGCAACCAGCGGCACCCCGGCGCGTCCAGACGGTGTTGCGGGTCCTTGGTCAGCAGCCCGCGCACGGCATCGGCCAGGGAACCGGTGCCCATCAGGTCAGGCGGTTCGGCGGTGGTCACGGCGTGCAGGGTGGCCGGGAGACTCGGGCGTTGAAAGGGGGAGAGGCCGGTGCGGGCGTGGAAGAGCGTGGCGCCCAGGGCCCACAGGTCGGCGGCGGGCGCGGCCGGGTTCCCGGCGAGGCGTTCGGGAGCCAGATAGGAGGGAGATCCCACCACACCCCCGGTCTGGGTGAGGGTGACGCTGTCGTCGATGGTGGCGATGCCGAAGTCGGTGAGCACCACCCGCCCGGAGTCGGTGACCATGACGTTCTCGGGTTTGACGTCGCGGTGGGTGATGCCGTGCGTGTGTGCGGTCTCCAGCGCGTCGAGCAGGTCCAGCCCCCAGGAGGAGACCTCCGGAGCGGGGCGCGGGCCGTCGCGCTGGATGAGCGAGTACAGGGAGCACCCGCTGAGGTACTCCATGACGATCCAGGGACGGCCGTCGTCCTCGACGATGTCGTGGACCGTGACGATGTTGGGGTGCTGGCCCATCGCGGTGGCCTGCGCCTCCCGGCGGGCGCGGGCGGCCACCCGGGCACGTTCCTCCTCGCTCAGGCCGGGGCCCAGGAGGATCTCCTTGACCGCCACCGTGCGGTTGAGGTGGGTGTCGTGGGCATGCCAGACCCGGCCCATACCGCCGTGGCCCAGCTCGGCGTGGAGTTGGTAGCGCCCGCACAGGGTGCGCAGAGGTTCGACCTCCATGGACGTCCTCCGAGGAGAGGGCCGCACCGGACCGCGGTACAGCGACGCCGGTCACCGTGCGCGGGAAGCCGTGCACAGGCCGGAGCACTCATTCTAGGAAGGGGA
Source organism: Nocardiopsis exhalans (assembly GCF_024134545.1). GTDB lineage: Bacteria > Actinomycetota > Actinomycetes > Streptosporangiales > Streptosporangiaceae > Nocardiopsis > Nocardiopsis exhalans. The sequence continues at coordinate 3,848,957 of NZ_CP099837.1, forward strand.
AGGTTGGAGCGGACAAAGAACAGGTCAGGAGCCAGATGACCCGGTGGACCGCAAGCGCGGCGACCGAGTCCGGCAGCGATGTCGAGAGAGGCCCCTGGATCGGGCGGAGCCGCAGTTCAGCGCGCGTCCCAGGGGAAGCCCTCTACCGGGCCCGCGCCTCACATCGGGTGCCGGGCATCATGCGAGGACACCGTGACGCCGAAGCACTCCCAGCGGTGGTCGCGTTCACGGGCGTCCTCGGCCCGGCCACCGGAGGTGGAAACGCGGGCGCCGACCGGCATCCGTTCAAGTACTCCAATGCGCAGTTTGGCCCTCTTGTGGTAAAAAGTTAGGCGTGCCGAACTTTAGAGATGGGTCCTCTTCAAACACCTGGCCGAAGGTGATACCGGCAGTTGCCCTCACCCTCGCCCTCAGCGCCTGCTCCACCTCCGCCGGACAGACCCGCGACGACGCCGACCGTGACTCCGACCGCCTCCTCGTCCTGACCACGTTCACCGTCATCGCCGACATGACCGAGAACGTGGCCGCCGACCGCGTGGACGTCGCCTCCCTCACCAGGCCCGGCGCCGAGATCCACGGCTACGAGCCCACCCCCGACGACCTCGTCCGCGGCCAGGGCGCCGACCTCGTCCTGGAGAACGGCCTGGGCCTGGAAACCTGGTTCCAGCAGTTCACCGACCGTGTGGACGCCCCCACCGCCGTCCTGACCGACGGCATCGACACCATCCCCGTGGCCTCGGGCGGCTACGAGGGCGAACCCAACCCGCACGCCTGGATGTCCCCTGACAACGCCCTGGTCTACGTGGACAACATCCGCGACGCCCTGACCGAACTCGACCCCGAGGGCGAGGCCGAGTTCGCCGAGGCAGCCGAGGCCTACAAGGAGGACATCACCGAGGTCGGCGCCTACCTGGAGGCCGAACTCGCCGAGGTCCCCGAGCCCGCCCGCGCCCTGGTCACCTGTGAGGGCGCCTTCTCCTACCTGGCCCGCGACGCCGGGCTGACCGAGCAGTACCTGTGGCCGGTCAACGCCGAACGTGAGGGCACACCCCAGCAGATCGCCGCGGTCTCCGAGTTCGTCCGCGACAACGACGTGCCCGCCGTGTTCTGCGAGAGCACCGTCAACGACAGCGCCCAGCGGTCGGTGATCCGTGAGACCGGCGCCGCCATGGGCGAGACCCTCTACGTCGACTCCCTCTCCGAACCCGACGGCCCCGTGCCCACCTACCTGGACCTGCTCCGCCACGACGCGGAGGCCATCGTCGCCGGACTGACCGGCGCGTGAGGACCACCGGCATGACACAGGACAGCGCGTGAGGGAGCCCGACAGGAAGGGGGACCTGGCATGACAGCGGCCATCGAGGTCACCGGAGCCACCGTCCGCTACGGCGACGTGCTCGCCCTGGACGATGTCCACCTTTCCCTGGAACCCGGGCGCGTGTGCGGACTGCTCGGCATGAACGGCTCGGGCAAGTCCACCCTGTTCAAGACCGTGCTCGGCCTGGTCCCCGTCGACCACGGCCGGGTCCGGATCCTGGGCATGCCCAACACCGCCGCCCGCCGCAAGGGGCTGGTCGGCTACGTACCCCAGTCAGAACAGGTCGACTGGGCCTTCCCCGTGCGCGTGCGCGACGTGGTCATGATGGGCCGCTACGGGCACATGGGGCGCAGACGCCGCCCCCGCCCCGCCGACCGCGAGGCCGTCGAGCACGCCCTGACGCGCACCGACCTCACCGAACTGGCCGACCGGCAGATCGGCGCACTCTCCGGCGGCCAGCGCAAACGCGCCTTCGTGGCACGCGCCATCGCCCAGGACGCCGACGTGCTCCTACTGGACGAGCCCTTCGCGGGCGTGGACAAACGCTCCGAGGCCACCATCACCGATCTGCTCCTGCAGCTGCGCCAGGCCGGGCACACCCTGCTGGTGTCCACCCACGACCTGGCCCAGGTGCCCAAGCTGTGCGACGAGGCCGTGCTGCTGCAGCGCCACGTGATCGCGCACGGCACACCCGAGGAGGTGCTGGAACCGGACGTGCTCCTGGAGGCGTTCGGTATCCACCCCAGTGAGGAAGGACGCTCGTGGACGGCCTGATCGCGCTCGTGGAGTGGTTCACCGTGCCCATGCAGTTCGAGTTCGTCCAGCGCGCGCTCCTGGTGAGCGTGGTCGCGGGCGTGGTCTGCGCGGTGCTCTCCTGCTGGATGACCCTGGTGGGCTGGTCGCTGATGGGGGACGCGGTCTCGCACGCGGTCCTGCCCGGCGTGGTGCTCTCCTACATGTTCGGACTGCCCTTCGCCCTGGGCGCCCTGGTGTTCGGCGCCGGTTCGGTGGCACTGATCGGCGTGGTCAACCGCACCTCCAGGGTCAAGGAGGACGCGGTGATCGGCGTGGTCTTCACCGCCATGTTCGCCCTGGGCCTGGTGATGGTCTCGCGGGTGCCCAGCCAGACCGACCTCAGCCACATCCTGTTCGGCAACGTCCTGGGGGTCTCCGACTCCGACATCCTCCAGGTGCTGGTCCTGGCCGCCGTGGTGCTGGTGGTGGTCTGGTACAAGCACCGCGACCTGACCATGTACGCCTTCGACCCGGTCCACGCCCACGCCATCGGCGTCAACCCGCGCCTGCTGGAGACCCTGCTGCTGGGGCTGCTGTCGGTGACGGTGGTGGTGGCGTTGCAGGCCGTGGGCATCATCCTGGTCGTGGCCATGGTGATCATCCCGGGCGCCACCGCCTACCTGCTCACCGACCGCTTCGAGCGGATGCTGATGATCTCCGCGGCGGTCGCCTTCTTCGCCGCGGTGGCGGGGGTGTTCACCAGTTTCCACCTGAACGTGTCCACCGGCGGCTGCATCGTGCTGGCCCAGGCGTTCGCGTTCACCCTGGCCTACCTGTTCTCGCCCCACCAGGGCGTGCTCTGGAAGGGACGCGCCGCCCGGGCGCTGAGGGCCCGCGGGGGTCGCGGGACCCGCGCCATCGGCTGAGGTCGCGACCCGCGCTTGCCCAGGAAGAGGCACACGCCAGCATTTAAACAAGTTGTTTGCTTTAACTTGTTGACAACACAGAGTTGGGAACGCACTGTGGGGTCATGACGCGGACACACGATCCCTTCACCCAGCCCGACCCCGAGAAAGCCCGGCGCCAGCGCGCTCACGAGGCCCTCTTCCGCATCACCGAACGCCACGCCACCGGCGAGGCCCGCGCCCGATGGACGGAACAGCGCATGCCGATGCCCCCGCACGAGGCGATCGCCCGCGTCTGCGACCTGGCCGCGGGCAGCGCCCCGCCCGACGAGGGCGCGCCCGCCGTCGACCAGGGCGACCTGACCGCAGCGCTGACCCTGGTGCCGTGGGCCCGCGCGGAGTTCGACCAGATGGAGGCGGGCCTGCTCACCATGGCCAAGGGCCGCGGCATGACCTGGCAGGAACTCGCTTTCGGCTTGGGCCTGGGCACCGCTCAGGCCGCCCGCCAGCGCCACGAACGCCTGGTCAAACGCACCGACGACGAAAACTGACCCCGCGCCGGGGGAACGCGGACAAGCGACGGGACAGCCGCGGGGCCGGGGCCGGGTTCAGGTCGCAGATTCAGACCTGGGTTCAGACCTGGACGCGCCACCGTGGCGGGCGTAGTGGCGGGCCGCCCGGGCCCGGTTGCCGCAGGAAGTGCCGCACCAGCGCTGCCGACCGTGCTCCTGGACGAAGTAACGCACACAGCGCGGAGCCGGGCAGGAACGCAACCGCTCACGGTCAGGACCGGCCAGAAAAGCGATGGCGGCTCGGGCCAGGGCCGACAGGAACGCGTCCGCGGGTTCGACCGCCTCCCCCTCCCATTCGACGGCTGGGGAACCGGCGTCGGGCCAGACCAGAGCGGGGCGCACCGCCACCAGCGCGGCGTCGGTGTTCAACCGCTCCAGGGCCTGCTCCAGGGGGAGGAGCCGGTGCGCGTCCGCGGAGCTGGGCGGATCAGGACTCACCGTGCGGGCGAACAGGGAACGCACCGCCCGGCGCAGCGCGACCAGGCGTTCCCTGAACTCCTCGTCGACCACGGGCACCGATGCCCCGGGCGTGATGTGAGCGCTCACCCAAACACCCGCACCCTCGACCGTGGCCAGGTCGTCGGCCATACCGCCCGACCCGTCGTGCCGCACGGTGCTCGCCAGGTCCAGTGCCCATCGACTGTTCACGCACACATCCCTTGTCCGCTTCCTGGCCTCATGCTAGCTTCCTCACGTTTAATCTAATAATTAACGTTAGAACGAGGTTGTTCGTGACCGTACTCATCGCCCACATCAGCGATCTGCACATCGACGGAACCGTCGAGACCGCCGCCCGGGCCACCAGAACCGTGGACTATCTGCGCGCCCTTTCCCAGACCCCGGACGCACTGGTGGTCTCCGGCGACATCGCCGACCACGGAACCCCAGAGGAGTACGAGGAGGTCACCCGCCTTCTGAGCGCCCTGCCCTTCCCCTTGGTCTTCAGCCCCGGCAACCACGACGACCGCGCTGCCCTGCGCAAGGGCCTGCTGGGACGGGAAGCCACCACCGGCCCCGTCAACACCGCACACCGCGCGGAGGGGTTCACGGTGCTGTCCTGCGACAGCACCATCCCCGGCCGTGACGACGGCCACCTGGCCGAGCCCACCCTGGAATGGGTCCGCACCACCCTGGCAGACCTGCCCGAGCACACGCCCGTCCTGCTGGCCATGCACCACCCTCCCGTGCGCGTCCACCACCCGATGGCCGACTCCATGGCCCTGGACAACCCCCACGAGGTGAGCGCTCTCATCCGGCAGCACCCCGCCATCACCGGTGTGCTGTGCGGGCACGCCCACACCGGAGCGGTGGGCCAGCTCGCCGGACGCCCCGTACTCCTGGCCCCCGGGGTCACCTCCACCCTGAGCATGCCCTGGGAGAGCGGAATCGGCCTCACCCGGACCCAGCCCCCGGGCGTGGCCTTCCACGTTCTGGCCGAGGACACCTCCCTGACCACCCACTTCCGCGCGGTGCCCTGACCCGAGCACACCCGATCCGCGCTCACCTGGCCCGTGCCTGTCGATACGCTGCCCCGCAGCCGACGGAACGTGCGTCACCCGATCGAAAGAGGTCCTATGAGTGTCGACCCTGTTCGGATCACGGCCGAGACGGTGGTCGACGGGGTGGTACCAAGGGACCCGGCGGTCTCCCCGGACGGGCGCTGGGTCGCCTACGCCGTCACCGCGCTGAGCAGTGACGCCCCCCGACCGACCAGCGCTCTGTGGGTGACCGCCGTGGACGGAAGCAGCCCACCGAGACAGCTGACCGACGGGGCCTCCTGGGACCACCGGCCACGCTGGGCCCCGGACTCGCGGCAGCTCTACTTCCTTTCCGACCGGACCGAGACGGCCGAGGCAACCGGAGCTGGCGAAGCGGCCGGAGGAGGCGCGCCCCAGCTGCACCGAACCAACGCCGACGGCTCCGGCCACCGGGTACTGACCAGCTTCGAAGGCGGGGTGGTGAACCACCTGCCGCTGGCCGGTCAGGCTCTGGTAGCGGTGGTGGTCGCCGACCCCGATCACCGGGGCATCGCTCCGCGGGTGTGGGGAGAGCCCGGACCCCGCGACCGGCTGGCCCTGCTCGACACGGGCACCGCCACCCGGCCCGCCGACCAGCCGATCCCGATCACCGGCCTGGGTGAGCACCACGTCCAGGAGATATCCGCACGCCCCGACGGCCGAACGCTCGCGGTGATCACCCACCCGACCCCGCACCGCGATCCGGTCCGCCCCCGCTGGGAGCTGCACCTGCTGGACACCGGCACCGGAAAGATCCAGGACCTGGGCGCACTCGGCTGGGACGCCCACTCACCCGCCTGGTGGCATGACGACCAGCGCTGGCACCTGTCCTACCTGGCGATGCAACCGGGCCCGGACGGCGGCCAGGCCGTCTTCGACCTGATACCCGACAGCGAGCAGGCGGCCCCCGCCGATCTCACCGAGGGGCTGGACCGCTGTCCCCTCGAACTCGCCCAGGTGGCGCAGGGCCCGCCGCTGGCGCTGTTCGCACACGGGCTCGACACCGAGATCCACCGCCTGGACCCCCGCACCCGAAGCTTCACCCGGCTCGCCACGGTCCCCGGCCTCCTGGAGTCCCTGACCTCGGACCACACCGGAGCCCGCGTCGCGGTTCAGGCCGCCAACGCCACCCACCCCAGGGAGGTGTACTCCGCGGACGCCGGGGACCCCGCCCGCCCTCCCACTCGGCTGACCCGGCTGCGCCCCGAACTCGAACGCTTCGACTGGGGTGCCCAGAAACGCCTGTCCTACCGGGCCCGGGACGGCCTCACCCTCGACGGGCTCCTGGTGACCCCGGTGGGCAGGGTACCCGAGGACGGCCCCGTCCCCCTGGTCACCTGGGTGCACGGGGGACCCTACGGCCGTTACATGGACCAGTTCACCCTCGACCCGCACGCACCCGCCCAGTGGCTGGCCCACTTCGGGTACGCGGTGTTCCTGCCCAATCCGCGCGGCGGCGAGGGGCACGGGCAGGCCTTCGCCGAGCAGGTGGTGGGCGCGCTCGGGGCGGGGGAGTGGGACGACATCTCCGACGGCATCGACCTGCTGGTCGAGCGCGGCGTAGCCGACCCCGCCCGGCTCGGGATCGGCGGGTGGAGCCACGGCGGAACCATGGCGGCCTGGGCGGTGGGGCACACCGACCGGTTCCGCGCGGCCGTCGTGGGCGCGGGCGTCACCGACTGGGGCATGTTGGCGGCCACCGGCGAGTACGGCGCCAGCGAGGCGGGGCTCAGCGGGAGCGTCGGCTGGGAGGGCACGGGGCCGCACCCGCACGACGCGGTCAGCCCGATCTCTTTCGCCTCGCGCATGTCCACACCGGTGCTGATCGTGCACGGTGAGGCGGACACCAACGTTCCCCTGAGCCAGGCGGTGTACCTGCACCGGGCGCTGCGCCACTACGGCGTGGAGCAGGAGTTCGTGGTCTACCCGGGCGCCGGGCACGGCTTGGCCCGCCGCGACCACCAGATCGACCTGCTCGAACGTACCCGCGCCTGGTTCGACCGCTGGCTGGGGCGAGCTGACGTCAAGTAGGCCGACCCGGAGCGCATTTCGGGCCTAAATGGGCGAGTGCGAACTTTTGTTCTGTGGGCTGTTTTTCTCGTGTGCGGATTTGAGAGAAAGCCCAGCGAACTCTTGTTCGCATCGCTAGTTTGGATCGCGACAAGAAAAACCCGACCCGGTGTTGACAGCACCTGGTCGGGTTGTGGCCGACGCCTGCGTTAACAGGTTTGTCGACTCTGCCACCTCCCTGCCCAATACCCAGGAAGGCGACTCGTCATGGAGTCTAACGCCTCGACCCCCTCCAGCACAGCCGAAACCCCGAATCCGGCCGGGTTCTCCGCGCCCCGCAAGCGCCCCAAGGGCGCACTCAAGGGCATCGGGTTCATTCTGGCCATCTGGGTCCATCAGATCTTCAGTAAGGGCCTGTTGACCAAGCCTCGTTCGGTGTTGGCCCTGATGGCCATTGCCGATGCGGTGGACTCCGACGGGCGCTGGTGCTACTTCCGGTTGGAGAATCTGGCCAAGAGTATTGGCTGGCTCCTCAGTCTCAGCAGCCTCAAGCGCGCCATCGACGACCTGGTCGAGGCGGGCATCGTGCGCAAGCTGACCCGCTCGGAGACGATCGAGTTCTTCGCCGAGGACATCAATCAGGGCCGCTCTGCCTATCAGTTGCCATGCGTGTTGGAGCTACTCGTTCCGGCCCAGGACTATCCCGAGCCGGTGTTGGCCGACATCAACGCCTGCCGTGCGCAGCTGGGGGAGGAGCCCCTCACCGTGCACAACCGGCCCCCGTTGAAGCGCCGCCCGACCCCAGTTCACGTTGAACCCGCCCCCAGGTCAGATCGACCTACAGACTGTTCCCCTGGGGACTGTTCTGAGAGCGAGGTGGATAGTTCCGTCCGTGACACCTCAAGCACAGGAGAGCAAACCCGACAAAATCCACGGAGCGGAATATTTAGCCTCATTAATCGCATACCAAACTCATTCCTGGCCTCCCCGGAGACAGACCGGAACCTGTTGGCACTAGCCGTGGAAAAACTCCTGCGCCAAGGGCTGAGCGAAACCGACGTGCGCGCTTTGTTCGCGGGGATGGATCGGATGCGCCGACCATTCCCGGTGCTCATGCTCCGGCTGCGCAACGTGAGGTACGCACTGGATTTCCTGAACGGCTCGCTGGGCCGAGGCATCCACACATCGCCCCTGCAGACAGCCCCGTGGCCCGACCCGCCGGACCGGGACGAGACATCCGCCCAACCCAAAGGATTCCGGCTGGACAGTCTGGGGCAGGCCACCGGCACCTGCCCCGAGCACGCGACCACGCGTAATGTCCCCGGTGGCCGATGCAAGATCTGCGGCGGGCTGTGCCGCTCGGAGCCCGGCCAGACCATGCCCAAGCCCCAGCAGGGAGCCGACACGCCAGCCCGGGGCGGCCCCGAGAGCGCGCCCGCGCCGGAGCCTTCGGGGCCGCCTCCGGGCGCGGAGGAAGACCTGGATCCGGAGCTGAAGGCACAGATGCTCGACTCCCTCAACGACGGTGGTGAGCGCGTACCCACCGCTCAGCCGGACTCCAAGAGCACGGTCCGGCCCGCCCGCGCCTCGGGACTGTCACCCAGAACCCGGGCCCTCCTCGACCAGTTGCACGAGAAGTTCAAACGCTCCCGGCGGCCCGACGGCACCGACACCCCCAAGGCCGCACTCGCACAGACCCATGCCGGTCGAGCCGCCCCTCAGGCTGGTCCGTTCACCCGGGCGGACGCACCGATCACCGGGAAGATTCCTCTTCCTCGCAGGCCAGAAGCGCTCTCTGCCGCCATGCGAGCCAGCAGGTGATTCTCCGGCCGAGCCTCCGGGGCCGGAACGGCAGAACACAACGGGCCGCGGCTCGGGTGGGAGCAGCGGCCCGGCGGCCCGGGGAAAGGGCACGTGGAACAGGACGGGTCAGAGCAGCATGGCCAGCTGGCGGGCCTGGGCGACCAGGGTGCCCTGGCTGTCCCAGATCTCCATGTCCTCCTCGTGGAGGCTGTTGGAGACGTGCTTGGTCCAGACCCGGCAGGCCAGCCAGCCGGGGGCGGGCCTGGCGCGGATGTGGGTGGTCAGCTCCACGGTGATGGTGCTGAACTCACCGATCTCCAGGACCGCGGGGACCGCGAAGTCCACCATGGCGGGCAGGGAGTGCACGTCGGCGTCGCGGCCGTCGGCGAAGCGCATCCAGAAGTCGGCCTGGGGGCGTCCGTCCTTGTGGCCGTCCAACCAGCCGGGGCGCTGGGGGTAGCGGTACTCGATGCGGTGGGCGATGGTCACACCCTCCGGCTTTCCGGCGAACTCCGGGGGCACGTGGCAGTCCTCGGGGGAGGGCAGCTCCGGCGGGCCCTCCAGGTGCAGCTCCCGGCCCTGCGCGGTGAGGTCGCCGTAGGTGGCGGTGGCGCGCACGATCTCCTTGCCGCCCTGTTCCAACACGACGGCGCCGGTGGCTGTGCGGCGGCCCTCGCGGATGGTCTCGGTGCGCAGCTGGGCCTGGCCGGGGGCGGCGGGGCGCAGGTAGAAGGCGGAGACCACGAGCGGGTCGGGCTGGGTGAGGGTCTGGCTCAGGGCGTTGAGCGCCGTCCCCAGGACGTAACCGCCGTTGGGGTGCGAGGTGAACGTGGTCCAGCCGTCGGTGAGGGTGGCTGTGAACTCGCCGTCGGCTCGCTTCTCGACCCGGGTGTCCTGGTCGAACTCGTAGCCCTCGGCGGGGTGGTCAAGACTCATACAGTCATGTTACTGGCCAGTAGGCACATCGGCTACCACAAAACAGAATCTCGTTCGGCTTTGTGGACGCGACCACACACCACCCCGACCACCGGAACCTCCCGAACCTCCATGTGGCCCTGACGCGACGTCAAGGGCCAGCGTCGTCAGCGCAACACCGAAACCGCCCCCCCACGACGGGCCCGCGACCCGGTACCACTACGACCGCATCGGCCTCCTCGTCCCGGACAGCGAAACCACCAGCGAACTGGCCGAACGCGACAGGGCGGTCGCCCCCTCCTCGGAGGTGACCATCCGCCCGGGCGGAAGTCGCGTGTTGAGTCGCTGCCGGGGAGTCCATCGGAGGTCCATCGCCGGCACGGACACGGGGTACCTTCGCCGCCGTCGTGCGGCAACCGGGCCGAGGTTACGGACCGCCCCTGACAATCGGACACCGCCGCACCGGCTTCCGGCCCCGATCCACCCCACCGGGGTTACACCCGAGGGGCGACCACCCTGACACAATGAGTCGCCGCCACTCCCTCCCGGCGGCCGCTGTACAGCACCCCTTTCCCCGCCCCTCGGTCCTGTCCTCAACAGATCCGAGGCGCCCAGCCGTGCCCTGTCCGCCCCACCCCCTCAGCCCCGCCACCCGGCCCTCTCGACCCCTCCTGGCTGCCACCATGCACGTCCTCCGCCATGCCTACGACACCCACCTGCGCGGACACCTACCGGTCCCGCCCAAAGCCGGGGCGGTCCACCTCCAGGACCCGCACCTGACCGGCGCCCGCCTGGTCCGCTCCCACTTCGGCACCCACGGCAGCGTCGACCACGGCCCCCTGCCCCCGGAAACGGACCTGTCCGCCCTGGTCGCACGCCAACAAGAACGGTTCGAGGCGCACGCCGAACCCGCCCGCTGGCCGGTGCACGCCCACGACCCGCCCGCGCTGGCCCCCGCCCTGCACGCGGCCGGGTTCGCCTGCGGGACGGAGCGCTCCGTCCTGGTGGCCGAACTCGCCGACATCCCCTCTGTGCACCTCGCCGCCGAAGAGCGCTTTCGGGAGAACGACCGGGTCACCAGCAACGCTGTCCGCCAGCTGGCAGCGGACTCCGGACCGCACCGGCGCTCTCTGGTCGAGCACGAGTCCGACGGGATCACCTTCGAACACCGCACCCTGGCCCTCGTACACCGGGCACAGGTGCGCGCGGCCAGCTGGGCCGTCCTGCGGACCGGAACCCCGTTCGTCGTCCTGGAGGGGATGACCGCGCCCCACCCGGAGTTCCTCTGGGAATGGGCCCACCGAGCGGGAACGGTCCGCCCCAAGTCCGGATGGTGGGTGTGGGACCAGGCCCAGGCCCGCCTCATGGCCGCCGAGGTCGACCCCAAGGCCCAGCCCGACCTACACGAGATGCTCCTGAACTCAGGCTTCCACGAGATCACCACCGTGCGCACCCACACCTGGTCCCCACCCGGTGCCCCCGCCACAAGCCGCCCAGTCACCGAACTCCTCGACGACCCCGAGCACGACGACATCTGGGACCGGTTCACGTCGCGCTTCTTCTTCGCCCCCAGCACCACGCTCTTCCCCGGCATCGTCGAACCCGCCGCCTCGGTGACCTGGCCGCTCCACCGCGCCGACGAGCACCCCGAGCACCGGACCGAACTGGACCGGACGGTACGCCAAGGCCTGGCAGCGAGCGTCCCGGCGGGGGAGTCCCTGTACACCCTGGACTGGCAGCACATCGGCCACCGCTACGACCCGCGCCGCGTCGGCGGCCCCGAGCAACCGCGCAACCCGGCGTTCGCCTTCCCCAACGGCGACTACTACATCAATCTCACCAAGGACCTGCGCCTGGGCACCTTCGGCCACCCCTGGGAGGAAGGGCCGCACGGTCAGGGAACCCTGTGCGTGTTCGGCACAGAGCTCCTGGCCCGGGTCGAGGACCACCTCACCCGGCTGCTGGGCGCTCCGATACGCAGGTCCGGCCGTCCGGTGGGCTGACAAAAGCGGTTGCCCCGCCCCTGGGCGACCGGGATGGTCGGCCCATGCCCGATACCCGTGCCCGCGCCCTGGCCCTGTGGGAACACCTCGCCACCACCCGAGCCGAGGGGGCGCTGACCGTGGCGGCCGCCCCGGATTCCCGCCTGTGCCCGCCGGGCTGGTGCGGCATCGTCCGCCTGGACGGCACCACCCTGGCCACAGCGCCCACCACCGAACAGGCGAACCTCCTACGCGCCGCGCTGACCGGTGTCGAGGCGGCCGAACACACCAGTCCCGGGGCGCTGAAGGCAGCGCTCCCGATCACCGGCGCCCTGGGCCCGGCGACACTGGCCTACCTGACCGAAACCGACTTCCACCCACCGGGGCCGGGGTCTGGCGAAAAAGGTCTCCTCCGCCGCTGTGGCCGATGCCCTCACCCAGAATCTGCTCCCTCAGTGGCGCGCCCGCCCAAAGGAATCCCGCGGGGTCGCGCTCACCCTGGGTTTCAGGGAACTGGGCTCTCAGCTGAGTCTCCACCTGGGTTGAGCGACTCCCGCACCCAGGCCGGAGCTCACCTCCGCTTAGCCCCTGCGGCCGTCGCCGTAGTCGTGCTGGGTGCCGATCACGTCGCCCTTGGCCTTGATGCCGCGCATGTCGATGTGGTCGCCCTCGTACTTGGTCTCGTGCTGGTGCACCCCGCCGTGGATGTTGCCTCCTTGGATCAGGATTCCGTGCACGTCACGGGCGATGTTCGTGACGTTCCGGGCCCCGCGCTCCGGGGCCACCTCGTCGAGGATCGCGCGCAGTTCGGCGGCGGCCCCGGGGTCCTCGCGCAGCAGGCGGCGCAGCCGGGTCTTCCAGTTCCGCTCGACCTCTTCGGCTGACAGAGCGTCTCCGCCGTCCGCGGTCAGCTCCCGGCGGGACTCCTCCAGTTCCTCCAGAGCCTTCTGCTTCTTGACCTCGTTGCCCTGGAAGACCTGGGTGATCCACCCCCGGACCACCGTCCAGCTTCCCTTGGCCATCTCCTGGGTCAGGGTCTTGGCAGCTTCCTCGACCAGATCCACCGAACCGTCCTCCACGCCGTCGCACCGCCTTGTCCGCAGGGCTTCCCGGGCTTCGGAAAGCCCGTGGATGAGACATCCTAGCCAGCGGGACGGTTGCGCACAGGAGGTCGCGGCAACACCGATCCGGCGTGAACGCTCTCACCACGGGGAACACCCCGAACCCTGTGAGCGTTGGGCCTCGCGGAGCCGGAAGTCGGCTGCGCGGATCCGTTCGGGGTGAGTTGATGAATGTCAATACCAGCGCCGCCGTGAGCAGCGCCCTCCGCTTTTTCCGCCTTCGGGTCCCGGCCCAGAACACTCAACGGGACCCCTGAGATCCAAAGGTCCTTGACGTTGTCCACTTCCGCTCACGCCTGGTCCACCCGCCCCGAGACCAGCGCTGACACCGCCACCATCCACGCCGTCAACAGCGCCGCCTTCGAGACCCCGGCCGAAGCCGACCTGGTCGACGCCCTGCGCGCCGACACCGGAGCGTGGATCGAGGGTCTGTCCGTCGTCACCGAGTCCGCTGACGGCACCCTCGTCGGGCACGCGCTGTTCACCCGCTGCCACGTCGACGGCCACCCGGCCCTGGCGTTGGCTCCGTGCGCGGTGCTGCCCGAATACCAGGGCGCCGGTGCCGGTTCGGCCGCCATCCGCGCCGGGTTGGAGTCCGCCCGCGCCATGGGTGAGAACCTCGTCCTGGTGCTGGGGCACGCCGACTACTACCCGAGGTTCGGGTTCACCCCGGCCTCCGGGTTCGGGGTGCGCGCCCCGTTCGAGGTTCCGGACGAGGCCATGATGGCTCTTTCCCTGGACCCCTCGCGCGAGAGCCCGCGCGGCACCATCCAGTACCCGGCCGCCTTCGGTATCTGAACACGCTGACCCGCTCGTCCGGGTGGAACGGTGCCCCCGCCACGCGAGTCCGCGGCGGGGGCGCTTCGTCGTACCGGCCCGTGCCGGGCCCGCTCAGCCGGCCAGGGACAGCCTCCCGGTCAGCTTGTTGACGTCCTTCTTCGGGCCGAACACCGCCAGCCCCACGTACTCCAGCTGTGCCGGTTCGGTCTGCGCGAGCCGGTCCAGGTAGTCCACGTAGGTGCGTGAGCCGCGAGCCACCTCGTTGAAGCCCACCACCGTCAGGTCGCGCTCATCAGCCAGGGCCTTGATCCGGCGCAGCTGCTCTCCGGTGGCGGCCAGGGTCGGCACCGGGTGCGGGTTGATCCCGGCATGCAGGTGTCCCTGCGCATCTTTGCCGTCGGCCCCCAGCGAGTTGTCCAGCCGCGCTCCCAGGGCGAGTCCGAGCACCGCACTGGCGTTGGCGGCGACCGCGAGCTCCAGGTCCGAGCGCAGGACGACGACCAGCTTGGTGGACATGTTCATGAATTTCTCCCCGCTCATATGTCGTGCGATCCACGAAGAAAGTAGCTGGAGAAACAGCTTCATGGATGGTTTTCCGAACACTATTCGGCCATAGCGCCGAACTGCCCGCCATGGGCGAACGTGGTTCGGTGATCGTGCGGGAACTCCGGCAGGATGCGCGGCGGAAGAAGGCCGCTGCGGTCAGGGAACCCGGGAAACGTTCGGCACGTGCGATGACGGACGGCAGCCACAAGGCGCCAAGGAACACAGGGGAGAAGGCGGATGGGCAAGAAGCCGAGCCAGAGCACGGGGCTCGCGCTCGGGTTGGTCTTCGGTGTCGTTTTCGGGGTTGCCTTCGACAACCTGGCCCTGGGCATCGCGCTCGGGTTGGTCTTCGGTCTGGCCTTCGGCGCCCAGCAGCCCCGCAGGGGCGAGGAATAGCCCCGCCCCGAGGCCTGGGCCCCAGGCCTCGGGCGCCTCAACGCCCGGTCAGGTCCTCCTCGACCAGGTAGCGCTCGCCCGCCAGCTCGTAACGCAGGGCCCGATTGAGCTCCAGCATCGCCGTGTTCCCCTCGTCCACGGCCACCGCCACCCTCCTGACGTGCGGGAACAGGTCGTGTACCCGCAGCGTCTGATTGGCCTTGACCCGGGTGGCCAGTCCCCGGCGCCGGTGGGGCGGCGAGACCGCGGTCACGTACTGCCTGGCGACCAGCGCCTGACCCACCGTGGTGGCCGTGGCCGCGACCACCTGGTCCGAGGTGCGGTCCAGGGCAGCGCACACCACCAGCCGGGACCCGTCCTGGACGACCTCGCGCTCCCACTCGCGGACCCGCTGCGGGGCCCAGGCCCGCTCGACCAGGGGTCGTGAACCCTCGATCGCATCGATCGAGTACACGGCCACCTGCCCGAAGGAGGCCACCAGGTTCTCGGGGGCGGTGCCCTCCCAGTAGGTGACGAGGTAGCCGCGTGCGGGACGGGCCGCCAGATGCCAGCAGTGTTCCAGGGTCTCCTCGTCCAGCTGCTGTTCCTGCACCTTGAACGGGATCAGGGTGCGCGGGTGCCCGTCAGAGCGGGCGAAGGCCTCCGTCTCCGGTCCGGTCAGGGTGTGGCTGCGCAGACGCTCCATTCCCAGGGCGCGGGCCCGCTCCACCGCGGCCTCGCGCAAACGGGTCCCCATGCCTCGTCGGCGGGCCGGTTCGGCAACGTACAGGCGCAACAGCCCGACCTGCGGGTTGTAGGGCTGCCTGCGCAGCTCGGCCACGCCCTGGACGGGCTCACCCGGCGCGGTGCGGGCCGACCAACACCAGTTCTGGCCCGCGCGTTTGGTACGCAGCTGGTCGGCCAGGTCCTGGGGGCGGGGTGCGCTGCCCATCAATTCGTTCATACCGTGGCTGTGCAGCGCGGTCCAGGCGGCCAGCTCCTCGGCCGGGGCTGTGCTGGGGTCGAGAACTTCCACCACTGAGCTCACGACACCACGTTGCCACACCCGGGCCCCGGCTGTCTCCCACCACACAGTTCAAATCCACACCAGCTCTCACCAGCGGAGACGGACCATGAGTCATGGTTCTCCTCCGCGAGCACGGGTACGAGCCGCCCCCGCTGATCAGCGTCCCCCACCGGAGCGTTCGGGCCCACCGGTGGCATACGCCACAATCCGGGCCGCCAGGTCGGGGGCGCGGTCGTGACAGGATCAAGGGTCTCGAAGGCGAGGGCTCACCCCGCAACCGTGCCGCACCAGGGCGTTTCCGTCCCGCGCCCGTGTCGGCTCAGGGCCTCCCGTCCCCCGCACGGGCGCGCCCGCACCGGCATCCGGAGCTCATCTCACCGTGCCCGCACCCACTGGGTGAGCCAGGTGTTTCCCGTGTGTTACGGCCCGACATATTCAGGCAACGACCCCTGCCTACCTTCGGTTATGTCAGCACCCGTCGAGCAGGAAGGCCTGGTCGTGACCTCCGAGACCGGAACACGCGCGCCACGCACCGGACCGAGCTGGATCTCCCGTTGGGACCCCGAGGACCGGGGGTTCTGGGAGAGCACCGGACGCCCGGTGGCCCGCCGCAACCTGTGGGCCTCCATCGCCTCAGAGCACATCGGTTTCTCGGTGTGGTCGATCTGGTCCGTGCTGGTGCTCTTCATGATCCCCGAGCACGGTTTCTCCACCACCCCCGAGCAGAAGTTCCTGCTGTTGTCGGTGGTCACCCTGGTCGGGGCCGTGCTGCGGGTGCCCTACACCCTGGCGGTACCGATCTTCGGTGGCCGCAACTGGACGATCATCTCCACCTTCCTGCTGCTGGTACCCACCGCGGCCGCGTTCTTCCTGGTGCAAAACCCCGACACCCCGTTCTGGCTGATGATGGTGCTGGCCGCCACCGCCGGCCTGGGCGGCGGCAACTTCTCCTCCTCGATGGCTAACATCAACTCCTACTTCCCCGAACGGGAGAAGGGGTGGGCGCTGGGTCTGAACGCGGGCGGCGGCAACATCGGCGTGGCCACCGTCCAGCTGGTGGGTCTGGCCGTGATCGCCCTGTTCACCGCCTCGGCCGGGTACCTGGTCCCGCTGTTCTACGCCCCGCTGATCCTGCTCGCCGCCTGGTGGGCGATGCGTTCGATGAACAACCTGGTCAACGTGCGCAGCGACATCCCCGCGCAGCTCTCGGCCACCAAGGACCGCCACTTCTGGATCATGTCGGTGCTCTACATCGGTACCTTCGGCTCCTTCATCGGCACCGGCTTCGCCTTCGGCCTCCTGCTGCAGTCCCAGTTCGGGCTGGTGCCCATCCAGGCGGCCGCCATCGCCGTCCTCGGCCCGGTGATCGGCTCCCTGATCCGCCCGGTCGGCGGCCGGATGGCCGACGCCCTGGGCGGTGCCCGCGTGACCCTGTGGGTGTTCCTGGCGATGGCCGTGTGCGCCACGGTCCTGGTGCTGGCGGTCCAGGCCGCACAGCTGGCGCTGTTCGTGGGCGCGTTCGCGGTGATGTTCACGCTCACCGGGCTGGGCAACGGCTCCACCTACAAGATGATCCCCTCCATCTACGCGGCCAAGGCCGAGGACGCGATCGCCGCTGGTGAGCCCCGTGAGCAGGCGCTGGCCCGTACCAAGCGCACCGCCTCCTCCATGCTCGGGCTGATCGGCGCGGTCGGCGCGCTGGGCGGGGTGGGCATCAACGTCACCTTCCGTGAGGCCTTCGCCGCCACCGGCTCCACGGCGCCCGCCTTCGCCGCCTTCGGTGCCTTCTACCTGGTTTGTGCGGCCATCACCTACCTGGTGTACCTTCGTCGCCCGGCCACCGCCGCACCCTCCACCGCCACCGGCGCCGGGGCCACCCCGGGCGCCGCCCAGGAAACGGCCACCCGATGAACCCGCCCGGCGCCTCGACCCGCACCCACTGCCCCTACTGCGCCCTGCAGTGCGCCATGCACCTGGACACCGGGGCCGACGGACGCCTGTCCGCCCGCCCCGCCGACTTCCCCACCAACCGGGGCGGGCTGTGCCGCAAGGGCTGGACCTCCGCCGACGTCCTCACCGTCCCCGACCGCCTCACCCGCCCCCTGCTCCGCAAGGACCGCGACTCCGACCTGGTCGAGGTCGACTGGGACACCGCCCTGGACCACATCGCCGAACGCCTGCTGGCCCTGCGCGCCGAGTCCGGCCCCGACACCGTCTCGGTCTTCGGCAGCGGCGGGCTCACCAACGAGAAGTCCTACGCCCTGGGCAAGTTCGCCCGCCTGGCCCTGGGCACCTCCCAGATCGACTACAACGGCCGCTTCTGTATGTCCTCCGCGGCGGCCGCGGGCATGCGCGCCTTCGGACTGGACCGGGGCATGCCCTTCCCGCTCACCGACGTCGGATCAGCCGAAGTGGTCCTGCTGGCCGGGGCCAACCCCGCCGAGACCATGCCGCCGATGATGGGCCACCTGTCCGCGCCCGCACTCATCGTCATCGACCCCCGCCGCACCGCCACCGCCCGGGTCGCACTCGACAACGGCGGCCTGCACCTGGCCCCGCGCCCGGGAACCGACCTTGCCCTGGCCCTGAGCCTGCTGCACGCCGTCCGCGTCCAGGGCTGGGTGGACACCGACTACGTCACCGCACGCACCAACGGGTTCGAACAGGCCTGGGAACACGCCGCGGCATGGTGGCCCGAGCAGACCGAACTCCTCACCGGGGTGCCCGCCGAGCAGATCCGCGCCGCCGCCGACCTGCTCGGAAAAGCCGCCCGCAACCACTCGGCCTACATCCTGACCGGGCGCGGCACCGAACAGCACGCCAAGGGCACCGACACCGTCTCCGCGTGGATCAACCTGGCCCTGGCCCTGGGCCTGCCCGGCCGCGCGGGTTCGGGCTACGGGTGCATCACCGGGCAGGGCAACGGCCAGGGCGGGCGCGAACACGGCCAAAAGGCCGACCAGCTGCCCGGGTACCGCAAGATCGACGACCCCGCCGCCCGGGACCACGTGGCCCGGGTGTGGGGCGTGGACCCCGACTCCCTGCCCGGGCCCGGCCGCAGCGCCTTCGAGCTCCTGGACGCCCTGGGCACCCCCGGCGGTCCGCGCGCCATGCTGCTGTTCGGCTCCAACCCGGTGGTCTCGGCCCCCGACGCCGGGCGGGTGCGTGAGCGCCTGGCCTCTCTGGACCTGCTGGTGGCCGCCGACTTCGTGCTTTCGGAGACCGCCGCCCTGGCCGACGTGGTCCTGCCGGTGGCTCAGTGGGCCGAGGAGTCGGGCACCATGACCAACCTGGAAGGGCGGGTGCTGCGCCGCCGCCGCGCGACCCCGCCGCCCGAAGGCGTACGCACCGACCTGGAGGTGCTCTCGGCCCTGGCGGTGCGCCTGGGCCAGCCCGCCGAGCGTTTTCCCACCGAACCCGACACCGTGCTCGCCGAGCTGGGCGCGGCCTCGGCCGGGGGAGCCGCCGACTACTCCGGCGTCACCCCCGAACGCCTGGCGGCGGGGGAGGCCCTGCACTGGCCGGTACGCGCGGGCCAGGAGCCCACGCCCCGCCTGTTCCTGGACTCCTTCGCCCACCCCGACGGCCGCGCCCGGTTCACGGCCGTGGCCCACCGCCCCGCCGCCGAGGAACCCGACTCCGAGTTCCCGCTGATCGCCACCACCGGGCGGCTCATGGGCCACTACCAGTCCGGGGCCCAGACCCGCCGGGTCCCCGAACTCAACAGCGCCGAACCCGAGGTGTACGTGGAGGTGCACCCCGACACCGCCGCCCGCGCGGGGCTGGCCGCCGGTGACCTGGCCCGGCTCACCTCCCGCCGGGGCCACACCAGCGCCCGGGTGCGCCTGGAGCCCACCGCCCGCCTGGACACGGTGTTCATGCCCTTCCACTACGCCGGGGCCCAGGCCGCCAACAACCTCACCAACCCGGCCCTGGACCCCACCAGCCGCATGCCGGAGTTCAAGGTCAGCGCCGTGCGGCTGGAGCCCGCACCCGAACCCGACCACGACCCCGCCACCGCACCGGGCCGCTAGGGCGGCACAGCCCACTCCCCACGACAGCTTCACCCGGCCGACGCCGCCCGGGCAGGTACCACCCCACAGCAGGAGGCAGTAGTTGAGCACCGATCAGCGTGTGAGCGAGCAGAGCGTGTCAGCGCGTCGGATCGTGGTCGTGGGTAACGGCATGGTCGGGGCACGCTTCGCCGAGGAGGTCGCCCGGCTGGACCCCGAGGGTGAACGCGTCCACGTCACCGTGGTGGGCACCGAACACCACCCGGCCTACAACCGCGTCCTGCTCTCGGGGGTGGTCGCGGGCGACTACACACCCGACCAGATCAACCTTCCGGTACCGCGGACCCCCGGGGTGAGCGTGCGCACGGGGGTGAGCGCCACCGCCCTGGACACGGTCGAACGCCGGGTGGACCTGGACGACGGCACCCACCTGCCCTACGACGAACTGGTCCTGGCCACCGGCGCCCGCGCCGCCTTCCCGCCCATCCCCGGGGTCAGCGCCTCCGACGGCGTACCGGGGGAAGGGGTGAGCGCACTGCGCGACCTCGCCGACTGTGAGCGCCTGCTCTCCCTGGTCCGTCCCGGCGCCCCCGTGGTGGTCCTGGGCGGCGGGGTGCTGGGTTTGGAGGCCGCCCGCGGGCTGGTCGGGCGCGGGGCCCGGGTGTGCGTGGTGGAGTCCTCGCCCTGGATCATGCGCCGGCAGATCGACCAGAGCGCGGCCAAGGTACTGGCCAGCTGCTACGAGGACCTGGGGGTGAGCGTCCACTCCTGGCGGGTGGCCTCGCGGTGGATCCCGGGTACCGGTCTGGAGCTGGATGACGGCCGGGTCCTGCCCGGTGACGCCCTGGTGGTCACCGCCGGTGTGCGCGCCAACACCGAGCTGGCCAAAGCGGCCGGGATCGAGGCCGAGCACGGGGTACTCGTGGACGACACCCTGGCCACCTCCGACGCCCGCGTGCACGCCATCGGTGACTGCGCCCAGCACCCCGGGGGCGGTGCCGGGCTGGTCCAGCCCGGATGGGAGCAGGCCTCGGTTCTGGCCCGGCGGCTCACCGGGGCCGCGCCCCAGGCCCGTTACTCGGGGGCGCGTCCGCTCACCCGGCTCAAGGCCCAGGGCATCGAACTCACCGCGTTCGGGCTGGTGCAGGAGGACGACCTGGGGCCCGAGGTGGAGACGGTGACGGTCAGCGACCCCTACGGGCGCCGCTACGCCAAGCTCACGGTGAGCGAGGAACGGGTGGTGGGCGCGGTCCTGCTCGGGTTCGCGCAGGCGGCGGCCACCCTGTCCCAGCTCTACGACACCGGCGCCCCGGTGCCCGCCGACCGGTTGGCCCTGCTGCAGGGACTGCCCACCGCAGCACCGGGGGAGCAGGCGGGGCAGGGCGCGGCCGCCCCGGCCCTGGTGTGCCGGTGCAACGCGGTCAGCCGCGAGGACATCGAGCAGGCCTGGCTGGACGGTGCGCGCACACGTGAGGGTATCGCCGAGCGCACCCGCGCCACCACCGGCTGCGGGGGTTGCGTGCGGGACGTGAACGCTCTGCTGTCGGGGATGGGCAGCGGCCGCAGCGCCGAACCGGTGGGCTGAGCAGCCCGGGTGCGGGCCGGGACCGCACCGGTCCTGGCCCGGGCGCACACCGACACGAGCCGAGCGCGAAGCCTACCGGTGGGGATACCGCAGAGGAGCTGACGGAACCTTCCTGGTCTGCCTTCCCCCGGCTGCTGCCGTTGCTGTACGGGGTGGTGCCAGTGTGGAGCGGGTGCCCCAAACCCCCCGCTTGAACCTGTCCGCTGCTTCCCAAACCCTCTGATCCCCGATGATCTTGCTACCAGGAGCAAGTTCGGCGCCGAACTTGCTCCTGGTAGCAAGATCATCTTCAAACCCAGGACCGAAACAGGCACCCGGCCCCAGACACCACCACTGACCTCGCCACCGCTGTTCCGTTGCCGGGAATGACCGGCCGCGACACGGCCCGCCGGTGCGCGCAGGGGTGTGGAGGGCACCGGCCGAAGGCCGAGGTAGTTGGGCCCCTTTGAGGGCCGGTCTGCCGCCCGGTCACCGGCGCGCGCCAGCCCGGGCACCACCGCCATCGAAAAAGCCAGGAACAGCCCCGCGAACAGTCCGGCCAGCACGGCGGCCAACACCGGCACGACCCCGAACACCATCTCCACCATCGGAACGCGCCCGCCCTTCCTCGGCCGTGCCGCCCGCGTGACACGTCACGCCTCCCATCGAAGCACCACCGGGGCCCGAGCGCCATACGCCTGAGTCCACCGCGCCTACGACACCGTCGACGCCCGACCAGCGACCCGTTGAACGGCCCGTCCGAAACCGGTCACCAACGAAGCCGATACGTAACGTCTCTCCCTCTACCGCGAAGCCCAACGTGCCTATACCGTGACCGTGTGTGCTTCCCCCCACTCGTCGGGCGCGACACGGAACGACGGCAGCTGCGCAAGGCAGCGGTTCCCGGCACCATCGTCCTGTTGTCAGGGACGGCCGGAACAGGCAAGACCCGCCTGGTCCAGGAACTGCACGAGGCCACCGACAGCACCGTACTGACCGGACACTGCCCGCCCCGCACCGATCCCTTCCCCTACGCGCCCGTCGTCGAGGCCCTGCGCCACACCCCGATCCCGGCCGGGCTCAGCCCGCTGTGCGGCGCACTGGCCCTGCTGATGCCCGAGCACGGCGACCTGCTGCCCCCACCACCGCCCCCGGTGGACCCGGCCGCCGAACACCACCGCACCTACCGCGCCCTGACCGAGCTCCTGAGCGCCCTGGGACCCACCACCCTGGCCCTGGAGGACGTACAGTGGATCGACCCGGCCACCCGTGACCTGCTCACCTACCTGACGCCCCGGCTGCCCGCCAACCTCACCCTGGTCCTGACCTACCGCCCAGAGGAACTCCCGCGCGCCTTCCCCGTGGCCGCACTGGCCGCCCGCACCCCTCCCGGCACCGAGCACCACGAAATCACCCTGGGCCCCCTGCCACCCGAACACGTCCACACCCTGGCCCAGCGCCTGCTCACCGCCGAGGTCTCCCGCGAGGACGCCGAGCACCTGCACGCCTGGACCGGCGGCCTTCCCCTGGCCGTGGTGGAAACCCTGCACCACCTGGACCAGCTCCCCGACGCCCCGGGCGAACCGGCCGTGCCCGCCACCCCGCCGATCTCCGCACCCCTGCGCGACTGGTTCCTGGACCGCCTGCGCTCGGTGGACCGCAACACCCGCCGACTGGTCCGCGCCGCCTGCGTCCTGGACCAGCCCGCCACCGACACCCAGCTGGCCCGCGTGGCCGCCCTGTCCACCGCCCGCGCCGAAAAGGCCCTGGCCCGAGCCCACCAACGCGGCCTGCTGCGCTCCCTGGGCCCGGCCACCCTGGAACCCCACACCCCGCTGCTACGCCAGGCCTGCTACACCTCCCTGCCCCGCGACAAACGCCGCCAGCTGCACCGGGCCACCCTCCAGGTCCTGGGCGAACAGACCCAACCGCCACACGCCCGCATGGCCCACCACGCCCGCGAAGCCGGGCTGCTGGACGCCTGGACCGACCACGCCGAACTCGCCGCGGACCAGGCCCTGGCCCACGGCGAGGACACCACCGCCGTCGCCCTGCTGCGCGACGCCCTCACCCGCCGATCCCTGCCCCCGCGCCGCCGCTGCGACCTCGCACTCAAACTCGGCCGGGCCGCCCTGACCGGTATCTCCGCCGAACACACCATCGCCCTGCTGCGCGACGTCCTGGACACCCCCGGCCTGTGCTCTGCCGAACGCGGCGAACTACGTATGGAACTGGGCCTGCTCCTGCTCAACCAGGCCTCCCGCAACCGCTCCGCCCGCGGCGAGCTCGTCCGCGCCGCCGCCGAACTCTCCTCCCGCCCCGCCCTGGCCGCCCGCGTCATGTGCGCCCTGGCCGTGCCCCGCTCCACCCCCGACTCGGTGGCCACCCACCGGCGCTGGATGGAACAGGCAGTCCAGGCCGCCCAGCGCAGCCAGGACCCCGCGGTGGAGCAGACCGTACGCGTCAACCAGGCCACCCTGCTCGCCCAGATCGGCGACCCGGCCGCCTGGGACGTGTCCCTGCCCCGCCCCGACGCCACCCCGCCCCACAGCAACCCCCAGGCCCTGGCCCGGCGCCGCGAGTTCTCCCGCGCCTCACTGAACCTGGCCGACGCCGCCGTCATCCTGGGCCACTACGACCGGGCCGACCGCCACCTGGCCGATGTCACCGGCGCCTGCGACCCCTACATCCGCGAGAGCGCGCGGGTGCTGTACCTGATCCTGGACTGGAACCGCGGCCACTGGTCCGACCTGGCCGAACGCACCGAACACGACCTGCGCTCGGGGCGACTGGCCCACCTGCACTCGGTCACCGCCGAACTCGCCGTGGTACGCGCCGCCCTGGCCCTGGCCCACGGCGACCCGGCCACCACACGCACCCACCTGGACCGGATCCTGCCCGGCCCCGCCAACCCCGGGCACACCCCCACCCACCACAGCCCCACCGACCGTGCCGGACACATCAACCACACCGGCCCTACCGGCACCGCGACCGACCACACACCCCCCGACCACGCGAGCCCTGACTACACCGTGCCCGTGCGCGCCTTCGCCGCCGGACTACTGGCCCGCATGGCCCTGGCCCAAGGCGACGCCAACGCCGCCTGGCAGCGGGTGGAAGGCCTGGTCTCCCTCGTGGCCAGCAAGGGCATCTGGGTCTGGGCCGCCGACCTGGTACCGGGCATCGAGGCCCTCCTGCTGTGCCGAAGACGCGCCGTGGCCCAGGACCTGAGCACCCGCTTCCGCGCCGGACTGCGAGGCACCAGCGCACCGGCCGCCCAGGCCGCCCTCATCCGCCTCGAAGCCGCCCTGGCCCACCACAACGGCCAACACGACCGCGCCCTGCACCTGTACACCCAGGCCGAAGCCGCCTACCGGGACATGCCCCGCCCCTACGACGCCGCCCAGGCCCTCGAGGCCTCCGCCCACACCCACCTGGCCGCCGCCAACGGCCAGGGCCCCGGGCTCGGGGTGACCGCACTCCAGGCCGCCCTGGAGCAGTACACCGAACTCGGCGCGACCTGGGACGCCGCCCGCGTGCGCCGCCTGCTGCGCGAGCACGGCGTCAACACGCCCCCGGCCAGAACAGGGGGTTCGGGCAACGAGCGCCTCTCACCCCGCGAGAACGAGATCACCGCCCTGGCCGGGCGCGGACACACCAACCGCGAGATCGCCGCGCTCCTACACCTGTCCCCGCGCACCGTGGAGACCCACGTGGCCAACGCCCTGGCCAAACTCGGCCTGCGCTCACGCCGCGACCTGACCCCGCCCACCGGGCGCTGAAAACAGCCCAGAACCCGCACACACCCTTGACCCCCCAGGGCACCCTCGACCCCTGGACCACCCCTACGGCACTACGTAGTCGCCACCCGCGGGCCGAACTACGTAGTGACTACGTATTGCCTGGCTCCACCGAGCGACACATCATGACTCTCGGGTGGCCACCCTTCCACAATCCCCCGTAGTCCCCCGCTACAGAAGGGTCCCCGCACACATGCGCAAGTTCGGTGCAGTGATCGCCGCCGCGGCCTTACTGCCGATCCTGGCCGTAAGCCCCGCCGCAGCCGACCCCGACCTCCCCTCCTTCCTCAACACCGCCGACCCCGCCGAGCGCACCTACATCGTCGTCCTGGACGAGAGCGCCGACCCCGAAACCGTCGCCGAACGCCACGGTGACGACCCCCTGGGCGTGTACGAGCACGCCCTGACCGGCTACGCCGCGGACATGACCGCCGCCGACGCCGCCGCACTGCTCCAGGACAGCGACGTGGCCTACGTCCAGGAGGACCAGGTCGTCGAAGCCTTCGACCAGGACATCCCCAACGGCATCGCCCGGGTCTTCGCCCCCGACAACCCCAACCTCCAGATCGACGGCCAGGAGAACTACGTCCCCGACGTGGCCATCGCCGTCCTGGACACCGGGGTCGACGGCAACCACCCCGACCTGAACGTGGTGGACTCGGTCAACTGCACCAGCGGCACCTGTGTGCCCAACAGCGCCACCGACGGCAACGGCCACGGCACCCACGTCGCCGGCAGCGCCGCCGCCATCGACAACGACCTGGGCGTGGTGGGCGTGGCCCCCGGCGCCGACGTGTGGAACGTGCAGGTCCTGACCGCGGGAGGCAGCGGCACCCTCGCCGGGATCGCCGCGGGCGTGGACTACGTCACCGCCAACGCCGGCCAGATCGGCGTGGCCAACATGAGCCTGGGCTGCCAGGGCTGCACCGACCAGGCCCTGACCCAGGCCATCACCAACTCCGTCGCCGAGGGCGTCGCCTACGCCGTGGCCGCGGGCAACAGCGCACGCGACGCGGCCAACTTCTTCCCGGCCAACCACCCCGACGTGCTCACCGTCTCCTCCATGGCCGACTCCGACGGCGCCCCCGGCGGTGTCGGCGGCCCGCTCACCTGCCGCGCCGACCAGGACGACACCCTGTCCACGTTCTCCAACTTCGGCGCCACCATCGACATCGCCGCCCCCGGCTCCTGCATCACCTCCACCATGCCCGGCGGCGGGTACGGCACCATGAGCGGCACGTCCATGGCCGCCCCGCACGCGGCAGGCGGCCTGGCCCTGCTCGCGGTCGGCGACGCCAAGCCCACCGACCGCGCCGGTGTCCTGGCCATCTACGACACCCTGACCAGCGCGGGCAACCACGACTGGAACGACACCTCCGGCGACGGCATCCACGAGCCCCTGCTCGACGTGGGCGACCCCGACGTCTTCCCCGCCGACGGTGAGACCGCCCCGCCCCAGGGCCCGGTCGCCTCACTCGCCCACTCCTGCGACGACACCACCCTGACCTGCTCCTTCGACGGCTCCGGCAGCGCCGGTGAGATCACCGACTGGGCCTGGGAGTTCGGCGACGGCAACGGCGACACCGGCACCACCACCGAGCACACCTACACCGCCGAAGGCGACTACACCGTCACCCTGACCGTCACCGACGACCAGGGCCGCACCGACTCCGCCCAGGCCGAGATCTCCGTGGGCGCCCCCGACCACGTCGCGCCCACCGCCGACTTCAGCGGGACCTGCTACACCTTCTTCTACTTCTGCGAGGTGGACGCCTCCGGCTCCAGCGCCGGGGACGCCCCCATCACCTCCTACCGGTGGGACTTCGGTGACGGCGGTACCGCCAGCGGCTCCAGCGCCTGGCACTTCTACTCCGGACCGGGCACCTACACCATCACCCTGACCGTCACCGACGAGACCGGCGCGACCGGCTCGCTCAGCAAGACCGTCAGGCTGTAGCACCACCCGTAGATAGCCACCACCACACATCCCCCAGCGGCCCCCGCCCGACCCCCTCGGCGCGGGGGCCGCACCCCTGCCACCGGTAAACTCCCCGAACCAGCCGGCCACGCCAGGCGTCTGAGCCGCTGACGAACCATCCCGGCACCCCAGCCGGAGCACGGCACCACCGCGAGGGAGTCCCCCGACCATGTCCCAACGAGCCCTTGGCGTGACCAGCGCGGTCCTCGCGCTGAGCATGGCCCTCAGCTCCTGCGGCCTCATCCGCGACCTGACCTCCGCGGAGGGCGAGGAGGAGAGCCCCACACAAGAGACCGTGGAGGAGGTCTCCGCCGAGGACATCGAACTCCCCTTCGTACGCACGGGCCGCATGTTCGTCGAGGGCGGCAACGACGTAGCCGTCGAGATGACCATCGACGCCCTCGAGCACAACGGCGAATACCTGATGCTCGACCTCAGCCTCAACATCCTGGAGTTCATCACCGGCGAGGAACTCAAGTACGCCGGCGCGCCCCTGCGCCTGGTCGACCCCGTCTCCGGCGAGGTGCTGGAACCCATCACCAGCGAAGAGCACGGCGAGCCCTACGGCACCTACTTCATCGAGGGCAGCAACCTGGACCCCATCCACGAGACCCTGCCCCAGCCCATCCGCCGGTACTTCCCCGCCCCCAGCGAGGACGTGGAGTTCCTGACCCTGACAGGCGCCACCGCCGGCCACGTGCCCGGCACCCCGGTCAGCTACGTCGACGAGTTCACCCCGTTGCCCGAACCCGACGTCCACGACTACATCGACCCCGAAACCTGGGTGATCATCCAGGACCTGCCCGAGGACGAGATCGTCTACCCCGAGACCCCGCCGGAGCCGGGCCTGGAGACCGACGGGTTCGTCATGTCCATGGAGAGCTTCGTGGACAGCCCCACCGCCTCCACCACCCGCGCGGGCGACGAGGAGGTCATCGCCCTGCACGCGGACAACATGTTCGAGTTCGACGAGTCCGACCCCACCGACGAAGCCGTGGACACCATTCAGGAGGCGGCCCAGTCCATGCGGGAGAACCTCGGCGAGGGCACCGAGATCACCATCATCGGCCACACCGACGGCAAGGGCGCGGACGACTACAACCAGGACCTGTCCCAAGAGCGCGCCGAGGCCGT
Source organism: Nocardiopsis exhalans (assembly GCF_024134545.1). Classification (GTDB taxonomy): domain Bacteria; phylum Actinomycetota; class Actinomycetes; order Streptosporangiales; family Streptosporangiaceae; genus Nocardiopsis; species Nocardiopsis exhalans. The sequence goes on from NZ_CP099837.1 coordinate 3,877,052, forward strand.
ACGCGACCTGCTGAAGGAGGAGCTGGGTACGGACTTCACCCTCAGCACCGAGGGCCGGGGCAGCGACGAACCGGTCGCCGAGGAGGGCGGGGACGACGACGAGGAAGCCCGCGCCCGCAACCGCCGCGTGGAGTTCCAGTACGAGGTCCCCATGTCCGATACCGACTCCGAGGAAGGCGACTCGGGCCTGGACGCGGCCAAGCGCCACGTGGGGCCGCCCGCGCCCTACTTCGAGGAACTGGACCCGTTCACCACGGTCACCCATGAGGACCTGGACCTGAACGTCTACCCGATGGTGCGCGACGGCGCCTACCTGTTCCAGATGGTGGGCTTCCAGAACTCCACCCTGTCCGACCTCGAAGCCGACCTGGAGGGCGACGAGGCCTCCCTGCCCGGCAGCCCCCAGCAGTACACCGAGGGCACCATGGGCGGTTTCCGCCTGGAAGAGCCGGGCAACGGCCTGATCCGCTACGTGATCCGCATCCGCGACGGCGAAGGCGAGTACGAGGACTTCGCCGACGAGATCTTCACCCTCTCCCCGGGCGAGGAGTACCTGGCGCTGTCGGTCTTCCCCGCCCCCGGCCCGGAGGTTGAGGAGATGACCCTGTACGCGGGTGCCTTCGGCGAGATCCCCGGGGTTCCCGTCCAGTAGGTACCACAGCTCCCGTCCGGTAGAGCCAACACGCGGCACAACAAGGGCGGCGCCCGCTCCCTCTCAGGGCAAGGGGCGCCGCCTTCGTCTCGCACCGGAACGCTGTCGGGCAGCGGGTCAGCGCTTGCGGGGCAGGAGGGGAGGCGCCGCCACCGGCCAGGCCTCGGGCAGGCCCCGCCCACACACTGCGCACTCGGCGCGACGGCGCACCGCGTAGGCCGCGGTCGCCACCGCCAGGGCCGCGCCCCACAGCGGCATCGCGCCGAAGGCCACCGCGTGCGAACCCATTCCGGGTTCGACCCCGCCCAGCTGCCAGAACTGCACCAGAACACTGCGCCCCATCCCCACCAGGGCCATCGCCACCAGCGTCGCGGGCAGCACGGCCAAGCTCACCGGCACCCGGCGACCGGACAGCCCCACCATCCACCAGGGGAAGCGCACACCCCACCCCTGGACCAGACCCAGCATGAGCACGGCGCCCAGCACACCGGCCGCCCCCAGTCCCAGCCCGATCATCATCGCGGTCGGGTCCGAGGCGACCGCGGCGAAAGCCTCCTCCGCCATCCCCATGGAGTATCCGAACAGCCACGGCAACCGCAGTGCCGGGTAGAACAGGGCCAGGGCGAAGGCACCGACCACCGCGATCCTGCCCGTGCGCAGCGCCTGCCCCCGCAGCGCGCGTTCGGCGTCGGGGGTCCAGGCCGTGGTGCGTCCGCACCGAACGCATCCGTCGAGTCGCCGCCTGCGGTGGGTCAACGACGCCCACGCCCAGATCCCCGCTCCCGCGGTGAAGTACAGCGTCTGGAGCAGGGGTGCGGACAGGGTCAGGGCGACGTAGTCCACCCCCAGGGCCGGTTCGACCCACACCAGCACCGGCATGGCCAGGCCGTAACCCAACCACACCAGCAGGGTGGAATCGATGTAGGCCAGCAGCAGTACGGCGAACACGGTCCAGGCCGACACCTCCAGCAGGCGCGGCGCGTGAGAACGCGGCAGGAGCAGGGCGATCACCACTCCCAGGGCGCCGACCAGGAAGGTGACCGAGGCAGCCACCCCCAGGTGGTCGGTGGTGAGCAGGGCCCCGAAGGCGCTGGCCTCGGACAACCCCGGGGGGACCACCCCGGTCAGCCAGCCCAACGCCATGCCCAGGGCCGCGGCGGACCAGGCCAGCGCGGCCCCGTAGGGCAGGAACGAGGCGGGCGGGTGGCGGGTACCGGGGGAGTGGTTGCGGCCGCGGGGAGCGGAACGCGGGTCGGCACCCACCGGTCCAGTACCAGCAGCGGAGGTAGCGGACTGTCCAGCAGCAGCTGGGGTGGAACCGGTCGGGTCGGTACTGCGCGGGGCGGACATGAGCGGCTCCTTCACGGGTGGGCGAACCTTCACCTCCACCCTGGCTCCGGAGACCGCCGGGTACCTCCCCAACAGGGGTGGTTCGGCCTCCTCGGCCTCCCCCGCGAGGGGGAACCGGGCCCGCCCCGAGTAGATGCTGTTGGTGTATCCGGTTGGGGGTCCGGGCTGGAGTCACCGTTTCCCAGCGCTCGATGGTTGCCGTCTCCTCCGCGGGCGTCAAGGTCGTCGCCGTCGCGGCTTCGCCGAGTCATCAGGCGCTCCGCCCTGCCCCGTTTCGCTGCGAGGGCGGTGGGCGGCTATCGGGGAACGGGGCAGGAGTGGTCGGGGTGGCGGACGGCCCCCAAGAGGCCCAAAAGCCAACGGCGACTGCCAACTCGGGGCTCGTGTCGCGGCCGCTCACCCGCCCCGACGAACAGCGGCAGCGCGGACACCGCTCCCCAGGCCCAGCGGGGACCCCCTACCCGGCCCGGTGGACAGACCGATCCAAGCCCCGCCCCGGCCGGACCCGGACCGGTTTCGGCCCCTCCTTTCAGCGTGATCTTGCTACCAGGAGCAAGTTCAGCGCTGAACTTGCTCCTGGTAGCAAGATCACCGAGGACCTGACGGTTACGGAAGCAACGGACACCTGCCAGCCCGGGTTTCGGGCGCCTCCACCCACCCCGAGCCCCCGAACCCACTGCCGGAGACCACCCCCGGCCCCCACCCGGATACGCCAACAGCATCCGAGTACTCCGGGCACACGAAGGGGACCGGCGCCCGCAGACGGCGCAAGGCCGGTCCCCGAGTCGGTTCCCGGGTCCGCCAGACTCGCTGGTCACCCCCTGGGCAATCAGGCCTTCTGGGCGTAGGCCTTCTCCAGGGCCGCGGTGAAGACCTCGAGCGGTTGGGCCCCCGAGACACCGAAGGCCCGGTCCATCACGAAGAACGGCACCCCGGTGGCGCCCAGCTGCTGGGCGGTGCGGATGTCGCCTTGGACCTCGGCGGTGTAGGCGTCACCGGTCAGGACGGTGCGGGCCTCCTCGGTGTCCAGGCCGATCTCCCCGGCCAGCTCCACCAGGGTGTCCACGTCGTCCAGGACGCGGGCCTGTACCAGCTGGGCGCGCATCAGGCGCTCATGGGCCTGGTCGCCCAGCCCCTTTTCCTTGGCCAGGTGGGTGAGCCGGTGGGCGTCGAAGGTGTTGACCATGACGGCGTTCTCGAACTCGTAGTGCAGCCCTTCCTGCGCCGCCACCTGCTTGACCTGGTCGGTCATCTGCCTGACCTGGTCGGGGGTGGCGTTCATCTTCTTGGCCAGGGAGTCATAGACCGGCTCGCGAACCCCCCGGGGGAAGGTGGGGTCGAGCTGGAAGCTGCGCCAGAGGAGTTCGACCTCGTCGGCGTGCTCGAAGCTCGCCAGGGCCTTCTCCAGACGCCGCTTGCCGATGTAGCACCACGGGCACACGATGTCGGACCACACTTCGATCTGCACTGCCGTTCCCCTCACAAGCAGATTCCGTCCGAGCACGCGGGTGCGTGCTCGGATCCCAACGCCACCAGGCCCCTGACCGCGGGCAGGGGCTCCTGGCCCCCGCTCGCCTCAGGACCGCCCTCAGGTGCGGGCACCGTCCGCGGTTCCGCATCCCGCGCTCTGTCCGGCTCCGAGCCGTTCACGCTCACCACCGACCCTTACATACATATTGTGCGTAACCCTATGGTCAGTGAGTATGTAGGTAGGAAAGGCCGGCCACAAGGAGGAACTTTCATGTCCGATACGAACACCCATGTTCCCCTGACCGAACGCAAGCTCACCGAGAACCCCGAGGACTGCCCGGTCCGCGAGGTCCTGGACCGGGTCGGGGACAAGTGGAGCGTGCTCATCATCGTCATGCTCGGCCAACGCACCCACCGCTACAGCGAGCTGGACCGCGCCATCGACGGCATCAGCCAGCGCATGCTCACCCTGACCCTGCGCGCCCTGGTCCGGGACGGCCTGGTCGAGCGCACCGTGCACGCCAGCGTCCCGCCGCGAGTGGACTACACGCTGACCGGACTCGGGCACACCCTGTTGGAGCCGCTCACCGCCCTGGACCGCTGGGCCAACGACCACCGCGACGACATCCGGGCCGCCCGGGAACGCCACGACCGCCCCGAACAGGGCTGAGCCGGCCCTGGACCCAGCGCGCCGAACACGGCACGACCCCCGGTGCAACACCGGAGACCGTGTTCCCACTCCCGCCCCCGCTGAGCCGGGATCGCGATGAGAGGCCTCACCGCTCCGGTGGGCGGTGGCGGGCGGCGGTACGCTCCCTGGCCAGGAACAGCAGCTCACGCACCCGCTCGGAGGTCCGCGGACCCGGGTTGAGTACCGCCACCCACCCCTGGGCGGCATAGACCGGGTGCGGCAGGAGGCGGTCCAGCTCGGTGTAGTCGAAGCCCTCGCGGTGCCCGGCATGCGCCGCCGGGGTGTGGCCCACCACCTCCTCGAACAGGGCGCGGCCCACCGCGATGTTGACCCGGAACACCCCGGGCCGATCAAGGTCGGAATCGCTGTCGAAATCCGGGTAGTCCTTGGTCACCAGGGTCGCGAACGGGGTGAAGCCACCGCGCTCACGCGCCCGCCCGTCAGGGTCGTACAGGAAGAAGGAGTCGCCCCAGGCGATCTCGGGCGCCCCACTCTCCCGGCTCGCGGTCATCACGTCCACCTGGCCCATCCCGGCCACGAAGTGGATGATCTCGTCCTCGGTCATCACGCCCCCTCGAAGCGTTCGGGTGTCCGTCCCGGTCACCCCTGCTTCAAGTGTGTCATTGAACTGCTCTGTGAGACTTCTTCCGAGAGTTTCCCTGTGGGGGAGCTTTCTCGAACAGCAACCCTCAAATCCCACCCGAGAACTCAACCAACGAACCCAGGAACACCAGGGCCACCACCGCGACCCGTTCCACACCAGGGGCCGGGCCCCGGCCCCTGCCGAACACCCCGCCCGGGCCGCCGAACCCACCGCCTGAGGGCACAAGGTTGGACAACACACATCCAAACCTGCGCCAAGGACGCGTGTCCTGGTCATCGGGCCGTGCGACACTCACCGCATGGCCGCACCATACCCAGGCCCCTACGGGCCACCACCCCAGATAGACCCTCGTGAGCTGCGCCCCTCCCGTGTCTGGTTCTGGGTGGGCGGCGCACTCATCCCACTCTCGATCATCCTGGGCATCGTGCTGTTCGTGGTGCTGCTGATGCGGGGCCTGGCCCTGCCCGAGTTCGACGCACGCACCCAGGGCACCCAAAGCACGACCTTCACGGTCGACGCCCAGGAACACCCCGAGTCGGGGTGGCTGCTGTACGGCTCACCCCCGAACGTGGACCACACCGCGTGCGCCCTGACCGACCCCGACGACCAGACCCTGACCTTCGCCTACCCCACCTTCAACCACGAGGCGCAAGGGCAGGACGGCGCCTGGGCGATGGTCGGTATGGCCGACCTGACCGAACCGGGCGAGTACACCCTGACCTGCCAGGCCCCCGACAACGTCCGCTTCGGGATCGCCTACGCGGGCGACACCACCGGCAACATCGCCACCGGCGTGCTCGGAGCTCTGGGCTCCCTGCTGTTCATCCCGTTCCTGGGTGTGGTGGGCGGCATCATCCTGATCATCGTCACGGCGGTGCGCCGGAGCCGTCACCGCCAACAGCTCACCAACGAACGCACCACCCAGGGCCCGCCGCCCGGGCAGCACCCCGGCCCCTATCCCGGCCCCTACCCCGGCCAGCAGCAGCCGCCCCCGCCGGGCGGCTACCCGGGCCAACCGCCCCACCCGCCGCCGGGCGGCCCGCCCTCGGGCCCGCAGGGCCCGGGATCACCACCGGGCCCCGGCCCTCAGCACACCTGACCGGCACGAGCACCTGACCCTCAGCGCACGCACACACCAGGCGCGGGCGCCAAGGCACATCATCAGGGGGCGGCGGCCAGCGCCCAGCCGGGCAGTGGCTCGGTGCGCCCGGACCACTCCCGGGGGATCGCCCCCTCAGGCAGCCCCGCCCCCAGGATGCCCGCCACGATCGCGCAGGTGGTGTCCATGTCCCCGCCCGGGGCCACCGTGGCCCACAACGCCGCGGCCAGCCCCGACCGGTACCGGGCCACCGCCCACAACGCGAAGGGCACCGTGTCCAGGGCGCTGACCCCGGACCCGTTGCCCAGCTCCGCGGCCACCCCCAGCGGGTTGGAGGTGATCAGCAGAGCCCGGGCGTCGCGCACCGCCTCACGCACCCGCCCCTGGGGCAGGTGCTCCACCACCCGGTCCAGGAACGATCCGGCGCCCATCGTCTCGCGCCGCGCCACCAAGGCCGCGGCCACCGCCACCGCGACGGCACCGTCCACCGCCTCGGGGTGGGTGTGGGTGACGCGCGCGCTCACAGCGGCCTGCTCCACCACCTCGTCCAGGTCCTCGGCGTACCAGGCACCCAACGGAGCCACCCGCATCGCCGCCCCGTTACCGAAGGAGCCCGACCCCTCGAACAGCTCCGAGGCCAACGACCGCCAGTCACCGCCCTCACGCACCAGCCGCAGCATCCGACCGGTCGCGGGCCCGTACCCGCGGTCGAAGTCGTGGTGGCGGGCGAAGGAAGCCGCCAGGCGATCGGGGTCCACGGCCCCGCCGCGCACGACCTCGGCATAGACCGACGCCGCCATCTCGGTGTCGTCGGTCCACTGCCACGGGCCGGGCGGCAGCTCCCGCCCGGTCAGGAAAGAGCGGTTGTCAGGGACGAAGAACTGGGAGCCGAAGGCATCACCCACGGCCAGAGCGGACAGGGAGGCAAGAGCGCGCACCGGGCGCGCGATGTCGATGGTGTGCATATCGCCTCCCATCCTGGACAACCCGACCCCGACTGTCCATGCCCCAGGCCCCGCCCGCGAACACCCTCCCGACCCTCCACCCCGCAACCCCTCGGCACCACAGACCGGGCACCCACTCCACACCACCCTCCACCGATCACGCGTTTTTCACCTGCGGTGACAGCACAACGAAACATCCCCGACACCTACCCCCAACTCACGGGTAACACCCTGCCGGTTACCTGAAAAGCGTCCGACCCCGCAGCCCGCAGGAGGAGCCGCCCCATGGAAGAACTCGTCGTCATCGGCAACGGCATGGTCGGCCACCGGCTCGTCGAGGCCCTCCGCGACCGCGACACCGCCCACCACTGGCACATCACCGTGGTGGGCGAGGAACCCCGCACCGCCTACGACCGCGTCGCCCTGTCCACCTACCTCGACGGCGCCAGCGCCCAGGACCTGTCCCTGGGCGACCTGCGCGGCCCCGGCGTGGACGTGCACGTGTCCGAACAGGCCACCGCCATCGACCGCGCCGCACGCACCGTCACCACCGCCTCCGGCCGCGTCCTGCCCTACGACCGCCTGGTCCTGGCCACCGGATCCACCCCCTTCGTGCCCCCCATCCCCGGCCACGACCTGCCCGGCTGCCACGTCTACCGCACCATCGAGGACCTGGACGACCTGACCGCCGACGCCGAGAACGCCAAGACCGGCGTGGTCATCGGCGGCGGACTCCTCGGACTGGAAGCGGCCAACGCCCTGCGCCTGCTGGGTGTGAGCGCCCACGTCGTCGAACTCGCACCCCACCTGATGCCCGCCCAGATCGACCAGGGCGCCGGAGCCCTGCTGCAGAACCTGGTCACCGACCTGGGCGTGAACGTGCACACCGGCACCGCCTCCACCGCCGTCCAAGCAGGCCCCGACGGTCGCGCCGCCCGCCTGGCCCTGGCCGACGGCAACCACCTGGACGCCGACATGGTCGTCTTCTCCGTGGGCATCCGCCCCCGCGACGACCTGGCCCGCGGCGCCGGACTCACCGTGGGCGAACGCGGCGGCATCGTCATCGACGACACCTGCACCACCAGCGACGCCCACATCCACGCCATCGGCGAAGCCGCCCACCACCGCGGCACCGTCTACGGACTCATCGCCCCCGGCAACGCCATGGCCGAGGTCCTGGCCGACCGACTTGTGGGCGGAGCGGCCACCTTCACCGGCGCCGACACCTCCACCAAACTCAAACTCCTGGGCGTGGACGTGGCCAGCTTCGGCGACGCCCACGGCCGCACCCCCGGCGCCCTGGACGTGGTCGTCAACGACGCCGCCAGCGGCCGCTACGCCAAACTCGTCCTCTCCGACGACGCCACCACCCTGCTGGGCGGCATCCTGGTCGGCGACGCCTCCGCCTACGCCACCCTGCGCCCCCTGGTCGGCTCGCCCCTGCCCGGCGCCCCCCTGGCCCTGATCACCCCCGACGGCGAAGGGCTCAGCGCCGACGCCTTGCCCGACTCCGCACAGATCTGCTCGTGCAACGCCGTCACCAAGGGCGAGGTCAGCGAGGCCATCGCCTGCGGCGCCCACGACGTGGCCGAACTCAAGTCCTGCACCCGGGCCGGCACCAGCTGCGGCTCGTGCGTGCCCATGCTCAAGCAGATCCTCACCCAGGCCGGCATCACCCAGTCCAAGGCCCTGTGCGAACACTTCACCCAGTCGCGCACCGAACTACTGGAGATCATCCGCGCCACCGGCACCACGACCTTCTCCGCGCTGATCGACGCACACGGCACCGGACACGGCTGCGACATCTGCAAGCCCGCGGTGGCCTCGATCCTGGCCTCCCTGGGCGGCGGCCACATCCTGGACGGGGAGAGCGCCACCCTGCAGGACACCAACGACCGCTACCTGGCCAACCTGCAGCGCAACGGCACCTACTCGGTGGTGCCGCGCATCCCCGGCGGCGAGATCACCCCCGACAAGCTCATCGTGATCGGCGAGGTCGCCCGCGACTTCGACCTCTACACCAAGATCACCGGCGGCCAGCGCATCGACCTGTTCGGCGCCCGCCTGGAACAGCTGCCCGCCATCTGGACCCGCCTGGTCGAGGCCGGGTTCGAGTCCGGCCACGCCTACGGAAAGTCCCTGCGCACGGTGAAGTCGTGTGTGGGCACCACCTGGTGCCGCTACGGCGTCCAGGACTCCGTCGGACTGGCCATCCGCCTGGAGGAGCGCTACCGGGGCCTGCGCTCACCCCACAAACTCAAGTCCGCCGTCTCCGGGTGCGCCCGTGAGTGCGCCGAGGCCCGCGGCAAGGACTTCGGCATCATCGCCACCGAGACCGGCTGGAACCTGTACGTGGGAGGCAACGGCGGCTTCACCCCTCGCCACGCCCAGCTGCTCGCCGGTGACCTGGACGAGGACACCCTCATCCGCTACATCGACCGCTTCCTGATGTTCTACATCCGCACCGCCGACCGCCTCCAGCGCACCGCGCCCTGGATCGAGGCCATGGAGGGCGGCCTGGACCACCTGCGCGAGGTCGTGGTCAACGACAGCCTGGGCATCGCCCAGGAACTGGAGGAAGCCATGGCCCAGCACGTGGACTCCTACACCGACGAATGGGCGGCCGTGCTGAACGACCCCGACAAGCTCGCCCGCTTCGAGTCCTTCACCAACGCCCCCACCACCCCCGACCCCACCATCAGCTTCACCACCACCCGCGACCAGCCCGTGCCCGGCGCCCCCACCCCACTGGGCATGCCCACCCCCCGCACCAGCAAGGAGAGCACCCGATGAGCGTCCTCGCCCACACCACCACCCAGGAGTCGAGCGAAACCACCACCGGCTGGATCCACGCCTGCCCCCAGCACCGCCTCGAACCCGGCATCGGCCTGGCCGTCCTACTGCCCGACGGCCACCAGGTCGCCCTCTTCACCACCCGCGACCACCACCTGTACGCCGTGGACAACCTCGACCCGCACACCGGCGCCACCGTCATCTCCCGCGGCATCGTCGGCGACCGCGCCGGAGAACCCACCGTGGCCTCACCCATGCTCAAGCACGTGTTCTCCCTGACCACCGGCCAGAGCCTGGACACCCCCGACGTGCGCCTGAACACCTGGCCGGTACGCGTGGACGGCGAGAACGTACAGATCGCCACCACCCCGCACCCCACCCAGAACGCTTCCGACCCCGCCCAGAGCACCACACGCGCCGAACAGGGGACCCCATGACCACTGCCGTGCCCGCCTCACCGACCACCAGCGAGGCCACCACCGCACCCCTGGCCGGGTTCACCGTCGCCGTCACCGCCGCCCGCCGCGCCGAGGAACTCACCGCCCTGCTCCACCGCAAGGGCGCCCAGGTCATCGCCGCACCCGCCCTGCGCATCGTCCCCTTGAGCGACGACCAACGCCTGGCCTCGGTCTCCGAACAACTCACCCGCACCCCCGCCGACGTCGTCATCGCCACCACCGGCATCGGCTTCCGCGGCTGGGTCGAGGCCTGCGAAACCTGGGGCATGGCCGAACCCCTCCTGACCAGCATGAAATCCTCACGCCTGCTCGCCCGCGGCCCCAAAGCCAAAGGCGCCATCCGCGCCGCCGGACTCAACGAGGAATGGTCCCCACCCTCAGAATCCTCCGCCGAAGTCCTGGACTACCTCCTCGAACACGGCGTCCAAGGCCTACGCGTGGCCATCCAACTCCACGGCGAACCCCTACCCGACTTCACCGCCGCCCTACGCCTGGCCGGAGCCGAAGTCATCGAGGTCCCTGTCTACCGCTGGACCCAACCCGAACAGACCGAACCCCTGGACCGCCTCATCGAGGCCGTCACCACCGGGGGAGTGGACGCCGTCACCTTCACCAGCGCCCCGGCCGCCGCCGGACTCCTCGCCCGCGCCCACACCACCGGCCAACAACACGCCCTCATCGGCGCCCTGCGCGGCCACGTGCTCTGCCTGTGCGTGGGACCGGTCACCGCACGCCCCCTGATGGCCCACGACATCCCCACCGTGTGGCCCGACCGCGCACGCATCGGCGCCCAGGTCCGCAAACTCACCGAAGAACTCCCCGCCCGCTTCCCCACCCTCAACGTGGCCGGACACCGCCTACGGCTGCGCGGCCACGCCGTCCTGGTCGACGGCACCGTCCACACCCTCTCGCCCACCCTGATGCGCCTGATGCGCGCCCTGGCCCACCGCCCCGGCCAGGTCCGCGACCGCGCCCACCTGCTCACCTGCCTGGGCGAGGACGCCGACGCCCACGCCGTCGAAACGGCCGTGGCCCGTCTGCGCACCGCCCTGGGCGACCCCAAGATCATCCAAACGGTCGTCAAACGCGGCTACCGCCTGGCCCTGGACTCCCACCCATGCTGAACCCCACCCTGCTGCTGGTCATGCACGGCACCCGCTCACCCCGCGGCACCGCCATCGCCCACTCCCTGGCCCTGCGCGTGGCCGAGGTGACCCACCGCCCCACCCGCCTGGCCTTCGCCGACGTCACCCACCCCAACGTCACCGAGGTCGCCGCCGAAACCCCCGGCCCTTTGGTCGTGGTGCCCGCCTTCCTGGCCTCGGGCTACCACGTACGCACCGACATCCCCGACCAACTCCTCCAGGCGGGCCGCACCGACGCCGTCATCACCCCGGCCCTGGGCGAGCACCCCGCCCTGCTGGCCACCGCCCTACGCCGCCTCACCCAGGCCGGGTACCAGAGCGGCGACGCCCTGATCCTGGCGTGCGCGGGCACCTCCGACCCCCACGCCCAGGCCGAACTCGACCAGGCCGCCCAGCGCCTGTCCCAACGCACGGGCGAGCCCGTCCACCTGGCCTACGCCGCCACCAGCACCCCTTCGGTGGCCGACAAGGTCGCCGAACTCCGCGCTGCGGGCCATCGCCGCGTCAGCGTGGCCACCTGGCTGCTGGCACCGGGCCTGTTCCACGACCGTCTCAAGGAATCGGGCGCCGACGCGGTCGCCGCGCCCCTGTGCCCGGACCGGGCCGTGGCCCACGCGGTGGCCGACCGCTACCTGCGCGCCGCTGTTCCCCAGCCCGCCCGTACCTGAGCGCGGCCTTGCCGCAGGCGTGTATCCGCTGCGGGTCACCACCCCCGGAGGGGGGAGGGTCGCGCAGGCCCATCAAGCCCTTAGGGCATCAGGGCTGACGTACCTTCGGCTGATCGAGTTATCGGCCAGTCAGGATTTCCGGGATCCCGAGATCGCGACAAAGCCAGATGTGCGTGAGTCTGCACGGGCAGGGCTCGTCACAAAGCCTTCGGGGTGGGGCGCTCTCTGCTTCAGCGCCAAGGCGTGGGGCCTGGTCCAGGGCGCTCTCATGCCGGGAGCCCGCTGCGGGGGAGCAGCGGGCTTCGGTGGGTCCGGCTGGGGGAGCGGGTTGCCCGCACCTATCCAGGTGTGGAGGTCCTCGAAGGCGTGGTCGGCGGCGCGCAGGCAGCTGTCGCTGGTCACTGGGTTGGTGGAGAGTGGCAGGGTCACCTTGCAGCTGATCCCCATGGACACACCCCCACACCCCGGGACCTCTGGTCCCTTTAAGCTGATCACCACGAAGTCTCTCCCGGATGTCATGTTTGCCGAAAGCGCCCGTGAGGGCCAGATCGTCACCAACACCACGGAGACAGCGAACTGGCGGATGCAGTTCGCCGCCCTGCAGAGCGCGGCGATGGGGCCTGAAGCCACCTTGACGAGGCTGAAGGCGGAGCTTAGGAAGTTGGACGATGAGTAAATCCACCTGGCACAAGAGCACCTACTCCGACGGTGGGGCCAACTGTGTGGAGGCTCGGCAGGGCGCTGCTGGTGCGGATGTGCGTGACACCCAGAACCGCGAGGCCGGGCATCTGAGCTTCGCTTCGCAGGAGTGGGCGGCTCTGCTCTGCGGGGTGCGTTCCCAGGCCCGTTGACCTCAGATCCCCCGACGGCCCTTCGTTTCGACGGAGGGCCTTTTTTGTGGGAAAAGGGAGCTTTCGCAAAACGGGCCAAGTGGGGTGAGTTTCGCTTTTTGGGTTTGCGGGTTGTTCTTCGGATCTCTCTCGTGTGCGGATTTGAGAGAAAACCCTGCGAACTCTTGTTCGCCTCGCTAGGTTGGATCGCGTCCAGAAAAAAACCCGACCCGGTGCTGACAACACCTGGTCGGGTTGTGGCCGACGCCTGCGCAAACAGGTTTGTCGACTGAGCCACGCCCTGCTTAGCCCAGGAAGGCGACTCGTCGTGGAGTCTACCCTCACGCACCCCTCAAGCACATCCGAAACTCCGAATCCGATCGGGTTCTCTCCGTCCCGCAAGCGTCCCCCTGGTGCGTTCAAGGGGATCGGGTTCATCCTCGCCATCTGGGTTCAGCAGATCTTCAGCAAGGGTCTACTGCCCTCGCTGCGCTCGCTGGCGGCGCTGATGGCCATCGCCAACGCGGTCGACGCCGACGGCCGGTGGTGTTTCTTCTTCCTGGAGAACCTGGCCCAACGCTGCGGCAAGCTGAGCGTCAGCAGTCTCAAGCGCGGCATCGAGGACTTGGTCGAGGCGGGTATCGTCCGCAAGCTCACGCGCTCGGAGACCATCGATTTCTTCGCCGAGGACATCAAGCGCGGCCGCTCTGTGTATCAGCTGCCGTGTGTGCTGGAGCTTCTCATCCCGGCTGAGGACTACCCCGAGTTGGTGCTCGCAGACATCAACGCCTGCCGCGCCAAACTGGGGGAGGAACCTCTCAACGCGCACAATCGACCCTCGTTGAAGCGCACCGGCACCCCAGCTCAGATTGGTCGGGCCCCCAGTTCAGATTGGTCTACAGACTCTTCCCCTGGGGACTGTTCTGATACCGAGGCGGATGGTTCCGTCCGTGGCACCTCAAGCACAGGAGAGCAAACCCGACAAAAGCCCAGGGGTGGCCTCTTCGGGATTATTGATCGAATTCCGAACATATTTTTGGCCAACCCGGTGGCGGACCGGGAGCGGTTGGCGCTGGCGGTGGAAAAGCTCCTGCGCCAGGGGTTGGGTGAGGCCGAGGTGCGGGCGCTGCTGTGGGGGATGGAGCGGTTGCGGCGCCCCTTCCCGGCGCTGATGCGGCGGCTGTGCGACATGAGCGCCGCGCATCGCTACCTGAGCGGCGCTCTGGGCCGAGGCGTCCACGGACCAAGCCTGCCCACCCCGTCATGGCCGGTGCTGGGCCAGAGCGCCCCGGACACCCAGCCGGAGCAGTTCCCGGTGGACCACCAGGGCAAGGCCACCGGCACCTGCCCCGAGCACAAGAGCACGCGCAACGTCCCCGGTGGCACCTGCTCGATCTGCGGGCGGCTGTGCCGATCGGAGCCCGGCCAGCTCCTGCCCGAAGCCGTGGCGGAACTCAACGCATCACCCCCGGGCGTGTTGCTGCCAAAGCCCCCGGAGCCCGCCCCACCAGAGGATGCCGCCTTGGACCCGCAGACGTTGGGACGCATGGCCGTCTCCCTGAACGGCACCGGGAGCACCCCTGCCGAGGAGCCGGTCCTCAAGGGCGGCCTGTGGCTCCGCGCCGGCTCGGAGCTGGCGCCCAACGCCCAAGTCCTGGCTGCCTGGGCCCGGGAGCGGATCAAGCAGGCCCCCAAGCCCACCGCCCCCGACGCCCCCGCAGGAGAGCCAGTTATCCACAGCCCTGCCCGCCCACCGTGGCGGCACGGGCGAGTTTTGGTGTCTTCCTGATATCGGGGCAAGCTCCGTTTGCGCCCACCTCAGCATGCCCCCAAGCGCCCCGCCAGCCCGGCGTGCGGGTGGAAAACAGGTGCACGCACCCGTTTCAGGGCAACGGACACAGGAACATGGTCGACAGATCCGCCTCCGGCCAGGGCCTGGTCGCTCACCTGCTGGTCTGGGTCGAGAGCAGGGCCAGCGCCCAGCACCACACCTGGGTGCGCCTGGACCGTGTGTCCACCAACCACCGCCTGCGCGCCTACGACGAACAACGCCGCTACCACCCGCGCGAGCAGGTCACTTTCGGCCCGGATTCCACCGGGCACCCGGTCACCCGATACGAGAAACCCTTGCCGTAGGAGACCCAGCGGGCCGGTGGACACTGCCCCTACCCCAGCACGTGGGGTTCCTGTCCTGCCCACAGTGCCAGAGCGCTTGACCGAGGGGGTGTGACGGGCGGGCGGTGCCCGCTGAGACCGCCGAGTGCACATGTATGGCCACAATCGGCAACAATCAACCATTCGCGGGCAAAATCCACCTCTGCTGGGAAGACCACCGGTGAGCCCGGCCCGGCCCCGCTCCGGTCGGCCCGCCCCCACCCGGTCCCACCCCCTTCACAGAGGACAGCCGTGCTCTCAGCACCCACCCCCTCGCGCCCTGTCGAAGAGCCCACCCACGACCGCGCCGTCGGCGCCCTGCTGGGCGCGGTGGCCGCCGCTGCCCTGGTCGGCGCCCCCACCGCCCTGTCCCACCGTTTCACCACCACCGCCCTCGCACCGGCCACCCCCGGTCGGGGCGCTCGGGGCGAAGCCGCGCTGCTGGCCCACCTGACCCGCACCGCTCTGACCACCACCCCTGCCAGCGCCCCGAGGACCAACGCGGCCGCCACCGCGCCCCTCACCCCGGCCCACGATCCCGCTGCCGGTGTGGCCGATCCGGTGCACCGTGCCTGGGTGCGGGTGCTGGGCTCGCTGGTGGCGACCGGGGCTGCGCCCACCACCGAACCCGAGCTGGAGCACACCACCAACGACGACCCTCTGGGCGCCTCCTGGCAGGCCCTGACCCGCACCCCCGAGCCCGCGCACGATCCCGCGCAGAGCTCTTTTGCTTGCGCGCACCTGGTGGAGGCCGTCTGGTCGGCCTACCACGCCTGCGGTGACCTGGCCGCGATGTACGCCGGAGCCCTGGCCGGGGCGCGGTGGGGGTGCTCGGCCCTTCCCCTGCAGGCCCTGCGCAGGCTGAGTGAACACACCGATCCCCACGCGCTGACCAGCGCCGCCCTGGTCGCGTTGCAGGGCCCTCATCCCGATCGGTGGCCCCAGCGGCCCATCCGGGACCGGCCCGGACAGCGCCTGCCGCCCTTCGCCGTGCCCCACCCGTTGGACCCCCAGGTGCTGCTCGGAAACCTGGACTACCTGCGCACCCACCCGGGCAGTGTGGACGCGGCCGTCTCGCTGTGCCGCACCCACCCCAGCGACGCACCCCACCTGGCCGGACCGGACTGGGTTCGGGTGTGGCTGCACGACACCCCCGGCAAGAACTCCAACCTGCACTTCACCCTGGACGAGGCCGCCGCGGCGGTGGCGGGTCTGCGGGCGGAGGGCAAGCGGGTACTGCTGCACTGCTGGGCGGGTGCCTCGCGCACCCCGGCCGTGGCCGCCCGCTATGCCAGCGCCGCCCTGGGAGCGCCGCCCCTGGCCAGCATGACCACACTCATCCACGCGGTGGGCGGGCACCTGGACAACCCCACCCTGTCCAGGGCGGTGGCCGAGCTCAGCGGTCTGGAACTGCCCGATCCGGCGGCGGCCCTGTTCCCCCAAGGGCTTCCCCCGCGCCGCCCTGAGCTGCGCAAAGTCAAGGTCAGCGGGTGACAAGTTACACAAAGCGGCACTTTCCGGTACCGTTACTCTCGCGTTACCCCTAGGCTCTGCGCTCAGACCCCGTGCGATGCCACCGGCGGTCCCACCTCCGGCGCGCCCGGCCCCACCCTTCTCACGGGGCCCGCACCACCTGGCGCACCACGCCCTGCCCGGCACAGCGCCGGGAGGCGACCGCCACGCCTCTGTTCCCGTTCGAAGGACTGTGTTGTGGGCAAACACGAGCCCCAGATCCCACCCGCTGACGGCCCCCAGGCCCAGTACGAAGGCGAGTACGGAGCGGCCACCGAGGCCGCGCACGCCGTGGGCCCGCGCCAGGCCGCGGCGCGCTCACGCTCGCGCAAAAAGCGCGCCCTGGTCGTGGCCTCGGCCGCCAGCCTGACCCTGGTCGTGGGCGGCACCGCGGCAGCGGCCGTCATCGTCTCGGGCGGCGATCCGCACAGCGCCACCAGCGCAGCCGGGATCCCGCAGGCCCAGACCCAGACCCTGAGCGTGGAGGACATCGAGGAGGCCCCCGAGCCGGCCCAGGACGCCCAGGAGCGCTCCCAGGCCGCGGCGCCCCAGTCACTGACCGCCACGGGCTCGGGCATCCGCGAGGAACCCGAACCCGAACCCGAGGAGGAGCCCGAATCCGAGGCCCCCTCCAGCGACTCGGCCGCCTCCGAAGGCACCGGCCAGGGCGGCACCTGTGAAGCCTCCTTCTACGGCGACGGCTTCCACGGCGCCACCACCGCCAACGGCGAAACCTTCGACACCTACGGCATGACGGCCGCGCACAAGACGCTGCCCTTCAACACCATGGTCAAGGTGACCAACCCCAACAACGGCAAGTCGGTGACGGTACGCATCAACGACCGCGGCCCCTTCATCGCCGGTCGCTGCCTGGACCTGTCCACCGCCGCCTTCGACGAGATCATCGGCACCGGCGCCGGTGTGGGCACCGTCGCCTGGGAGGTCGTGGGATAGCCACCCACACACCAAGCACGCGCACGCGCCCCGGACCACCTGGTCCGGGGCGCGTCGCCGTCTCCTCCACCCGCCACCGGCCCCGTCCACCCGTGGGACACCGCCGGATAGTTCGACCCGCTGTTCCACGAGGCACCGCCAACCCCTGCGCGGGCCAAACACCCTGCCCCGACCCCACCTGCGCCGATCAACCACCACACCCCGCAGACCCCACGTAGAATCCACCCCCAAGGCCACACCCGCACCCCACACCACCCCCTAACCACCCGCGTGTGTGAGCCCCCGCACGTCACCCAGGCGTGGCACAATCCCCACCCACCACCACCGCCACAGGCCAAGCAGCCTCTGCGGCCACCACAACACCAAGGGGAGTCGGGCGTTGTTCCGCACCACCACCGGCTGGGTCGTCTCGCCCACCGACCTCGTCGACACACTGGAGTGCGACCACCGCAGCGCCCTCAAGAGCGCCCTGGCCGCGAACCTGACCGGAGCACCCCGACCCGAGAAGGTCGACGAACTGGTCGCCCACCACGGCGACCTGCACGAAAAGGCCGAACTCGAACGCCTCACCGCCCTGTTCGGTGACGACCTGATCCGCGTCGAGGAACCCCGACCCGACGACCACTCCCTGGCCCGCGCCGCACACCAGACCGCCCAGGCCATGAACGCCGGCGCCCCCGTCATCTACCAGGCCTGCTTCCACCACCCCCTCACCGAAGGTGTGGCCTTCCACGGGCGCGCCGACTTCCTCATCCGCTCCGATGTGGACCCCGCCACCGGCGCCCCCCGCCCCGAGGCTGCCACCCCCTTCACCTACGAGCCCTGGGACACCAAACTCGCCCGCCGCCCCGGCCCCGCCGCGGTGGTCCAGCTGGCCGCCTACGCCCAGGCCGTGGCCGTCCTGCACGGGCACACCCCCGAACACATGCACCTGCTCACCGGTGACAGCCGCACCCACACCCTGCCCACCGCCGAGTTCACCCCCATCCTGACCACCATCACCGACCGCCTGCTGACCCACCTGGCGACCGAACCAGCACTGCCCACCCCCACCTGGGGCCAACCCCGCCCCGCCTGTGAGGGCTGCGGCTACAACACCTGGTGCTCCCAGGGACGCACCGCCGCCCGCCACCTGTCCCTGGTCGCAGGGCTGCGCACCGACCAGGCCGCCAAACTCACCGACGCCGGCCTGGCCACCATCGACGCCCTGGCCTGCGCCCCCGACCAGGCCCGACCCGCCACCCTGCCGCGCCGCTCCTTCGACCAGCTACGCGCCCAGGCCGCCCTGCAGGTACGCCAGGACACCACCCGCACCCCCGCCAACCCCCAGGGCACCGTCACCGCCGAGGTGTTTTCCCCCGACGGGCTGGCCACCCTGCCCGCCCCCAGCCCGGGCGATGTCTTCTTCGACATGGAGGGCTACCCCTACCACTCCCGCCAGGGCGAGCGCGGCCTGGAGTACCTGTTCGGCGCCACCACCGAGGACGAGAGCGGCCGCGAAACCTTCCACGCCTTCTGGGCCCACGACCGCGCCCAGGAGAAAAAGGCCCTGGAGGACTTCGTCGACTTCGCCACCGCACGCATCGACGCCGACGAGAACGCGCACATCTACCACTACGCCTCCTACGAGGTGGACCGGCTCAAGCACCTGAGCTCGGAGTTCAACACCCGAGAGGAACAGGTCGACCGGCTGCTGCGGGAGAACCGCCTCATCGACCTGTTCACCGTGGTCAAGAAGAGCCTGCGCGTGTCCCAGCGCTCCTACTCCATCAAGTACCTGGAACCCCTCTACCTGGACACCTCACGCCAGGGAGATGTGACCACCGCCGCCTCCAGCATCGACGCCTACGCCGCCTACCTGGCCGCCCGCGAGGCCGACGACATCCGGGCCGCCGCCCAGGTGCTGGCCGACATCGCCGACTACAACCGCGACGACTGCCACTCCACCGCACGCCTGCGCGACTGGTTGGAGGACAGGCGCACCGAGCAGGGCATCACCGACCGGCCCCTGATCCAGTTCGAACTCTCCGAGGAGGAGGCCGAGCGGGCCCAAAAGCGCGCCGAGAAGGCCGCCCGCCACGCCGCCCTGACCCAGCCCCTGCTGGACCAGGTCCCCCAAGACCCGGCCCAGCGCGCCCCCCAGGACCACCCCCGGGCCGCGCTGGCCGCCCTGGTCGGCTACTACCAGCGCGAGAACACCCCGCCCTGGCGCGAACACTTCCAACGCCAGAGCGCACCCCTGACCGACCTGGAGACCGACAGCAACTGCGCGGTGCCCTGGCAGGTCCACGTGGGCGAGTGGGAAGAGCCCACCGGCCGACGCAAGAACGCCCGCCGCGAGGTGGCCATGCGCCTGGACCGCGCCCACCCCAACCCCTTCACCCTGGGCGAGAGCGTGCACCTGCTCCACCCCGGCGCGCCGGGGCAGGGGGCCACCACCCGCCCCGCCAAGGTCACCAAGGCCGAACCCGACTCCCTGACCCTGCTGGAAACAGCCGCCCCCGAAGACATCTCCTCCCGCGCCCCCGTCGCGGTCCTGCCCGGCTCACCGGTGGACCCCAAACCCAAGGACGGCGCCCTGGAAACGGTCGCCCACACCGCCGTGGCCGAGCTGCCCACCTGGCCCCACCACCCGGGCCTTGACGCCCTACGCCGCATCCCGCCCCGCCTCAACCCGCCCGGCCCGCTCCCCGAAGCCGTCGAAGGCGACCTGATCAGCGCCGCCATCAGCGCCGTGGACCGCCTGGACCACTCCTACCTGGCCGTCCAAGGCCCGCCCGGAGCCGGAAAAACCTACCTGGCCGCCCAACTCATCACCCACCTGATCAAGGAAGGACGCAGCGTGGGCGTGTGCTCCACCGGCCACAAGGCCGTGGAGAACGTCATGGCCGCCGCCCTGCGCGCCGCCGGGCAGCAGGGCCTGAACGTGGCCGCCGCCAAACGCCCCCGCGGCGGCAAGAAGGACCCCGACGCCCCCTGGTACCAGCCCTCCAGCCAACAGGTCCTCGCCAACTGGCGCAGCAAGAACACCGCCCAGGGCCACCCCGTACTGATCGGCGGCACCGCCTGGGGCATGTCCGGCGCCGACACCATCGCCGACCCCCTGGACGTGATGATCATCGACGAGGCCGGACAGTTCGCCCTGGCCGACACCCTGGCCGTGTCCGCCTCAGCCCACAACCTCGTCCTGCTCGGCGACCCCCAACAACTACCCCAGGTCGTCCAGGGCGTGCACTCCGAGGGCGCCGACGCCTCGGCCCTGCAACACCTGATGGGCGAAGCAGCCATCATCGACCCCGCCCTGGGCTACTTCCTGGACCAGACCCGGCGCATGCACCCCGCGGTGTGTGCCCCCGTCTCGGCCCTGTCCTACCAGGGACGCCTCCAAGCCCACCCCTGCACCGTCCACCGCACGCTCTCCACCCTGTCCCCGGGCGTGTACACCAGCCCCGTCCACCACAGCGGCCGTACCACCCACAGCCCCGAAGAGGTCGAGCAGGTGGTGGCCGCCGCCCGCCGCCTGGTCACCGAACACCTCACCACCGACCCCGAACAGGGCCCGCGCCCGCTGACCGGCCAAGACATCCTGGTGGTGGCCCCCTACAACCTGCAGGTGCGCACCCTGCGCCAGGCCCTGGCCCACGCCCAGCAGGACACTCCCGCCCTGGAGGGGGTGCGGGTGGGCACCGTGGACAAGTTCCAGGGCCAGGAAGCCGCCGCCGTCATCTGCTCCATGACCACCTCCAACGCCGCCGAGACCAGCCGCGGCCCCTCTTTCGTCCTGGATCGCAACCGCCTCAACGTCGCCCTCTCGCGCGCCCAGCTCCTGGCCCTGGTGGTGCACTCACCCGACCTGCTCACCACCGCCCCGCGCACCATCGACGAACTCCGCCTGCTGGCCTCCTTCACCGGGCTGGTCAGCTCCGCCCGGCCCTGGCCCGACCACTGACCCGACCACGAGGAACCACGCCTGGCCCACCCCCTCCCAGGGTTTCGGACACCTCCCAGGTGGAGTACGTTTTAGGGAGCACCAAACGCCCGACCGCGAGCGCCCAGGCGCCTTTCGCGAGCGGGCTGTGCCCTGCCCCGCAAGGCCCGCCCCGCACCCGATGAGCGGGGCCCGGCCGCCCTGGCCCGCCACCCGTTCTCGAAAGGCACCACGGCCCCCGTGTCTGAACGTCCCTCCCCGCCCGGCGGTGGCCGCAACACCCGCCACCCCACCGGTATCCGTGTCGTCGTCGCCATCCTGGCCCTGTTCGCCCTGGTCCTGGGCCCCCTCGGTTATCTGATGGGGATCGACGCCGACTCCCATGCCGGCTCGGCCGCCGAATGGTTCACCCTGGCCTTCGGCGCTGCCGTGGGCATCCCCTTCCTTGCCGCGGCCGTGGCCACCGTGGCGGGCGACCGCAAGGCCGCCCTGTGGGCGCTGGCCCTGCTGATCTGGCCCGTGGTGTTCGTGGTGGTCATCCACCTGTCCGGGCTGGCCGGGTAGGCTCCCGGGCGTGTCACCCAAGAAACGTAACCGCCGCAAACCCCAGCAGGGGACCCCAAAGCCCGCTCCGGGCGCCGAGCACCAGAGCGGCCCCCCGGACGCGGGCCGCCTCGAACCAGGGCAGACACCGAAGAAACGGCCGGTGAGCCGCACCCCCATCGCCCTCACCGAACCGGCCGACCGGCGCGTCACCGTGCTGTGGGTGATCCTGTGGGTGCTGTGGGCCCTGGGAAGCCCACTGGCACTGGCCGCCCTGCTCTTCACCGCGCTCAACGCCTTCGAGATGGTCGCCGACCCGGCCATCATGGAGCCGGGCGCGATGGTCGACCCGGCCCTGCTCGCCGAACAGCAGGCCGAGGCCGTGCGCGCCATCGGCACCGCCCTGGTCTGGTTCCTGATCATGGCCTGGCTCGTGCCGGCCGTGGGCGCCGTCACCGCCGCCGTGCTGCGCCGCAAGATGGCCGCGATCGCCTTCACCGTGGCCCTGGCCCTGTCGGTGGGGCTGCTGCTCCTGGTGGTCCCACCCGTGGAACTGTGGGAAGCGCTCAGCGCCCACCTGTTCGGTACCGTCGCACCCGCCCCGGGCTGATCCGGCCGCTGCGACCGCAGCCGCGGCACGGAACCAACACCGCACCGGATACCGGTACCGCACAGCGCCGCACCCGCACAGCACCTGGCCGCCTGAGGCCGCACCAGAGCCCACCCGAGTACGCCCCGCCCGCCCCGCCTGCCACCCGCGGGCGCGGGCACCGGTCACAATGGAACCCGTGGACACCACCGACCCCGCCGCGCCCCGGGCCCAGCTCGCCCTGCCCGCACCCGTACGCGCCCGCCTGGAGCACCTGGATCCCAGCGTGCTTGTGGACACCCGCGCCCTGCAAAGGGTCCGCGAACGCTTCGACACCGAGCAGGCCCAGACCCTGGGCCGCTTCCTGACCAACGCCCAGTCACCGGCGACCCTGCGCGCCTACCGCGCCGACTGGACCTCCTTCAGCGCCTGGTGCCTGAGCGAGGAACGCACCTCCCTTCCAGCCGATGCGGTGGACGTGGCCGTCTACCTGGCCGCCTGCGCCGAACAGCGCACCGAGGACGGCGCCCGCTGGGCCCTGTCCCCGGCCACCCTCAAACGCCGGGCGGCGGCGATCGCCGCGGTCCACGGCGCCCACGGCCTGGACTCGCCCACCCGCGCCGAGGTGGTGCGCATGACCCTGCGCGGCATCGCGCGCACCCGCAAGGCACGCCCGCACCGCAAGGCCCCTGTGGTGCTCAGCACACTGGAGAGGCTGCTCGCGGTGCGCCCGGCCGAGGGGCATCCCGGGGGAGTGGCCCGCAGACGCGACGCCCTGCTGCTGCTGACCGGGTTCGCCGGGGCGCTGCGCCGCTCCGAACTGGCGGGGCTGAGCTTCGACGACCTTCAGCTGCGGATCGACCCCGAGTCCGGAGCACCTACCCTGGTGGTCTCACTGTGGGCCACCAAGACCGACCAGGAGGGGCGGGCCAACCACAGGGTGGCCCTGCCACGCGGTCGCCACCGCGCCACCTGCCCGGTATGCGCCCTGGCCGACTGGTCACAGCTGGTGGTGGTGCACCGCGACGGGGGAGCGGGAGCGGTGCGCGAGTGGTTGCGCAGCCTGCCCGCACCCGAGGCCGCACCCGCGCACTCCTGCCAAAGCCTGGGGCGCCTGGAACTGTCCGATGGAACCGAACGCCCCCTGCTACCGGGGGTGGACCGGCACGGGCGCCTGGCCGAGCGCCCCATGTCCGCCAAGGCCGTGGGGGACCTGGTCAAACGCTACGCGCAACGGGCCGGGCTGGACCCCAAGGACTTCGGCGGGCACTCGCTGCGCGCCGGTTTCGCCACCCAGGCCGCCCTGGGCGGGGCCACCGACCGCGAGATCATGCGCCAGGGCAGATGGACCAACGCCCAGACCGTCCACGACTACATCCGCACCGCCAACCCCCTGGAGGACAACGCGGTCACCCGACTGGGGCTGTGAGACCCCGCCAGGGGAGGTGATCCGGCAACTCACCGGCAACCACCCCATCTCGAATCACCAACAAACACACCAGCAACACCCGATATAGCCAGTTAAAGTGCGATCCTTCCCTGATGAGACATTAGGTTGGTTGCGTGAGAAAGGGGACGGACCCATGGTCGACGAGTTTCGCGCGGCTTTCCAAGAACTGATCGACGCCTCCGTCGCCACGGACCCCCAACAGTTCCCACCAGCCGTCCACAAGGTCTACCTCCTGGCCTCCCAGATCCCCGCCTCCGAACGGGAACTGGCCCTGGAAGCCCTCACCCCCCTGCTCTCCGGAGACCACGCCGCCCCCGGCATCATCGCCGACCTGTCCGTGGTCGCCGGCGCCCTGGTCGAAATGGGCACCGACCCCGGCCCCGCCGGCGTCGAAATCCTGCACCGCCTGCGCACCATGGGCAAGGGCGCCATCGTCTTCGTCCGCGCCTGGGAGCGCACCGGCGGCGGCACCCCACCCGACCCCGACGCCGTCACCGCCGACGCCGAAGCGCGCGTGGCCGCCGATCTGGGCCCCGACGCCCCAGCCGCCACCATGTGCTGGTGGACCATCCGCCGCCACGGCCTGGCCGCCCGCACCATGCTCAGCGAATCCAGCGTGCGCGCCCACATCCGCCGCGACCCCTCCCTGCACGCCGAACTCGTGGCCATCGCCAACCAGCTCAGCGACCTGCTCGCCGAGTTCGACGAAGTCCGCGCCCTGCTACGCATGGCCGAGGCCACCTCGGCCCTGGTCATGGACCGCGCCTCCACCCGCGCCTTCCGGGTGCTCTTCGACGGCATCGGCGACAACTTCCAGCTGCACACCCTGCTGGCCGACGCCCTCATCGGCCCCAGCGGCCAGGGCCTGAGCGGCGAGGCACCCGACCCGCGCTGGACCGCCTCCTTCCGCGACGGCCCCGTGGACCCCACCGCCCAAACCGTGTGGGGCTGGTGGAACATGGTCGCCCACGACGGCTCCTGGGTGTGGAACGAGGGTGTGCCCGCCGAGATCCCCACCGTCGACGGCGAACACGTCCTGGTCCTGGACGAACAGCCCTACCCCCGCTCCTGGAACGCCGGCCGGCGCCACATGCACGTGCGCGGCTGGCTGGAAGTGGAATCCGAACTCAGCCGCGAGGAAGCCGATCTGTGGTGGAAGCGGGTCGCCCCGGCCGAGCCCGCCATCCCCGACCCCGAGGACCACACACCCCTGCCCGAACCGGTGGTGCTCCAGACCCCCGGACCGGCCCCCGACGCCCAGCGTGTGCGCGGCTTCCTCACCGAGGCCAAGGCCCAGGCAGCACAGCACCCCCAGAGCGGGAGCGAGGCGGCCGACCCGGCACCGGCGGCGGCACCCGACCCCTTCAGCCCTGATGCGGTCAGCTCCGCTACGGCCGGTTCCGCCCAGGCCAGCGCTGAGGACCAGGCGCCGCTCCAGACTCCACAACCCCCGCTCGAGCCGCCCGCGGCCGAGCAGACCCCCGAGCCCGAAAAGACCGAGGACGCCCAACTCCAGCCCGAGCCCGACATCGCGGTGCCCGCCCCGGTCACCACCGGCCCCGAGTTCACCTTCGAGGACCGCGCCCGGCCCCAGAACCCCTTCGAAGCCGCTGACGACACCGGTGGACAGCCAGTCGACGGACTGACCGCCCAGATCCCCGTGGTGGCCGATACCGAACCGGACCCTGACACCGAAGAGGCCGAGGAGCCCGAAGAGGCCGAGGGCCCCGCCCACGAGGCAGCCCCCCAGACCGCACCCGCCACCAACCCGAACACGACCTCCACCGGCCTGCCGCGGATGCCGCGCGGGGTCTCCCAGAGCTCGGCCTGGGGCCCCACCTGGCGCTGAGCCCAACACCACGGGCACCCGCACCTCGCACGCAAGGGGCCCGGGAGCGAACGGCGGATTCAACTGGTCGTCGCAACACCTCGTTGATCAGACGATCATAGCCAGACGCTCGGCTGGGGTTTCCCAGCCGAGCGTCTTGCGTGGCCGACCGTTGAGTTTGTGCGCGACATGCTCCAGATCCAGCGGACCATGAGCGGACAAGTCCGTGCCCTTGGGGAAGTACTGGCGCAGCAGACCGTTCGTGTTCTCGTTCGATCCGCGCTGCCAGGGGGAGGCCGGATCGCAGAAGAACACCGGCACCCCCGTAGCGACGCTGAACGCCTTGTGCGAGGCCATCTCGCTGCCCTGGTCCCAGGTCAACGATCCGCGCAGATGCTCGGGCAGCGACCCGATCAGCTCGCTCAGCACACCCCCGACGGCTTCGGCGGTGTGCTCCCCGGGCAGGTGCCCCAGCAGCACGTACCGGGTGGAGCGCTCGACCAGGGTGATGATCGCGGACTTGTTGTACGCACCCGTGATCAAATCGCCTTCCCAGTGCCCCGGGACGGCACGGTCTTCGATCTCGGCGGGGCGCTCGCTGATCATCACCATCGGATCGGTGAACCGGCTCTGCCGTCGTTCAGGTGAGCGGCGGGGCTTGCGTCGGATGCGGCCGGTGCGCAGCGCGGCGGCGACCTCGCGCTTGAGTCCGCCGCGGGCTTGGACGTAGAGCGCCTGGTAGATCGTCTCGTGGCTCACGCGCATGTCCTCGTCGTCGGGGTGGTCGGTGCGAATCCGTTGACTGATCTGCTCCGGTGACCATTGTTCCTCCAACCCCTGGGCGACGTAGTCGCGCAACCGGCCTGGAGCGGCGAGCTTGGCGGGTTTGGGACGCGCCCTGCGGGCGGTTGCCTCGCGTTGGGCCGCATAAGCGCCGTAGGAGCCGTCCGTGTTCCGGTGGTGATCGAGCTCGCGCTTGATCGTCGAGGCGGGGCGCCCCAGGTCGCGGCCGATCGCCCGCAAGCTCCACCCTGCCCGGTCCAGGTCAGCGATCTTCTCCCGGTCCGCGAGGGTCAAAAAACGCGGATCGATCTGCTTTTCGAGCACGGCTACGGTGGGTGCGGGACTGGCCATGGACTCCATGGTGGTCTGTCCGGTGGAGTAGTCCACACGGCGGCCGTCGGGGTAGAGCCTGGAGTTGCCGGACTTGCAGACCCCGTGGTCCCAGTCCCGGGCGGTGCGCTCGTTCACCCCTACCTGCTGCGCGGCCTCTCGCCGGGACAGTCCCTGTGAGCGCAGCCGGTGGAACTGTGCCTTCCCTGGGTGCGGGAGCCGTTTGGAGCCCAGCCCGGCCTTCCTGGCCCAGGAGAACGCGGTGTTCCTGTTCACTCCGAGACGGCGTGCGGCCTCTGTGACGTTACCGACCTCTGCCATCAGTTCCAGGAACCTCGCCCGCAGGCGGGCCAGTTCCTGCTTCGAAAACGACACGGTGGTCGCAACCTCCTGAAAGTCAGGGTGTTGCGACCACCGCTAGAACCCAAGAACGCGCTCCCGGGCCCCTTGCGTGCGAGGCAGGATCAGTGGTCATCCTCCAGCCGGTGACGCGGCTCGTGGTGGGCCGCAACCGGCTCGGCCCGGGTGGAGCCGCGGGGAGGGGCCCCACCCTCGTCGTCCTCGTCGTAGAGGCCGTCGAAGTAGTCCTCCTCCGTGAGCCCCTCCTCCTCGCGGACCCAACGGGTGCCCACGAACAAGGGGGCCAACAGCACCAGCGTCAGGGGCACGAACACACCCAGGGGCAACAGCGTCAGGGCGCCCTCCGTCCCGGGCAGGACCGGCAACCGCTCCAACAGGTGCATACGCACCAGAGCAGCCGCACTCGCCCCGCCCAGAACCAGCGCCGCGGAAAAGGGCAGCATCGGGGTCATCCGGGGCGGAACCGCGACCAGGGCCACCAGCAGACCCACGCCCACCAGGCCGGCCAGCGCCACCGGGCCGCTGCCCTGCAGCACACTCATACCAGCCGTGTGCAGGCCCCGCAGGTGAGCGAACGCCCAGCCGGTCACCAGTAGCAGCATCGGACCCAGGATCAGGCCCGACAGGAAGCCGACAACATGTCGCACGGGGGTGCTCCTCTCAGGGGTTGCGCAGAACCATAGCGACAAAAACCAAGATCAGCACCATGAGCCCCATGTCGGCCATATCGGACACCAGTGTGCGGCACGCCCGTACCACCCACCGCACAAGCCCCCTGACCCGCACTAGGCTGCCCAGCGTGAGCCAACCAGAACACGACCCCGAGGTCATCGAACTCGCCACCCGCCTGTTCGGCCACGCCCGCGCCGGGCACGCCCTGAAACTGGCCCCCTACCTCCAGGCAGGGCTGCCCGCCAACCTCACCAACGACCACGGCGACACCCTGCTGATGCTGGCCGCCTACCACGGCCACCTACCCGTGGTGGAACTGTTGCTGGAGCACGGCGCCGACCCCGACCGGCTCAACGACCGCGGCCAGTCACCCCTGGCCGGGGCGGTCTTCAAGGGCGAGGACGAGATCGTCCGGGCCCTGGTGCGAGCAGGCGCCGACCCCGACACAGGTACCCCCTCGGCGCGCGAGAGCGCCCGAATGTTCGACCAGCAGGGACTGTTGGAGCTGTTCGACAACGGCGTGCGCGCCGCGCGTGCGCGCCGCGACCCTGAACCGGGCTCCTGAGAAGTCACCGGACTCGCGTTGAACGCACCGTGGCGCCGCCCCCGGGTGGGGGACGGCGCCACGGGTGTCCGTCAGGGCTGTGAAAGGTGTTTGCTCCCCTGGCTGTGGGAGCCCCTGGTGGGGACCGGCCCCGGTGGGCGGGGCCGGGGGGTTGCTCTAGTGGTCGGGGGAGTGCCCGGCTCCCTCGCCCTCCGAGCCGCTGCTGTGGCCACCACCAGCGGCCGGGGCGGCCACAGCTGCCGCCTTGGCGCCGGTTCCGGCGATGCGGTCCAGTTCCTCGGGGGTGGCCCGACCCTGCACACCCAGCACGTGGCGGCTGGGCTTGGCGGGCCCGAACAGGCGGCGTGCCTCGTAGGCCAGCACCGCGATCACGATGGAGGCGATGGTCGCCCACAGGGCCTGGCGGTGTTCGGGCAGGGTGGCCATGGCCAGGAAGATCGCCGCCAGCCCCAGCAGAGTGGCCCAGGTCAGGTAGGGAAAGCCCCACATGCGCAGGGTGATGCGCTCGGGGGCGTTGCGGCGCACCCGAGCGCCCACCACCAGCTGCGAGGCACAGATGGTCAAGAACAGCACCAGCAGGATCGCGCCGATGGAGGCGACCAGGAACGGGAAGACCTGGCCGGGGAAGAGGTAGTCGGCGACCACCGCGGCGTAGCCGACCACGGTACCCAACAAGATGGCGCGCACCGGCACCCCACGCCGGTTGGTGCCCTTGAGCACACGGGGGGCGTCACCCTGACGGGTGAGCATGAACAGCATCCGCGAGGAGGTGTACATGGCGGCGTTGAGCACGCTCAGCACCGCGATCAGGACCACGACCTCCATGATCAGTGCGGCGCCGGGGATACCCACGGTCTCCATGACCACCACGAAGGGGCTGCGGTTGAGCTCGGTGGAGTTCCACGGCACGACCATCACCACGACCAGGATGGAGGCGACGTAGAACAGGCCGATGCGCCACAGGACGTTGGTGATGGCCGAGGCCACCCCGCGCTCGGGTTCGGCGCTCTCACCGGCGGCGATGGTGATGATCTCCACGCCACCGAAGGCGAACAGGACCACCACGGTGGCGCCCAGGACCGCGACCCAGCCGTTGGGGGCGAACCCGCCCAGCTCCCACAGGTTGGTGACCGTGGAACCATCGGAACCGGTCCACAGGCCGAAGGCGTACAGGCCGCCCACCAGCAGGAAGGCCACGATGGTGGCGACCTTGATCAGGGAGAACAGGGATTCGGTCTCAGCGAAGACCTTGACCGAGATCAGGTTGGCCACGGTCATGGTCAAGAGCACGATCAATGCCAGGGCCCAGCCGGGCACGTCCACCCACTGGCTCAGGATGGCGGCTCCAGCCACCGACTCCGCGGCCACCAGGACCGCGTACATCCACCAGTAGACCCAGCCGATGGTGAACCCGGCCCGGGGCCCGAACGCCAGGCGGGCGTAGTCGGAGAAGGAACCTCCGGCCGGAACCGACACGACCATCTCGCCCAGAGCCCGCAGGGTCAAGAAGACCAGGGCTCCGGCCAACGCGTAGGACAGAACCGCCGCGGGTCCCGCGGTCTGGATCACCGCGCCTGAGCCGATGAACAGCCCGGCGCCCACCGATCCGCCGATCGCGATCAGTGCCATGTGTCGGCGGCGTAGCGAGTGTGCCAGCCCCGACCCGTTGTCTGTTGGGGTCGTCTCTTCGGACGACGTTTCACTGCCTGTCACGGGCCCCACCATAGGACGAAAGGTTCATCACATTTTTCACTAGCCCCAGAAAAAAGCCCATGAACCTACGAATGCGAGCTAGGTCATCTTCTTCACTCAGGGGTCAAAACCACCATCAAAACCCCAAGTGTGTGTCGCGCCTGATGCAACACCACACCACCCCCACCCCATCCCCAAGGTGACCAAACCCATCCCACGCCACGCCCTCCCACCCCAGAGGGAGGCGCACACCCACCCGCCCGTGCCACGATCCACCCATGCGCCACCTCACCACCCCCCTGACCAGAACACTCCACCCCCTGGTCAGCGCCCACACCTACCAACGCTGGGCCTACCTGATCATCGGCGGCGCACTCCTGATGCCCTACCTCATGGCCGCCCTGGTCCTGAGCACCCTGCTCACCAGCCCCAACCCCACCGCAGCCCAAGCCACCACCGACCCCAACCCCACCCTCTGGGCCCTGACCCTGCTCATCGGCACCACCCTGCTCACCGCCACCGCCCAAATCAAAACCACCCGCACCGGCCAACTCCACCTGGCCCGCGCCCTCCTCACCCCCCTGGACCCCACCCCCACCACCAGCCGATGGCGCACCACCGCCTGGCTCCACCTCCACCTAACCCTGGGCATGGCCACCTGCCTGGCCACCATGGTCGCCCTCACCGAAGCCGCCCTGTTAGCCATCGCACCCCTGACCCCCCAACCCCACCCCATCGCCCAGGGCCCCTTCACCCTCTTCGGCTACGGCCACCTCACCCACCCCCTATGGGGCCCACCCCTAGCCCTGACCTGGGTCCTGGCCCTGATCTACACCATCGCCCTCACCGGCCACCTCCTGACCAAAGCAGCACCCCACCTACTCGGACCCACCCCCACCGACCGCCTGACCGCCGCCCACACCCACGCCCACCGCCTAGCCGAACGCAACCGCCTAGCCCGCGAACTCCACGACTCCCTGGGCCACGCCCTGTCCGTGGTCACCCTCCAAGCCGCCACCGCCGCCCGCCTGATCGACACCAACCCCGACTTCGCCCGCCAGGCCCTGACCCACATCGCCGACACCGCACGCACCGCCACCGCCGACCTCGACCACGCCCTGGGGCTCCTACGCCAGGACACCCCCACCCCCACCGCACCCCCACCCGACCTGGGCGACCTCACCCACCTGACCCAGGCCACCCAACACACCGGCACCGACCTGGCCTGCCACATCCACGGTCGGCTCACCCAAGTACCCGCCCTGCTCTCCCGCGAGACCTACCGCATCGCCCAAGAAGCCCTCACCAACGCCCTACGCCACGCACCCCACCAACCCCTCACCCTCACCCTGCACACCACCCCCGGCCAACTCACCCTCACCATCACCAACCCCCTCCCACCCCGCACCACCAAAACCCACCGGCGCCACCGCACCGGCGGCCGCGGCATCCAGGGCATGCAAGAGCGCGCCCATCTGATCGGCGGCACCCTCACCACCGAGGCCACCACCACCCACTTCCACACCACACTCCACCTGACCTGGAAAGAGACCCCATGATCAGGATCAACCTCGTCGACGACGAAGCCCTCATCCGCGCCGGCCTAGCCGCCCTCATCAACGCCGAAGTCGACATGGAAGTCACCGGACAAGCAGCAGACGGCGCCGACGTACCCGACCTGGTCCGCCGCACCCGCCCCCACCTGATCCTGATGGACGTGCGCATGCCCGGCCTGGACGGCATCCAAGCCACCCACACCCTCCAACGCTCACCCCACCCACCCCGCGTCCTCGTCATCACCACCTTCGACAACGACGACTACGTCTGGGGCGCCCTACGCGCCGGAGCCCACGGCTTCCTCCTCAAACGCACCCCACCCGAAAACATCCTGGCCGCCATCCGCCTGGTCCACCGCGGCGACACCCTCCTCTTCCCCACCGCCCTACGCACCATGGCCGCCACCCAACCCGCCCAACCCACCCCCGCCGCCCAAGCCGTGGCCACCCTCACCGAACGCGAAGCCCAAACCCTCACCCTCATCGCCCAAGGCCTCACCAACGCCGAAATCGCCACCCACCTGCACCTGGGCCTCCAAACCGTCAAAACCCACGTGTCCAACACCCTCACCAAACTCGGTGTCCGCGACCGCACCCAAGCCGTCATCGCCGCCTACGACTCCGGCCTCATCCGCCCCGGCAACCCCCCACACCCCTCCTGAAAACCACGACACACCCACCAAAGCCCCAACACACAGCAACCACACTGTTACGTTCAGCACTCAAAGGCGGCCCAGACCAACACACCCGGGGGAGAACACCATGCCCACCGCACCCACACCCATCGACCTCGACCTCATCCGCACCCTCTACCGCACCCACCGAGACGACCTGGCCACGGTACGCGACCAACAACGCAGGCTCCACGCCGACGCCGACCCCGCCATGACCCCCCAACTCGACGACCTCGAAGCCGAAATCACCTACCTGCTCCTACGCCACCACCAACCCGCCAACGTCGTCGAAATCGGCACCTACTACGGCTGGTCCACCTCCTGGATCCTCTCCGCCCTCCGCGACAACGGCACCGGCCACCTCCACTCCTTCGACATCGTCGACCACGCCACCACCCACGTCCCCGAACACCTGTCCGCCGACCGCTGGACCTTCACCAAAGGCGACGTCCGCGCCAAGATCACCCACATCCCCACCGACACCGACTACCTGTTCATCGACGCCGCCCACAACGGCTGGTTCGCCCGCTGGTACATCCACCACCTGCTGCCCACCCTGCCCGCCCACATCCCCGTCAGCGTCCACGACGTCTTCCACCAGCGCTACGCCCTGCCCTTCACCGAAGGAGCCGTCGTCCTCAAATGGCTGACCAACAACACCACCGACTACTTCACCGCCTCAGCCGCCCGCGCACCCCACCACCACCAAGCCCTCAACGACCTCAAAACCGAACTCGGCCTGGACACCCCGATACGCGAATCCCCCCACAACCCCATGATCTTCTTCCGCCTGCCCGAACGCCCCCGCCCCGGACAGGCCATCCCCGCCCCGCCCCGCCCCCGCACCCACGCCGACGACCCCACCCACCAACCCTGAACCCCACCCACCACAAAAGAGGGGGCGGCGGGCCACACGGCCCACCGCCCCCTCTTCACCGCTCCGACACCCCCCGTGACCCCCGGGCACCCTCCAGCACCCACTCGGTCAAGGACCAGATCGCATCAGGGCCCCTCAGGGTCCACCGTGGCCACCGAGTCCACCCCGGCCGCCACCTCATCCTCCACATCCGAAGGCGGCGAATCCACCACATCGGGCACCTGAGCACCCGGCTCCAACCCGGCCCGCGCCTCACGCACCCCCACCACGTCAGCCGCGTCAGAAACGATCCGCGAGAAGTTCACCGGCTGATCCAGACTCACCATGTGCCCGGCCCGCGGCACATTCACCAAGCGCCCCTCCGCGCACGCCTCGAAGAACGCCTTCTCGTGAATACGGAAGTGATCCCGCGCCCCGTTGATCAACCACACCGGCCCCGGATAGGCCGACAACGCCGACAACGCATCGATCGTGGCCAACTCATCGATCACCGCCGTAGCCGACTCCACCGCCAACCCGCCATCAACCACCGCATCAGCCGCACCATCACGCAACGTCAACCGGTGAAAACGCTCGTTGACGGCCGCACCCTTGTCCGGCAGCCGCTCCATCAACACCGACGGGATCCGGTACACCTGCGCCAACGACTGGTCGGGCTGGGCCGTGCAACTGGCCGCCACCAAACCGGCGACACGCCCCGGAGCCGCACCGGCCGCCGCAATCGAAACCAGACCCCCCATACTCAACCCCACCAGCAAGGCCCGCCCACCCACCGAGTCGATCGCCTCCAACAGGGTGTCCACCGCACGCCCCACCGAGAAGTCCTCACCCCGACGCGACCCGTGCGCGGGCAGGTCAGGGGCCACCACCGTGCGCCCCTGCGCCTCCAAGAACTCCACCTGCGGCCGCCACATACTCGACGAGGACCGCAACCCATGCGCCAAAACGATCGGAACACCCATGACCTGACCCCCTACTTCCCAATCCCGTAAGCCACCGTCACCGGAGCATGGTCGGACCAACGCTCCTCACGGCTGGGATAACGCTCCACCCCACCCGACAGTGCCCGCCCCGCCAGACCCGGCGTGGCCACCTGCAGGTCGATACGCCACCCCGTGTCGTTATCGAAAGCCTTACCCCGGTAGGACCACCACGAGTACGGGCCCTCCTGATCCGGGAACAGCGAACGCACCACGTCCACATACCCCGCCTCATCGAAAACCCGCGACAACCACGCACGCTCCTCGGGCAAGAACCCCGAGTTCTTCTTGTTACCGCGCCAGTTCTTCAGATCCGCCTCGGTATGCGCGATGTTCCAGTCACCACACACCACCAGCGACCGCCCCTGCGCCTCCACCTGGGCACGCCGCTTGACCAGATAGGGCAAGAACGCCTCCATGAAGCGCTCCTTCTCCTCCTGACGCGGGGTGCCCACCTCACCCGAGGGCAGGTACAGACTGGCCACCGTCACCTCACCGAAGTCCGCCTCCACATACCGGCCCGAGTCCGCGAACTCCTGCTCACCGAACCCGACCCGCACCTCATCCGGCTCAACACGCGCATAGATCGCCACCCCCGCACGACCCTTGGCCTGCGCCGGACACAACACCACATGCCAACCCTGGGGCGCGAGCACCTTCGCGGGAAGCTGATCGGGCTCAGCACGCGTCTCCTGCAAACACACCACGTCCGCCCCAGTGGCCGACAACCACGAGACGAACCCCGGCTCCTTGTTCGCGGCCGCCCGCAACCCGTTGACGTTGACGCTGGACACTACAAAACTCGACTGATTCACGCCCCTCAGCGTAACCACCACAGCCCCCACCCCAACCCCAGCCGCCACCCACCCCTGCTCACCCACCACCCTGAGGCGCCGGCTCCTCACCCCCCACACCATCAGCAGCCAGACGCCGCAACACCCCATAGGTCCGATTCGACGAAGCCGCCTCCCGCTGCGCCCTGGCCGTCACCTCGATATAGGCCTGCGAGGAGGTCACCGACGAATGCCCCAACAAATGCATGATCTCGGTGACCGAAGCACCATCCTCCGCCAACCGCGTGGCAAAGGTGTGCCGCAACGCATGCACCAACGTCCCCCGCGCCACCCGGTCATTGACCCCCGCATACCGGTAACACTGCTTCACCAGATACTGCAACCCACCCCGACGCAACCCCTCACCCCGGTTATCCACCAACAACGGATCCCCACCCCGCACCGGCGCATCAAAACGCACCCGACGCGAAGCCAGATACGCCTCCAACAAAGCCTCCAACGGCACCTCGATCGGCAAAACCCGCTCACCACCACCCTTACCCACCACCCGAATCCGCCGCTCCCCGGGCCGCCCACCCAACGACTCCACCCGCAACGACAACATCTCCGCCGACCGCATCCCCGTCAACAACGCCAACGCCAACACCGCGAGATCGCGCTCGGGCCACGGATCACGCGCCCGCCGCGCCCCACGCGCCAACGCCTCCAACAACCGCTCGGGGGTGTCCTCACCCATCAACGGCTTGGGCCCCGAAGGCTTCACCCGCGGCCGCGGCACCGCCGACATCGGATTGCCCGCCACCACCCGCTCCGAGACCCAGAACGCGAAGAACCCGTTCCACGTCGACCAGGCCCGCAACACACTGGAAGCCGCCCGCTCCTCAGCGAACTCCGCGAAGGCCTCCCGCAACACCCCCGCATCCAACTCACCCAACCCCACCCCGGACACCTCACGCCCCAACGCCCGACCCACACACCCCAGCACCGCCACCAGGTCACGCCGGTAGGCCGCCACCGTGTGCGGCGACGGCTTGGCCGCCCGCCTGGCCACCAGATACCGCTCGATCGCCTGCTCCACCGACACCGCATCACCACTCATGCCCCCAGCATTGCCGATCCCAGCACCCACCGCGCGCACCCAGGCACACCCACAGGCCTACGGCGACAACGGGGGAGCACAAGAGCGGGGGAGCGGCCCACACCCGAAAAACACCGAAGAACCCCACCCCACCCCAGGCGCTAACGTGCGCCCATGACCCTGCTCATCGTGGGCGCCACCGGCCTGCTCGGCACCGAACTCCTACGCCAAACCACCACCCCAGACTCCCCACACACCCACAACCAACCCGTGACCGCCACCTTCCACACCCGCCCACCCAACAACACCCCCCACGTGCACTGGACCCCACTGGACCTACGCTCCCGCGACCAGGTCCACCACCTGATCACCACCCTGCGACCCCACACCGTCATCAACGCCGCCTACCGCCAACACGACTGGCCCACCACCGCCCACAGCCCCACCCACCTGGCCCAAGCCACCACCCGAACCCGCACCCGCCTGATCCACGTCTCCAGCGACGCCGTCTTCTCCGGCCACACCCCCCACTACGAC
The DNA here is from genome assembly GCF_024134545.1 of Nocardiopsis exhalans. GTDB lineage: Bacteria > Actinomycetota > Actinomycetes > Streptosporangiales > Streptosporangiaceae > Nocardiopsis > Nocardiopsis exhalans. The sequence goes on from NZ_CP099837.1 coordinate 3,913,612, forward strand.
GAAACCGCCCACCCCGACCCCACCACCCCCTACGGCGCAGCCAAAGCCGCCGCCGAAACCGCCATCGCCGCCCTGGACCCCACCGCCGTCATCGCCCGCACCTCACTCATCATCGGCAACGGCCACTCCACCCACGAACAACGCGTCCGCGCCCTGGCCACCGGGGCAGCCACCGGAGCCCTGTTCACCGACGACATCCGCTGCCCCGTCCACGTCCAGGACCTGGCCGCCGCCCTGCTGGAACTCACCGACCCCACCCACACCGGCATCTACCACCTGGTCGGCTCCCACGCCCTGAGCCGCCACACCCTGGGCACCCTCATCGCCCGCCAACAGGGCCTGGACCCCGACACACTGCCCCGAGCCCGCCGTGCCGAGGTCGGCCCACCCGGCCCCCTGGAACTGCGCCTGGACGCCCGCCGCACCCGACAACGCCTCACCACCCGCCTGCGCGGCGCCCACGAGTTCCTCAGCTGAACCCCACTCTTGCGCACCGCAAACGGCCCCACGTGCCGGGGGAGTACCCTCACCCACCCCACAAAAAAGGGGGGTGCAGCCCCCTCGGACAGCACCCCGCACACCCGCACCCGGTTCAGGAAACCGGGATCGGGGCCTAACGGTCAGACCAGCACCGAACGCACCCCCCGGGCGATCTCCACGTCCTCACGCGCCCGCACCACCACCGTGCGCACCCGCGCCCCCTCAGCGGTGATCTCACCCTCCCCCTCAAGCCCTTCGTTCAACGCCTCATCCACACCCACCCCCAAAAAACCCAACCCGTCCGCCGCCCGTCCCCGCACCGACGCCGAACGCTCACCCACACCACCGGTGAACACCAACGCCTCCATCCCGCCCAACGAAGCCACCATCGACGCCGTCAACGACCGCAACCGGTGCAGATACACCCCCACCGCCACCCGGGCCACCTCATCACCAGCGGCCTCACGCTCGAGCACCACACGCATGTCCGCCGCCCCGGCCAACCCCAACAGCCCCGAATCGTGCTCCAAGGACCGCCCCACATCGGCCACCGCCATCCCCGCGTGCTGATGCAACCACAGCACCAACCCCGGATCCACACTCCCCGAACGGGTAGCCATCACCAACCCCTCCAAAGGGGTGAACCCCATCGTGGTGTCCACCGACCGCCCGCCCAGCACCGCCGACAACGACGCACCCGCACCCAGATGCGCCACCACCACCCGCTGAGCACCCGTCCACTCCCGGGCGCGCCGCCAGGCGTAGGCGTGCGAGAGCCCGTGGAACCCGTACCGGCGCACCCCCCACTCCTGACGCCAACGCGCCGGAACGGCGTAGGTGTGCGCCTCCACCGGCATCCGGGCATGGAAAGCGGTGTCAAAACACGCCACCGCGGGCACCCCGGGCAAAGCCCGCTCCAACACCTCGATGCCCGCCAACGACTTGGGCTGGTGCAGCGGCGCCAAACCGCTCAGCGCCCTGAGCCGCCCCACCACATCGGCATCCAACCGCACCGGCTCCACGAACTCCCGGCCCCCGTGCACCACCCTGTGCCCCACCGCGTCCACCGCCGGGAACCGGCCCAGCGCCTCCTCCAGGGCAGAGCGCTCCCACGCATCGCCCTGGACCGGGATGTTGCACTCGCCCAGGACCGCATCATCAGCGTCGAGCACACTCAGCTTCAGACTGCTCGAACCCGCGTTGGCCACCAGAACCCGCATCAGTAAGGCCACACCCATTCGCGTACCGACGCGGGGTCCTCACCGAACTCCCGTGTGTGAGCCCGGTGCCGCAACCGCTCATCCACCATCCGCTGGCGCACGTGCGCCGCCCGCTGCGCCAACCCCGGAACACGGTCGATCACGTCGATCACCAGGTGGAACCGGTCCAGGTCGTTCAACATCACCATGTCGAACGGTGTGGTCGTGGTCCCCTTCTCCTTGTATCCCCGAACGTGCAGGTTCTCATGGCCCCTGCGCCGATAGGTCAACCGGTGCACCAACCACGGGTACCCGTGGAAAGCGAAGATCACCGGCTTGTCAGTGGTGAACAGCGCCTCGTACTCTGCATCGGGCAACCCGTGCGGATGCTCACCGGCCGGCTGCAAACGCATCAGGTCAACCACGTTCACCACCCGCACACCCAGCTCGGGAAAGAACTGCCGCAACAGGTCCGCGGCGGCCAGCGTCTCCAACGCCGGCACATCACCCGCACACGCCAGCACCACATCCGGGTCAGCCCCGCCCCCGGTACTGGCCCACTCCCAGATCCCGATCCCACGCGTGCAGTGCGCCACCGCCTCATCCATCGGCAGATAGTCCGGGGCCGGCTGCTTACCGGCCACCACCACGTTCACGTAGTCCCGCGAGCGCAGACAGTGGTCGGTCACCGACAGCAACGAGTTCGCGTCCGGCGGCAGGTACACCCGCACCAGCTCCGCGGGCTTGTTCATCACCACGTCCAAGAACCCCGGATCCTGGTGTGTGAAACCGTTGTGGTCCTGACGCCACACATGCGAGGACAACAGGTAGTTCAGCGAGGCGATCGGCCGCCGCCAGGCCAGGTGACGGGTCACCTTCAACCACTTGGCGTGCTGGTTGAACATCGCGTCCACGATGTGCACGAACGCCTCATAGCTGTTGAACACCCCGTGCCGCCCGGTCAGCAGGTACCCCTCCAACCACCCCTGGCACAGGTGCTCACTGAGCACCTCCATCACCTGACCGTGCCGCCCCAGATGCTCGTCGGTGGGCAGCACCTCCTCCTGCCACACCTTGTCCGTGACCTCATACACAGCCGACAACCGGTTCGAGGCCGTCTCATCGGGGCCCATGATCCGAAAGTTGTCCGGGTTGGAGCGCACCACATCACGCAGGAAACGCCCCAGCACCTGCGTGGCCTGGCTGGTGTGCCTCCCATGCCCGTCGAACTCCACCGCGTACCGGCGAAAATCAGGCAACACCAGATCTCGCAACAACGCACCACCGTTGGCGTGCGGGTTCGCACCCATCCGCCGCTCACCCTCGGGCGCCAACGCCACCAGTTCCGCCACCGGCGCACCCGAATCCTCGAACAACTCCTGCGGCCGGTAGGAGCGCATCCACTCCTCCAGCTGCCGCAGGTGCTCGGGATCGGACCGTACCCCCGAAAGCGGCACCTGGTGCGAGCGCCAGGTGCCCTCCACCGGCACACCGTCGACCTCCCGAGGCCCGGTCCACCCCTTGGGGGAGCGCAGCACCACCATCGGCCACACCGCACGCTCAAAGGGCTGTCCCGCGCTCCCCGCCCCCTGGCGCGCCTGCCTCTGAATGGCGGCGATCCGGTCCATCGCCTCGTCCAGTACCCGGGCCATACGCCGGTGCATCGAGGCGGGCTCGGAGCCGCTGACGATCAGCGGCTGATACCCCATGCCCTCCAGCATCTTGATCAGTTCCTCCTCGGGCATACGAGCCAGCACCGTGGGGTTGGCGATCTTGTACCCGTTCAGGTGCAGGATCGGCAGCACCGCCCCATCACGCACCGGATCCAGGAACTTGGCGGAGTGCCAGCTGGCCGCCAGGGGACCGGTCTCGGCTTCGCCGTCGCCCACCACGCAGCTGACCACCAGGTCGGGGTTGTCGAAGGCCGCACCGAAGGCGTGCGCCAGTGAGTACCCGAGCTCTCCGCCTTCGTGGATGGATCCGGGTGTCTCGGGCGCCACGTGGCTGGGAATCCCGCCGGGGAAGGAGAACTGCCGGAACAGGCGGCGCATCCCCTCCTCGTCCTGGGACACGTCCGGGTAGACCTGGCTGTAGCTGCCCTCCAACCAGGAGTTGGCCACCGCCGCCGGACCGCCGTGCCCGGGCCCCATCACGTAGATCATGTCCGCATCGCGCGCCCGGATCACCCGGTTCAGGTGCGCGTAACAGAAGTTCAGCCCCGGGGTCGTGCCCCAGTGCCCGAGCAGGCGCGGCTTGATGTGCTCGGGTCGCAGGGGCTGGCGTAGCAACGGGTTGTCCAGCAGGTAGATCTGTCCCACCGACAGATAGTTGGCCGCCCTCCAGTAGGCGTCCAGCCATTCCAGTTCGGTCGAGTCCAGCCGGTCCAGGGCCATGGGCCCACTCTCCTCAGGCCAAGAATGTTCCCGTACACACCGCGGGGGAGCCACCGGCCCTACCGGGGACAGGCTCGCGAAGCGAACCCGGCCGGGGCTGGGCACACCCGGTTCAGGCCACCGTAACCGTCCACCCCCGACCCCTCCACGGCCATAGGTCCCGTGTCATGTAGGCGCTGGGAGCCGGTTGGGTTCGACGACGCCCCGCTCAGGAGGCGGGCGGGTTCGGGTGCCGGGGCACGGGGCGGTCTGTGGGTTGGGGTGCGTGCGCACCGCCCCGGGGTGGGGGAGTGAAACCGGATAGTGGCGCAGGGTGATCGCATTGGTGGGCTGCGGTGCTCCGATGGGCGGCCTACGGGGGAGTGGCCGAATCGCACAGGCGTTCGCCATCGCCCCGCACAGTCCGGGAAGTCGAACTGGAGTTCGAAGCATCAACGCGTCAACACCCCGGGGTCAGCGCTGACCGGAAGGCGCGAAATCGCCCCGCGAGCCCTCGACGGGAGATCCGGAGCCGCCCGCAGGGAAAAACAACCACGTGTCGTCAAACAACCTCAAAAGGATGCATAACACCGTTTATGCATGAAACATGGAGGCATCAGCAGCCAGAAGGACCCCGGGCATCCAGCAGAACCCCAGGCGGCACCGCACGGCCCACCACATCCCAACCCACCCCGAGCCGCACCCCGGCAATCAGCCCTCAGGGCCCACCCAACGGCCACACCGGCATCTTTCCCACAGCACCAGGGGACCCCGGACCCACCGAACCCGCACACCCCAAGACGCCACAGAGCCCGGACAGCCCCCAGTAGCAACACCCTCCACAGGCACCCGGCCCGCACCTTGCCGACCACGACAGCGGCAGGCAAGCTCGCATCAACACCCTCGGACAGCACCGGCACCCACCCCGACACCATGCCGCCGCACAAGGCGCCAGGCACACCCTCCCAAACACGAAAACCCCTTCCCCACAGGCCTTCCCAAAACGCCGATAATGCACATTATGTCAAGTAGAATGTTCGGCGGCCTCCCCGCAACCACCAACACACCCCACCCGCGATCGGATGGTCCACGGCAGCCACCCCCAGCACCGAGGCGAACACCGCCCGCGCCCGCACCGCTCCTAGACTGGGATCACAGCCCTCGAACCCACAACAGCACCCGCGTCGGCAAGCACCCGCACGGCCGCACCACCCCCACCCCCGGGCCCGCAGAACAACGACAGGTGACGACAGGTCATGGACCAGAGCCCGCACACCGGCCAGCACCACTTCCTCGCGACGCTGTCGCTGCGCCGCACTCTGAACGCCCTCCACTCCCTGACCAACGGCGCGTACTCCCCCAGCTCCCCCGCCTCCCCACCTCATCAGCGCAACCGAGGGCTGCCCCTGCCCCTGATCGTGTTGGGAGCGGCCATCGCCGTGGTCGCGGCGAGCACCACGGTGTGGGCCCTGAGCCCGTGGCTGGCGCTGTGGCCCCTGCTCGCCCTGGCGCTGCTCATGGCCGGGGCAGCCATGGCCGTCGGAATCCATCGCCATGACCCCGTTCATGGTGTCCATGACCTGGTCAGCCCAGGGCTCCCCCACCGGACGAGCCTGGGTTCCACCAACAGCTCTGACGTTCGCGGCCTGTGCCCTGCCGTTGCTCTCACCGTTGCCGCCGTGGTGGAACGCCCTGGGTTTTTGGGTCCTGCTGCTGGCCGCCGCGCTGGCCAGCGCCTACCTGGCACTGCCCGCGCTGGGCCGCGACATCGAACTGGATCTGGCCCGAAGCTACTGGGACACCCACGAGGACTGACCCCAGACCCCGCACCCGCCGTCCCTGAGCGCAGATCCCGTAGTAGGGGCCCATCCGGGCACAGGGGGTGAACCGGCAGGTGGCCACGCCCGCTCCCCAGCCCCACCACGAGCGCCTACCCGCCATAAGTCACCCCGCACGTTCCGGTTCCCGGCAGCGCCCCGGAGCCCCGCGACACCGAATTGACTTCCGGGTAAGTTACCAGTGAGTCAATTCGGTGGTTAGACTCCCCCCGTGGCCACCACCAAGAACAACCGCACCGGAACCAAAGGCGTCCCCCGCGCCCAACGCGAACAACTCATCCTGGACGCCGCCGCCCACGAGTTCGCCCACCACGGCTACGCCACCGCCTCCGTCGCCGCCATCGCCCAACGCTCAGACATCTCCAAACCCCTGGTCTACGCCTACTTCAACTCCAAAGAAGGCCTCTCCCAAGCCTGCCTGCACCGCGCCGGAAAACCCCTGGTCCAAGCCGTCACCGACGCCCAACTCCCCGCACCCGCCCACATCCGCGCCGCCGCCACCCTCCAGGCCATCTTCACCACCCTGCAACCACGCCCCCACGACTGGTCCGTGCTCTACGACCCCACCCTGCCGCCCGGCACCCCCACCACCACCGCACAGCACTACCGCCAACGCCTCAACTCCCTGGGCGCCACCGGCATCAGCCAAATCCTCAACCACCACGGCGACCACGACCCCCACGACCACGACCTCCTCACCCAGGTGTGGTTCTCCACCGTCACCACCGCCGTCACCTGGTGGCTGGCCCACCCCGAACACAGCGCCCAGGACATGACCCACCGCTGCCAACGCCTCCTGAACACCCTGCTCACCCACCCCACCTAAAACACCGAACAGGACCCCACCAGCCCACCCCGCTCACCACGGGGCACCGAACCTGGCCACGTAGTGCCACACCCGCTTCAACGACTGCGGCTCCCACTCCCCCGAGCGCGCCGCATCCCCCACCACCTTCGGCGTCAACCACCCGCCCACCGCCAACCGCTCCCCCAGCTCCACGAACTCCCGCCCCCGATAGGCGGGATGACGCCGCAACTCCCCCACCGACAACCGAAAACCCCCGTGCCAGGACAGCGCACACCCCAACCCCCGGGCGGCCTCCTCCACCGCCGTGCCGCGAAAACTCGGATCCAGCACCAGCTCGGCCACGTCCACGCCCCAGCGGACGGGCCCGTGCACCTGCGCCTCCACGTACTCATCCAGTACGTCCCGTCCCGCACCACCGTTGACCGACCCGCGGGCCAGTTCCACCAGCCCCATGCGCTCGCCCACCCCGAAGTCACAGGGCTCGAAAGTGCTGTCGGGGTAACAGAACGTGCTGCGCTGCGCCACCTGCGGCCCCAGCCGGAAGAAACACGACCCGAACCGGGGCGCCGCACCCACCTGGCTGTCCGCCCAGTCCAGAGCCCCGTACACCGGCCGAGAACACACCGGAGCCCGGTCATAGGCCCCACCGAACATGCGGCTCTCCCACCGCCACCGGTCCCCGCCCTCGAACGCGGTCAACCCGCCGTTGCTGGTCCCGGTCACGAACTGGGACCGGTACACACCCTCCAGGGCCATGCGCTCGACCACGGTGCGCCCACCCGCCCACCGGTCGGGGTGGAAGTTCAGCGTCACCGACCACCCGGACTCGAACCCACCACCCCAGGAACGCTCCCGCACCCACTCCAGCGCCCGTTGGGCCGCCAGCTGCCCCCGAGCCCCATCACAGCCGCCACCACACCCGCACCCGTGTGCTCTCAGCTCATGCATGGCCCCGATCCTGCACCACCCCCCGGGCCGACCCCACCCGTTTTCCACCCAATCCCACCCAATCCCGCCCCGCCCCCAGAACCCGAGGCCCGACCCCACCACACAACAACCACCCACACAAACCTCACCCGATCCACCCCCACCACCGACCCCGCACCCGTACCCTGCCCCCATGCTCATCCGCACCCTGTGCCGAGGCTGCCTGGGCAGCGGCACACAGGTCCAGGTCCTGCCCTACACCCCCCGACACCTCCCACCAGCCCAGACCCTCATCCCTCGCCCCTGCCCCCACTGCGCGGGCGACGGCCACCACCACCTCGCCGCCACCCACCGCCCCACCCTGGGCCACACACCCGACACAGACGGGATCTAGCCCACCCACCGGATACCGGCATGTTTACGTAACGGTCGGGCACACCACGCGAAACACCCCGCCCCCAGCCTCCTAGGTACACCCCCGAACAGCACCCGACCCGAGGATGTGGGCATGGCCCGCTCCCGCCTGAGCGCCCTGCCCCAGACCCTGGCCGACACCATCACCGTCATCGACGCCGGACGCCTCAACCACACCGGCCCGCGCACCAAACTCACCCACGCCAGCGCCCACGCCCTCATGGCCATCTGAACTCAGGGGCCGGGAAAGGCCACGGCAACCGCACCGGCACCCGGCACAAAAAGGAGGCCGCCCACCCGGGCAGATCCCCTTCGCCACACCCAGGGTCAGGGCAGACGCAACCACCCCGTGCACACCTTCAACCCCCGCCCCGACTCCAACCGCTCCACAGCCGCACGCTCCAACCGGGTACGCCGAGGAGCCCGCTCCACCTCCACCCGCGGCATCCCGAACACGAACCGGAACACATCCCCCTCACCCGGCGACCCCTCACCCACCAGGGTGAACCTGCGCTGGAACCGCACGATGTTGGACTCCTCCCCCAACACCTGACCCCACCAGGGATCCAACAGCCACGAAGTACACGTGGCCACCACCGCGTCCACTCCCAGCTGCTCACGCGCGAAAGGCCGGGCCCGCTCCAACGCATCCCGCACCGACTCCGGCCTCAACCCCCCGGAGGGAATATGCAGACGCAACACCGGATCCCCCACCGCGAACCCCGCACCCAACGCCCGCGCCTCCTCGGGCGGGTACCAACCCACCGGCCCCTGATCCCCGAGCAGCGCGGGCTCCAGCTGCAAACCCCCCACCCAGAACAACCGGTCCCGAAACTGCGCCGCCACCCACGCCGACGTCTCCACACTCAAGTGCCCGAACAACCGCCGCGACCGCAACACCTGCACACCCACATCGGCCAAAGTCGCCACCGTCACCGAACGGTCGATCCCCCGCTGGGCGTGCCGCCGCAACTGCTCGGGCACCATCGCCGCGAACGCCCACAACGACGCCGCCCGCACCCGCGCATCCTGCGCCTCCACCAACCCCGGCCAGGGCCGCCACACCCCCGCGGGCAGATCCCTATCCGCCCACAACCGCCGGTACATACACCCCACCAGGTGCCACAACTCCTGCGGCCACTCACCCCCAGGACCGTCCGCGCCCGGCCACAGCGCCTCCAACTCCGCGCGGTCATCCTCAGCCAGCACGAACATGTCGAGCACCTCGGCCGCCGCCGAACCCGTGGGCACCTTCAACCCCACACCCGGCTCAGGCAACCCCTCACAGGCCGCCAGCCACTCCCCCACACCCGCATCCAGCCCGAACCGCTCCACCACACGCGCACTGTCCATGCGCACATCCTGGCGTCCCCACCCGCCCCAAGGGAAGAACCACACCACACGCAAGCACCACAAAACCGACAAAAACCACAGTCAGGCGATCCAAACCAACCCACCGCCCAGTGAGACCAGATCCACAGGTGGGCATAGTGTTAAAAGCAACCCACCACCCACCGAAAAAGAGGAACACCACCGATGTCCGACCCAGCGCAGAACCTGCGCGACTGGATCGCCACCTACAACTCCCCCACCACGTCGGTGGCCCACCTCCTCTGCGACCGCCACGACCCCAACACCACCGCCACCACCGAAATCGGCCCCACCCTCGAACCCACCACCCTCACCTACGGCCAACTCAAAGAACGCTCCCAAACCCTCGCCACCGGCCTCGCCCACCAAGGCATCCAACCCGGCGACCGCATCGCCACCCTCATCCCCAAAGGCATCGACCTCACCATCACCGCCCTGGCCACCTGGCGCCTCGGCGCAATCCTGGTCCCCCTCCTCACCTCCCTCGCCCCCTCAGCCATCACCCAACGCCTCACCGACTCCAACGCCCGCATCGTCATCACCGCCGACGAATACCGAACCAAACTCGACCCCACCCCCCACACCACCACCCCACCCACCTGGAAAATCGCCACCACCGGCACCCAACCCCTACGCGAAGACGACCACACCCTCACCACCCTCAGCCAACACCCCCCACACGCCACCCCCCACACCACCACCGGAAACGGCGACATCGCCACCGTCTACGTCTCCAACCTCATCGGCCCACCCCGCGGCGTCCGCGTCCCCGCCCGCGCCCTAGCCGCCATGCACGCCTACCACCACTACGGCCTCGGCGTCCAAGACGACGACGTCTACTGGAACACCGCCGACCCCGGCTCCGCCTACGGCCTCTACCACGGCCTCATCTCCCCCCTCCTCGCCGGCCACAACTCCCTCGCCCTGCGCGCCGGATTCTTCGACCCCGAACTCACCCTCGACGTCCTGGGCCTCTACCAAGTCACCAACTTCGCCACCGACCCCACCACCTACCGCACCCTGCGCGCAGCCACCAAAACCCTGCCCCCCGAAATCATCGTCCAACGCCTCGCCAGCGCCGGAGAACCCCTCTCCCCCGACGTCATCGACTGGGCCACCGACCTCTTCGGCATCCCCATCCGCGACCACTACGGCCAAACCGAACTCGGCTGGTGCGCAGGCCTACCCAACGGCGACCTCCAAGACGCACCCACCACCACACCCCCCGGAGCCATCGGCCCAGCCCTCCCCGGCTGGAACATCCAAGTCCTCGAAGCCATCACCGACGAACCCGCACCCCTGGGCGCCTACGGCCGCATCGCCATCGACCGCACCCAAAGCCCCCTCGACTGGTTCGACGGCTACCTCGGCTACGAGAACACCATCGACATCCGCTTCACCCCCGAACGCACCTACCACCTCACCGGCGACACCGGAATCATGGACCGCCAAGGCAACCTCCACTTCTCCACCCGCGACAACGGCGCCATCATCACCCGCAGCTACCGCATCGGCCCCACCGAAGTCGAAGCCACCCTCGCCACCCACCCCGCCGTCGACGAATGCGGCGTCTACGCCATCCCCGACGAACTCGCCGGACACCTCGTCGGCGCCCGCATCGTCCTCAACCAAGGCCACGCCGGCACCCCCCAACTCGCCGACGAACTCCGCGACTGGGTCAGCACCCACTTCGCACCCCACGCCGCACCCCACACCATCGACTTCATCGACGAACTCCCCCGCACCGCCTCCGGAAAAATGCGCCGAGCCCGCCTACGATGACCCCCCTCACCTGAGGCCAGCCCCCTTTTTTTCTCCGTGACGCTTCTATGTCAAGTGGCGGGCTGAAGAGAGACCTCAGCCCGCCCTCTCACCACTTGATCAGCGACCATCGCCCGATACACCACATCCGCCAAATGCCGCTTCAAAGCCCGATACGCACCCTTGGTGCCCTTGGCCTCCTCCCGGGAACGCACGAACTCCCGAGCCGGCTCACCCAACCGGACCTGAACCACCCCGATCGAGTGCAACGCCCGGTTCACCTGCCGGTTCCCACCCCGGTGCAACCGATGCCGATCCCGCCCCGAGGAAAACACCGGAATCGGCGCGCTCCCCGCCCACCGCGCCATCTTCGCCGAGGTCGCAAACCGCGACACATCCCCCACCTGCGAGAGCAACACCGCAGCCCAGACCACACCCACACCACGAATCCCCAACAAGTTCGGCGCCAACGGCTCCACCAGCTCCTTGAGACGCCGCTCCACCTCAACAACACGCACGAACAGGGTGTGGATCTCCTCCAGCTGCTCCAGCAGCACCCACCGCGCCACCTCGTCCAGCTCGGCCCCCTCCACCAGAGCACGCACCCGACCCACCTTGGCCCGGGTTTTCAACGCCCCCTTGCCCAGGCGGTGGTCCAACTCGATGTGCACCGCCGCCAGCACCCGGTTGGTCAGGGCCACACGCTGATCGGTCAGATTCTGGCGCAGGCCCACCAGCGCACGCACCTGCCGCACCTGCGGGTCGATCCGGTGGCGGGCCAGGTCAGGGGTGGCCAGGGCCGCACGCGCGATGGCCACCGCGTCGATCACGTCGGACTTGGCGCCCACCGGCCCGCTCAGCTTGCGGTGGGCGGCCATGGCGCGCGGCGGCACCCACACCACTTCCTGGCCCGCTCCCAGCAGGGCGTCAGCGATGGCCCGGCCCAGCCCGGGGCCGCCCTCGATGGCCCACAGCACCGGGCCGTTTCCGGCCAGGGCGCGGATCCAGGTCAAGAGCTGGCCCAGGGCCTCGGGGCCCGTCTGGACCTTCTTGGCCCTGCCCAGGCGGGTGCCGTCCTGGGCCAGCGCGACGGCTTGGTGCATGTCCTTGTGCGGGTCGATACCCACTGTCACCATGGTGGTGTCCTGCTTCCTCTTGGTCAGGAACGGGACGACTACCAGGGCCCTGGCCCGGGGGACAGATCTACTGTGAGTTATCGGCTGCACAGGCTTCTATAAGGTCACTCCCGCGGCCAGGGCCTTGGCCTGCGAGCGCTGGTGGACAGGTCACGACAAGGTCCACGTGGGACAGATCTTGCTTGAGTCACCCCAGCCCCGCTGTCGGGCGGCTCCCGTCGAAACCCTCCCGACACCCACCATGGTGGACCAGTAGATCTTGCTACCAGAAGCGAAATCGGCGCCGATTTCGCTTCTGGTAGCAAGATCACGAGGGCTATGCGGGTTACGAAAGCACCAGTCCGGGGACGCACCCACCTGTCCGCGTCCCCGGACCGAATCACGGTCCCCGACCGGTCTCACTCCAAGGTCTGCGCCGTCGCCGCGACCAGCTCGTCCACCCGGGCCGCCAACGCCATGTCCTTGTCGGTCACCGCGCCCTCCGAATGCGTGCTCAACGCCAACCGCACCGTGTCGTACCGGATGTCGATATCCGGATGGTGGTCCGCCTGCTCAGCCGCCTGCGCGACCTCGTTCACCAACGCCACAGCCGCCAGGAAGTCCGGCAACCGCACCGTCCGGTGAATCAACACCTCCTGCGGATCCCACTCCCAACCGTCGAGCCTCACCAACCCCTCACGAACCTGCTCCCCGCTCAAACCGGCCATGGCTCCCCCTCCGCTCAGACGAATCCTCGTGCCCCGCCCCTACCCACTCCCCCACAACACAAAGGTGCCCCCGCCCCCTCGGACGACTCCGAGCAGCAACTGGTGATGTGGACCGCTGAGCCGGGCAGCCCCTCCCACGACGGTCTGCGCATCCTGGCCTCCTGGTCCACCGGTGCGACGGGCTCCGGTGCGCCTGCCGCCGAGGTGGCCGCACCCTCCTCGGACTGAGCCGGGCCTGCCCCGAATCGGTTCACGATCCGGTTCGGTTCGACTCCCGACACCCCCTCGCCAAAACCCGTCCCGGAACCCGAGCGATTCATGTTCGGGCCAGTTCTGGTACCAATTCGTGATTGGCCGGTTCCGGCCGCCCAGTGGAGCCCTGAACGACCAACACAGTGGTCATATGTGGTCGGTTCACCACACACAGCAACTCCCCCGATTGAGCATTCAGCTGATTGAGGCGGCGTAAGCCGCTCCATTGTGTTGTTAACCTGCTGTTTTTCTTGAAAAGATACGCCACCTTTACATCGTAGATTTTTAAGTTGAACACGACACTGGCCCCATCAGCTCGAAAAGACCACTCCCGCCACTCCCACCCCAACCGGATCCGAGCAGCACCAAAGCCTTGCAAATCCCCGCACGGAACGATTAGCTCTGTGGAACTCCGGCCCCCATCCCCCACCGGCGGCCCCCACCAGTCACGCCCGCCACTCCCCCCGGAAGCGAGCCCATGCCCCACGAGAAGCGCACCTCGCTTCGCGCCCGCATGATCACCCTGGTGCTCATCCCCAGCACCGCCCTGCTGGCCCTGTGGGCGGTCTTCACCACCGTCCTGGCCTTCGACATCCGCGACCTGCGCGCCACCACCACCCTCATCGACGAGGTCGGCGCCCCCGTCGTGGACGCGATCACCCAGCTCCAGCGCGAACGACACGCCACCATGGCAGCCGTCGACGGGCCCACCACCGGCGACACCGAACGCCTCCAGACCGCCCGCGCCGCCACCGATCAGGCCAGCGAAGACCTCACCCTGGCACTGGCCCAGTACGACCGCGACGAGCTCCCCCCGCAGGTCCTGGCCTTCCAGCGCCAACTCAACCTGATCAACCGCCACCGGGAGGAGGTCCTCACCGACCTCTCCCCCGAAGTCGACACCCTCCAGGTGGCCGGCTACCCCTTCACCCGCACCATCGAGACCGGCCTGGAGATCTGGGACGCCCAGGTCGACCACGCCGACATCGCGATCTCCCCCCAGCTACGCTCCCTGGCCTCGGTCCTGCGCACCCGCGAGTTCCTCAGCCGCCAGGACGCCATCCTGGCCCACTCCACGGCCACCAACACCTTCACCCCCGACGCGCACACCCAGTTCGCCGCCGCCGCCGGCGCCCAACGGCACACCTGGGCCCAGGTGGAACCCGCACCCGGCAGCCAGCGCAGCCCCGACTCACACAACCTCACCGGCTCATCCTGGATGAACTCGGTCCACCGCCTCCAGGACATCGTCATCAGCAACCCCGGCGGCCCCGACACCCGAGTACCCGTCGACGCCCAGACCTGGAGCGAAGCCAACGCCGCCCTGGACGAGCGCATGCGCGAGGTAGAACAGGGACGCATGGCCCAGATCGTCGAACTGGGCCACGCCCAGACCCGGGATCTGCTCATCAGCGTCCTGGTGATCAGCGTCATCGCCCTGGCCGCCGCGCTGGCATCGGTCGTGATCGCTGTCACCGGCTCCCAACGCCTGGGCCGACGCCTGCAAGCCCTGCGCGCCCACACCCTGCACCACGCGCGCTTCAGGCTCCCCCAGGTCACCGCACGCCTGCGCGCGGGCCACAGCGTGGACGTGGACGCCGAGACGCCCCGTTTCACCGAGGTCCAGCACGACGAACTCGGCCAGGTGGCCGAGGCCTTCAACGACGCCCAGCGCGCAGCGGTGGTCTCCGCCGTCGAGGAGGCCCAGGTGCGGGCCGGGGTGCGCAACATGTTCCGCAACATCGCCCGGCGCACCCAGTCGCTGGTGCACCGGCAGCTGGCGCTGCTGGACCGGTTGGAGCGCACCGAGACCGACCCCGGGGTCCTGGAGTCATTGTTTCGGATCGACCACTTCAGCACCCAGATGCGGCGCAACGCCGAGAACCTCATGCTGCTCAGCGGTGACAGTCCCACCCGCCGCGGGGTGGCCACGGTGGGCCTGCACGAGGCGGTGCGGGCCGCGGCCAGCGAGATCGAGGACTACGCCCGGGTGCAGGTGCTCGTACTGCCCCAGGTGGCGCTGCCGGGCGCTGCCGGGTCGGACCTGGTGCGGCTGGTCGCCGAACTGCTGGAGAACGCGGCCTCCTTCTCCCCACCGGGCACGGAGGTGATCGTGAGCGGGCGGACCCTGGAGGGCGGAGAACACGCGGGCGAGCACGTGGTGCAGGTCCAGGACAGCGGTCTGGGTATGACCGCGGGTCAGCTGGAGACCGCCAACGCGCTGCTGGCCGATCCGCCGCGGTTCGACCTGGGTCGGATGCGGGAGGACTCCCAGCTGGGGTTGTACGTGGTCGCCACGATCGCCTCCCGGCACGGGTTCGGGGTGGAGCTGCGGGCCTCGCCCTACGAGGGCACGCGAGCGCTGGTGCGGATCCCGGCGTCGGCGGTGGTGGAGCAGCCCCGGCAGACCGGGCCGATGCGCCGCGTCGAGCTGGTGGGTCCGGGCCGCGAACAGAGCGGGCAGGACTCGCCTGTTCCCTCCTCACCCACCGTGAACCCGGTTGCGGGTCCGGCTTCGACCTCGGGCCCGGCCTCGGGTCAGGTTCGGGCTGTGGTCGAGCGTGTGCGCCCCGGACGGCACCGGGCGGCGGAGAACCCCCGGCAGTCCAGCGGGTCGGCCCCCGATGAGGGAAACCGGACCAGCGCGGGTCTGCCGACCCGGACCGCCGGAGCGACCTATCCCAGGCACGCCGCGGAGCCGGTGGGGTCCCCCGAGCCCCCTGAAAGTCCACGTGGCGGATCACCGGGTGCGCCCGAGGGACCGAACGGGTCGGGCACACAGACCCAGGCGGGCGGGAGCGGCCGGTGGAACACTCCGGGAGGACCCGCGGGTGCGCGCCCCGGTGTCCCCGAGGCGTTCGCGACTCCCAGCGGGTCCTGGTTCCCTGCTGAGCAGTTCCCTCCTGAGGACGGAGGCGGGTCTGGTGTCCCGACCCCCTCTCCCGCCGACACGGGCGACACCTACAAGGGTCTGCCGCGGCGTCGGCGCCGCAGGGTGCCTCCCGGCCCGTCGCAGAGCAGTGCACACAACAACCAGGCCACCGGTGGGCAGCGTCCGCTGTCGGAGATCCGGTCGATGATGAGCGCCTTCCAGGCCGGGACGGAGCGCGGGCGCGCGGAGTCCTCCGACGTGGAGCGCGCGCAGGGCGGGCCCGAGCAGGGGTCGCACCACGATGAGAGTTCGGAAAGGTGATGTCGATGTCGGCTGAGGCCACGGCTGAGGGTTGGAGCTCCGGGGACGGCGTGGACGGGGTGTCCGCGGGACAGAGGCTGAACTGGCTGATGGGGGACCTGGTGGAGCGGGTGGCGGGGGCGCGGCAGGCGCTGTTGCTGTCGGCGGACGGGTTGCTGTTGTCGCGTTCGCCCGGTGTGGACCGGGACGAGGGTGAGCGGCTGGCGGCGATCGCGTCGGGGTTCTCGAGTCTGGCCCGGGGCGCGCGTGCGCAGTTGGGCGCTTCCGAGGTGCGGCAGAGCGTGGTGGAGATGGACAGTGTGTTCTTCTTCGTGCTGCCGGCCGGTCAGGGGGCGCAGTTGGCTCTGGTGGCTGATTCCTCCTGTGACATGGGGCAGGCGGCGTTCGAGGTGAACCGGTTGGTGCGGCAGGTGGGTCCGTACCTGTCGGCACTGCCGCGAGGGCGGGGAGGGCAGGGGTGAGTTCGGTGCCTGCGCGGGGTGAGGGGTGGTCGGCGGAGTCGAGTCTGATCCGCCCGTACTCGTTGACGGGGGGTCGTACACGGCCTTCGCGGACGGATTTCTCGATGACCTCGCAGGTGGTCGCGGTTCCGGTGGTGGAGCGCTTGGAGGTGGACGCGGAGCTGGAGCTGATTCTGTCGGTGTGTGCGCGTCCGGTGTCGGTGGCGGAGGTGGCCTCGTATTCGGGGTTTCCGTTGGGGGTGTTGCGGGTTCTGTTGGCGGATTTGCTGGATCAGGGGTTGGTGATGGTGCATACCTCGGACTGGGAGCGTCGTCGGCCGGACGCGCGGACGTTGCGTTCGGTGTTGGAACGCATCCGGGAGTTGTGAGGTGGTGGTGATGGAGGGCTCGTTGGCCCCAGACGGCAGTCCCGTTCCGGACACGTTGAAGATCGTGGTCGCGGGTGGTTTCGGGGCGGGTAAGACGACGCTGGTCTCGGCGTTGAGCGAGGTGGAGTCGTTGCACACCGAGGAGGTGATGACCTCCGAGAGTGTGGGTGTGGACGATCTGGACGGGGTGGAGTCCAAGTCCACGACGACGGTGGCGTTGGACTTCGGCCGGATCACGTTGGACGCCTCGACGGTGGTGTACCTGTTCGGGACGCCGGGTCAGCGGCGGTTCTCGTTCATGTGGGAGGAGTTGGCACAGGGGGCGTTGGGCGCTGTGGTGTTGGCTGACACGCGCCGGTTGGCGGATTCCTTCGACGCGATCGATTTCTTCGAGTCGCGGGGGGTGCCGTTCGTGGTGGCGGTGAACTGTTTCGACGGTCAGCTGACCCACCGTGCGGAGGATGTGCGGGTGGCGTTGGACGTGGCCGAGGGGGTGCCGGTGCTGTTGTGCGATGCCCGTGAGCGTGAGTCGGTCAAGGAGGTCGTGGTGGAGCTGGTGTCGCTGGTGCTGCGCCTGGAGCTTTCGGGTGCCTAGCTGAGTGGTTTCAGTCGGTGACGGGGGTGTGCCCCAGGCGTGCGCGCATGAGGCGGTACGCCTCCCGTTCCCGCTCGTTTCGCGGTTCGCCGTTGCAGTCGTAGCCGGTGAGCCAGCGCAGACCGCGCTGGCCCTCTTGGTCGGTCTCGACCAGGGCCAGCGCCCACAGGCGTTCGGGTGAGGCCTTGTTCTGGGCCAGGCGCAGGACGTCCAGGAGATCGGCGTCCCAGACGTCGAGGGTCTCGGTGGACCGGCTGCCCTGCTCGGGGCCGAACAGGTACAGCCGGTAGTGGACCCGGTCGCTCTCCCAGGCGTTGTCGCGTTCGTCGACCGGTCGGGTGCGCATGGTGGCCACCGTAACGACAGTGTCGGTGCCGGTGGTGTGATGTTGCTTCAGTTCGGTAGACACCTGTGAGCTGGGGTTTTACGCGGCCTGAGACAGCGCCGCAAGCCTGTCTTGAGCAACTTCGGTGTGGCGACGTTCATACTCAGCCGGGCTGAGCTGACCATTGGCCGAATGCCGCCGCCAGGGGTTGTAGAACCCCTCGATATAGGAGAACACCTCCCGCTCCGCATCCGCCCTGGTGGCGAAACGGGTGCGGTCGATCAACTCGGTCTCCAACGACGCGAAGAAGCTCTCGGTGACGGCGTTGTCGTAACACGACCCCGTCCGCCCCGTCGAGGGAGCGATCCCTGCCTCTTCGCAGCGGCGACCAAAGGCCAGACTGGTGTATTGCGATCCCTTGTCCGAGTGATGGATCAGCCCCGGACCGGGACGGCGGGCGGTCACCGCCATGGCCAGCGCGTCGCAGACCAGATCGGCGCGCATGTGAGGGGCCATCGCCCAGCCCACGATGCGGCGCGAGAACAGGTCCATCACCACCGCCAGGTACACCCACCCCTGGTCGGTGGGCACGTAGGTGATGTCCGCGCTCCACTTGGTGTTGGGGGCATGGGCGGTGAAGTCACGACCGACCAGATCCGGTGGGGCTGTGGCCATCCGGTCCTGGGAGGTCAGGCTTTTGCGGCCGGTGCGGCGGTGGACCCCGACCAGGCCCTGGCGGCGCATCAGCCGGGTGATGCGGTTGCGTCCAGCGCGGATGCCGTCGAGCTCGGCCAGGTCGGCCTGGAGCCTGGGGGAGCCGTAGGTGCCGCGGGAGCGCTCGTGGTGGCCCTGGATGCGCTCGGACAGGTCAGCGTCGGAGCGTTCCTTGGCCGTGGGGCCGTCCTGGATTCGGTGGTGGTGTTTGTAGTAGCCCTGCCGCGATACGCCGAGCAGCCGGGACATCAGGGAGACGGAGTGGCGTGTCTTTTCTTCGTCGATCAGCCGGAACATCACCGACTGGTCTCCCGGACGAAGAAAGCCGTGGCCTTGCGCAGGATCTCGCGCTCTTCGCGCAGCTGGGCGTTCTCTCGGCGAAGGCGGGCCAGTTCGGCCTTGTCATCGCTGGTGGTGCCCTCTGCCTGGCCGGAGTCGATCTTGGCCTGATTGATCCAGGTGCGGATCGTCTGGGCCGAGGGTTCGAACTCAGCTGCCAGGTCCTCGGGGCTACGGCCGGAGCGGGCCAGCGCGATGATCTGATCGCGGTACTCCGGCGGGTACGCAGGGCGGGTCTTGGGCACTTCAATCTCCTCGTTCAATGACAAAGTATCCGAAAGCGGACACCTGTCCACCGAACCGAAGCAAGATCAGTGGATCGTGGTCGGCGGGTCTTGTGCGGGTGCGGGCTTGACTCCGCACCCTGGTGCGGGGTCGACCATGGCGGGCATGAACCTTTCGACAGCTGTGCGGGTGATCCGCGCTTCCGCGGTGTACGACCTCGTGGTGACCACCGCCTTCGCGTTGCCCTGGACCGTGGGTCTGGTGTTCGCCGGGATCGGCTGGGGCCACGGGTTTCTCGGCTTGTCCGGTGCGCTGCCCTCGACCGACCAGGTGTTCACCGTGCTGTTCGCCAACCTGACGGGCAGCCTGGTCGTGGTCTGGTCCGTGGTGCGCCTGCTGCGCCCGAGTCTGGTGCTGGGTGTGGCCGACACCTGTGCCCGGTTCCTTTTCGCTCTCGGTATGGCTTGGGCCCTGGCCGTCGGGGGTTCGGTGATCCTGGTGGGGTTCCTGGTGGCCGAGGTCGTGTGGGGGCTGGTGCAGGGCGTGGTGGTGGTCTCGGCGCTGCGGACCGGGTCCGGTACGCGGGCCCCGAGTGCGGCGTCCTAGGATCGCGGCATGAGAATCGCTGAGCTGGCGCGCCGGTCGGGCGCCAAGGTGTCGACGGTGCGGTTCTACGAGCGCCGCAAGCTGCTGCCCGTACCGCTGCGCTCGTCCAACGGTTACCGGCTCTACGATGCGCAGGACGTGCGGCGGGTGCGGTTCCTGCGGCGGGGGCAGGAGCTGGGGTTCACGCTGAACGAGCTGGCCGGGTTCGTCGCCCTGTCGGACCGTTCCCGTGACGGTGTGGTCCTGGCCGGGGAGGTCAGGGAGCGCGGGGCCGCCAAGGTGGTGGAGATCGACGCACGCATCGAGGACCTGCGCCGGATGCGGGAGGCTCTGGTCGGGGTGCTGGACGCGCCGTGTGTGGAACCCGGGGCCGTGTGCCCGGTGGTGGCTGCCCTGGCTGGTGGGGAATAGCGATCCCCGGCTAGACTCCGCCCCTCTTTCTCTTCAAGTCAGAGCTTCAACTGCCTTGGAGACTTTTGCTGTCTAGAACCGGAGATGAAGCCAAGAAGTCTCAAATGTCTGACTCGCTATGAGCGCAGGGCGCGGTCAAGATCGCGCAGGTGGTCGGAGACCGGGCCCAGGGTGAGCATGCCGGTCTGCGCCCCGGCGAGTTCATCCGCCGCGGGCAGGGCGGTCAGGGTGCGCTCGGCCGCGGCGATGACCTGAACGGCCTGTTCCGGATCGTCCACCCGGGTCCAGTTGGCGGGAACGTCGTAGGCTCCGATCACCCGAGCCGTGAGGTGGGCGTCGCCCAGCTCCTCGGCCGCGTTGATGGCGGCCAACCGCTGGGACCGGGCTGTCTGGAGCCCTCCGGGCCCGGTGACGGCCAGGTCGCGCAGCAGGCTCACGGTGGATTCGAGCAGGACCCGCGACCCTGGGGTGACGGTCCGCTGGTAGGCGTCGGCCGCCCGATCCCACACCCGGGAGCCATCGCTCCCGAGACTCTCGGAAGCGCCCCGGTCTGAGGGCGGGTCCCGGAACCCAGCTGAGGCGAGGTCCGCGGCTGAGGGTTCGGGGATCTGTCCGAGCGCCGGGGTCCGCGCCCGGTCACGAGAACTGTTCGGCCCGACGGCCCCGGTCACGGGTGCGCCGCCACCACGGGAGAAAAGGCCTGCTTCGCCCGGCAACCGCTCTTCGGGGGTTTCGGGGGCCGCGTTCAGCGCGTATCCGGGGCCCTGGGTGATGAGCAGGGCTGTGGCGGTTCGGGGCGGGCGGTCCGGTTCCAGGGCACGGCCCTGGGCTATGACGCCGCAGCGTTGTGGGGCGCGTGGGCTTCAGACCTGCGGCACGCCACGGTGACGTCGGGACACTTCATGGCCGAGCAGGACCCGGCCGGAGTCGTCAGGGAACTGCGGGATCTCCTGGAGCGCTGACCCGCGTTCGTGTGCGGGGCCGGACCGTACCGGACCCGAGCACGGCTGCCTCCTCACAACAGGAGGAACCCGATCGCGCTGGCCGCCGGCACAACGGCCCAGGCCGGGGCCCGCCACACCGCCAGGGCCACGAACGCCACCGCGGCCAGGGCCATCGTCGCGGGTGAGACCACGCCCTGGACGAAGACCGGGTCGTACAGGGCCGCGGCCAGGATCCCCACCACCGCAGCCCCGGCACCGGCGGCCGCACAGCGCACGCGTGCGTTGGCGCGCAACCGCTCCCAGAACGGCAGCGCGCCCGCGACCAGCAGCGCCGAAGGCACGAAGACCGCGACCAGGGCGATCGCCGCCCCCAGCAGAGGGCTGCCCGCCACGGGCATGAGGGCGCCCAGGTAGGCGGCGAAGGTGAACAGCGGGCCGGGCACGGCCTGGGCCGCGCCGTATCCGGCCAGGAACGACTCGTGGTCCACGGCCCCGGCTCCCACCACCTCGGTCTCCAGCAGCGGCAGCACCACGTGCCCGCCGCCGAAGACCAGTGACCCGGCGCGGTAGAAGCTGTCCGCCATCCCCAGGGCCGTGTTCCCGGTCAGGGCGGCCAGGACCGGCAGGGCCGCGAGCAGAGCGGCGAACACGGCCAGACACGCCAGGGCGGTTCGGCGACGCACACCGGTCCCCGAGCCGTGCGTGGCGGAGTCCGTGGGGTCGGCGTCGGGCTGGGAGGTGAGCCAGAGCGCTCCGGCCAGGGCGCCCAGGGCGATGGCCGTGACCTGGCTCAGGGCCGAGGGCAGCAACAGGACCAGGACCAGCGCTGCCACCGCGATCGTGGCCTGGCGCGTGCCCGAGGCCAGGCTGGCGGCCATGCCCGCCACCGCGTGGGCGACCACGGCCACGGCGGCGGCTTTGAGTCCGAGCAGCCATCCGGCGCCGGGTTCGGCTCCCAGCGCCTGTACGCCCAGGGCGAAGGCCACCAGCAGCACTGCCGAGGGGAGTGTGAAGGCGGCCCAGGCGGCCGCCATACCGGCGTACCCGGCGCGGCGCAGGCCGATGGCCATGCCGACCTGGCTGGAGGCGGGGCCGGGCAGGAACTGGCACAGCGCCACCAGGTCGGCGTAGGCGGCTTCGGTGAGCCAGCCCCTGCGTACCACGAAGGCGTCGCGGAAGTAGCCCAGGTGGGCCACCGGTCCACCGAACGAGGTCAGCCCCAGCAACAGGAAGGACCAGAACACCTCACCGGGGGTCCCAGACGCCCTCGGACCGCTCGCCGGTGTGCCCTCCTCGGGGGTCTGCGGCGCAGGGCTCATGGTCGTGCTCCTTGGTGGGCGAGGAGGGCGAGGTGGTGTATCGGTGCGGGGGAACGATAGCGAAGGCCCGGGCGGGGCCTGCGTTCGCGGCGCCCCGGTCAGGCTGGTCAACAGCCGGGTGGCCACCGCCCGCTCAGCTGATGTTCGCTCAGTCGTGGTCGCGGCGGCTTCCGCGGCGGTCGACGGGGACGATCATCGGAGTGTGGGTCTCGGGGTCGGGGATGATCCGCACCGGCAGGCCGAACACCTTCTCCACCAGGTCGGCGGTGACCACCGTGGCGGGCTCGCCCTCGGCGATGATCGCGCCGTCCTTCATCACGATCAGGTGGGTGGCGTAGCGGCAGGCGTGGTTGAGGTCGTGCAGGACCGCGACCAGGGTGTGCCCCTGCTCGGCGTGCAGGTCGGCGCACAGGTCGAGCATGTCCATCTGGTGGGCGATGTCCAGGTAGGTGGTGGGCTCGTCCAGCAGCAGCAGCGGGGTCTGCTGGGCCAGGACCATGGCCAGCCACACGCGCTGGCGCTGACCGCCGGAGAGTTCGTCCACCGAACGCTCGGCCAGGGCACTGACCCCGGTGGCGGCCATGGCCTCGGCGACCACAGCCTCGTCCTGGGCCGACCACTGGCGCAGGAAGCTCTGGTGGGGGAAGCGGCCGCGGGCGACCAGGTCGGCCACGCCGATGCCGTCGGGGGCGATGGAGGACTGCGGCAGCAGGCCCAGGCGGCGGGCGACCTCCTTGGCCGGGTAGGAGCTGATCACCTGCCCGTCCAGGAGCACGTTGCCCTGGGCGGGCTTGAGGGTGCGCGAGAGGGCGCGCAGCAGGGTGGACTTGCCGCAGGCGTTGGGGCCGACGATGACGGTGAAGGAGTTGTCGGGGATGCGTACGGCCAGATCGCGGGAGATGACGCGCTGGTCGTAGGACAGGGTGAGGTCCTGGCCGGTGAGGCGGGTGCTGGCGTCGTCGGTCATCGTTCTCTTTCGGGTGTGGCTCGGTGGTGGCTCGCCCTCGGCCGCCGGTCCGGGCTGCGGTGCGGGCGGGGGCGGGTCAGGCGCGGCCGCCGCGCCACTCGGTGTAGAGCAGCCAGATGAGGTAGCTGCCGCCGATGACGGCGGTGACCACGCCCACGGGCAGTTGGGTGGGTGCCATCAGACGCATGGCGACCAGGTCGGCCACGACCAGGAGTGCGGCACCCATGAGGGCGGCGCCGGCCAGAGTGGTGCCGCCGGTACGGGTCAGGCGTCGGGCCAGTTGTGGTGCGGCCAGGGCCACGAAGCCGATGGGGCCGGCCACGGCGATGGCGGCGCCGGTCAGGGCGCTGGCGGCGGCCAGCGCGATGATCTGGGTGGACTGTGCGGACACGCCCAGACCGCGGGCGGTGTCCTCGCCCAGTTCCAGGAAGCGCAGGCGTTGGCCGATGGCGAAGATGATCGGGGCCAGCAGGGCCAGGCCGATCCACACGGCGGCGGCCTCGGTCCAGCCGCGGCTGTTGAGGCTGCCGATCATCCAGATCTGAGCGCCCAGGGCGTCGGTGAGTTCGGCGCGGGTCATCAGGTAGTCGCGGACCGAGGCGAGCATGGCGCTGACGCCGATGCCGACCAGGACCAGCCGGTATCCCTGGACGCCGTTCTTCATGGCCAGCAGGTAGACCACACCGGCGGTGACCAGGCCGCCGGCGATGGCGCCCAGGGAGACCACCAGGCGTCCAGCGCCAAGGAGGAGGATGGCGGCCACTGCGCCGGTGGCGGCGCCGGAGGTGAACCCGATGATGTCGGGGCTGCCCAGGGCGTTGCGCGACAGGCTCTGGAAGACCGCTCCGGCGATGCCCAGGGCCGCGCCCACGCCGATGGCGGTCAGGGCGCGGGGCAGGCGCACCCCCTGGACGAAGAACACGTCCAGGCGTTCGCCGTACCCCATCAGGGCGGAGGGCACGGCCGAGAGGGCGATCTCGTAGTCACCGACCGAGACCGAGATGACCAGGGTCGCCAGGCTGACGGCGATCAGGGCCAGGCTGATCACCAGGGTGCGCGGGCGCAGCAGGAAGGAGACCCGGCCGCCCGGGGAGCGCCAGGCCCGGGTGCCCCGGGGGGTGAGGCGCACGGGCGCGCTGGTGCGGGGGCGGGGTGTCAGGGTGTCACTCACAGCTGGGCCATCTTTCTGCTGCGGACCAGGGCGATGAACAGGGGCGCCCCGACGAGTGCGGTGATGATGCCGACCTCCAGTTCGGAGCTGGGCAGGATGACGCGTCCGACGGTGTCGGCGGCGGTGAGCAGGATCGCGCCCAGGACCGCGGCGTAGGGAAGCAGCCAGCGCTGGTCGGGGCCGGTGATCACGCGTGCGGCGTGCGGGATGATCAGGCCCACGAACCAGATGGGTCCGGCGGCGGCGGTGGCGGCACCGCACAGCAGGATGACACCCACGGCCGTCCCGGCGCGGATGAGGGGGATCTTGGCGCCCAGGGTGGCGGCCAGGTCGTCGCCCAGGGCCATGGCGTTGAGGGAGGGGCCCAGAGCCAGGGTGACCAGGATGCCGATGATCAGGAAGGGGGCGACCTGGAAGAAGATGTCGAGGTCGCGTCCGGTCAGGGAACCGACCTGCCAGAACCGGATGCGGTCGAAGACGAAGTCGTTGAGGACGATGATGCCGTAGATGAGCCCTTGGAGGACGGCGGCCAGGGCGGTTCCGGCCAGGGCCAGGCGCACGGGGGTGGCGCTGGCGCGGCCGCGCGAGCCCAGGGCGTAGACGGCGACGGCGGCGAAGGCGGCGCCGATGAAGGCGGGCCAGACCAGGCCGGCTCCGGTGGCGCCGAAGACGAAGACGGCCACGACCACGGCCGCGGCGGCGCCGGAGTTGATGCCCAGGATGCCGGGTTCGGCCAGGGGGTTGCGGGTCAGGGCCTGCATGAGGGCGCCGGCCAGGCCGAGGGCGGCGCCGACGAAGATGCCGATGATGGTGCGGGGCACGCGTAGGCTGCGGATGACGTCGTGGTCATAGGAGCCGTTGTAGTCGGTCAGGGCGGCCCACACGTCGGCGGCGGGGATGGGTTTGGCTCCGACGGTGACGCTGAGGAGCGCGCAGACGGCGAGGACTCCCACGGCGATGATCAGGCCGATGGGGCGGATGACGCGTCTGGTCAGGGTGGGGCGCGTTGGTGTGGGCGCGCGCAGGGCCACGGCTTCCCCGTTCGTCTTACTGGGCGTGTGGGTGAATGGCTGGGGCCGGTCGGAATCAACCGAATCCCACCCGGACAGGTTAGCCTTACCTACATCCTGTTCGTACGAAAGGGTCCCCACACATGTCCGAATTCACACGTTCCGCACGCTCGTTGAGTGTGTTCGCCCTGGTCGGGGTCCTGGTGCTGAGTGCCTGCGGCACCGACGGCGGCGATTCCGCCTCCGAGGAAGGCGCCCAGACCCGCACGGTGGAGGGCGCCAACGGGAGCGTGGAGGTCCCGGCCTCCCCCGAGCGGATCGCTGTGCTGTGGCGGCCCACGCTGGCCGCCGTCACCCAGCTGGGCCACGACGTGGTCGGCACCATGGGCAGCCCCGGCGAGGCCGACCAGGGCCTTGCGCCCTTCCTGCCCGAGAACGTGGACGGCGCGGACCTGACGCTGGTGACCAGTTCTCCGGCCGAGGACGACATCAACATCGAGGAACTGGCCAACACCGAGCCCGACCTCATCATCGGGGTGAGCACCGCGCTGGGCGCCCAGACCGAGATCCTGGACAGCCTGGAGGCGATCGCGCCCACGGTTCTGCTGGAGTGGGAGGGCACCGGCTCCTGGCGCGGTCACCTTGAGGAGGTCGCCGAGATCCTGGACGCTCAGGCCGAGGCCGAGGAGGAGGTGGCCGCCTACGACGCCGCCGTCGAGCAGGCCCGCACCGACCTGGCCGAGGCCGATGTGGACCCGGCCCGGACCGCGCTCTCCCTGGTGCGGTTGCAGAGCGAGAGCGAGATCCGACTGGAGACGCCCGAGTCCTTCCCGGGGCAGATCGTGGACGACCTGGGTTTCGCGCGCCCGGACACCCAGGTGGAGGCCGACGGGGACACCGACTTCATCCCGCACAGCTACGAGAACCTGGACCAGGCCGACGGCGACGCGGTCTTCGTGCTGGCTGGTTCGGGCTACCCGGACGCCCCCGACACCTTCTCCGACGGCCTGTGGTCCAACCTGGGCGCGGTCGAGGACGAGCAGCTGTACCGGGTGGACTACGACGTCTGGGGTTCGGCCAACTACCACGGCGCGCACCGGATCATCGAGGACGTCACCGCGGCGCTGACCGGCCAGACGGACCCGGCGGTCTAGGAGGCACAACCGTTCCCAGGCAATGTCCGGGAGTGACAGCTGATGCCGTTGCCCGGTATCGCGAACCTGAACAGATGACGGCCCCTGCGGGGTGGGGATGCCCTGACCCGCAGGGGATCAGACGAAGACGTCCCAGCCCATCCGGACGAGCAGGGCCAGGACGACGACGAGCAGCACCGCCCTGACGAACCCCGACCCCCGCCGCAGGGCCATGCGGGCGCCGACCTGGGCGCCCATGATGGTGCACACCGCCAGGCCCAGGCCCAACAGCCAGTCCACGTGGCCGCCCAGGGCGAAGACCACCAGGGCGCCGATGTTCGTGCACACGTTGACGATCTTGGCCGAGGCCGAGGCGTGCAGGAAGTCCATGCCCAGCACCGCGGTGAAGGCGATGATCAGGAACACGCCCGTGCCGGGGCCGATGACGCCGTCGTAGAAGCTCACCCCGAGCCCGGCCAGGGCCAGCGCCGCCAGGATCCGGTTGCGGGTGCGCATGGCCGGGTTGGGCGAGGTGCCCATGGCGGGCCGGAAGACCACCAGCAGAGCCACACCGGCCAGGACGACCATGATGATCGGTTTGAGCACGTCGGCTGTCAGGGCGGTGGCCAGGGCCGCGCCCAGACCCGAACCCAGCAGGGCGAGCCCGGCGGTGGGGATCACGACCTTGCGGTCGATCTTCACCTTGCGGGCGTAGGCGATGGCGGCGGAGGTGGTGCCGAAGACCGCGCCGAGCTTGTTGGTACCCAGCAGGGTGGCCAGCGGCATGTGCGGGGCGGCGACCATCAGGGCGGGGAGCAGCAGCAGGCCCCCTCCTCCGACGACGGCGTCGATCCAGCCCGCGGCGACGGCGGCCAGCAACAGCAGGCCGAGGATTTCGGGGTCCATCACCGGGGGTTCTCGGTGAGGGCAGGCGGAGAGGGGATCATCGGTTCTCTTCCGGGGCGGGGAACGGGACGCGAGCCAATCTAGCCAGCCGAACCAACCACTTTGTCAGGGGACCGGGGCATTGATCCCCTTACAGGGCCCTGGGTGTTACCGCTCGTGTGCGATACGGGTGTGTACTCCAAAGAAGGCACAGCTTTACGAAGTAGATTCGTAGTGACGTGAAAGGAAGCGGTGACGCCCGAGTACAGGGGGCGCCACCGCCGTTCGGTGGGGACGGGAACGCGCTCAGAACTTCGCGCGCTCGAACCACTCCCCGGCCTGGGTCAACACGTCCGGGGTCAACTGGTGTCCCCCGAGGTGCTCGCGGGCCTCCACGTCCGCGCCCCGCTGCCCCAGCTGGGCGGCGACCAGGCGGGCCTGGTCGATGGTGGTGATCGGGTCGGCCACGCCGTTGCCGAGGAACACCTGAGTTCCCGAAAGGTCCACCGGGTCGGGTTCGCGCCCCTGAAGAGGAGCGCCTCCCGCGAAGAGCGCCGCGCCCGCGACCAGCCCCGGGTGGAGCAGCAGCAGACCCGCGCCCGTGTTGGCGCCGTTGGAGAACCCACTGACCACGATCCGCTCGGGATCCAGGTCATAGGCGAGGGTGGCGGCCCGGACGAACCCGGCCAACTCGGCGGTGCGCACGATCAGGTCGTCGACGTCGAAGACGCCCTCCCGCAGACGACGGAACCAGCGGTTCATGCCGTTCTCGGTGACCTTGCCGCGCGGCGAGAGCAGGGCCGCGCCCGGAGCCAGCGCACGACCCAGCGGCAACAGGTCGCGTTCGTCGGCGCCGGTGCCGTGCAGCAACAGCAGCGCCGGGGCGTCCGGGGCGGTGGCCGGTTCGAAGACGTGCACGAAGTCCTCGACGCTGACCTCGGGAACGGTCACTGGTTGACCTCCACCCGCGGCAGGCTGGCGGCGATCTGCTGGTGGTTGGGCTCCAGCCACGGCGGCAGCTTCAACGAACGGCCCAGCTCCAGCAGCGGCTCGTCGTAGTCGAACCCGGGGCCGTCCGTGGCGATCTCCAAGAGCACACCGCCGGGCTCACGGAAGTAGATCGAGGTGAAGTAGGTACGGTCGCGGATCTCGGTGACCCCCACCCCGTCGCGCTCCAGGCGCTGACGCCAGGCGTCCTGCACCGGGGTGTCCGGGGCGCGGTAGGCGACGTGGTGCACGGTCCCGGCGGCGACCACGCCACGCTCGGCCTTGGGGTCGGCCAGCACGTCAACGATGGTGCCCACGCCGTCACCGGTGTCGTTGGTCCGGAACCGCATCCGGTCGCCGTCCTCGCTGTGCAGGTGAAAGCCCAGCTGGCCACCAAGCATCTGCGCGGTGCCCTCGGCGTCCTGTTCCGTCAGCGTGACCGCGCGGATACCCCGGATGGCATGGTCGGTGGGGACCACTCCCCCGTCCCAGGGGTCGGTGTCGTGGTGGTCGGCGCTGGCGGCCAGCTCGATGATCAGCCCGTCCGGGTCGCGCAGGGAGAGGACGTCCTCCTCACCGCGCTCACTCGGACGCGTGGTCTCCACGTTCAGCCCGGCCAGGTGCTCGGCCCACCAGCCCAAAGACCCCTCAGGAACGGAAAAGGTCGTGGTGGTGGCCTGACCCGCGCCGATCTTCCCCCTGGGCGCGTCAGGCCAGGGGAAGAAGGTCATGATCGTGCCGGGGTTGCCAGCGCGGTCACCGTAGTAGAAGTGGTAGGTCTCCGGGGCGTCGAAGTTGACCGTCCGCTTCACCATGCGCATGCCCAGCGCGTTCAGGTAGAAGTCGGCGTTGGCCTGGGGGTCGCTCGCGATCGCGGTCACGTGATGAATCCCCGAGGGGCGCACGTCCATGTCCTTCACCCTTTCCTTGCCGGTTGCTCACTCACTCCAACAAGTTGAATATTAAACTATTCCCGTGCGGCAGTCTCCCCTCCCCCGCCCAGGAACCGGTCTACCTTCCACCAAGACCAGCGGGGACAGAGCAGCCCGCCCCGCTCCGCCACCACCTGTGTCACACCCGGGCCCATACCGTGACGTTCTGCCAGAGGCCTTCCCCGGCCGCGGTTCCCGCGGCTACGGTGTCCTTCATGAGCACGAGCGACCCCACCCGTATCCAGCCCTCCGGGATCTGCCGCCGCGGTCATCACGAATGGCGGCACGACCCGCCGGGCGGGAAGCGCCTGGTGTGCGTTCGCTGCAAGTCCATGAGCATGAACAACTTCGGCGCCCCCTGCCGCACCGACTGCACGGACTGCGACCGCACCGCCGCACGCCAGGTCGGAGCTCAGTAGTTCCTGGACCGAATCGCCCCGCAGTTCGAGCACTGCTCGGTACCGCTGTTGGGCCCGGAGCCCCAGTCGTGGTCACACGCCGGCATGCGTCCTCCTCCCGCCAGGATCAGAGGTGTCCTACCCACGCGGACAGCCCTTACGGGCATCTCCAGTGGACAACTCTGAGAGCCGCCGAGCCAAGAGGGCTTGGCCCTCCCCAGTTCGGCGGTGAACGGGCCGCGTGTCGTGGCCGGTCACTCCCAGCGACGGAACAGCGGCAGCGAGGGTGGGCAGGGGGCCGGGCCTTGCGCTCCCCGGGCCGCGGGTCGTGGGGGTGAAGGCTGCCGAGCCCCCGGTGGTGGAGTCACCCGGGACAGTGCGGGTGGGCCAGATGGGGGCACAGGCTGCCTCCCCCGGGCGAGAGCAGGCAGGGCAAGCGGGGACGGTTTCAGAGTGGGGATGGCACCCGAAACCCGCGCCTGGGGCTGTCCGCTGCTTCCAAAACCCCTGTATCCCCGATGATCTTGCTACCAGGAGCTAGTTCGGCGCCGAACTAGCTCCTGGTAGCAAGATCATCTTCAAACAGAGGACCGAAACAGGCACCCGGCCCCACCCTCTCCGCTGTTCGTTTTTGGTCATGCCGAAGCGGGCGTTCCCCAACGTCGACCTCACCGTGCACCTGCACAGTCAGCCGGAGGGGCCCTGGGTGGGGCTGGACAGCTCGGTGGTGTTCGGCCCCTCGGGGCTGGGGCTGGGGCTGGGGCTGGACAGCACGGTGCTGCACGATCGGCTGGGCGCGGTCGGCAGCGCCGAGCAGAGACTCACCGTACGGTCTCTCTGACCAGAACTCAGCAGGCCCGTCCTCCGGCACCGTGGTCCGACCGGTCGGGAAGAAGGTCGCCCGGGTGCGGTCCCACGTCGAGTGCGGTGTGCTGACCTGGTTGGGCGAACGGGCGGTGGCCGGGCGGGGCATGTGCGGCCACGCCTTGGTCCGGGTGGCCCGCTAGAAGGTACGGGTGACCGGTGCGGGGGCGGGCAGCTTGCGCAGCCGCAGGGCGAACAGGCCCGCCAGCACGGTCAAACCCAGCGCCAGGACAACGGTGCCGTTCCAGCCGACCGCGTCGTAGACAACCCCGCCGAGCCAGCCGAAGAGGCTGGCGCCCAGGTAGTAGGCGAGGGTGTAGACGGCGGTGGCCTGGGCGCGGCCGGTGACGGCCTGGGAGCCCACCCAGGCCGAGGCGGTGGCGTGGGCGCAGAAGAAGGCGAAGGTCAACAGGAGCAGGGTGGCCAGCAGCAGCCAGACCGAGGTGGTGAAGAGCCCGCCCAGGCCGACCAGCAGGAGCAGGGTTGCGGTGGTGAGCACCCCGTACCTGCCCCAGCGCAGGGTGGCGGACCCGGCCATGGCCGAGCCGAGCATGCCCGCTGTGTAGGACAGGAAGAGCAGGGAGGCGGCCGCCTGGGACAGGCCGAAGGGCTGGTCGGTGAGGCGGAAGCCGAGGACGTTGTAGACGGCCATGAAGGCGCCCATGAGTAGGAGGGCCTGGGCGTACATGGGGATCAGTCCGCGGGTGGTCATCGCGGCCTTGAGGCGGGCGCCCATGCTGAGGCCGTCGTCGGAGGCGGTGCGGCGGGCGGGGGCGCCGGACTTGTGTCGGGGTAGGACCAGGACGAAGACCAGGAGGGCGGCCAGGCCGAGAATGGTGTTGGCGGCCACGCCCCACTGCCAGCCGCCGTGTTCGGCGGCGAACCCGGCCAGGAGGCGGCCGCCCATGCCGCCCAGTGGGTTTCCGGCGATGTACAGGCCGGTGGCCTTGGGTGCGTCGCGGGGGTGGATCTCCTCGGCGAGGTAGGCCACGGCCGCGGCGGAGACCCCGCCCAGGGCGGCGCCCTGGAGGGTGCGCAGGACCAGGAGCGTCCAGAGTTCGGTGGTGAAGGGGATCGCGGCGCCCAGCGCGATGGCCAGGAGCAGGGAGATCGCGATGACGCGGGCGCGGCCGATACGGTCGGCGGCGCCGCTCCAGATGAGGGTGAACCCGGCCAGGCCGCCGGTGGCCAGGGAGACGGTGAGGGCGGCCTGACCCGCGGAGGTGTCGAAGCCGGTGGCGATGGCGGGCAGGATCGGCTGGACCGACCACAGCTGGGCGAAGGTGGCCACGGCGGCGGCGACCAGGGCGATGACCGTGCGCCGGTAGGGGGCCGTGCCAGCGCGCGGGCGCGGGTCGCGGGTGGCGGGGGAAGTACTGGTCACGGTCATGGTTCAACGCTAGAAAGCGCATTTTCATACGTCCAATGCATGGTTTCACGTTGTTGCATACTGTTTCGTATGAATGACCCTGATGTGGAGTCTCTGACCCGGATCCTCGCGCCCCGGTTGCGGGTGCTGGCGGAGGTCGCCAGGACCGAGCACGTCACCCGTGCCGCCGAGGCGTTGCACATGCCCCAACCCACGCTGAGCAGGGCTTTGGCCCGGTTTCAGGAGGAGCTGGGGATGGCGTTGGTGGAGCGCACCGGTCGGGGGATCCGCCTGACCCGGGCCGGCCGGCTGCTGTTGCCGCACGTGGAGCGGGCACTGGACGATCTGCGCCAGGGGGTGGCCGAACTCACTGGCGCGGAGGAGGGCCGGGTGGCGCTGACCTTCCTGCCCACTCTGGGTGTGGAGGTGGTACCGGTGCTGCTGCGGGGGTTTCGGGCCGAGCATCCGGGGGTGCGGTTCACCCTGACCCAGGAGGCGTGGGCCGACTCCCTGCGCCGGCTGGCCTCGGGCGGCGCGGATCTGGCGCTGACCTCGCCGCTGCCCTCGGGACCCGGATTGATCTCGGCGGTACTGCACACCCAGTACCTGCGGTTGGTGGTGCCCGAACACCATCCGCTGGCCGATCAGGGGCCGGTGTACCTGGCACCGATCCGGGACGAGTTCATCCTGCTCAAACCGGGTCGCGGGGTGCGGCACCTGACCGACCGGCTCAGTGACCAGGCGGGGTTCACCCCTCGGGTGGCCTTCGAGGCCGACGACATAGCCACCGCGCGCGGACTGGTGGCAGCGGGTCTGGGGGTGTCGGTGCTGCCCGCCCGTCCCAAGGGGCCGTTGGCCGGGACGGTGGAGTTGCGGCTGCGCGACGGGGACGCCACCCGGCCGGTGGGCGTGGTCTGGCCGCAGGAGGGGTCGGGCGGCGGTTACGAGCCCCCGGCGGTGGCACTGTTCCGCGACTACGTGCGCCGGGTGGGCCCCGAGGTCATCCCCGACCTCACCGGCTGAGCGGAGCGGGGTCCCCGGGGCCTTCGGAGCTCTCGGAGCCCTCCGGAGCCTTCAGGGGCCGGGGCCGGTAGACGAAGGTCACCAGGACCACGGAGATGTTCATCAGCAGGAACCAGGCGACCAGCTTGGACAGCGGCACCAGCTCCCACCCCTCGGCCTGGTTGGGATAGATCCAGGCACCGGCGAAGGTGGCGATGTTCTCCGCCACCCAGATGAAGAAGGCCACGCCCAGGAAGGACGCCAGGATCGGCATCCGCCGCCAGGGCTGGGAGCGGTGGTTGCGAAAGTGCATGACGCAGCGGATGTTCAGTGCCACGACCAGGACCAGCAGGCCCCAGCGCAGGTCGACCACGTAGTGGTGGCCGAAGAAGTTGGCGTAGATGGCCACCGCGAGCAGCGCGGTCGCCCAGCGGGGCGGGTAGTGGTCGAAGCGCAGGTCGAACAGGCGGAAGACCCGGACCATGTAGGAGCCCACCGCCGCGTACATGAAGCCGGTGTAGAGCGGAACCCCGGCGATCCAGAACAGGCCGTCGCCGCCGTAGTGCCAGGAGCCGACGGCGGTCTTGAAGAGCTCCATGGCGGTACCGACAAGGTGGAAAAGGACGATCACCCACAGCTCGCGACCGCTCTCCAGCTTCGCCAGGAGCATGAGCACCTGGATCGCGACCGCACCGACGACCAGGGCGTCGCTGCGGGAGAGCGCGGCACCTTCGGGAAACCACGCATGGGTGCCGAGCAGCAGGGCCAGCATCAGGGCACCGAAGATACAGGCCCAGGCCTGCTTGACCGTGAACACGGCGAACTCCAGCAGGTACCCGCGTACCCTCCCCCGGCCGCTCAGGGACTCCAGGCGCCGGTGCGCCCAGGTGTCCAGGCGCTGCTCGACGGAGGTCAGGGCCCACTGTTGTCCACTTGTCATGCGCTCGATGGTACGAATCATCCGGTTTCTTCCCGAATCAGAGCGTGCGCCGCACGGTGAAAACCGGTTGTGGGAGCGGTTCCGGCGGACCAGGATGGGTCCCCATGAACGCTCAGCACAGCTCCGCGCAAACCCCCGCTCCAGCCGCACCCGCACCTTCCTCGGGACGCCCCGTCGTCCTCGTCACCGGAGTGGGGCGCACCGTCGGGATCGGCGCGGCCATCGCCCGCCAGCTGGCGGAGTCCGGCTGGGACGTGGCCCGAACCCAGTGGACCCCCTATGACGACCGCATGCCCTGGGGGGTCGAGGACGCGGCCACCGACACCATCGGCACCGAACTCGCCGGACACGGCGCCGCCACGCTCGCCGTCGAGGCCGACATGGCCGCCCCCGACTCCCCCGCGCGCGTCTTCGACGAGGTCGAACAGCGCCTGGGCCCGGTACGCGCGCTGGTGATCTGCCACTGCGAGTCAGTGGACTCGGGGATCCTGGACACCAGCGTGGAGAGCTTCGACCGCCACCTCGCCGTCAACGCCCGTGCCCCCTGGCTGCTGGTGCGCGAGTTCGGACGGCGTTTTACCGGGGAATACGGCAGTGGCCGGATCATCGCCCTGACCAGCGACCACGTGGTGCACAACCTGCCCTACGGGGCCAGCAAGGGCGCCCTGGACCGGATCGTGCTGGCCTCGGCACGCGAACTCGCCCACCTGGGCGTGACCGCCAACGTGATCAATCCGGGCCCGGTGGACACCGGCTGGATGCCCGACCAGGTGCGCGAGCACTGCACCGAGCACACCCCGCTGGGCCGCCTGGGCACCCCGCGCGACACCGCGCACCTGGTCGATTTCCTGTGCTCACCGCAGGGCGGCTGGGTCAACGGCCAGCTCCTGAAGAGCGATGGCGGTATCTCGGCCTAGCTCTCTCCACCCGGATGATCTTGCTACCAGGAGCAAGTTCGGCGCCGATTTCGCTTCTGGTAGCAAGATCACGGGGGTTAGAACGGGTAGCGGGCCGGGTCGGCCTGCATGGTGATCCACTGGGTCTCGGTGAAGGCCTCCAGGTTGGCGCGGGTGCCGCCGAAGCGCGAGCCCGTGCCCGAGTAGCCCACACCGCCGAAGGGGGCCACCGCCTCGTCGTCCACGGTCTGGTCGTTGATGTGCACGATCCCGCTGGGGATGCGGTCGGCGATCTCCATGCCGCGCATCGGGTTGGTGGTGACCACGCCCAGGGACAGCCCGTACTCGGTGGAGTTGGCCAGCTCCACCAGCTCGTCCACCGAGGAGAAGCGCACCACCGGGGCGACCGGGCCGAACACCTCCTCCGCGTAGGCGGGGGTTTCCGGGTTCACCCGGTCCAGGACGGTGGGCCGGTAGTACAGGTCCTGGTAGGTGCCGCCCGCGCGCAGCTGGGCCCCGTGCTGGACGCTGCTGGTGACCAGGTGGTGGATCTTGTCGCGCTGACCGGCGTCGATGATCGGCCCGAGCGCCGCACCGTCCTGTTCGGTGCTGCCCACGACCAGCGCCTCGGCCTTGGCGGCCAGGCGCTCCACGTAGGCGTCGGCCACCGACTCGTGCACCAGGTGGCGGCCGGTGGTCATGCAGATCTGCCCCTGGTGCAGGAAGGAGCCCCAGGCGCCGATGGCGGCGGCCGAGTCCAGGGCGGCGTCGTCCAGGATGACCAGCGGGGAGTTGCCGCCCAGCTCCAGGTGGACGCGCTTGAGGTGGCGGGCGGCGGCCTCGCCCACCTTGCGTCCGGCCGGGGTGGAGCCGGTGAAGGAGATGACGCGCACGTGCGGGTCGGCGACCAGGGCCTCGCCCGCCTCGACCCCGCCGGGCAGGACCTGGAAGACCCCTTCGGGGACCCCGGCCTGACGGAAGGCCTCGGCCAGGACGGCGCCGCCGCACACAGCGGTGCGCGGGTCGGGCTTGAGGATGACGGCGTTGCCCAGGGCCAGGGCCGGGGCGACCGAGCGGATGCCCAGGATGAGGGGGACGTTGAACGGAGCGATCACCCCGACCACGCCCGCCGGGACCTGGCGGGAGAAGCTCAGCCGCGGCTTGGCGGTGCGCAGGATCTCACCGTGCGGTTGGGAGGCCAGGGCCGCGGCCTCGAAGCACTCACTGGCGGCCACGTGCACCTGGAAGCCGGCCATCCCGGCGGCCGCACCGCCCTCGCGGCGCAGCCAGCCGGTGATCTCCTCCTCGTTGGCCTCCAGCAGGTCACCGGCGCGGCGCATGACGGCGGCACGTTGCTCGTAGGAGGCGGCGGCCCAGTCGCGCTGGGCCTTGGCGGCGCGGGCTGCGGCCTCGCGCACGTCCTCGGCGTCGGCGATTCCGGTACGGCCCAGGACAGCGCCGGAGGAGGGCGAGACGACCTCGGCGTCACCGCCCCTGGCCGGGGTCCAGGCCCCGGTGAAGACGGCGCTGGTGAAATCCTCGGCGGCGAGCAGGCTCACGGTGTGGCTCCTTACGAAGGCGAATGCGGTACTGCGGGATGTGGCTTGTGCGACGCGGGCACGGGCACGGGCGCGGTTCAGGCGACCGGCTGGTCGGTGCCGCGTTTGGCGCGTTGGATCTGGGCGTAGACGCGGGCGCGCAGGTCGGTGAAGCGTTCGTCCTGGCGGGTGGTGAGCTGGTCGCGTTCGGTCGGCAGGTCCACGGTGATGTCGTCCTGGACGACGGTGGGCGAGTTGGACAACACCAGCACCCGTTCGCCCAGGTAGACGGCTTCGTCGATGTCGTGGGTGACGAACAGGACGGTCACCCCCAGGCGCTGCCAGATCTCGCGGACCAGATCCTCCAGGTCGGCACGGGTCTGGGCGTCCACGGCGGCGAAGGGCTCGTCCATGAGCAGCACCTGGGGTTCGTAGGCGATCGCCCGGGCGATGGCCACGCGCTGCTGCATGCCGCCGGAGAGCTGCCAGGGGTAGGAGTCGGCGAACGTGGTTAGGCCGACCGCCTCCAGGGACTCGGTGACCAGTTCGGTCCGGCGGGCCTTGGGCAGCTTCTTCTCCTTGAGCGGGAGTTCCACGTTCTCGCGCACGCTCATCCACGCGAACAGGCTGCGGCCGTACTCCTGGAAGACCACGGCCATGCCGGGCGGTGGGGCCAGGACCGGTTGGTCGGCCAGTTCCACGGTGCCGCTGGTGGGTGCCATGAGCCCGGCGATGCACTTGAGCAGGGTGGTCTTGCCGCAGCCGGAGGGGCCGACCAGGCAGACCAGTTCGCCCTCGGCGAGTTCGAAGGTGAGGTCGCGGACGGCCTCCACGGCCGTGGCGCCGCCATTGTAGATCTTCTGCAGGCCGGTGACTTTGAGCATGGCGGGTCGTTCCCCCTGGTTGTCGCTGTGGTTCATGGTGCCTCACTCCCCCCGGTTGGCGGCGCGCAGGCCGCGGTACCAGCCCAGGACACGGCCCTCGACAAGCTCGAACAGGGACGAGAGCAGGAAGCCGATCACGCCGAGCAGGACCATGCCAGCCCACATCTCGGGAATGGCGAAGGTGCGCTGGAACTGCACGATGGCGAAACCCAGGCCGCTGGAGCTGGCGAACATCTCGCTGATCACCATGAGGATGATGGCCAGGGCCAGGGCCAGGCGCAGACCGGCCATGATCTGCGGGCTGGCCGAGCGCAGTACCAGCACCCGCAGTCGGGTCACCCCGGAGATCCCGTAGCAGCGGGCGGTGTCGGACAGGACCGGGTCGACCGCACGCACGCCCTCGACGGTGTTGAGCAGGATGGGCCACACGCAGCCGAAGACGATCACCATGATCTTCATGGAATCGTCGATCCCGGCGAGCATGATCATCAGCGGGACGAGCACGGGCGGCGGGATGGCGCGCAGGAACTCCAGGACGGGTTCGATGGTGGCGCGCACACGTGCGTCCAGGCCGAGCAGGACGCCCAGTCCGACGCCGATCACGGCGGCGATCGCGAACCCGGTGAGCAGGCGGCCCAGGCTGGGCAGCACGTCCACGAAGAAGCGTTCGGAGAACCACAGGTCGGCGAAGGCCGAGGCGATGGCGGCGGGGGTGGGCGTGTAGAAGCTGGCGCCGGGCTGGGCGGTGATCGCCCAGTACACACCCACGATCAGGGTCGGTAGGGCCAGCACGTGCAGCAGGCGCAGGCCGATCCCGGGGGCTCCGGGGCGGCGTCGGCTCGCGGTGAAGCGGGCGGCGCGGCCGGGGGCGCGACCTTCGGGGCCCCGGCCGGGTCCTTCGTGGTCACCCCTACCGGTGGCGCCGGGTTCGACGGTGGTGGGCTGGCTCATACGGCGACCTCCCCGCGGACGGACGTGTGCCAGCGCAGGACGCGCCGTTCCAGGGCGCGCACGCCGATGTTGATGACCACGCCGAGGATGCCGGTGGCGACGATCCACGCGTAGACCAGGGCGACGGCGCCGCCCTGCTGGGCGTTGGTGATCTGGGCCCCGATTCCGGGGGAGCCGATGATCAGCTGGGCGGTGATGGACAGGATGAGGCCAACGGCGGCGGCCAGGCGCAGACCGGTCATCAGGTAGGGCAGGGTGGTGGGCCACACGACGTAGCGGATGCGGGCCAGGCGGCCCAGGCCGTAGGAGCGGGCGGTCTGTTCGGCGACCGGGTCCACGTCGGCTACCCCGTAGAGCACCTGAATGTAGATCAGCCAGAAACAGGCGTACACGACCAGGAGCAGGGTGGAACGGATGTCGGTGCCGTACATCAGCACGGCCAGCGGGATGAGCGCCACCGAGGGGATGGGCCGCAGGAAGTCGACCGTGGAGGTGGTGAAGGCGCGCAGCCGGGGTGTGGCGCCCAGGGCGAAGCCGATCAGGATGGCGGCGGCCAAGGCGATGGCCAGGCCCAGCGCCCATCCGTACAGGGTGTGGCCGATGGCCTCCCAGAAGGGTGCGGTGGTGGCGCGCTGGGCCAGGGTGGTCAGGACTTCGGAGACCGGCGGGAAGTAGCGTTCGGGCACCGCGCCCAGGCGGGGCGCGATCTCCCACAGTGCGAGCAGCCCGATGATGCCCAGGGAGCCCAGCAGGGGCCGGTTGGGTGCGGAGCGGCTGAGCACCGGGCGTCGAGGCGCGAATCGGCCGGGTTGGGGTCGCTGGAGTGTGGCGGTCATCGGATCAGCGTTTCCAGGTCGGGGTCGGCGTCGATGATGCCGTCGGCGGCCATCAGCTCGGCCAGGGTCTGTACGGCCTCGGTGTCGATCCGGGCGGGGAAGCGCGGCCAGCGCAGCTGGTCGAACAGGTCCGGGTCGATCTCGGTGTAGGCGGTGAGGATCTGGGTGGTCTCCTCGGGGTTGTCCTCGGCGTAGGCCAGGGACTCGTTCATCGCCTCGGTGAAAGCGTCGACGGTGTCGGGGTCCTGGGCGATGAGTTCGTCGGAGGTGAAGTAGGTGGCGATGGACAGCTCCGGGTGCAGGTCCACGAAGTTGCCCGCGATCTGGGTGGCGCCCTGTTGGAGGGCGACGGTGAGGAAGGGTTCGACCACCCAGGCGGCGTCGACCTGGCCGTTGTCCAGGGCGCCGGGCATGTCGGGGAAGGCGAGTTCGATGAAGTCGAGGTCGGTGGGGTCTCCGCCCGCCACGCGCACGGAGTTGCGTACCGAGGTGTCGCCGATGTTGTTGAGGTTGTCGATCGCCACGGTGGCGCCGTCCAGGTCGGCGGGGTCGGTGACGTCGCTGTCGGCGGGCACGACCAGGGCGCTGTAGTCGGTGTCGGCGTCGCCGGTGGTGGTCATGCCGTTGGCGACCACGGTCAGGGGCAGGCCCTGTTCGCGGGCGATGATCAGGGAGGCGAGGTTGCCGAAGGCGAAGTCGAGCTCTCCGCTGACCACGCGGGGGACGGTGGTGGCGCCGCCCCCGCCGGTCTCGATGGTCACGTCCAGGCCCCGCTCGGAGAAGAAACCCTGTTCCACCCCGAGGTAGAGGGGCGCGACCGCGGTGATGGGCAGTACGCCCACGCTGACTGGGGTGAGCCCGTCCTCGGAGGCGGCGGTGTCGCCGGAACCGCAGGCGGTGGCGGTCAGGGTGAGTGCGGCGCCTGCGGCGAGCACGCCCAGGGTGGTCTTCGTGGCGGTCATGTGTTCTCTCCTGAGGGCGGGCGGGTGGAACGGGTGCGGGTTGGGGTGGAGCCGGGCTGTGCGGGCGGGGTCAGTTCAGGAGCGGGTCGAGGTCGGGGTCGGAGTCCAGGAGGCCGTCGGTGACCATCAGGTCGGCGAGCACCCGCACGGACTCCTCGTTGATCTGTCCGGGGAAGCGCGGCAGGGCCATCAGCTCGATGAGGTCGGGGTCGATCTCGGTGTAGGTGGCCAGGATGCGGCGGACCTCGTCGGGGTTGTCCTCGGCGTAGGCGAGGGATTCGTGAAGCGCTTCGGTGATCCCGTCGAAGAGCTCGGGGGCCTCGGCCATCCGGTCCTCTGCGGCGAAGTAGGCGGCCACGGACAGGTCGGGGTGGGTGTCAACGAAGTTGGAGGCGATCTCGCGGTGCCCGGCCTCAC
The DNA here is from genome assembly GCF_024134545.1 of Nocardiopsis exhalans. GTDB lineage: Bacteria > Actinomycetota > Actinomycetes > Streptosporangiales > Streptosporangiaceae > Nocardiopsis > Nocardiopsis exhalans. The sequence continues at coordinate 3,954,519 of NZ_CP099837.1, forward strand.
GGATGGTGGAGGCGAAGGGTTCCACGGCCCAGACCGCGTCGATCTGGCCGGTCTCCAGGGCTGCGGGCATGTCCGGGAAGGGCAGTTCGACGAAGTCGACCGCGGCCGGGTCCCCGCCCGCTTCGCGCACGGACTGGCGGACGGTGGTGTCGCCGATGTTGTTGAGGTTGTTGGCGGCCACGGTCAGGCCCTCCAGTTCGGCGGCGCTGGTGACGTCGCTGTCGGAGAGGACGAACACCCCACCGAAGTCGCCTCCCTGCTCTCCTGCGCTGGTGACGCCGTTGGTGAGGGTGGTCAGGGGCAGACCCTGCTCGCGGGCGACGATGAGCGAGACCACGTTGCTGAAGGCGAAGTCGAACTCGCCGCTGATCACCCCGGGGACGATCGCGGCCCCGCCGGATCCGGACTCCAGTTGGAGGTCGATGCCGCGGTCGGTGAAGAACCCCTGTTCCACACCGAGGTAGACGGGGGCCACGTCGACGATCGGGATGACCCCGGCGGTGACGGTGGTCAGGCCGTCGGGGTCGTCGTCGGTGTCGGTGCCGCAGGCCGTGGCGGCCAGCAGCGCAACCGCCGCGGTCAGGGCGGCCGGGATCGGGCGCATCGCAACTCCAACTGGTGAGGGGGCGGGGTGGGACGCGACCACCCGAATTTGTACGCTTAGCGCACATGTGTTCTGAAAGTGAACATAGGTGATCCGCATCACCGGGTCAAGGTGTGCTCGGGGCACATTTCGAACACGTGAACAGCGGAGGATCGGATGACCGCGCCTGGTCAGGGCCTTTTCGCGCGCGACCAGAGCCCGGACAAACCCCACCCGCACCCCGGAGCGCCCGGGCCGAGCGGAACAGGATAGGGTTGCCTAACCAAACCGCCACGTGAGGTGAACGCCCGCATCGACGGCGTCCTCACGCGAGCCCAGCAGTGAGCACCACCCGATTGGACGTGGACCCGTGCGGCTTCCCACCGCCCCGGACGGCCGCCGAGGCTGTTCGGCACTGGCCCGCTACACCGACGAGCAGATCGCGGGCACCGCGGGCTCCAGCAGCGGCTGGCTCCTGATCGAGCACAACGGCCCCTGGCGTCACCCGGGCTTCGCCAGCCCCGGCCTGGACAAGGCAGTCGTCTCCCAGCTGGCCGAACGCATCGCCGGCCACGCCGTCAGGCCGCAGCTCATCAAGCGCCCCGGGGCCAACGAACGCACCCCCGCCGACGGCCCGCTGCGCGCTTACCTCGTCCACACCAGCCGCACCCGCCCCTGGACCCGCCGAATCGACTTCCACAACCTGGCCGAACTGCTCCAGATCGACGTCACCGCCGCCGAGCGCCCCGAACCGCCCTCCTTCGGCACCGCGGTGGACCACACCCTCTACCTGGTGTGCACCCACGCCAAGAAGGACCCCTGCTGCGCGATGCTGGGCCGCCCGGTCGCCGCCGCGCTGGCCGGGGGCCAGGCAGAGGTCTGGGAAACCACCCACGTGGGCGGGGACCGCTTCGCGGCCAACCTGGTGACCCTGCCCCAGGGCGTGTACTTCGGCCGCCTGGACCCGGAGTCGGCACAGTCGACCGTGGCCGCCTTCGAGCGCGGACTGGTCCTGCCGGAGAACTACCGGGGCCGCTGCACCGACTCCGGGGCCGCCCAGGCCGCCGAGGCCGCGCTGCGCGCCCGTATCGCCCGTCCCGTGGGCGTCAACGCCATCACCCACCTGGCCGAGGAGGAGAGCGAGGACGGGGTCCGGCTCACCCTGGGCCACGACGGCGGCCTGTACTCGGTGTCGGTGGAGACCGTGGAGGGCCAGGAGTGCCCCACCACCTGCTCGGCGCTCTCCCCCACCCGCCCGGTGCACCACCGGGTGCGCCAGATCACGGGAACACCGCTTCGCGGCGGCCTGACCAGAGGCGCCGCGGTGTAAAGCCGCTGCTGATCTTCGAAGGCCGAGGGACCGGCCCCGTGGCGCGGGGCCGGTCCCTCCTTGCCCGCAGGACGGCGCCATCGGGCAGAGACACACCTGCACTGGTCAATCGGGTAGGCGGGTCGGGTCACCCGACCCGCCTCCCACACCACCAGGCATGCGGGCCCGCACCTGGCGGTTCGTCAAGCCGTCTCAGACGACGACCGGCCCGGCCATCAAGGCCCGGACCCATGGATCCAGCTCTTGGGAACTGCGCCGTGGCCGCCTACGCACCAGCATGAAGCAGCTCTGAGGGAATGCACCCTCTCCGCCCCACGGTGGACCGGCTCTCAGACCGGCTTACAGCGATCATTACGACCCAACCGAGCAAGCCCCCTCCTTCTGCTCCACTCGACGTTCAGCCCTTCCTGACCTGCCGGTCAGTACTATGGCCTCTGCTGACTTCTGCCTGGTCAGACCCACCCTTGCGAGCGGACCCGTCGGCGCAGCGACAACTCAGCAAACCGACACCCAGACAGACCTCCCCGGATAAGAACAGCCACTTTCCCCCTACGCCTGCCGTGTTTACACCCCGACCGTCTTGACGGTGACGGGCTTCGCCATCCGTGGCTGGCTCACCCCGGTCGGACTGCCTCATACACGGTTCGTGTTCCTCAGTGCAGGGTTTCGCCTCGGGCTTCCTTCCGACCCCACCTCGCGATGACGCCGTTGCCTCCGGCTCGCGGTTGGCACCATCTCCTCCCGCAAGGGACTTTCACCCTCAAGCAACTGCCCATGCCGGGCGTACCACCGATGAGGGGGCGGGCCCGACCGGGCCCGCCCCCTCATGGTGGTTCGTGTGTCGTCGTTCGTGTCGGTCCCGGCCGGTCAGGCCCAGAAACCGAAGTTGTACAGCAGGAAGTTGGTGGCGGCGATGGCGCCCAGCGCCAGCACCGACCCGGTGACGAACGAGGTCCGCAGCGAACGCACCAGGAACTCCAACGACAGCAGGTTGTTGAGGATGAAGTACCCCAGCATCATCCCGTGCCAGAACGAGTCCAGGTTCCACGGCTCGAAGAAGTAGGCCGACCCGGTCCACACGTCGGTCTCGGTGGTGAACCACGACCACGCCAGCGCCGCGCCGTACCCCAGCGGGATCTGGATGATCGGGATGATCATCCACGGCAGCAGCTTGACGAAGCCCCACAGGCCCGGCTGGTCGACCCGGCGCGCCTCGGCCTGGGCCCGCCGCGCCGCGTCCTGCTCAGCGCGCACCCGCTCGCGGTGGGCGCGCTCGGCCTCCTGGCGGCGCCGCTGCTCCTCCTGCTGCTCCTGGGCCCTTCGCTGCTGCGCCATCTGCCGCTGGCGCTGTTCCTCGGCCTGCCGGTACTGCTGTTCCTGCTGCTGCCGGGGGGCGGTCCGCGGACCGCGGCGCTCGCCGTACAGGTCGGCGTAGGGGTCGTCGTCGACCGGACGTCCCTGGCCCTGGCCGAACTGCTGGGTGGGCTGGTACCCACCCTGGTTCGGCGGCTGCTGGTACTGGGACGTGGGCGGAACCTGCCCCTGCCCCGGCTGCCCCGGCGCCTGGGTTCCGGACTGGGTTCCGGGGAACTGAGCCGTGGGCTGGTAGGGAGCGCCCTGCTGGTTGCCCAGCACCGAGGTGGCACCCGCCGAGGGGTCCTGGGTACCGTAACCGCCCGACGGTGCCACCTGGGTGGACTGGTCGTCGCCGAAGGCGCCCGCGGCCGCGGCACCGGCCACCGCACCGGCGGCGCCGCCCAGCGCCGCCGCGCCGCCCGCACCCAGCACCTCGGTCCGCTGGTGGCCACCGGTCGCCCCGGGGTCGCCCGCCGAGGTCGCCAGAGCCTTGTTGACCTTGGCCACCTGCTCCTGCACGCCCATCATCACCGCCGGGGGCAGCCAGGAGGCACCGGCGTGCACGTCGCCCAGGTAGTCCAGGATCTCACCCGGGCCCGGCCGCCCGCGCACGTCCTTCGAAAGACAGGCCGCGATCAGGTGCCGCAGCGACTCGGGGACCGCGGACAGGTCCGGTTCCTTGCTGATGATGCGCATGACCATCGTGGGCATGTTGCCCTCACCGAAGGGCCCGGTGCCCGCCGCCGCGAACGCCAGCACCGCGCCGTAGGCGAACAGGTCGCTGGCGGGCGTGAGCTCGGTCCCCTGCACCTGCTCGGGACTCATGAACCCCGGCGTGCCGATCACCGACTGCGTGGCCGCGGTGCCGTCGGTGGCCCGCGCGATACCGAAGTCGATCACCCGCGGCCCGTCCTCGGACAGCAGCACGTTGCCGGGCTTGAGGTCGCGGTGGATCAGCCCGACCCGGTGGATCTCACCCAGGGCCTCGGCCAGACCGGCCGCCAGCACCATCATGCTGGCCTCGGGCAGCGGGCCGTGGGCCTGCACCGCCTCGTCCAGCGGCAGAGAGGGCACGTAGGAGGTGACCAGCCAGGGCACCTCGTCATCGGGCCCGGCGTCGATGACCGGGGCGGTGAACGCCCCGCTGACCTGCCGGGCCGCGTTGACCTCCCGGGCGAACCGCTGCCGGAAGGAAGGGTCCGTGGCCAGGTGCGGATGGATGCGCTTGATCGCGACCGCGCGGCCACCGGCCGAGCGCCCGAAGAACACCTGACCCATGCCACCGGCGCCCAAGCGCCCGATCAGCCGATACCGACCGACCCGCTCCGGATCAGTGCTCTCTAGCGGCCCCAACGTCCTCAACCTCCGGCTCTGCGGCGTGTTCCTACCGAACGGGGCCCCAGTCTAGGGCCCCGGTTCCCCGTACGGACCATCGTGACCATGTGTGATCCGCGCCGGTGCTCCGGGGTTCACGGGAAGGCGGCGGAGGTTCCCAGAAGAGGGATCGGCGTGAGGTCGGAACGTCCGGACCCGGGCACAGAGTTCCCGACTGGCCACAGACGGCCAACTCAGAGCTCCGACCAGGCAGGAGGGGAAGGGCCCCCTAGGGTCGGAAGCGCCACCGAGAGGATTCGACGCCCATGCAGATTCTCGACACCCTTCGCATCGACACCCGACTGCGGGTGGCCCACGGCGTGTCGTGGCTCACCGCGCAGAGCGGCGACCACCCCAGCCGCCTCCTGCACTGGCCCTGGCGGGAGAACCCCTACCCCACCTACCGCAGGCTGCGGGAACAGGGCCCGATTGTCTCCAGCCGTCTGCCCTTCCGGACCGCCACCACCCGCGCCGCTGTCGACCAGGTCCTGCGCTCCCGCGACTTCGGTGTCGAACCCCCCGGCGACCTGGATCTCCCCGAGCAGTTCAACACCGTCGAACTGTCCTTCCTCCAGAAGGACCCGCCCGACCACACCCGGCTGCGCAAGCTCGCCCGGCCCGCGTTCAGTCCCCGGCGGATGGCCGAGTACCGCACCGAGATCGAGAAGATCACCGCCGAACTCCTGGACACGGCCCTGGCGCGCGGGGAGTTCGACCTCATGCGCGACTTCGCCCAACCCCTGCCCATCACGGTGATCAGCCGACTGCTGGGGATCCCCGAACGCGACAACGCCGACTTCGTGCGCATCGGATACGTGATCGGCGGGGCCCTGGACGGTGCCGGTTCGGCGCGTCACCTGCGGGAAATCCAGGACGCGACGGCAGAATTGGACCTGTTGTTCGAGCGTTTGATGGCCGAACGCCGCACCAACCCGCGCGGGGACGTGGTCTCCACCCTGGTCAAGCAGTCCGACGACGGGGAGCTGACCACGGCCGAGCTGGGTTCGATGTGCCGTCTGTTGCTGCTCGCCGGGTTCGAGACCACGGTGAACCTGATCGGGAACGGAGTGATGGCCCTGCTGCGCCACCGGGAACAGTGGGAGCGGCTGGTCGCCGACCCCGAGCTGGTCACCGGAGCGGTGGAGGAGGTCCTGCGCTTCGACTCCCCGGTCCAGGTCACCGGGCGCTGGGCCCGACGGGACACCGAGGTGGAGGGCGTCCGGGTTCGCACCGGTGAGCAGGTGGTGTGCCTGATCGGATCGGCCAACCGGGACCCCGGACACTTCCCGGACCCGGACCGGTTCGACATCACCCGGTCCGACTCCGGTGAGCATCTGGCCTTCTCCGGCGGCGCCCACTACTGCCTGGGGGCGCCACTGGCCAGGCTGGAGGGGGAGATCGCCCTCCGGGCCCTGGCGCAGCGGGCCCCGGGGCTGCGTCCCACGGCGATGCCCACCCGGCGAGGCACCCTGACGGTACGGTCCCTGTCCGCGTTCCCGGTCACCGCCGGGCGCCGATAGAGGGCGGGGGCCGCAAGGGTGCGAGAAGCTGTCCAGGACGGCTGGCGTTCGGCCACGCGCGGGCGGGGTGTTCTGCTGTCGGCGGGGGCGGTGTGCGTGGTCATCTTCGTGGTGGTAACAGTTCTGGTGCTGGTCCTTCCTGCGCCGGTCGAGGAACCTGCGAGTGAGCTTCCCGGCTTGGCCGAGGCCCACGGGATCAAGCTGGGCGTGGCGGTGGCGGTCAACCCGCTGGCACACGATGCCGTGTACCGGGACCTGGTCACCGACCACTACACGTCGGTGACGGCCGAGAACACGATGAAGTGGCAGCACGTCCAGCCCGAGAGGTACGAGTTCGACTGGAGCGGACCGGACCTCATGGTGGACTTCGCCGAGGACAACGGGCTGTCCGTCCGCGGGCACACGCTGCTGTGGCACAACCAGCAGCCCGACTGGCTGGCGCAGGGGTTCTTCGACGCCGACGAGCTGCGCACGGTCATGCGCGAGCACACCGAGGCACTGCTGGGCCGCTACGAGGGCCGGATCGACTCCTGGGACGTGATCAACGAACCCTTCGAGGAGAACTCCTCCGAGCTGCGCGAGAACCTGTGGTACCAGACCCTGGGCGAGGACTACATCGCCGAGGCCCTGTGGATGGCGCACGAGGTGGACCCCGAGGCCAAGCTGTACATCAACGAGTTCAACACCGAGGGCAGCGGGGAGAAGGCCGACGCCCTGTACGAGCTCTCCTCGAGCCTGCTGGAGCGCGGTGTACCCCTGCACGGCATCGGTTTCCAGGGGCACTTCGTGCACGGCAGCGTCCCCGACGACCTGGCCGAGAACATGCAGCGCTTCGCCGACCTGGGTCTGGACGTGGAGATCAGCGAGCTGGACGTGCGTATCCCCGAACCGGCCACCCCGGAGGACCTGGCCGCCCAGGCCGACGAGTACCGGCACGTCCTGGAGTCCTGCCTGGCGGTCTCGCGCTGCGTCGGGGTGTCGGTGTGGGGTGTGACCGACGCGCACTCCTGGATCCCGGAGTGGTTCCCCGGCTACACCGCCGCGCTGCCCTTCGACGAGGACTACGCTCCCAAGCCCGCGCTGGGCGGGATGGTGGAGGCGCTCAGCCGCAACGGCCGCCGCGCGCGACGCTGAGCGCCCCCGTCCCCGGCCCCGGTTGGCAGGCACAAGAAGGCGGGTGCGGGCCCCGGCCCGCACCCGTCATCCTGGGCGCTTCCACACGTGCTCCCTTTCACCCAGGAGTCCCACCATGGACAACAGCGCTATCCGCCCGGTCGATGTGCCCCGGGAGCTGATCGAGAGCGTCACCGGGTTCTTCGGCCCGGCCTGGGCTGATGAGCTGCCAGCTCTGGTCCGGCGCCAGAGCGACCGGTGGGGGCTGCGTCAGACCGGGGAGCCGATGCACGGCGCCCTGGCCCTGGTACTCCCGGTCGAGCGCGCGGACGGGAGCCCGGCCGTGCTCAAGCTCCAGCCGCAGGACGCCGAAACCGAGGGCGAACCCGTCGCGCTGCGCGCCTGGGACGGAGACGGGGCCGGGCGCCTGCTGGAGCACGACCCCGAAACCGCGGCCATGCTGCTGGAGCCCCTCGACGCCGGACGCAGGCTGGACCAGGAGCCCCTGGACGAGGCACTGGAGGTGATCGGCGGTCTGCTCGCACGGCTGAACGCCCACCCCGCACCAGAAGGGGTACGCGGTCTGGGACCCGTCACCCGCGACATCGCCGAGCGCGGCCGAGCCAAACTCGACCGGGTCGAGAGCGTCTGGCGCCCGGTGTACGAACGCTGGGCGGCCATCGCCGAGGAGATGGCCGCCCAGCCCGGTGATCGCCTGTTGCACTGGGACCTGCACTACGAGAACATCCTGGCCCCGTTGGAGGGCTCAGCCGCCGCCCGGCGCGGTCCCTGGCTGGCCATCGACCCCAAACCACTGGCGGGTGATCCGGGTTTCGAGCTGTTGCCCGCGCTGCGCAACCGCTGGGCGGAGGCTGAGGGGACCGGTGACCCGGTCGGTGCCGCGCGGCGCCGTTTCGACCTGATCACCGAGGTCGCCGGGATCGACCGGGGCCGTGCCCGTGCCTGGACCCGCGTGCGCCTGCTCCAGGACTGCCTGTGGATGGAGGCCGCCCGCCACGGGGTGCCCCGCTTCCACGCCCTGATGGACCAGGCCATGGAGGGTTGAGGGCCTCGGGGTCGACGGTGGGGAGGGTCGCAAGCGGCGAGGAGGGAGAGTTCAGACCCTGGAGTTCCGTGCGCTGCCAGGGGCATGATGGGGCCTGCACCGCCGCCCCCTCACCCCCCTTTCGGAGGCCACCGTGTCCGTTCCCCCTCGTCCTCCCTTCGATCCCGAACTCGCCGCCGCGCTGGTCGAGGTGGGCGGGGAGATCCCGCCCGCCATCACCCCGGAGATGATCCCGCTCCTGCGGTCGGAGGGCGCCAAACGCGCGCCGGGCGCCGACGTGGACATGACGCTGGGCGGGGTGTTCCGGGAGGAGGAGCACGCCGCCCGGGGTGCGGACGGCACCGAGGTCCCGCTGCTGGTGTGGCGGCCGGAGCGGACCACGGCGGCTACCGGGGCGCTGTTCTGGATCCACGGCGGCGGGATGGTCGCGGGCACCCATCGCGGCTGGGAGGTCCCCCGGTTGCTGGAGTTCGCCCGGGAGCTGGACCTGGTGCTGGTCTCGGTGGACTACCGGCTGGCGCCGGAGCACCCGCATCCTGTTCCGGTCGAGGACTGCTATGCCGGTCTGCTGTGGTTGGCCGATCAGGCCGGGGAACTGGGTGTGGCCCCGGATCGGCTGGTCATCGGCGGGAGCAGCGCCGGGGGCGGGCTGGCGGCCGCCACCTGCCTGCTGGCCCGGGACCGGGGCGGGCCCTCCCTGCTGGGTCAGCTGCTGCTGGGCCCGATGCTGGACGACCGCAACGACTCGGTTTCCGCGCGGCAGATGGTGGGGGTCGGGGTGTGGGACCGGGTGTCCAACGCGACCGGTTGGGGCGCGCTGCTGGGCGCGGACCGAGGCGGGCCGGACGTGTCGCCCTACGCCGCCCCGGCTCGGTGCGAGGACCTGTCCGGGCTGCCCCCGGCGTTCCTGGACGTGGGTTCGGCCGAGACCTTTCGGGACGAGGTGGTGGAGTACGCCTCACGGATCTGGCAGGCGGGCGGGGCGGCGGAGCTGCACGTGTGGCCGGGCGGGTTCCACTCATTCGACGGGTTCGCGCCCGAGGCCGCGCTCAGTCTGGACGCCGCGGCCCAGCGCCTGCCGTGGCTGCGCCGGATCCTGGCGGGGTGGGCCCGACCGGAGTGAGTCAGGCCCGGCTGAGCTCGGCCGGGGCCGAACCGCGGCGGTGATCGGTGGGGGTGGTTCCGCGCAGCCGTTTGAAGGCGCTGCTCAGGGCGAAGGCGTTGGAGTAGCCGACGCGGCGGGCGATCGTCTCGACGGTGGTGTCGGTCTCGCGGAGCAGGTCGGCGGCCCGGCCCACCCGCCAGTCGGCCAGGTAGGTCATGGGCGGAACGCCGACCAGGGCGCGGAAATCGCGGGCCAGGGTGGCCCGGGAGACCCCGCAGCGCTCGGCCAGCAGCGCCACGGTCCAGGGGTGGGCGGGCTGGTTGTGCAGCAGCCGCAGCGCCTGGCCCACCACCGGGTCGGCCATGGCGGTGTACCAGGCGGGCGGGGTGGCGCCGGGGCGGTCGAACCAGGCGCGCAGTTTGGTGATCAGGGCCAGGTCGAGCAGGCGGTCCAGGACCAGTTGCTGCCCGGGGGCGGGGCAGTCGATCTCGGCGGCGATCATCTCGCCGAGCCGTTCGTGGCATTCGTCGGCCGGGACGACCAGGGCCGGGGGCAGGGCGCGGATCAGGCGTTGGCTGAGGTCCCCGGAGACTTCGTAGGAGCCGCTGAGCAACAGGTCCGGGGAGTCCAGGGAGTCGCCGTAGGTGCGCAGACCCAGGGTGGCCTCCTCGACCAGGGGTTCGCCGTCCGAACCCAGGCACTGGTCCCCGTTCAGGACGGTGCAGCTGGTGGGGGCGTCGGCGGGATCGGCGATGGTGTGCGGGCCGGGTCCGCGCAGGATGGCGGTGTCCCCCGCCACCAGGAGAAGGGGTTCCCCGTGCTCGGGGACGATCCAGGCCCGCCCGCGCACCATGGTGACCAGGGTCAGCGGGGCACCGTGGGCGAAGCGGATCGCCCAGGGCGGCTCCATGACGGATCTGCTGAACAGCGCCCCTCGGGCGCGGACCCCCTCCAGGAGGTCGGCGAGTGCGTCCATACCCGTAAGCGTAGACGAATGGATATGGCTCTGAGCTTCCTGGCCATGGATCGTCTCAGGCTCGGGCGGTTGAATCGGAGCCATGACAGAGAACAACGCGATTGCACGACCGGTCCTGGTGACCGGCGCGACGGGAATGACCGGCAGCCGGGTCCTGGCCGGACTGCGCGAGCTGGGGGTGCCGACCCGGGCGGCCTCGCGTTCCTCGGAGTGGCGGTTCGACTGGAGCGAGCCCAAGACCTGGGAGACGGTCCTGGAGGGCGCCGGGGCGGTCTACCTGGTCCAGGACGACACCAACCCGCGGACCCCGGAGTTCGTGGAGCGCGCGGTGGCCCACGGGGTGGAGCGGATCGTGCGGCTGTCCGCGCGCGGGGTCGACCAGCCCGGCTATTTCGAGGGGGTGGAGGGCGTCCCGTCGCATGTGGAGGGTGAGGAGGCGGTGAAGTCCAGCGGTCTGAAGTGGACCGTGCTGCGCCCGGGGTGGTTCGCGCAGAACTTCAGTGAGGGGTTCCTGACGGAGGGGGCGCGCACGGGGGTGCTGCGGCTGCCCACCGGAGAGGCCGCGGCCAGCTGGATCGACACCGAGGACATCGCGGCCGTGGCGGTGGCCGCGCTCACCGAACCCGGCCACCACGGGCGCACCTACGAATTGAGTGGCCCCCGGGCACTGACCGTGGCGGAGGCCCTGGCGCAGATCTCCGACGCCCTGGGCAGGCCGATCCGCTACGAGGCGGTTCCGGTGGACGAGTACGTGAAGGGTCTCGTGGAGCAGGGCTGGCCCGAGGAGGGGGCCCAGGAACTGGTCTCGGCGCTCTCGGCCATCCGCCGCGGCCTGGAGGCCAAGGTCTCCCCCGGCGTCCGCGAGGCCTTGGGGCGCGAGCCCAGGAACTTCTCGGAGTTCGTCGCCCGGACTTTCGATGCCGAGTGGGCGTAGTGGTGACCGGTGGAATGTGAGGAACCGAAGCCGCGTCTTTACGAAGTAGATTCGTAGTGGGGTCGGGTGCCGCGCTCTCCGCGGCACCCGACCCGGTCGCTTCCGGGCGCCTACTCGGCGACCGTGATGCCCAGGGAGCCCAGGATCAGCCCGGCCTGGGCGGGGCCGATGGTGGCGCCGCGCAGGAAACCGGCCTGTTGGAGTTCGAGTTCCCCCAGGTCAGCGCCGCGCAGGTCCGCTCCGGTGAACCTGGCGTTGACCAGGTTGGCGCCGCGCAGGCGCGACTCCGTCCAGACGGTCTCGCGCAGGTCGGCCGAGGCCAGGTCCGCCTCGTCCATGCGCAGCCCCTCCAGGGTCTGGCCGCGCAGGACCAGTCCCTTACAGCGGGCCAGCATCAGGTTGCACTGGGAGAAGGTGTAGCCGATCCCCCGCAGGGAGGTGAGCCCCGCACCGGTCATCCGGCAGCCGGTGAAGACGGTGTCGGTGAGCAGGGCGCCCTGCCAGCGGGTGTTGGCCAGGTCCGTGCACTCGAAACGGGTGTCGGTGCACTCGGCGTGCGCGAAGCTCGCCGCCGGCGCCCCTCCCCCGGTGAACACCGCGCCCTCCAGGACCGCCCGGTCCAGGCGGGCCCCGTCCAGGCGGCATTCGACCAGCCGGGCGTCCACCAGGTGGGCGTCGCGCAGGTCGGCACCGCTCAGGTCGCAGCGGGTCAGCACGCGCGGGGCGCCCGGCTCCTGGGCCAGGGCGTCACGCAGGTCGAGTTCGGACAGGTCGGCGTCGGTGATCTCGCCCTGGGCGAGGAGGTCGGTGCTCACGCCCCGGACCCTAGCGGTCGGCACCGACAAAGCGCGTCCGGTCCCGGCTCAGTCCCGCAGCTTCAGGGCCAGGAAGAGGTCGACGCGGTGTTCGAGGCTGCTCAGATCGCGGCCGGTGAGCTCCTCGACCCGGCCGATGCGGTAGCGCAGGGTGTTGACGTGCACGTGCATGGAGGCGGCACAGCGCTGCCAGGACCCCGAGTGGGCCAGGAACTGCTCCAGGGTGTCCACGAGCTCGGAGCGGTGGTCGCGGTCGTAGTCCACCAACGGCCCGAGCAGGCGCTCGCGGTAGGAGGTCTGGACCTCCTCGGGCACCGAGGCCAGCAGGAGTTCGTGCGAGTCGATCTCGGCCCCGGCGATCACCCGGGAGCGGCCGCCGCGCAGCTCGGCCAGGCGGCGGGCGTGCCGGGCCTCCACGGCGGCGCCGCGCAGTTCGGGGATCCCGCGGGCGGCCGAGCTCAGGCCCACGGCCAGGCGGTAGTCGAGCAGGCCGCCCTCCAGGACGCGGGCGCGGTGGACCAGCTCCGCGCGGATCTTCTCGGCCCTGTCGCGTGCCTGCTCCTCGGTCCCCTCGACCGGGATGACGGCCAGGGCGTCGTTGTCGCCGGTGACCACGGCGCCGGGGTGGTCGGCGACGAGTTCGGCGACCACCCGGCGCGCCAGGTCGGGCACGCGCGGTTCGGGGAGCATCATGGCACTGACCACCACGTGCGCGCGCTCGTCCGGTTCGGCGGTGTCCCCGTCGCCGGTGCCGCGCATCAGGGCGGTGACCTCGTCGAAGCGCTGGGCCGCCAGCAGGCGGGGCAGCCCTTCCAGGTGGCGGGCGGTGGTCAGGGAGCGTTCCTCGTCACGGCTGCGCGCCAGGACGCTGACGGAGACGAGTTCGGCGACGGCCTCGTGCTCCTCCTCGCTCCAGGCGTTGTGGTCGCCGCCACAGACCAGCAGCCAGTTGGAGAGCGGGTGCGACTCCTTGGTCTGGACGGGGACGATGGTCATGACCCGCCCCTCCCCGCCGGAGTGCAGACGGGTGGTGCGCGGGAAAGCCGACCAGGTCAGGGCCTTGGCGGCGAGGTTCTCCCGTTCCTCGGCGGACAGCGGGGCACCGGAGGAGGCGACGTGGCGACCGCAGGCGGAGATCACCCAGGCGGTGACTCCCGCCTGTCTGGCGGCCGAGGCGAAGGCCTCGGGGAAGTCGGCACCGGAGGCGACCTCGGCCATGAGGCGGCGCTGGCGGTCCCGGGTCTCGGCGATCGTGGTGAAGCGGCGCTGGGTCAGGGAGCGCAGCACCTCCTCGGTGACCACCCCGAAGGAGGTCTCGGGCGGGATCTCGACCAGGGGGATGTCGTGCGCCTGGCAGGCGTTGACCAGGTCCTCGGGGACCTCGCCCAGGGCGGTGCCCGCGCCGATGGCCAGGGCCCCGGCGCTGACCACGGAGGACACGAAGGCCTCGGAGTCCGCCGGGCGGGTGCGCCACATCATCCCGGTCAGGACGAGCTCTCCGCCGCGCAGGTACCGGGCGGGTTCGAGCAGGTCAGTGGTGTAGGCCCACCGGATGTCGCGATGGGCGTGCTCCGCGCCCGCCAGGAACCGCAGGTGCAGTCGCTTGACGGCGAGCAGCTCACTGATCTGCATGAACGTCCCTCTGTTGGTCGGGTGGGGCACTGCCCACCAGTCGTGGCCGGTACGGGTGTCGGTGTGTTCGTACCAGGACAGTGTGCCCTGATCAGACAGCCCGGAATGACAGTGCCGACGGTCCCGGAGTTTCTTACCAACGACACTTGTAGGAAACGCCCAACACCTGCCGTTCGTTCCATGATCACTTCATGTCTTCACTCGCTGGTTAAGGAAGCCTTTCGAGTGTTGTACTTCACAGGATCGCCCTACTAACGAGGGATCGCGCCGGATTCGACGCGACCAGACCGCACTGCCAGGACGAGGACGAGCATGGAATTCCTGAGGCCATCCACACTGGTGGAGGCCCTAGAGGCCAGGAGCGCCCACCCCGACGGGGTGCCCATCATGGGCGGCACCGACGTGATGGTGGAGCTGAACTTCGACAAGCGCCGCCCCTCGGCGCTGATCGACCTGACCCGGGTCCCCGAGCTGACCGAGTGGGGGGTGGACGGCGGCCGGACGCGACTGGGCGCCGGCGTCCCCTACACCCGGATCATCGAGCACCTGTCGGGGCGCGCCCCCGCTCTGGCCAAGGCCTCCCGGTCGGTGGCATCCCCCCAGATCCGCAACCGCGGCACGGTCGGCGGCAACCTGGGCGGGGCCTCCCCCGCCGGTGAGTCCCACCCGCCACTGCTGGCCACGGACGCCGAGATCGAGCTCGCCTCCGTCCGCGGCACCCGCAGGGTGAAGGCACGCGACTTCTACCTGTCCCTGCGCACCACAGCGCTGCGCGAGGACGAGCTGATCACCGCGGTCCTGCTGCCCGAGGCCACCGGCCCGCAGCAGTTCGCCAAGATCGGTACCCGCAACGCCATGGTCATCGCGGTGACCTCGTTCAGCCTGGCGCTGGACACCGACAAGCGGGCGGTGGGCACCGGGATCGGTTCGGCCGGTCCGACCCCGCTGCGCTCGGAGGCCGCCGAGGAGTTCCTGGCGAACGAGTTCGACTGGGAGGACGGCCGCCCGCTCGCCGAATCCGTGGTCCGCCGCTTCGGCGACCTCGTGGCCGCGGCCGCCCGTCCCATCGACGACCAGCGCGGCACCGCCGAGTACCGCAAGCACGCTCTGTCGGTCATGGCTCGCCGTGCGCTGAGCTGGTCCGTCACCGACTACCGGAAGGGGTCCACGCGATGCGCGTGAACATGAACGTCAACGGCGAGGACGTCAGCGCCGACAACGTGTGGCCGGGCGAGAGCCTGCTGTACGTACTGCGTGAGCGACTGGGCCTCCCGGGCAGCAAGAACGCCTGCGAGCAGGGCGAATGTGGTTCGTGCACGGTCTACTTCGACGGTGTGACCGCGTGTTCGTGCATGATCGCCGCCGGGCAGGCCGAGGGCCGCGAGATCCGCACCGTGGAGGGCCTGGCAGAGGGCACCGGCAAGGGCAGCGACCGCGCTCTGGGCGTGGTCCAGGAGGCGTTCGTCGAGGCGGGCGCGGTCCAGTGCGGGTTCTGCACGCCGGGCCTGCTGGTGCAGACCGACGACCTGCTGGAGCGCACGGTGGGCTGCGGCAAGGCCGCCCCCGGTGACGCCGAGATCCGCGAGGCCCTGGCCGGCAACCTGTGCCGCTGCACGGGGTACGAGAAGATCATCGACGCCGTCCACCTGGCCGCCGAACGGCGCGCCGAGGCAGCCGGGAGCAACTCATGAGCCGGACCGTGATCATCGAGGGCGCCCACGTGGTGACCGTGGACGGCGCCGAGTACGCCGACGGTCACGTGGTCTCCCACAACGGTGTGATCACCGCGGTGGGCGCGGGTCCCGCCCCCGAGGTCCAGGGTGAGGCCGAGCGGATCGACGGCCGCGGCTGCGTGGCCACGCCGGGTCTGGTCAACACCCACAACCACCTCTACCAGTGGGCCACCCAGGGGCTCTTCGCCGACGGCACGCTCTTCGAGTGGCTGGTCGGCTCCTACGAGATCTGGCACCGCCTGGACGCCGACGTGGTGTCCGGGACGACCTCGGCCGGGCTGTCCCACCTGGCGCTGTCCGGGTGCACCACCGCCTCGGACCACCACTACATCTACCCGGCCGGGCGCGGTGACATCGTCGCCGCCGAGGTCGAGGCCGCCCGCGAGGTCGGCATCCGCCTGGACCTGGCGCGCGGTTCGATGGACCGCGGGCACAGCCAGGGCGGTCTGCCGCCGGACAGCGTGGTGGAGACCCTGGAGGGCGCGCTGGCCGGAACGGCCGCGGCGATCGACGCCCACCACGACGCCTCCGCCTCCTCGATGACCCGCGTCGCGGTGGCTCCCTGCTCGCCGTTCTCGGTCTCCCGGGACCTGATGACGCAGGGCGCGGCGCTCGCCCGGGACAAGGGCGTGAACCTGCACACCCACCTCGCCGAGACCCTCGACGAGGAGGAGAAGTGCCTGGCCGAGTTCGGCTGCACCCCGGTGGAGTACGCCGAGAAGCTCGGCTGGCTGGGCGATGACGTGTGGTTCGCGCACGCCGTGCACCTGTCGGACTCCGCGATCGGCCGGATCGCGGCGACCGGTACCGGCATCGCGCACTGCCCGACCTCCAACGCCCGCCTGGGCGCCGGTATCTGCCGGGTGCCCGAGCTTTTGGCGGCCGGTGTGAACGTCGGCCTGGGTGTGGACGGCCCCGCCTCCAGCGAGCTGTCCACCATGGCCGGTGAGATGCACCAGGCCCTGCTGATGGCCCGTGCCCGCAAGGGCCCGCAGGCGCTGACCGCCCGGCAGTCCCTGGAACTGGCCACCCTGGGCGGGGCCCGGGTCCTGGGCCGCGAGGCGGAGCTGGGCTCGCTGACGGTCGGCAAGCAGGCCGACGTGGCCCTGTGGCGCGTGGACGGCTTCGGCTTCGACGTGATCGCCGACCCGGTGGTGGCGCTGACCTTCGGTCCCGTCCCGCCCCTGGAGCGGCTCCTGGTCGGCGGGAACACCGTCGTCGACCGCGGTGAGCTGCGCACCCTGTCCGCCGAGACCGCCGCCGCGCGGGGCCGTGCGGCGCACCGATCCCTCATGCAGGAGGCGAACCACTGATGACGGCGACCACCAAGACCGTGACCACGGACCTGTCCAGCACCACCAAGGACGGACTGGGCGCGAGCCCGCGCCGCCCCGACGGCACGCTGAAGGTCACCGGCGAGTTCGCCTACTCCTCGGACCTGTGGATGGAGGGGATGCTGTGGGGCGCGACCCTGCGCAGCCCCCACCCGCACGCGAACATCCTGGGCATCGACATCACCGAGGCGCTCAAGGTGCCCGGGGTGGAGGCGGTGCTCACCCACGAGGACGTACCCGGCAACAAGCGCTACGGCCTGGAGTACCAGGACCAGCCGGTGCTCGCCTACGGCAAGGTGCGGTACAAGGGCGAGGCGGTGGCGATCGTGGCCGCCGACCACCCCGAGACCGCGCGCCGGGCGATGGAGCGCATCAAGGTCGACTACGAGGTGCTGGAGCCGGTGAGCGACCCGGTGCGGGCCGCCCACGACCCCGAGTACCCGCTCGTGCACGAGGAGGGCTCCCTCAAGATCCACGAGGAGTACCGCCAGGCCGGTAACCGGGTGCGCCACCAGCCGATCCGCACCGGTGACTTCGTCGGGGTGGCCGAGTCCGGCGAGGGCCAGCGTCAGGTGCTGGAGCGCCTGCGCGCCCAGGCCGACGCGATCGTGGCCGAGGAGTACGAGGTCGGCATGCAGGACCAGGCCTTCCTCGGCCCGGAGTCCGGCATGGCGGTGCCCGCCGAGGACGGCGGCGTGGACCTGTACGTGGCCACCCAGTGGCTGCACGTGGACCAGAAGCAGATCGCCCCGGCCCTGGACCTGCCCCAGGACAAGGTGCGGCTGACCCTGGCGGGCGTGGGCGGCGCGTTCGGTGCCCGTGAGGACCTGTCCATGCAGATCCACGCGGCGCTGCTGGCGCTGCGCACCGGCAAGCCGGTCAAGTTCGTGTACAACCGCGAGGAGTCCTTCTACGGCCACGTGCACCGGCACCCGGCCAAGATGAGGTTCGAGCACGGCGCCAGGGCGGACGGCACGCTGCTGTACGTCAAGATGGAGATCATCGTCGACGGCGGCGCCTACGCCTCGGCGACGCCCGCCGTGGTGGGTGTGGCCTCCTCGCTGGGGGTGGGCCCCTACGAGGTGCCGAACGTGCTGGTGGACGCCTACGGCGTGTACACCACCAACCCGCCGTGCGGCGCGATGCGCGGTTTCGGCGCGGTGCAGGCCTGCTTCGGCTACGAGTCGCAGATGGACAAGCTCGCGGAGAAGCTGGGCATGCACCCGGTGGCGCTGCGGGTCAAGAACGCCATGGCGCAGGGCTCCCGGATCATCACGGGCCAGGAGATCGACATGCCGCTGCCGATGGCGGAGATGTTGGAGCGCGCCCGCGACCTTCCTATGCCGGTGGAGCGCACCGGTCTGGAGGACCCCTCCGACCAGCGCACTCTGCCGGGCGGCGTGGCCGGGACCACCCGCGGCGAGGGTGTGGTGCGCGGTGTGGGTTACGGCGTGGGCCTGAAGAACCTGTGCTTCTCGGAGGGCTTCGACGACTACTCCACGGCCCGGGTGCGGATGGAGATCGTGGCCGGTGAGCCGGTGGTGCTGGTGCACACGGCCGCCGCCGAGGTCGGCCAGGGCCTGGTGACCGTCAAGGGGCAGATCGCGCGGACCGAGTTGGGTGTGGAGAAGGTGGCCATCGCCCCCGCCGACACCCAGGTGGGTTCGGCCGGTTCGTCCTCGGCCTCACGGCAGTCGTACATGACCGGCGGCGCGGTGAAGATGGCCTGCGAGGCGGTGCGCGAGTCGGTGTTCGCACTGGCCCGCGAGCGCGGCGTGATCCCGGAGGGCATCGCCGACGCCGAGCTGTCGCTGACCGGCGGCAAGATCGAGTCCGAGACCGCCGGGGCCCTGGTGTCCCTGGCCGACCTGCTGGGCGAGTCCGCCAGTGGCGGCACGGTCGTGGAGGAGACCCGCGAGCACCACCACCGGCCCACCGAGATGCTCGACCCCACGCTGGGCCAGGGCTCCTCGCACACCCAGTTCGGCATGTGCGTGCACCGTGCCGTGGTGGACGTGGACGTGGATCTGGGCCTGGTGAAGGTGGTGGCCCTGGACGCCGTCCAGGACGTGGGCAAGGTGCTCCACCCCCAGCAGCTGGCCGGTCAGATCCAGGGCGCTTCCGCCCAGGGCCTGGGGCTGGCGCTGATGGAGGAGATCCAGGTCAAGGACAGTGTGATCCGCAACCCGTCCTTCACCGACTACCTGATCCCGACCATCCTGGACATGCCGCCGATGCGCATCGACGTGCTGGAGCACCCGGACCCGCACGCCCCGTACGGGCTGCGCGGCGCGGGCGAGCCGCCGACGCTGTCCTCGACCCCGGCGGTCGTGGCCGCGGTGCGCGACGCCACCAAGCGTCCGCTGACGCACGCGCCGGTGCGCCCGGAGGACATCGTGGGCATCGACCTGTGATCTCGGGTTGATGATTCCGGCTTGGTGATTCCAGGTTGATCCAGGGCTCCTTGGCCGTGGAGCGGCCGGTTCCACGTAGTAAGTGCCCCCTGAACCGGTGGGGCGGCGGCAGCACCCGTCGCCGTCCCCGCCCCAGACACCCGCCCCGGACATCCGACGCCCTCGGCCCCGGGGCGGGCCGTCAGGACAGTGCCGTCCTGGCACCACCCAAGTTTGACTACAAAGAGTAGCAAACCCCCCACACACGGCGATATTCGCTGTGCTCATATCCCTCCAGGAGGGGACGTGACCAAACTCAACGACACCGGTTCGCGGCCGCGGCCGCAGGCCGGTACGGATCGATCCTGGCTCGACCGCTTCTTCTTCATCAGCGAGCGGAACTCCACCTTCGGGCGGGAGATCCGCGGCGGCCTGACCACCTTCATGGCGATGGCCTACATCATCGTCCTGAACCCGATCATCCTCAGCGGCGTGGCCGACGTGAACGGCGACCACCTCTCCGCTGGCCAACTGACCACGATGACCGCTCTGGCCGCCGGGCTGGTCACCATCATGATGGGCGTGGTCGGCCGTGCCCCGATCGCCTGCGCCGCGGCACTGGGCGTGATGGCGGTGGTCGCCTACCAGGCGGCCCCGGTGATGTCCTGGCCCGAGGTGATGGGCCTGGTCATCTGGCAGGGCATCGCCATCATCCTGATGGTGGTCACCGGGGTGCGCACCGCGGTGATGAACGCGCTTCCGCACAACCTCAAGCTGGCCATCGGCGTCGGCATCGGCATGTTCGTGTCACTGATCGGCCTGGCCAACGCCGGGTTCGTCAGTGCCAGTGAGGGAGGCAGCCTGCTACAGCTCGGCGCCGAAGGCGGCGGCGGGCACCTCAACGGCTGGCCGATCCTGGTGTTCGTGGCCGGGCTGATCCTGGCCAGCGTGCTGCTGGCCCGCAACGTGCCCGGCGCGATCTTCTACGGGATCATCGGCGCGACCGTGCTCGCCGTGACCCTGCACTTCGTGTTCCGGCTGGACGCCGGGGCCTGGGGTGGCGGCGTCCCCGAACTGCCCTCCAGCCCGGTGGCCACACCCGACTTCGGCCTGCTGTTCCAGGTGGACCTGTTCGGCGCCTGGACGAGCGCCGGACCCACAACGGCCGGGGTCATCCTGTTCACGCTGGTGCTGGCCGGGTTCTTCGACGCGCTGGGCACCATCCTGGCGATCGGCACCAAGGCCAACATCGCCGACGAGAACGGGCAGATGCCCCGGGTCAACCAGATCCTGGTCACCGACGGCGCCGGTGCGGTGACCGGTGGTCTGACCAGCTCCTCGGCGACGCTGGTGTTCGTGGAGTCCACCGCGGGGGTGAGCGAGGGGGCGCGGACCGGACTGGCCAGCGTGGTGACCGGCCTGCTGTTCCTGAGCGCGATCTTCTTCGCCCCGGTCTTCGGCATGGTGCCCGCCGAGGCGGCGTCCGTGGCGATGGTGCTGGTGGGCGCCATGATGATGATGCACGTGGGTCAGATCGCCTGGACGGACGTCTCGGTGGCCATCCCCGCGTTCCTGACCATCGCGATCATGCCGTTCGCCTACGACATCGCCAGCGGCATCGGGATCGGGATCATCGCGCACACCCTCATCAAGTCGGCGCAGGGCCGCTTCCGCGAGGTCGGCTGGCTGATGTGGATCCTGAGCGCGGTGTTCGCCTTCCACTTCGCGATGCACGCCTTCGGGTTGTAGAGCAAGGGTCGTCACAGGCACCGGGTTTGCGGTTCCTTCACTCGCAGGTGACTGCCAGGGGAGGCCGATTGCACACATTTGTACTTCGGTCTCCCCTTCTGTCGGGAAAAAAGGAGGAGAATCTTACCTGGGAGCAAGGCCCGTTCTTGCCCCCCGCGGCGTCATAGTCCATGACGGAGCACGCAACCGGCGACTCCCTTCCGATGGGGCGCGACCATGACCACTCCTCTGACCAGTACCGACCCGGAACAGATCGGCCCGTTCACCCTGGCCGCTCGGATCGACAGCGGAGGGCAGGGGGTCGTCTACCTCGGGCACGGGGAGGACGGGTCCCCCGCCGCGGTCAAAGTACTCGCCGGACTCTGGGACGACGACCAGCGCCAGCGCGAGCGCTTCGCCCGGGAGCTGTCGGCGGCACGCAAAGTCGCCCCCTTCTGCACCGCTGCGGTCCTGGCCGCGGACATGGACGCCGACATTCCCTACATCGCCAGCGAGTACGTTCCCGGCCCCACCCTGCGCACCGCGGTCACGGATGAGGGGCCTCGGACCGGAGCCGCGCTGGACCGACTGGCGATCGCCACCATCACCGCGCTGGCCGCCGTCCACGAGGCCGGGGTCGTCCACCGCGACCTCAAACCCGGCAACGTCATCCTGGGACCGGACGGACCACGGGTCATCGACTTCGGCATCGCGCGCTTCACCGACGCCACCCACCAGACCACTGCGGTGACCGGAACCCCCGCCTACATGTCACCGGAACAGATCCGCGGCGACGCGGCCGCGGCCTCCGGCGACATGTTCTCCTGGGCCGCCGTGATGGCCTACGCGGCCTCGGGGCACCACGCCTTCCCCGGCGATACCACCATGGCCGTGATCGACAAGGTGCTCTCGGAGCCACCGGACCTGACCGACGTGCCCGAGCGGCTGCTGCCCGTACTGGAGCACTGCCTGGCCAAGGACCCGGCGGAGCGGCCCACCGCGGTGGAGGTCCTGGACCGCCTGATCGGACGTGTCCCCACGGCCTCGAAGACGGAGCCGACCACCGTGCTGGAGCAGGCGTCCGCGACCGTGGTCCAGGGTACCGCCCGCATCCGCGTCCTGCCGGTCGCGGGCTATGTGCCCTCGCAGAGGGGCGGCGCGTGGGGATCGACCGACCCGGCGCCTTCGGAGGTGTCTGTGAACACGCCCGTGGCCGGTATCCCCGCCCAGGCTCTCCCGCCCCTACCGCCAGCCAACACGGTCCCCGCCCAAAGCCGGGAACCGGGCGGGGGCGCCATCCACTCGGGCGCTTTCGGAGGCACGGGCGAAGAACAGACCGGTGCTCCGTGGCAGACCGGCGACTACCCACCCACGGACAACCCCGCTTCGTTCGCTCGGAATCCGCTCCCGGGCAGGGGCGGCGTCGCTCCAGACGCGCGAGGCCCGTTCCCGGGTGAGGGCATCGGAGCAGCCGGGTTCAGGGAGAACACCGGCGCTCCGTGGCAGACCGGCGACTACCCGCCCACGGACAGCACCGCGCCGGACGTTCGGGGCACGCTTCCGGGAGAGGGCACCGCCGGGGTCGGGGAGCAGACCGGCGACTACCCGCCCGTGGGCGGCGCCGTCCCGGAGGTGCCACCGCAACCCTCCCCGAACCCGGGCGGGCGGAGCCGTGCTCGGCGGCGTTCGAAGGCGGGGCTGCTCACCGTGGGTGCCGTGGCGTTCCTGGGGCTGCTCGGCGCGCTGCTGATCTGGGCCACCGGGCAGGGAGCACCGAACCAGGTGGAGCCCGCCCGTTCCGTACCCGCCAGCGAACCCGCGGAGCCGGTCACCGGACCGGAACAAGGGCAGGAGCCCGAGGTCCGGGAGGAGGAGCCGGCCGGAGGCGACGGAGGCGGAACCGAGGACCCCGTGGGAGAGGAGGGCGTTCCGACGGAATGGACTACCCCCGAAACGGAGTGGACGCCTCCCGAGGTGGACTGCCACACCGATCCGCACGCGCCCGGCTGCCCTCCGGTCGAGCCTGACGTGTGCGACTACGACCCGCAGGCCTGCGAGCCCGAGGGGGCCGGTGGCGGCGACGGCGGTCACGGTGGCGAGGGCGGTAACGGCGGCGGTGGCGGCGGTGGCGGCGGCGGTGCTGGTAACGGCGCCGGCACGGACGAGAGCGGTGGCGACGCAGGCGCGGACCCGCATCCAGAGGGCGGCGCGGAGACCGAGTGACCTCTCCTGCCCGCCGCGCGGCCGGCGGGCCCCGCGGGTTCAGGCGGAGCTGTCGTTCGTCGCGGACCGCAGGCAGTCGACCAGGGCCTCGCGCAGGTTGACGTCGCGCGGGTCATCCCAGATCCGCAGACCCATCCGGTTGGGCACGTACCCGTACCCCGTCCCGGTGGCCGGGTCGGCGAACCCGAAGGAGCCACCTGCGCCGGGTGTGCCGTAGGCGCGGCCGTCACTGCCGAACCGCCATCCGGGGAAGGGCTTCCACAGGCCCAGCGAGTAGCGGGTGCGCACCTTGAGGTTGACGTCGCGCTCACCGCCGGAGGGCTCGGTGGGCTGCTCCTCCAGGGCGCGCAGGCTGTCCTGGCCCACCCCGAGCACCGGTGAACCCTGGGCGAACTCGCCGTAGAGCACGGCCAGGGAGCGGGCGGTGGCGAACCCGTTGCCGTGCGGCAGTTCCACGGACCGATAGTCCGGCCCGGCCAGCTGGTTGGCGGACTTCAGCGGTGGGTTGGCGAAGGTGCGGGCGGCGGTGGTCCAGGGCAGGGAGCGGGCCAGTACGTGTCCCAGGGGCACGGCGGTGGGGTCGGCGGCCAGGTCGCGCCAGGTGCCCCCGGCCATCGGGGCCAGCCGGTCGGGGTCGATGTCCTCGGGCAGCCCCACGTACAGGTCCAGGCCCAGCGGCCCGGCCAGTTCTTCGGCGAGGTAGGTACCGACGGTGCGCCCGTCCACCCGCCGGAGCAGTTCGCCCGCGTACAGGCCGATGGTGACGCTGTGGTAGCCGTGCCGGGTGCCCGGGGCCCAGACCGGCGACTGGGCGGCCAAGGCCTCGGCGAGGCGGTCGTGGTCGGCCAGCAGGGCGGGGCTGAGTTCGACGTCCAGGTAGGGCAGGCCCGCGCGGTGGGAGAGGAGTTCGCGGACGGTGACGTGTTCCTTGCCGTGCTGGGCGAACTCGGGCCAGTAGTCGGCGACCGGGCGTTCGTAGCAGAACAGCCCGCGGGAGTGGGCGTGCGCCAGGACCATCGAGGTCACGCCCTTGGTGGCGGAGAAGACGATGGCCAGGGTGTCCGACTCCCAGGGGGCGCCGGTGCTCTGGTCGCGTACCCCCGCCCACAGGTCCGCCACCAGACGGCCGCGATGGTGGACGGCCACGGCGGCGCCCAGCTCACCGTGTTCGGTGAAGTTGCGTTGGAAGGCCTCGCGGACGGGCGCGAAGGCCGGTTCTGTCCAGCCGTGAACGCGGGGCTGTAAGGCGACGTGCATGGGGTCCTCAGGGTCCTTGGGGGGATGAGGCGGTAGCGTCGACGGGGCCCAGCGTAACCCAAGGCGGGTAAAACCGGACGGGCTCCAAGCGCGTCCCCAGGGTCGGGCCCACCCCCGGGCCCTGCCGGAGAACAGCAGAAAGAGGCCCCGTGTCCCCCACTTCCCCGCCCGTCGAGGTCGGCGGCTACCGCCTGCTCAAAGAGATCGGCCGGGGCGGTTTCGGCTCGGTCCATCTCGGTGAGGACGCCCGGGGCAAGCGGGTGGCGGTCAAGCTGCTGCACGTCAGTCCCGGTACCGATCCGCGGTTCTTCGAACTTTTCGCCCGCGAGGTCGAGGCGGCCCGGCGGGTCAGCCCGTTCTGTGTCGCCCAGGTTCTGGACGCCGACCCCAAGGCGGCGCAGCCGTGGATCGTCAGCGAATTCGTCGACGGGCCCACACTCTCCCAGGACGTGCGGGAGAACGGCCCCAGAACGGGGACGGACCTGGACCGGTTGGCGGTGTCCACGGCCACGGCGCTCTCGGCGATCCACGCGGCCGGTGTGGTGCACCGCGACCTCAAACCGGGCAACATCATGCTGGCCGCCGACGGACCGCGAGTGATCGACTTCGGCATCGCGCGACCCTTCGAGGAGGCCACCTCCCTGACCGCCAGCGCGGTGATCGGCACGTTGCAATACATGGCCCCGGAGCAACTGGAAGACGGAGCACGGCTGACCCCGGCCCTGGACGTGTACGCCTGGGGCGCGGTGATGGTCTACGCCGCCACCGGGCGGCCGGTCTTCGACTCCGGAAGCCAGCGGGCGCTGGTCAAGAGCGTCCTGGTGGACACCCCGGACTGTTCGGCCCTGCCGGACCGGCTGCGCGGAATCGTGGAGCGGTGTCTGAGCAAGGAGCCCGAGGAGCGACCCAGTGCACGGGAGCTCATCGACCTGCTCACCGGCGCGGCCGAAGCTCCGGCCGTGACACCGGCGGTCTCGCCGGCTCCGGTTGCGAACCCGGTACCGGCTCCGGTACCGGCCCGGACGGCGGGTGGTCCGCCGCTGTGGTTCGACGGTTCCGGTTTCTCCGGCCCGGACGAGCTTGCCGAGGCGATGCGTGAGCGCTGGGGGGCCGCGGTGGCGTTCCTGGCCCAGCCCCGGCAGTGCCGGGTGCTGGGTTCGTGGCTGATCGACCTGCACGGTCGGGAACAGGCCGGGTCCCTGGTGGCCGCCGAGGCCCGGGCCGACCCCGAGCTGGCTCTGGTGCGGCTGCTGGCGCGGCTGCGCCCGGACCTGCCCCCGCTGCTCCGCGGCCGGGACATGACCCTGACCGCGTTGACCGGCCGGGTCCGAGCGGCGCAGGGCCTCTTCCTCGAGAAGGGGGTGACCGTCGAGGTGGTCGAAGCGCTGTCCGGGCACCACTGCTCCGAACCCGGTCACGACTGTCACGGGTTCCCCTGCCAGGGGTACCGCGAGTTCGCCACTGACCTGGGTACCGCAGCCAGGAGCGCCGAGCGCACGGCCCAGAGGTACAACCCCTGGCTGAGCGGGCTGGACTGGATCGGATCAGGCCCGGTGTATCCGACCTCAGCGGGGTTCATGGGCCAGCTGTTGACCGCGCTGCTCGCCCCCCAGCTGTGGCGCGGGCGCATGCGTGGCTCCAGTCACGTGGTGGGGCGGTGGGCCGAGCTGGCCCCCGCGACGAAGGTGTCGGGAGACCCGGCCGAGGCCGCCGGGGTGGAGGCGGTCCATCTTCAGGTGTCCCTGGCCCTGACCGAACTGAGCGAACGAGAGGCTCTGACCCGTCCTCGGCTGGAGGAGCTGCGCCGCTTCGGGCGGGCTGGAACCCGGGAGGCCATGTCCGTGGTGGTCGCCCTGGTGGTGGGACTGACTCTGTCGTCCCTGCTGAACCTGAGCGAAGCGAACGCGTCCGACGAACTGTTGTGGGGGCTGGTGCTGGCGCCCCTGGTCCTGCAACAGGTGGTCTCCTGGTCGCTGCGCGGCTGGCGCAGACGCAGGCCGCCGGAGTGGGTGGTGGTCGAGGCGGACGGTGTGCAGGCCACGGTGCTGCGGCTCACCGACCAGTTGGAGCATGCCCAGGCTCAGCTGGACTTGTCGTACCAGAGCGCGTTCGGCAGGTGACACCGATACCGGGAACGGGTGCCGGACCCCGGAAATCCTTTGACACCGGGCTTCGCGGCGACTTAAGTTGTCAATGACAACTTCCACCTCCACCCAGGAAGCCGCCCATGGACACGCGCGTCAACGGCGCACCCTCCCCCGCACCCGACGCCCCAGGCCTCAGCGCCGCCGACCACCTGCGCGACCGGCTCGGGCTGACCGGCACCAAGATCGCCTGCGGCTCCGGTGTGTGCGGGGCCTGCACGATCCTGGTGGACGGAGCGCCCACCGCCTCCTGCCTGCTGCCCGCCGACCATCTGGCCGGTCGCTCCGTGACCACCGTCGAGGGGCTGGACGGCGCACATCCCGTGCAGCGTGCCCTGGCCGCCCATGACGGCCTCCAGTGCGGCTACTGCACGCCCGGCTTCGCCGTGGAGGCCTCGGTGTTCGTGGACGCCTGGCGCGCCGAACACGGGGACACCCGCCCCGGGCGCGGCGAGATCGCCGACGCCCTGGCCGGTCACCTGTGCCGCTGCGGCGCCTACGAGGGGATCTTCGCGGCCGTGGCCGCCGCCTGCGCCGGTGAGTTCGACACCGAACCCGAGCAGGCCCCGCCGCGCGCGGACGCCCCCGCCAAGGTGACTGGTGGCGCACGGTTCAGCGCTGACTTCGCCCCGCCCGGCACCTGGGAGGGCGTGATCGTGCGCTCCACCGTGCCGCACGCCCGCGTACTCAAGGTGAGCGTCGGCCCCGACCCCGGCGGGGCCGCTCCGCCGCTGGTGGACCTGCTCGGTGAGGACCGTGTGGTGCGCTACGTGGGCCAGCCGATCGCCGCGGTGGCCGCGCCCACTCGGGCGGCGGCCAGGGAGCTCGCCGGAGTGGTGCGGGTGGACCTCGAACCCCTGCCCGCGGTGACCGACCCCGAGGCGGCCCGCGCCCCGGGCGCCCCCGTGCTCTACCCCACCAAGGAGGAGCGCGCCGCCGCGCCCACCTACGGTGAGGCGCCCACTCCCGCGGCGCCCTGGAACGGAAACGTGCGCGGACCCGGGGTGCTCAGCTGGCGCGGGCCCACCGCCGTGGCCCGGCTGCGGGCGGCCTCCCGCCGACGGGACCCTCTGCTGGTGGCCGAGGAGTACACCACCGCCACCCAGGTGCACAGCCCGCTGGAGCCGCACGTGAGCGTGGCTCGGTGGGAGCGGGGCGACCTGCACCTGTACGTGTCCACCCAGTCGGTCAGCAAGATCGCTGCCAAGGCGGCCAAGCGCTGGGACCTGCCCCGGGAGCGGGTCCACCTGGTGACCGAGTACGTCGGCGGCGGGTTCGGGGCCAAGAACTCGCTGTCCGCGGACGTCGTGGCCGCCGTGGAGCTGTCCCGGCTGACCGGCACCCCGGTGCGGGTGAGCCTGGAGCGGGCCGAGGAGCTGACCGACGCCGGGCACCGGCCCGGGACCCGCACCCGGGTGGCGCTACTGGCCGGTCGGGACGGTTCCCTGCGGGCGCTGTCCGTGGACTCCCACGGCGACGGCGGGGTGTCGGTGGGTTCCAACGCCGCCGTGTTGGCCGCGCTGATGTACGGCCGCTCGCCGCGCCGGGTGCGCGACTTCGACGTGGTGACCAACCGGCCGCCGGGTGAGCCCATGCGCGGGCCCGGCGGGCCGCCGATGGCCTGGGCCCTGGAGCAGGCCGTGGACACCGTGGCCGAGCGGCTCGGCGAGGACCCGCTGACCCTGCGCCGCCGCTGGGACGGCAACCCCAAGCGGCAGGCCCTGTACGAGCGGGTCGCCGACCTCGCGCTGTGGCGGGACCGTCCGCGCGGCGAGCGCACCGGCCGGTTCCGGCGCGGGGTGGGGCTGGCCGCCGCGGGCTGGCCCTACCTGCTGGCGCCCGACGCCCGGGTTGAGCTGGTGGTGGAGGGCGGCGCCCTGGTGGTGCGCTCGGCCACCCAGGACATCGGCACCGGTATCCGAACCCTGCTCGGCGAGGTGGTCGCCGACCGGTTCGGGGTGAACGCCGCGGACCTGCGGGTGGAGATCGGGCAGAGCTCCTCGGTGCACGGGACCGGTTCCTTCGGCAGCCGCACCACCACCTCCATGGGCCCGGCCGCCGCCGACGCCGCCGACCGGCTGCGCGAGGCCCTGCGCGAGCTCTGCCCCGACGTGCCCGCCGCGGGTCCCGTCCCCGAGCACGTGTTCAAGGAGGCGCTGGCCGCCGCCGAGGGCGTGAGCGTGGTCGGTGAGCGCCGTTCGGACCGCTGGGGTCAGCTGACCCCGAACATGGACGACCTGGCCGTCGGGCGCGGTATGAGCGGCGCTGTCCACGTGATGGAGGTGGAGGTGGACACCCTGCTCGGCCGGGTGCGGCCCACCCGCTGCTGGGCGGGGATCGCCGCCGGGCGCGTCTACAACGAGCGGTTGGCCCGCAACCAGTGCGAGGGTGCGGTGGTGCAGGGCGTGGGCTACGCGCTCTTCGAGGAACGGCGCGACGACCTCGCCACCGGGGTGGTGCTCTCGGACAACCTGGAGGACTACCGCATCCCGGGGATGGGCGACGTGCCCGAGACCGAGGTGTACTTCCACGAGGAGGGGTTCGAGCACGTCGTGGGCGGCGGGGTCGGCCTGGGAGAGGTGTCGGTGGTGGGTGTGGCGGCGGCCCTGGGCAACGCCGTGTACGACGCCACCGGCCGGCGCCCGCACGACCTTCCACTGCGCCCGGACCGACTGATCAGCTCCAACCGACCGAAGGGGGGCCAGCGTTGACCGCGGCGCCACAGCCCATGTTGACCGTCGCTCGTCCCACGAGCGCCGCCGAGGCAGCCCGGGAACTGTCCGGGGGCGGTGCGCGCCCCCGCGCCGGGGGCACGGACCTGGCCGCCTGTCTGGAGGTCGGCGCGCTCGCGCCCGGCCCGCTGGTGGATCTGCTGCACGTGCCCGAACTGCGTGGAGTGCGATGGACCTCAGACGGCGCGGCGCGCATCGGCGCGATGACCACCGTCGCCGAGCTGGCCTCCGACCCCGGCCTGGTCGGGGCCTACCCGGGGCTGTCCGTCGCGGCGCGGGCGCTGGCCACCCCGCAGATCCGGGGTACGGCCACGGTGGGCGGCAACCTGTTGCAGCGCAACCGCTGTTCCTACCTTCGCAATCCTGCCTTCGACTGCTTCCAGACCGGGGGTGACTCGTGCCCTTCCCGCGCCGGTGACCACCTGCACGGTGTGGTCGTGGACCAGGGGCCGTGCGTGGCCCCGCACCCGTCGTCGCTGGCGGTTGCGCTGCTGGCCTACGACGCGACCGTGCGGGTCCGGCACGGCTCCGGGCAGGGTTCGGATACGGAGACCGCAAGAGGGGTGGCGGAGCTGTACGAGGGTGCTGACCCCACCCGTGACCACGTGCTCGGCGCCCGGGATCTGCTGGTCTCGGTCGGCATGCCCGCCCCCGTGGCCGGGGAACGGGCGGCCCACCTGCGCGTGGCGGGGCGTTCGCGCGCGGAGTGGCCGCTGGTAGAGGCGGTGGCCCGGCTGGAGTGCGCCGACGGCGGCACCGGCCCGGTCGTCCGGGCCTGGGTGGCGGTGGGCGGGGTGGCCCGTACCCCGCTGCGGCTGACCGGGGTGGAGCGGGCCCTGGTGGGTTCGGTTCCGGGCCGGGATCCGGGTACGGCGGTGGCGGAGGCATTGGACGCTCTCGCTGAAATCTGCTCCCCGTTGCCCGCCACCGGGTACAAGGTCCCCTTGCTCCAGGCGACCGTACGGGGTGTAATCGAACGGTCCCTGGAGGTTCCGAACCGGTGACACGGGCTCGGAGCGAGCGATCCGGGGTGGGGCCGGGTGGGCCGCCGTGGCGTGGCGGCCGACCCGGCCGACCCGGACGGGCCCAAAGACGGACACGGCCTGGGGAGGGCCCTTGACACACCCGCGCTCAGCTCCTGAGGGAACCCGCTTCCCGGGACCGGACCACGCACAGGACGCGTGTCACCGCCCCGTGGCCTGAGCCCGTCGGGAACCAGCACACCCAAGACCGTTCGGTGTGCGCGGCCGAGCATGTGCAACCCACGCTCAGCCTTGAGCAACGGTTCTCGGGACAGCGGATGGGTGGCTGAGCGAGCGAACGGTTGAGCGGGGTGTCCCTTGGAACGTCCCTAACCCAGGCAGATGTGTGTCCGCTGCTTCCGAAACCCTCCCGACACCCACCATGGTGGACCAGTAGATCTTGCTACCAGAAGCCCGGAGCCACTGGAACCCAAGGCGCCGAACTTGCTCCTGGTAGCAAGATCACGGAGGACGAAGGGGCCGGAATCCGCCCCGAGCTCACGCTGCCCACCGGGATTCTGGGGCGGGCAGCCTGGACTCGGGTTCCGCAGGGCGTGCCCCTGCCCGGGTCACTCCTGCGCGAGCACCGCGACAGGGACTCCGTTCAGGACGGCGTTGCCGGAGAGCGGGTCCACCAAGGAAGGGTCGGTCACGGCGTTGACGTTCACGCCCGGGTTCTGGGCGGCGACCGACATCCGGGTCCCACGCACCCCGTGTCCCCAGCCGTGAGGGAGACTCACCACCCCCGGCGGGACGGTGTCGGTGCACTCCACCTGGGCCTGCACCGCACCCGCACCGCTGCGTACCGTCGCCGTTCCGCCGTCCGTCAGACCCAGGCGGGTCGCGTCCTCGGGGTGCACGTGCAGGGTGCAGGTGTTGCTGCCGCCCGTCAGCCGAGGCACGTTGTGTCCCCAACTGTTGTTGGAGCGCAGGTGTCGTCGGCCCACCAGTACCAAGGACTCGCGGCGTTCCTCCAGTCCCTCGCGCAGTCGAGCCACATCAGCGGCGATCGGCGGCGGGCAGGCTTCGATACGGCCGGAGGCGGTGGCAAGGATCTCGGGTACACGCGGGCGCAGTGCTCCGAGGTCGATGCCGTGGGGCGCGTCCAGGAGGGAACGGAGACTGAGGCCCTCCGGGCGGGCACCGAAGGCGTCACCGTAGGCGCCCAGGCGCACGAGCAGGTCGACGCGGCGCTCGGCCCAGCCGCCCGGGTACAGGCAGGCGGCCAACGCGGCCGGGTCACGCCCGTGCACGGGTGAGTCCGGGTCGGCTACCGCACGGGCCAGCAGCCGCGCGATCTCGGCTTCGTCCACGGCTTCGGGGTCGGCATCGGGCCCATGACCCGCTGCGATCTGCACGAGTCGACGCAGGATCTCGCCCTCGGCGACCTCTCCCTGGCCCAGTGGCAGGGCCGGGGGCGAGTAGCGGACGTTGTTGCGCACCGCGAGTTCGTTGAAGGCCAGGTCGAAGTGGCTGGAACGGCTGGGTGGCGCGGGCGGCAGGATGACGTGCGCGTGGCGGGTGGTCTCGTTGAGGTAGGGGTCCACGCTCACCATGAACTCCAGATCCGGCAGCGCCTCAGCAAGACGTTCACCGCCCGGGGTGGACAGCACGGGGTTGCCGGCGACGGTGACCAGGGCCCGGACCTGGCCTGGGCCGGGGGTCGTGATCTCGTCGACCAGGGTCACGGCGGGGAACTCGCCCTTCGCCTCCGGCAGTCCCCGGACACGGCTGTGCCAGCGGCCGATCTCGAAGGGCCGTGCGCGGCCGGGACCGGGACCGCGGTGCGCCGGTTGGGGGAACATCGCTCCTCCGGGCCGGTCCAGGTTGCCGGTGAGCAGGTTGAGTACGTCCACCAGCCAACTGGTCAGCGTACCGAACTGAGCGGTCGTCGTACCCAGACGGCCGTAGACGGCGGCGCTGGGCGCGGCTGCCAGGTCACGGGCCAGAGCACGAATGTGCTCGGCTCCGATCCCGCAGACCGGGGCGACCGCTTCGGGAGTGAACTCCTCGGCCAGCGCGCGGAGCTCGTCCAGGCCGTCGGTGTGCTCGGCGAGAACTCCGGGGGCGGCGAGATTCTCGGTCAGCAGGGTGTGCGCCATGGCGAAGAGCAGGTAGGCGTCACTACCGGGCCGGATGGGAACGTGTTCGTCAGCGATATCGGCGGTACGGGTGCGTCGGGGGTCGACCACCACCAGGTGTCCTCCCCTGGCGCGCAGGGCCTTGAGCCGGCCCGGGAAGTTGGGGGCGGTGCACAGGCTGCCGTTGGACTCCAACGGATTGGCGCCGAGCATGAGGAGGTGGTCGGTGCGGTCCAGATCGGGCACGGGGATGGCGAACGGATCGCCGAACATCAGCCCGCAGGAGACGTGCTTGGGCATCTGGTCGACGGTGCTGGCGCTGTAGACGTTGGTACTCCCGATGGTGCGTGCCAGCAGACCCGAGTAGAGCTGACCGGCCAGGGTGTGCACGTTCGGGTTGCCCAGGTAGCTGGCCACGGCCTGGCGTCCGTGCCGTTCGATCGCGCCGGTGAGACCGGCGTCGACGGCAGCGAAGGCCTCGGGCCAGTCGACCTCGCGCCAGTGCTCTCCGTCCCGGATCATGGGCCGTCGCAGCCGGTCGGGATCGTTGTCCAGGCTGGGGAGAGTGGCACCCTTGGGACACACGAAACCGGCGCTGAACACGTCCTGGCGGTCGCCGCGCGCCCCGACGAGCCGCCCCGCGTCGATGGTCAGGGTCAGGCCGCAGGTGGCCTCGCACAGCGGACAGATCCGCAGGGCCGTTTCCATGGGGGACTCCCTTTCACATACCGAACAGTCGGTTTGCAGTGAACCCTACTCGTCGCGCACCTCTTCGTGCACGTCGGGCTCGGTCGGCGGCGACGATCAGATCGTTCGTGTACGTGAGGCTCTTACCCGGCGCAAGGACTCGCGCCTGCACATGGCCGCCCGTTCCGGGCAATCGGGTAGGCGGGTCGGGTCACCCGACCCGCCTCCCACACCACCAGGCATGCGGGCCCGCACCTGGCGGTTCGTCAAGCCGTCTCAGACGACGACCGGCCCGGCCATCAAGGCCCGGACCCATGGATCCAGCTCTTGGGAACTGCGCCGTGGCCGCCTACGCACCAGCATGAAGCAGCTCTGAGGGAATGCACCCTCTCCGCCCCACGGTGGACCGGCTCTCAGACCGGCTTACAGCGATCATTACGACCCAACCGAGCAAGCCCCCTCCTTCTGCTCCACTCGACGTTCAGCCCTTCCTGACCTGCCGGTCAGTACTATGGCCTCTGCTGACTTCTGCCTGGTCAGACCCACCCTTGCGAGCGGACCCGTCGGCGCAGCGACAACTCAGCAAACCGACACCCAGACAGACCTCCCCGGATAAGAACAGCCACTTTCCCCCTACGCCTGCCGTGTTTACACCCCGACCGTCTTGACGGTGACGGGCTTCGCCATCCGTGGCTGGCTCACCCCGGTCGGACTGCCTCATACACGGTTCGTGTTCCTCAGTGCAGGGTTTCGCCTCGGGCTTCCTTCCGACCCCACCTCGCGATGACGCCGTTGCCTCCGGCTCGCGGTTGGCACCATCTCCTCCCGCAAGGGACTTTCACCCTCAAGCAACTGCCCATGCCGGGCGTACCACGACGAGGGCCCGCCGGATCGCTCCGACGGGCCCCGTTCAGTTTTTCCCGGCGCGTCAGCCGCGCAGGTAGGCCTGGTGGGCGAGCTCGCGGCACACGACCGCGAAGTCCAGCCCCGCGGCCGCGGCGGCCATCGGGAACGTGGAGGTCTCGGTCAGGCCGGGGGCGACGTTGGTCTCCAGGAAGATGGCCTCGCCGTCGGCGTCGACGATGATGTCGGTCCGGGAGAAGTCGCGCAGCCCCAGGGTGCGGTGGGCGGTCAGGGCCACCTCGGTGGCGGCCGCGACCACGGACTCGTCCAGGCGGGCCGGGCAGAAGAACTCGGTGCGACCGGCCGTGTAGCGGGCCGCGTAGTCGTAGACCCCGCCGTCCGGGACGATCTCCACCGGCGGCAGGGCCACGGGGCCGTCGCCGGTGTCCAGGACGCCGATGGCCAGCTCGGTGCCCTGCACCTGCTCCTCCACGAGCGCGGAGTCGCTGTAGGCGAAGCAGGAGACCAGGGCGGCGGAAAGGTCGCTGACCGAGGTCACCGGGGTGGCGCCGAAGGCCGAGCCGCCGCGGTCGGGCTTGACGAACAGCGGCAGGCCGAGCCGGTCCGCGAGGCGATCCAGCAGTGCAGGGGCGCCCAGGTCGTGGAAGGCCGACTTGGGCAGGGCGGCGCCGCGCGGCACGCGCACGCCCTTCTCGGCGAGCAGGGCCTTGGCGGCGGGCTTGGTGTAGGCCAGACGGCAGGAGTCGGGGCGGGCGCCCACGTAGGGCACCCCGACCAGTTCCAGGACCTCGCGGATCGCGCCGTCCTCACCGGCGGACCCGTGCAGGACGGGGAAGACCACCTGGGGCGGGTCGGCGGCGAGGCGGTCCAACAGACCGGAGTCGACATCCGTGACCTGCACCTCGACGCCGAGTCGGCGCAAGGCCTCGGCGACGCTGCGGCCGGAGTGGACGCTCACCTCGTGTTCGGGGGACAGGCCTCCGGCGAGAACGAGAACCCGGTCAAGGTCAGCCACGGCGCGAACCTCCTTCTGTGCTGCTGTCATGGTGCGTTTGCCCTTACGAGGGAATGTCAGGGCAGGTCAGGGGTGGGTGCCTGGCTGCCTTGGGTGGGCGGGGCGATGGTACTACCGAACGTGTCGCGCAGATCGATCTCACCCTCGATCGCGCTCACGAGGCGGCGTACGCCCTCGCGGATCTGTTCGGGGGTGGGGTAGCAGAAGCTCAGGCGCATGCTGTCCCGGCCGCGGCCGTCGGCGTAGAAGCCGGTGCCGGGCACGTAGGCCACGCGCTCGTTGACGGCGCGCGGCAGCATGGCCTTGGCGTCGATGCCCTCGGGCAGGGTGGCCCAGACGAAGAACCCGCCCTCGGGTTTGGTCCAGGTGCACCCGTCGGGCATCATCGCCGCCAGGGATCCGAGCATCGCGTCGCGGCGCTCGCTGTACATGGAGTTGAACGCCTTGATCTGTTCCTTCCAGGGGAAGGTGTTCAGATAGCGACGGACCACGAGCTGGTTGAACGTGGAGTGGCTGAGCATCGCCGACTCCGCGGCCAGGACCAGCTTGGCGCGCACGGCCGAGGGCGCCAGGGCCCAGCCGATACGCAGCCCCGGGGAGAGGGTCTTGGAGAGCGAGCCGAGGTAGATGACGTTGCCGTTGCCCTGGGAGTACAGGGTGGGCTCGGCCTCGCCGTCGTAGCGGAGCAGCCCGTAGGGGTTGTCCTCGATCACGAGCACGTCGTGGCGCTCGCAGGCCTCCATGACCTGGGCGCGGCGCTCGGCGGTCATGGTGATGCCCGCGGGGTTCTGGAAGTTGGGGATCGTGTAGAAGAACTTGGCCGGCTTCCCGTCCAGTTCGGCGCGGACCAGCGCCTCCTCCAGCTCCTCGGGGATGACGCCCTGCTCGTCCAGGCCCACGTGGCGGATGTCGGCCTGGAAGGCGGCGAAGGTGTTGATCGCGGTGACGTAGGTGGGCGCTTCGGTGAGGACGACGTCGCCGGGGTCGACGAAGACCCGGGTGAGCAGGTCCAGGGCCTGCTGGGAGCCGACGGTGACGATGACGTCGTCGGGGCTGGCGTGGACGCCCTCGAGCGTCATGTAGTCGCAGATCTGTTCGCGCAGGACGGGGTCGCCCTGGGCCGAACCGTACTGGAGGGCGGTGGCGCCCTCCTCGGAGACGACGTCCTTGACCAGGTCGCCGAGCTGTTCCAGGGGCAGGGCGGCGACGTTGGGCATACCGCCCGCCAGGGAGACGATCTCCGGCCGGGACGCGACCGCGAAGAGTGCTCTGACCTCCGATGCGACCATGCCCTTTGCTCGGAGTGCGTAACGGCCGACGTGCGGGTCGATACGCGAACCCTGTTGGCTGGGCTGCTGCTCTCGGTGGTCAGCGGACACGATCCACCTCCGAAGGAAGGACGGTCTGTGGGGCCGTCGGTGCGGGATGATCCAGGATCATCGTTGATGCCTGGTTCGACGCTTCGAGCGGTCCCCTGGTTCACCGGACTCTCCTGGTTCGGCTGGGCCGCGTGCGGAGTCCGGTGCTGCGTTCGGTCTGTGTGAACCATGCCAGAGCACGGTTCGGGAAATGCCCCGAGTGTAGCCCAGTGGCGCTGTTCGCGCGTTCCAGCAGGGCTTTTCCCTCCCGTCCCCGCTCCGCCGAACACCCTGGGCATCCCGGTGCCCCACTGGGCACGCTACCCAGTCAGGTGTTTCGACTCACATGTGGATGACCAGAACATGACTCACTTTTCACCCTTTAACCCTGAGTCGGACATTGGTTACTTAGAGGCCATCCGGGACGTTGGGGCAGTGGACCCGCGTTCGCCGTGCACGGCGACACCACCGTCCCGAGGGGGAAGCCATGGGAGTCCGCTCGACCACCGTCACCGCCTCGCTGGCACTGTTGCTGTGCGTCTCGCTCACCTCGTGCACGGCCGACGGGGCGACCGAGGAGGAGGTCGACGCCGCGCTGCTGGAGCTGGAGCTCGCCGCCGACGCGCTGTCGGTGACGATCCTGCGTCCCGGCGCCGAACGCGCCTTCGCCCGCAAGGGGCACCCCGTGGCGGCCCCGCTCACCTGTACCGCGGTTTCCGGCGACGAACCGTCGGAGGAGCTGGCCCAAGGCGAGGAGAACTCGGTGACCGCGGGCGGGACCGAAGCCGAGCAGGATCCGGTCGCGGACGATACCGACGCGGACGGTTCCCGCGAGGACGGCCCCGGCGAGGACACCCGGGAGGAGCGCGGCGGCCGACTGGCCGTGCTCTGCACCGGGCACAGCCGCGACGGTGAGGAACTGCGCTTCGAGGGTCAGCTGCTGCGCGAGGCCCTGGCCGGACGCGAGGTGGGCGACGACAGCCTGCGCGGCGCCTTCACCGGGCTGGTCGGGGAGGAGGAGGTCTTCACCATGAACTGCTTCCAGTGCTCCCCGGTCAACGCCGAGCCCACCGAGCCGGAGTCACCCGAGGGCCAGGACGACGAACCCTCGGAGCCGACCCCCGACACGGACTGACCAACGGGCCACGGGTCCGGGCCGATGGGCGGAGCAGGCAACGGTACGGCCCGAAGGCGTCAGTGTCTTCGGGCCGTACCGTCGTGTGCGCGATGGCCCCGGAGGGTCCCCCGATCCTCACGGGGCACCAGCCCGCGGACGCGTCCGCTCTCGTCCCCCGGCACCCCCCTCAAGGCGCGAAGGTCGCGGACGCGTCCCGCACCGGTGAGCAGCCGCCGTGCCCTCTCTTGCCCGGAGGCCGCCCACCGGTGGGCGGGCCGCGCAGCACCAGTTGATCCCATCCAGGCCAGAGCGGCAACGGTTGCAACAGGTTGCGATGCCATCACCCAGTGAAATCGAACAGGTCCTCTGCGCGAGTACGGTCCCGCAGTGCCCGCACCCCGGGCGCCAGTGAACCGGGCAGCAGGTTCAGCGGTGACTCGGGGGTCAGGACCCGCACCCGCACTTCGTCGGAGAACCGGTAGGGGCGGCTCTCGATCACCCCGCCCAGGTTGCGCCGCACCCGGGACAACTCCGCCCGCACGGTCACCACGTGCTTGTCGGAGCCGAACACGTCGCGGGACAGCTGTACCGCCGAACGCCCGCCCCGGTGTACCGCCAGCAGCAGGAGGAGTTCGGTGTGGCGCGGGGACAGGTGCTGGACCCACTCCCCGCTGTCCCCGGCAACCGTCACCGAGGCGGCACCGGGCCGGGCCAGGTCCAGGGTCACGGTGCAGGGCGCGGCCTGTTCCTCGGGTCGGGGCCGGACCAACCAGCCGCCGGGCAGCGGTTCCAGGGCACACTCCCCCAACGCCGGAAGCCAGGTGGTCCCGCTCTCGCACTGCTTGGGCAGCAGGACCCGCCGGACCGGTTCCATGTGGACAGCCGCCGCGGTCCAACCGTTGTCGTCCACGACCAGGGCGGGCCGGGTGAGCCCGGCCAGCAGCGGCGCGGCCACCGAACGCAGCCGCTCCAGATGGGTGTGGTGGATGCCCTGCAGGTGTGCCTCGGCCAGTTGGGCGACCGCGCTGACCAGGGCCAGGGTCGCCGGGTGGATGGTGGATACCGGGCCGGTGACGTCGATGGCGCCGAGCAGCCGCCCGTCCCGGGGATCGTGCACGGGGGCGCAGGCGCAGGTGAGGGTGTGCAGGTTCCGCACGTAGTGCTCGGCCGAGTAGACCTGGACCGGCCGTCCCACCACGAGCGCGGTCCCGATGGCGTTGGTACCGGTACTGCCCTCGTTCCAGTAGGCACCCTCGACCAGGCCGACCCGGTCGCCGATCGCGCGTATCCGGTGAGATCCCTCCCGCCACAGAACCTGCCCGGCGGCGTCCGTCACCAGCATGATGTGCTCGGCCTCGTCGGCCACCGAAACCAGGGAACGGCGGATCAGCGGCAGGACCTCGGCGATCGGTGAGGCGTCCCGGTAGCGCTGGAGCTCGTCCAGCCGGGCCACCTTGGGCGGCGGGGCGCTGTCCGGGTCGATGCCGAAGCCGCGCATCCTCCCCCAGGAGTCCTCGATCACCGGGCGCAGCGGCGCGGGTGTGGGCCGCCCGTTGAGCTGTGCGTCGTGAACACGGCGAAGCAGGACGGCGTGTTCACGTGCGTCCGTCCCGGAGGGGAGAGCCGTGTCCAACGGCGGAAACGTCATCGGTCCCCCAGATCTCATGTTCGTCACGGAGTCACCAAGTTTCCTGCCTCGGCTTCGGCAGGGCCAACAGAACCGGGAGAAGCGTTCTTTTCGGAAGGTCTTTCCGGCGAGCCCTTCCGTTTCCTGTGGGGATCAGCCTCCCTGGTGGTGCGGCGTTCCCAGAATTCGACAGGTGCCCGGAGCGAACATGGATGTGGCCGGTAGCGGTCACCGGCACCGCGGAGCCGGATAGCTCTGGTATCGGCGGCCTTCAGCGGCGAACCTTCAGGGGCGAAACGGTCAGCGGGGTCCCGCTTCAGTGCGGGTCGGGGCCGCGGGTGAGGGCGAACCACAGGCGCATGCGCTGTTCGGCGTCGGCCAGGTCCACCCCCAGGTCCCGTTCGATCCGCCCGATCCGGTACCGGACGCTGTTGCGGTGCACGCCCAGGTCCGCGGCGGCGCGGTCCCAGTTGCCGTGGCGGGCCAGCCAGACGCGCAGGGTCTCGCGCAGGGTGCGGGCTGCCCCGGTGTCGCGGGCCAGCGGACCCAGCAGTTCGCGCCTGAGGCCGCTGGTGCCGGCGGGGTCCAGCAGGACCGCGAAGGGGTCGGTGCCCTCGCCCCACAGCAGAGGTTCACCCGAGGCGCGGGCGCGGACCAGCAGGGCGGCCGCCCGGCGGTCGGCTTCGGGCAGTTCCGGCGCGAGTGCGGGCGCGCTGAGCGCGGCGATCCACCCATGGGCCCGGAGCAGGTCCAGATGCTCGCGGTGGGTCTGCTCGCCCCGGTCGGCGAGAACGGCGCGGACGCACTCCCCCGCATCCGCGTCCGCGTCCGGCCCGGCCCGGTCGACCAGGTGGGTGCCCAGGGGGAGGTCACCCGGGGCGGTGCGGCGGTCCTGGGTCAGCGGCCTGGCCCGTAGGACGCGGTAGGCGCCGCTCGCGCCGGCCCGGCCGCGGGTGTCGGTGAGTTCGGCGAGCAGTGGCGCGGTCGACTCGTCCAGGCCGCCGTCCAGCAGGAGTCCGGTGAGCAGCCGCCCCGGGACCGGCGGGGCGTCCTCGACCGTGCGGGAGAGCAGGTCGAGCAGGGCGGTGGCAGTGCGCAGGACCGCGCGGTCGGTGATGCCGAGCGGTTCGGGGCGGCCCACCAGGACCACGCCGCGTTCCTGGGGCGGGACGCCGACGGTGTGCAGGAAGACCTCGTCGGTTCCGCTGGGGGCCTTGGCGCCACGCGGCCCGGCGGGGTCGGTGAGCTTGGCGATCAGGGGGCGCAGTTCGGGGTCGGTGGAGCGGGGCGCTCCGGTGGTGCGGTGGGCGGGGGTACCGGGGTCGGAGGGTTCCAGGGCGGCCCAGGCGCCGAGGGAGTCGGCCAGCACCGACAGGACCCGTTGCACGGGTGCGGTGGCCGTGACGGCGCGGGCCAGCGCCTGGTGGGCCTCGCCCAGGCGGCGCACGTCGCGCAGGTGGCGTTCCTCGAGTTCCTCGCCGACCGCGCGGCTGACCGCGGCGAAGGGGGTGGCCTGGGGGACCTCCAACAGCGGCAGGCCCTGGCCGTGGCACTGCTCGATGAGCCGCTCGGGGATGGTGTCGTACACCGGCGCCACCCCGAAGCCGATGGCGCCGACCCCGGTGCGCACCAGGGAGTCCACGTACGCGCGCACACCGGCGGCGGTGGCGGGCAGGTTGACGCCCGCGGTGAGCAGGAGTTCGCCGCCGCGCAGATAGGCGGCGGGTTCGACCATCTCGCTGGCCACCGCCCAGGTGATCGCCGGGTCGCCCGCCGCGACCACGGTGGTCAGGGCGAGGTCGCGGCGCCCCGTGACCACGCTCAGGGGTACGTCGTGGCTGTCCGCCCCGCCGGTGCCGTCGACCATGCTCTCCCCCGCCTCGCTATCGCTTCGCCGCTGAACCGGCGCTTGCCACCGCGTGTCCTGGACATTGCGTACACGGGTACGCCAGGCGCACTTCATGGATGATTCGGCCAAAAAACGGCGCCGACTCGTGCGGTTCGGCCACTGGAACGGAGCTTATCGGCTGCTTACGCTGACCGAAGCACTGTGACCTGCGTCAACGTCGCCGCTGTCGGCCACCACCCAGTCTGCACGCCCTCCCCCGAGCGCGTTCCCCTCGTAAGGAGCACCATGCTCATCGACCTCGCGGTGATCGCCGCCTACCTCCTGGGCATGATCGCCCTGGGCTGGTGGGGCATGCGCCGTACGCAGAACAAGTCCGACTACCTGGTGGCGGGGCGCCGACTCGGCCCCCTGATGTACGCGGGCACGATGGCGGCCGTGGTCCTGGGCGGCGCGTCCACCGTCGGCGGTATCGGTCTGGGCTACACCTACGGCATCTCCGGGGCCTGGTTGGTGGTCGCGATCGGTGTCGGCATCCTCGTCCTGCACCTGTTCTTCGCCAAGCGCATCTCCCGGCTGCGGGTCTACACCGTCTCGGAGATGCTGGACCTGCGCTACGGCGGCAACTCCCGGCTGATCTCCGGCCTGGTCATGTGGGGTTACACCTTCATGCTGATCGTGCCCTCCACCCTGGCCTTCTCCACCATCTTCAGCGGCC
Organism: Nocardiopsis exhalans; assembly: GCF_024134545.1. Taxonomy (GTDB): domain Bacteria; phylum Actinomycetota; class Actinomycetes; order Streptosporangiales; family Streptosporangiaceae; genus Nocardiopsis; species Nocardiopsis exhalans. The sequence continues at coordinate 3,996,202 of NZ_CP099837.1, forward strand.
TGTTCGGGCTGCCGCGCGTGGCCGCGATCATCATCGGCGGCTCCATCGTCGTGCTGTACTCCACGATGGGCGGCATGTGGTCGGTGACCATGACCGACATGGCGCAGTTCGCGATCAAGACCGTCGGCCTGGTCATGACCCTCACCCCCGTGGCGATCTGGTCGGCGGGCGGTTTCTCGGGAATGCGCGAATCCCTGGACCCCGCCTACTTCAGCCCCACCAACATCGGTGGCGAGACGATCCTGACCTACTTCGTCATCTACTCGCTGGGGCTGCTCATCGGCCAGGACATCTGGCAGCGGGTCTTCACCGGCCGCGACGACCGGGTGGCCAAGGCCGGCGGTCTCGGCGCGGGCGTGTACTGCCTGGTCTACGGCGTGTGCGGAGCGCTCATCGGTACCGCCGCAGCTGTCATGTTCCCCAACCTGGCCAACCCCGACGACTCCTTCACCCTCATGGTGGAGGCCACCCTGCCCGTGGGCCTGGCCGGTCTGGTCATCGCCGCCGCGCTGTCGGCGGTGATGTCCACCGCCAGCGGTGCCCTCATCGCCTGCTCCGCGGTGACCTCCACCGACCTGTGGCCGCAGGTGCGCCGTCTCTTCGGGCGCGGCCCGAGCACCGGGGCCAGGGACGGCGACGAGGTCGCCGCCAACCGGATCTTCACCCTGGTCCTGGGTGTGGCCAGCATCTGCGTGGCGCTGGCCGTCGACAACGTGGTCGCGGCCCTCACCCTGGCCTACAACATCCTCGTGGGCGGTCTGCTCGTCGCGATCCTCGGCGGTCTGGTCTGGCGGCGCGGCACCCGTGCGGGCGCGCTCGCCTCCATGTTGGCTGGGTCCGTGGCCGTCATCGTCACCATGGCGCTGACCGGCCTGCTCGCCAACGAACCCGTCTACGTGGGCCTGGGCACCGCGCTGGTGGTCTACGTGGTCGTCAGCCTGATGACCGAGCCCACCGCCCCTGCGGTCCTCGACCTCTGGCAGCGGCGCCTGCGCGGCCAGGAAGCCCCCGAGCACGAGGCGCCGACCGAAGCCGCCACAGCCGGCACCGAAACTCCGTCCCCGGCGCAGCCCGAGGCCGAACGAACCAACTGAACCGACAGCACCGACAGCACCGATGACAGGAACAGACCAGATGAACAGCCCGATCGGACCCACCGATTCCAGCCTCGTCCCGCGCTTCGCGGGCCCGGCGACCTTCGCCCGGCTGCCCCGTATCGACCAGGTCGAGCGCGCCGACGTCGCCGTCATCGGCGTGCCCTTCGACACCGGGGTGTCCTACCGGCCCGGCGCCCGCTTCGGCCCCTCCGCGATCCGCGAGGCCAGCCGTCTGCTGCGCCCCTACCACCCGGGGCTGGACGTGGCCCCGTTCGAGCGCCTCCAGGTGGTCGACGGCGGCGACATCGCCGTGAACCCGTTCTCCATCGGCGACGCCGTGGAGACCCTGGACCAGGGCGCCTCGAAGTTCGTCGAGGCCGGGACCCGGCTGGTCACCCTGGGCGGCGACCACACGATCGCGCTGCCGCTGCTGCGTTCGCTGTACCGCAAGCACGGTCCGATCGCCCTGCTGCACTTCGACGCCCACCTGGACACCTGGGACACCTACTTCGGTGAGCCCTACACGCACGGCACCCCGTTCCGCCGGGCCGTGGAGGAGGGCATCCTCGACACCGAGGCGATCGCGCACGTGGGCACCCGCGGCCCGCTGTACGGCAAGCGCGACCTGGAGGAGGACCGCCGTTTCGGGTTCGGCATCGTCACCGCCGCCGACGTCATGCGCAAGGGCGTGGACGAGATCGCCGACTCCCTGCGCCAGCGCATCGGCAACCGGCCGCTGTACGTGTCCGTGGACATCGACGTCCTGGACCCGGCGCACGCCCCCGGTACCGGCACCCCGGAGGCGGGCGGTATCACCAGCCGCGAGCTCCTGGAGATCCTGCGCGGGCTGGCCGACCTGAACCTGGTCGGCGCCGACGTGGTGGAGGTCGCTCCGGCCTACGACCACGCGCAGATCACCTCCACGGCCGCCTCGCACGTGGCCTACGACCTGGTCAGCCTGCTGGCCCTGAACCACCAGCGGAAGACGGGGAACTAGACACATGGGTGGGAGCGCACCGCGCAACGGCGGTGACCTGGTGACCGAGACCCTGACCGCGTTGGGAGCCCGGGTGGCCTTCGGCATCCCCGGTCAGCACGCACTGGGGTTGTTCGACGCGCTGCGCCGGGCCCCGGAGCTGCGGTTCGTGTCAAGCCGGGTGGAGAACAACGCGGCCTTCGCCGCCGACGGGCACGCCCGGCTGACCGGGGAGGTCACACCGCTGCTGGTCTCCACCGGCCCCGGTGCGCTGCTCACCCTGGCCTCGTTGCAGGAATCGAAGGCGGCCAGCGCCCCGGTGCTGGTGATCAGCAGTCAGATCCCGCGTGCGGGGCTGGGCGGGGGCCGCCACGGTTACCTGCACGAGCTGCCGGAGCAGTCCGCGAGCTTCGCCAACGTCACGAAGTCGGCGGTCACCGTCCGACACGCCTCGCAGATCCCGTCCGCGCTGGCCGAGGCCTGGCGGACCGCCGCGGCGGCACCCGCGGGCCCGGTTCTGGTGGAGATCCCGCAGGACGTGCTGCTGGAGCCGACCGTCGTGCCGCCGGTCGCGGACGTGAACCCCGTGCCCGCGCCGCTGGCGCCGCGCGCGGAGCTGGTCGACGAGGCCGCGCGGCTGCTGGACGAGGCCCGGCGGCCGGTGGTGCTCGCGGGCGGCGGGGTGAGCCGTTCGGGCGGGCAGAAGGCACTGCTGGAGCTGTCCGAAGCGCTCCAGGCCCCGGTGGCCACCACCTTCGGCGGCAAGGACGCCTTCCCGTGGGAGCACCCGCTCTCGCTGCAGTCGTGGATCGAGGACCGGCACACCACCGACTACCTGGAGGGCGCCGACGTGCTCCTGGTGGTGGGTTCGGGGCTGGGCGAGCTGTCCAGCAACTACCACACCTTCGCGCCGAAGGGCCGGGTGGTGCAGGTCGAGGCCGACCTCGGCAAGCTGGAGTCCAACGTCCCGGCGCTGGGGATCCACGGCGACGCGGCACTGACCCTGACCGCCCTGGCCGAGCGGGTGAGCCCGCGCGACCGGGCCCCGGAGGTCGCGGCCGAGGTCGCCGGGGTGAAGGCTCGGGTGGCCCGACGGTTGGCCGGGCAGGACCTGGCCGCCGAGCAGGCCCTGCTGGCCTCGGTGCGCGCCGCCCTGCCGGACGGGGCTCCGAGTTTCTGGGACATGACGGTGCTGGCCTACTGGGCGTGGTCGGCCTGGGACCCGCGCGGCGGCCAGGCGCACTCCGCGCAGGGTTCGGGCGGTCTGGGGTACGGCTTCCCGGCGGCGCTGGGCGCGGCGGCGACCGGCCTCGGCCCGGTCCTGGCGGTCTCCGGTGACGGCGGCGCCATGTACTCGATCGCGGAGCTGGCCACCGCCCGCCAGCACGGTCTGGACGTGACCTGGCTGATCGTGGACGACGGCGGCTACGGCATCCTCCGCGAGTACATGGAGGGCGCCTTCGGCGAGGCCACGCACACCGAGCTGACCCGCCCGGACTTCGTGGCCCTGGCCGCCTCCTTCGGGGTCCCGGCGACCCTGACCACGCCCGAGAAGGTCGAGGAGGACCTGGCGGCGGCTCTGGCCGAGCCGGGTCCCAGCGTGGTCGTTCTCCCCATGTTCGTGGGTCTGTTCGCCCCGACCCATCTGGACGGCTGAGCGCACCAGCCTCAGCTGTCCGTTCCGGGGGCGCGCGTCAACGGCGCCGCGCGTCCCCGTCCCCCACCCATCCCCCGCTCCCGCCCTGACCCCTCAGGAGACCAGCCGTGTCCCACCCCCAGCCCGCCCCGGTGACGGAGGTCGAGACCCACGGGGTCGCGCCGATCCCGGTCGCCGACCAGACCTCGCGCCCCTTCGACCTGTTCCGACTCACCTTCGGCGGCGCCAACACCTTCGCCACCATCATCCTGGGCACCCTGCCCATCGCCTACGGCCTCGGGTTCACCGCGGCGTTGACCGCCACCGTGGCCGGGGTGGTCGTCGGGGCGCTCATCCTCTCCCCCATGGCGCTGTTCGGACCGCGCACGCGCACCAACAACGCGGTCTCCTCCGGCGCTCACTTCGGCGTGGTGGGCCGCTCCCTGGGTTCGCTGCTGTCGCTGCTGACAGCCGTCACCTTCTTCTCCATCTCGGTGTGGGTCAGCGGTGACGCGATCGTCGGCGCCGCCGCCCGGCTGGGCCTGCACGGCGGGGACGCCCTGCGCGCGGCCGCCTACGGGGTCATCGCGGTGGCGGTGTTCGTGGTGTGCGTGTACGGCTACCAGTTCATGTTGCTCATCAACAAAGTGGCCGTGGTGGCGGGCAGCGCGCTGATGCTGCTCGGCCTGTTCGCCTACGGCGGCTCGTTCGATCCCTCGTTCGCCGGGAGCGGTGACTACATCCTGGGTGGCTTCTGGCCCACCTGGGTGCTCGCGGTGCTGACCATCATGGCCAACCCGGTCTCCTTCGGCGGTTTCCTCGGGGACTGGTCCCGCTACATCCCCGCCACCACCTCCACCCGCCGGATGCTGGCCGCCCCGTTCCTGGCTCAGGTGTGCACGCTGCTGCCGTTCGTGTTCGGACTGGCCACCGCGACCCTGGTAGCCGACCCCAACCAGTACGTGTCCGGGCTCTCGGAGCTGTCCCCGCTCTGGTACGCCCTGCCGCTGCTGCTCGTGGCGCTGGTGGGCGGCTTGTCCACCGGGACCACGGCGCTGTACGGGACCGGCCTGGACTTCTCCTCGCTGGTGCCGCGCCTGAACCGCGTCCAGGGCACTGTCGTGGTGGGCTGCCTGGCGCTGGCCCTGGTCTTCGTGGGCACGTTCCTGTTCGACTTCGTCGAGACCATCAACGCCTTCGCGATCCTGATCGTTCTGCTGACCTCGCCGTGGATGGTGATCCTCATGCTGGGCTACCTGTTCCGGCGCGGGTTCTACCTGGTCGAGGACCTGCAGGTGTTCAACGAGGGACGCCGGGGCGGCGCGTACTGGTTCCGTGCGGGAGTCAACTGGCGGGCGATGTCGGCGTGGCTGCTGGCCGCGCTGGCGGGCCTGCTGTTCGCCAACACCCCGCTGCTGGTCGGGCCGCTGGGCAACCTGGCGGCGGGGATCGACCTGAGTCTGCCCGCCGCTCTGGTCACCGCCGCGATCACCTACCCCGCGGCCCTGTTCCTGTTCCCCGAACCACGTTCCGTGTTCGGGCCGCAAGGGCCCCGGCTGGTCCCGGCCCTGGAGGAACCGGCGGAGCCCGCCGAGCCCGTCACCGACGACGCTCCGGCCACCGCCGCGCGCTGAAGCACCGCACCACTGTCACGTCACACACCCACCGACAAGCGAAGGACACCATGAGCAGCCACGAGCCCCTGTACAGCGTGGTCGACGGCAAGCCCCTGCTCCCGGCGGGCGAACGGACCCTGGAACTGGTCGACCCTGTCACCGAGCAGGTGGCGGGCCTGGCCGGGATCTGCGGCCCCGACGAGGTCGCGGCTGCCCTGGACTCTTCGGCCCGTGCCTTCCGCACCTGGCGCAAGGCCACCCCGGCCGCACGCCAGGAGGCTCTGCTGGCCATCGCCGACGCCCTGGCCGCGCGCGCCGAGGAGTTCGCCGACGCCGAGTGCCGCGAGACCGGCAAGCCGCGGGCGAGCATGCTGGACGAGGAGATCCCGTTCTGCGTCGACACCCTCAAGTTCTTCGCCGGGTCCGCTCGGCACCTGGAGGGCAAGGCCTCCGCCGAGTACGCCGAGAGCCGCACCTCCTGGATCCGCCGTGAGCCGGTCGGGGTCTGCGTGGGCATCACCCCGTGGAACTACCCCCTGATGATGGCGGTGTGGAAGATCGGCCCGGCGCTGGCCGCGGGCAACACGGTGGTGCTCAAGCCCGCCGAGTCCACGCCGACCACCACGGTCCTGCTCGCCGAGATCGCCGCCGAGGTACTGCCCGCGGGCGTGCTCAACACGGTGGTGGGCGACCGCGACACCGGGCGCGCGCTGGTGGAGCACCCGACAGCGCGCCTGGTGTCGGTCACCGGCTCCACCCGCGCCGGGGCGCAGGTGGCCAAGAGCGCCTCCGACGACCTCAAGCGCCTGCACCTGGAACTGGGCGGCAACGCCCCGGTGCTGGTCTTCGACGACGCCGACGTGGCCGACAGCGCCGCCGGAGTGGTCGCGGCGGGCTTCCTCAACGCCGGACAGGACTGCACCGCGGCCACCCGCGTGATCGTGCACGACTCCGTCCACGACGCGTTCGTCACCGAGCTGTCCCGTCTGGCCGCCGAACAGGTGACCGGGCGCCCCTCAGCGGAGGAGAGCGACTTCGGGCCGCTCAACAACGCCGACCAGTTCGCCCGGGTCACCGGCCTGCTGGAGCGCCTGCCCGCGCACGCGAAGGTGGAGACCGGCGGGCACCGGGTCGGCGATACCGGGTACTTCCTGGCCCCCACGGTGGTCTCCGGGCTGCGCGCCGACGACGAGATCGTCCTGGAGGAGGTGTTCGGACCGGTGGTCACCGTGCAGCGGTTCGCCGACGAGGCCGAGGCCGTGGAGCTGGCCAACGGCGTCGAGCAGGGCCTGGCGTCCTCGGTGTGGACCCGCGACCACGCGCGTGCGCTGCGGGTCTCCGGCGAACTGGACTTCGGTGCGGTGTGGGTGAACACCCACGGAGACCTGCTGTCGGAGATGCCGCACGGCGGGTTCAAGCGTTCGGGTTACGGCAAGGACCTGTCCGCCTACAGCCTGGAGGACTACACGCGCGTCAAGCACGTCATGAGCTCCCTGGACTAGTGTCCGGCTGCCCGGCCGGGGGCCGCTTCAGACCCCGGCCGGACGACGGGCTCTCAGATGGGACCAGGTGAGTTCGGTGACGTGTCCGGCCATGGTGTCGGGGGTCTCGTCCGGGTTCTCCAGCAGCCAGTCCACGAAGGCGTCCGCGGTGCTCACCGCGACCCGGGCCAGCAGTTGGGCGTCCCTGGGGGCGAGGGCGCCGAAGTCCCCGCTGGTGCAGGCGGTGATGAGCTCGGCCATCTCCTCGGTGACGCGGTCGCGCATGCGGGTGGTCTCGCCCGCGAAGGGCTCTCCCTGCACGGCCGCGCGCCGGTACAGGACGGTCCAGCTCTCCCGGTTGTCCACCACGAAGGTGAAGAAGGCCTGCATCCCGCGGTGCAGCGGGTCGTCGCCGAGCGGGGCGGCGGGGTCGTGCACAGCGGCCCGGATGGTCTCGACGAGCCGTTCCATCTCCCTGCGCACGCAGGCGGTGAAGATCCCTTCCTTCGAACCCAGGTAGTGGTACACCGTCGGCTTGGACGTCCCGGCGACCTCGGCGATCTCCTCAACGCTGACCGTGTGGTAGTCACCACGGGAGAACGCTGTGACGGCGGCGTCGATCAGCTGTCGTTCCCTGACATGACGTGGAAGTCTGCGCTGTTTGGTCTTCACGGAAACCGACCCTAGTGGGATCGGCGGCTTTGGCCAGAGGTCGCCAGACATGAGTTTCCTCGGCCGATCCACGGGTTCGGCACCCCGGCGTACGTGACCTGTGGGACCGCGACCGAGGCGAATTCGGAACGTGGCGCATCCCACACTCAGAGTTGTTTAGGCGGGCGGATTCCGCACAGGAGTGCGCGGAACCCGCCCGCGGTTTGTCACTCCGATACACCCCTCAGCTCAAGGGTGCAGCACTTGGCCCCGCCGCCGGCCTTACGCAGTTCGTCGAGCTCCACCGGGTGGACCTCGAAGCCAAGAGCGCGCAGCCGCCCGGCGAGCGCGGTGGCCTCGGCGGCGATGACCACGTTGCGGCCGTCGCAGACCGCGTTGAGCCCGAGCACCGCCGCGTCCTCCTCCGTGGCCAGGAGCGCGTCGGGGTACAGGGCGCGCAGCACCCTGCGACTGCCCTCGGAGAAGGCCCCGGGATAGTACGCGACCTGGTCACCGGAGAGTGCGAACAGCGCGGTGTCCAGGTGGTAGAAGCGCGGGTCGACCAGCTGCAGGGTGACGACCGGGCGGCCCAGGAGACGCTCGGCCTCCTGGTGGGCGGCGGCCTCGGTACGGAAGCCGGTGGCGGCCAGGACCACGTCGTCGAGGGTGATGAAGTCGCCCTCGCCCTCGTTGACGTGCTTGGGCTCCCGGACCTCTGTGTAGCCCGCCTTGCGGAACCAGTCCAGGTAGGCCGGGCCCTCCGGGGTGCGTTCGGCACTGGCGAACCGGGCACCGTAGACGCGCCCGTCCACGACCAGTGCGCCGTTGGCCGCGAAGACCATGTCGGGCAGCCCCTCGATCGGCGCGATCTCGCTGACCCTGTGACCCAGGGACCGGTACAGGTCCCGCAGCCCCTCCCACTGACGGACGGCGCGTGCCCGGTCGACGCCCGCTGCCGGATCCATCCACGGATTGATCGCGTATTCCACCGCGAAGTAGGTGGGTCTGCACATCAGGTAGTGCCGCGGTGTCACCGCGGCCGCCGAGTCGACAGGTCGAGCCATGAAACCTCCCCGTTGAGGTGCACCGGAAGCCGTACGGCCCGCAGTGGTACAGGCATTTACCACACCGCGTTATCCGGCGGACAAAAGTGGGATACCCGCGCGGAAGGCCCGCCAATATAAGCTTTTGCATAAAGTCGACCGCTGTCAGCCGAAACCGTGCGGCCCTGCGTGGCGGAGGGCGCCCCGCACCACCGACCGACCGGCCGGTATTGCTAAGGTCTCCGCAGTTCCGCGATTGGAGACCTCCTCATGAGTACGACCGTCAAGGCAGCCGTCTTCCACGAGACCGATGCTCCCCCCGAGATCCGCGACGTCGTCCTGCCCGACCCCGGCCCGGGCCAGGTCCGGGTCCGGATGGTCGCGGCCGGCGTGTGCCACTCCGACATCTCCCTGTCCAACGGAACCCTGGCCCAGCCCCTGCCCGCGGTCCTGGGCCACGAGGGCACGGGCACCGTCGAGGCGGTCGGTCCCGGTGTGACCGAGCTGATGCCGGGCCAGCAGGTCATCCTGAACTGGGCGCCGCCCTGCCGCGCGTGCTGGTTCTGCGAACAGGGCGAACCCCACCTGTGCGAGCACGCCCTCGACCGCATGGCCACCCCCTACGCCGAACTCACCGACGGCACCCCGGTGTACCCGGGGCTGAACACCGGCGCCTTCGCCGAGGCCACGGTCGTTCCGGTCGGCGCGCTCGTCCCGCTGCCGGACGGGATCGACCTGGCGGTCGCGTCGATGCTGGGCTGCGCGGCGCTCACCGGATGGGGCGCCGTCAACAACGCCGCCAAACTGCGGGCGGGCCAGTCCGCCCTGGTGCTGGGGCTGGGCGGGGTGGGCCTGTCCCTCCTCCAAGCCGCGAGGATGGCGGGGGCCGACCCGCTGATCGCGGTCGACGTCTCCGCGGAGAAGGAGGAGCTGGCCCGTTCCCTGGGCGCCACCGAATTCCTGGTCTCCGACCCGAAGGTGCACAAGTCGGTGCGCAAGCTGACCGGCGGGCGGGGGGTCGACCACGCCTTCGAGGTGGTCGGCAAGGCCCAGGTGGTGCGTACCGCTTGGAACTCCTGCCGCCGTGGCGGCACCGTGACGGTGGTGGGGCTGGGCTCGAAGCAGGACGAGGTGTCCTTCAACGCCTTGGAGCTGTTCCACCAGGCGCGCACGGTCCAGGGGTGCGTGTACGGATCCAGCGACCCGGTCCGGGACATCCCGGTGCTCGCCGAGGCGGTCCGTGCGGGAGAGCTGAAGCTCGCCGCGATGATCACCGACGAGATCTCCCTGGAGGGTCTGCCCGACGCCTTCGAGCGCATGCGCCAGGGCAAGGGCGGCCGATCCCTGGTCCGCTTCGGCGCCTGAGCACGGCCCCGAGAATCAACGGACACCGGACTCAGCGGTCGAGCGCTCCCTGGCCGGGGCGCTCGACCGGGTTGCCGTCGGCGTCGAGCATGGTCACCTCGACCGGATGGAGAGGCCGGGCGTTCTGCGGGATCGGCAGCCCGATCAGGGCGCGGGCGGTCCCCAGCACCACAGTCCAGTAACCACCCCAGAGCAGCACGGGAACCAGCAGGGAGCCGGGCAGGAGCAGCGCGTAGACGAGTAGACCGGCGGTGGTCAGCACCGCCATCATCCAGATCATGCCGCCACCATGGCCCACGTACTGCCAGCCGCCCAGGAGCCCCAGCGCGAGCACGGCGAACAGGGCGGAATCGGTGGCCTGCGCCAGCACCGGGAAGAGGACCGTGTAGACGACGAGAAGGTGCGAGAGCACCACCACCGCGTAACCTCCGGCCATGGCCCCGAGCTCCCGCCGCTCCCGGGGAAGCTCCAGGAGCTCCTCCCGGCTCACCTGGGGCGGCAACTCCCCGGAGCGAACGTGCTGCAGCAGCTTGAGGTTGGACCGGGCGACGGTCACGACGAGGAGCACGAACACGGCCAGCCCGCCCGCCCCCACCAGGAGCAGACCGAGGGGTTCGGGATCGGCCAGGACCACCGGAGCCCATCCGATGTCGACCGGAGACACGGACCGGGCGGTGCCCAGGAAGGCCATCACCGCCAGGACCTCGGCCAGGAGGCACCAGGCCGCGTGCCGGAAGCCGGTGGCGTAGGGCGTGCGGCCCTTCGGGGCGAGTCGGCGCTTCTGTCGTGCACGCCAGGAGCGCAGCAGCGGAGGCGCGGCCACGTAGTAGGCGAAAAGGATCAGGGCGATGACGGTGGCGACCGGACCGGGGACGAAGGTCGGCAGGGGGAAGTGCACGGGGGAACTTTCTCGGCAGAGCACGCTGTGACCTGCGATGGCCCTGAGGATCAGGGCCACGGGAGCGCGACAACGCGATTATGTCCCATTAATCCCTTTCGCCGTCCTGCCTGCCCCACCACTTGTCACCCACTGACAAATGATGTGGCGCGGGACACACACTGCTCTTGTCCTGCGGGCCGTACCGGGGCACAGTCGTCATCATCGCGCACGCTGTGCCCGCAAAGACACCGTGCCCGCAAAGACCGTGTCCGCCGGGGCACGGACGACCCCCCGAGGAGAACCGCATGAGTACCGGAGTCGACCAGGCCGACGCCATCGTCGTCGGGGCAGGGCTGGCCGGACTGGCTGCGGCGGCCGAACTGGCCGACGCCGGAAAGCGGGTGATCCTGCTGGACCAGGAGCCCGAGCAGTCCCTGGGCGGGCAGGCGTTCTGGTCCTTCGGCGGGCTGTTCTTCGTGGACTCCCCCGAGCAGCGCCGCATGGGCATCAAGGACTCCAAGGAGCTGGCCCTCCAGGACTGGATGGGCACCGCCGCCTTCGACCGCCCCGAGGACGAGTGGCCGCGCAAGTGGGCCGAGGCCTACGTGGACTTCGCCGCCGGGGAGAAGTACTCCTGGCTGCGCCAGCAGGGGCTCAAGGTCTTCCCGATCGTGGGCTGGGCCGAGCGCGGCGGCTACCTCGCCGACGGGCACGGCAACTCGGTCCCCCGCTTCCACATCACCTGGGGCACCGGCCCGGGGGTGGTCGCGCCCTTCGAACGCCGGGTGCGCGCGGCCGCCGAACGCGGGCTCATCTCCCTGCGGTTCCGCCACCGGGTGGACGAGCTCGTGGTGACCAACGGGACGGTCACCGGGGTGCGCGGTACGGTGCTGGCCCCCAGCGACATCAAGCGGGGGCAGGCCAGCAACCGGGACGAGGCCGGTGAGTTCGAGGTGGGCGCGCAGGCGGTCATCGTGACCGCGGGCGGGATCGGCGGCAACCACGACCTGGTCCGGCAGAACTGGCCCGAGCGGCTGGGCACCGCGCCCGAGCACATGCTGTCGGGGGTGCCCGCCCACGTGGACGGCCGGATGCTCGGCATCACCGAGAAGGCCGGCGGTGAGATCATCAACCGCGACCGGATGTGGCACTACACCGAGGGCATCCAGAACTGGGACCCGATCTGGAACAAGCACGGTATCCGCATCCTGCCCGGGCCGTCGTCCCTGTGGCTGGACGCGACCGGCAAGCGGCTGCCCGCCCCGTACTTCCCGGGCTTCGACACTCTGGGCACCCTGGACCACATCATGAAGAGCGGCCACGAGTACACGTGGTTCGTGCTCTCGCAGAAGATCATCGAGAAGGAGTTCGGCCTCTCCGGCTCGGAGCAGAACCCGGACCTGACCGACAAGGACCTCAGGCTGGTCCTCAAGCGGGTCCTACCGGGCGCGCCCGGCCCGGTGGAGGCGTTCAAGCGCAACGGCGCCGACTTCGTGGTCGCGGACAGGCTGCCAGAGCTGATCCGCAAGATGAAGGAGATCTCCGGTGAGGACGTGCTGGACGCCGACACCGTGACCCGCGAGGTGGTGGCCCGCGACCGGGAGATGGTCAACACCTTCACCAAGGACCTCCAGGTCATGGCGATCCACGGGGCCCGCAACTACAGGGGCGACAAGATCGCCCGGGTGGCGACCCCGCACCAGATCCTCGACCCGAAGTCGGGGCCGCTGATCGCGGTGCGGCTGCACATCCTCACCCGCAAGACCCTGGGCGGCCTGCACACCGACCTGGACTCCCGAGTGCTGCGCGCCGACGGCACCCCGCTGCCCGGGGTGTACGCGGCCGGCGAGGTCGCGGGGTTCGGCGGCGGCGGCGTGCACGGCTACCGCTCCCTGGAGGGCACCTTCCTGGGCGGCTGCATCTTCTCCGGCCGCACGGCGGGCAGGGCCGCGGCGGCCGCCCTGGGGTAGGCCTGACAGTCGTATAGGGGTGGGATGCGCTCGCGCGCCCCACCCCTCACTGGTTCCGGGCAGGATCAAGAGGCGAATAATGTGGGCACTTACTCGCGAATTCTGCGATTCCCGACCGGGGCGCCCAAAGGTTCCGACACGCTGGTCTCCATGCGATCAATAATATCGAATGGGCTACGCCTGGACTTTTGCCGGCTTTCCTCTCCTGTACTTGAGGTGCCACGGACGGAAACCGGGGTCTTCCTGGGGCAGGTGTCACTAGGAGAGTGGTCTGTGTCGCAACATGGGCCGTCGTCCCCGCCAACGTGATCCGTCGTTCCTACCGGTGGGTAAGGACGAGTGGTGTCGTCAAGCGGCTCTTCTGCGAGCTTCGCGCGCACCTCGTTGATCTCCGCCAGGGTCGGTTCCGGGTACGCGCTCGAAGGCCCTCCAACTTCTGGGCTGGAGGGCCTTCGTGTGCCGTACCCGAACAGCATTGCCGCGCACCCTCCGGGGCCGCCCCGCACGAGTGACCAGGCACCCGTACGGGCGACCCCGCTCACGCATCACCGTCCGGTGGCGCCCCCACACGGGGCGGGAGCGGACCCGTCAGGCGGCGCTGTCGTCGCCCGACCGCATCCAGACGGTGCGCTGGGGGAACGGGATCTCGATACCCGCGGCGTCCAGGGCGATCTTGACCCGGCGGCGCAGCTCACGGGTCACACCCCACTGCTCCAGGGGAACGGTCTTGGCGGCCAGGCGCACGACCACGCCGTCCGCGTCCAGGGACTGCACACCCCAGACGGACGGGTCCTCCAGGAAGAACTTCCCGAACTCCGGGTCCTCGCGCAGCTCCCGGCCGGTCTGCTCCAGAACGGCGTAGACCTTCTCCAGGTCGGACTCGTAGGCCACCGAGACGTCGAGGACGGCGCGGGCCCAGCCCTGGCTGTCGTTGCGCACCCGCTGGATCTCACCGTTGCGGATGTGCCACAGGCCACCGTTGATGTCACGCACCTGTGTCAGGCGCAGACCGACGTTCTCGACCTCGCCGACCGCCTCACCGAGGTCGACGACATCACCGACGCCGTACTGGTCCTCGGCCATGATGAGCAGGCCGGACAGGTAGTCGGCGACCAGGCTCTGGGCACCGAAGCCGATCGCCAGACCGACCACACCCGCGCTGGCCAGCAACGGGCCCAGGGCGATACCGATCTCGCCGAGCACCATCGCCAGGGCCGTCACCACGATGACGATGGTCGCGAAGCTGCTGAGTACCGAGCCGAGGGTCTTGGCGCGCTGCTGGCGCCGCTCATCGGCCCGCGCCGGGTCGCGTTGCAGAACCGCGGGGCCCCGTGCCGGGCGGCGCTGCCCGTTCCCGCCCTCTCCGGACCGCAGTACGCGTTCCATGAGGCGGGAGATAGCGCGTCTGGCCAGGGCCCGGACGATCAGCGCGAAGACGACGATCAGCAGGATCCGCAAGGGGACACCGATCAGCACATCGAGGTTGCTCTGAACCCATGCGGGCAGGGCCGTGGCCTGATCAACGACGTCGCTGTTCACCAGGTCGAGCTCGGCGGGTGTCACGGAAGATGCTCCACTGTGTCGGAGAAATACAAGCGAGGATCGACGTAGAACGTACTTGCGCATCTCCGCGCTGGTCAAAGGCTGTGAGATGGGTCTCCGCTCCGCCAGCTGCTGTGGTCTCGTACGCCCGGAAGGATGGGACCGCTCGGCGTTCGCCCCTCGAAAGCCACGGTCCCCGCACCTGCCGCAGCGCGGGGTATGGGGTGTTGCGAGACCGCTGGAACCCGGCTGCCCCACAGAACGGCTCCCTCGGGCAGCAGGTGCACCGCTGCCCGACCGGGCAGCGCGATCAGGTGTTCGGCCTGCTCAGCCCGTACTCGCTCGGGAGCCCACGCCAGCACCGTCGCAGGGAGAGCTTGACCCCCTCCTCACAGCACGGTCCCCCTTTTCAGGGATGATCTTGCTACCAGAAGCAAGTTCGGCGCCGATTTCGCTTCTGGTAGCAAGATCACCGAGGGTCCAGGGGTGGGTAAGGAGCGGAGGGACGTCGGGCCGGAGCCTGGGCACCCCCGCTGTTACCCTGGCTTCGCCTTTTCTCTTCCCGCCCGCTGCCCCGGGTCACCGCCGCTCCCGCCTCCGGGGTGATCGGGAACCTCAGCACGAGGACACCGGGCGCCAGGGCCCCCACTCGTTGGACTCCTCGGGTGAGCTGTCGGTGTTCCACCACACGGCCTCGTACTCGGTCCCGTCGTGCACGACCCGCGAGCCCTCGGGGTACACACCGCCCTGCGTCCAGCTGCCGGAGGTGCAGGGCGCCGGCTGCTCCGGTTCCACCTGTTCGGGCTCGTCGGGCTGGTTCTGGTCCGGCGGTGCGGCGGCCGTGTGCCCCTCGTCCCGGTCGCCCTCCGCCCGGGGGTTGTCGTCCTCCTGCTCGGTCTCCTCCTCATCGTCATCCTCGTCCTCCTCCGGCCCCGTGGAGACTCCGAGGACGACCAGCGCGCCCTCCTCGACCACGGACCCGGATCCGGGTGAATGGTGGTCGACCTCGCCCTCGGGGCGCTCGGAGTCCTCGGCCTCCTCCACAGCGGACTCCAGGCCCAGTTCGGCCAGGGCGCCGACCGCTTCCTCCTCGGAACTGCCGACCAGGTCGGGGACGATCACCCCCTCCACGACGGTGAGCACGACGGTGGAGTCGTAGGGCACCTGCTCGCCCTCTTCCGGGTCGCTGTCGGTGACGGTTCCGGCGGGCAGCCCCTCCGCGGGCTCCTGAACGATCTCGACGTCGGTGAGCCCCGCCTCGGACAGGGCCAGGCGGGCGTCCTGTTCGGGGGAGTCGACCACCTCGGGCATGAGGACGGTCAGCGGCCCCGCGGCCACGGAGAGCCGCACGTCAGCTCCCTCGGACAGTTCACCTCCGCTCTCCGGGCTGGTGGAGGCGACCAGCCCCGCCTCGACGTCGTCGCTGCGCACGTTCTCGTAGGAGATCTCCGGGGAGACCGGCAGCTCCGCGAGCTGATCGGCCGCCTCGGAGGGGGAGAGTCCGACCAGGTCGGGCATGCGCGCACCGGCAGGAGCCGATCCCTGGTTCGTCACGGCCCACAGCGCGACTCCGCCGACCAGTACCAGGACGGCAGCCAGGGCGGCCCAGAGCATGATGCGGCGGCGCGGCGCCGGCTCGGGCTCCTCCCGGGGGTGTGCCTCCTCGATGGGCTCGCTGCGGGCCACGTGTCTGCCCGCCGCGGTGGGCAGGGCGTCGGCGGCCCGGCGTACGAGGGCGCGGTACTCGGAGGCGTCGGCTGGCCGTCGCCGCGGGTCGGGGTCGGCGCCTTGGGCCACGAGTGCGCTGATCGCCTCGCCCACCGCGTCGCGCCCGGCGGGCGAGTCGCCGTCATCCTCGGGGGAATGCCCCGCGACCATGGTCTCCAGGAGTTCGGCGAGGGCGGCCACGTCGTCCTGGGGACCGAAGGCGGCTCCGCCCGTGCCGGGGGGCGGCGGTGTCGCGAGGAGCAGGAGGCTGACGCCTCCGTCATCTGCGAGGGAGAGTGTTTGCGGGCCGATGTGCCCGTGCACCAGGTCCCGTTCGTGCAAGGCCTCCAGTGCCCCCAGGAGCACGTCGGTGATGTCGAGTGCCTCCCTGCGGGAGACCCGCTCCCTGAAACGTTCGCCGACCAGGTCGCCCACCCAGACGCCGTGGTGGGGTTCGGTGACCGTGTACGCGCTGCCCCCGCGCATCCCTCCGGACAGCACGGGTGACAGGACCGGGTGTTCGAGTTCCTCGAAGGCGCGCAGCCGTGTCCGGAAGTCCTTGATGAGCTCGGCGCCGTGGGCCCCTGAGACGTCGAAGACCTCCACGCGGACCGGGCTCCGGGTCTCGTTGTCGTCCGCTTCGAGCAGGGTCGTGCGCGCGCCGATCCGGCGCTCGCCGTGCACGCGGAAACGCTGGCCGAGCGCCGCGCTTTCGGGGGCGTTGGGGGGAAGGGGGTCCATATAAGGATTTTATGGACTCGCAGGATGGTTCGGACGCCCTTGCCTCCGTCCCCGGTCCCGCGGACCGGCCCGACTTCGCGCCCCTGGTGCGGGTCATCGCGGCTGCGGGTCGGCCCACCAGGGGCGCGCCGTGCTCGGGCGTTCGGGTTCCGCGTCGACCACGGCGCAGGGGAACACGACGAGCGAGGAAAACCACAGCCACCGCATCAGCACGTCGCCCCCGGCGACCGTTCCGTAGGCCGCACCGAAGTGGTCGAGCAGCAGCCACCCGGCGCTCGGGTGCCCGCTGGACACGCTCGGCGGCGCCGAGCGGGGAGCACCAGCGGGAGGGCGGACGGACCCGGGCTCCGGGAAGAGCCATGGACCGGCGCCGCGCGGGGAAGACCGTAAGCGTATCCGTCACCGGCTGCCAGGAGGTCCCACCCGTGTCCATCCGCCGGGTCATGCCCGACATCCAGTCAGACGCCATGGCGGAGAGCCAGGACTTCTACGAGTGTCTGGGCTTCGAGACGGTCATGGACCTCGGCTGGGCCATGACACTCGCCTCCCCCTCCAACCCCACCGCACAGGTCACGTTCATCAGCCGGGACGAGTCCGCGCCGGTCGTGCCGGACATGAGCGTGGAGGTGGACGACGTGGACGCAGTGCACGCGGTGATGCTGGAGCGGGGCGCGGAGATCGTGCACTCCCTGCGGGACGAGGAGTGGGGGGTGCGCCGGTTCTTCGTCCGCGACCCCAACGGCCGGGTGGTCAACGTGCTGTCCCACCGGTGACCCCGGCCGGAGTCCGCAGGACGTCGGGAGGAGTTCTCGCGGGGTGTCCGGTCCGGGTGCCTGGTTTCGACGTACCGGGGGCGAGCGCCGCCGGAGCGGATCATGAGCCAGGACGACGTGCAGGAGACGCACCGGTTCATGGAGGAGTACCACCGCAAGCTCGACGAGTCCGGGGAGCTGGTGGAGGCCCGGGGGCTCACCCCGCCCGCGCACGCACGGCGGGTCACGCTACGCGGGGGGCACCACGGTGGTCACCGACGGCCCCTGCCCGGAGACCGAGGAGGTGCTGGTCGGGTACACGATCGTGGAGTGCGTGAGCTTCGACCGGGCCACCGAGATCGCCGCCGATCTGGTCCGCCCCGGGCCCGGGTCTCAGCGCTGGGCGGCCGGGCGCACCACGATCTCGTTGACGTCGACGTCGTCGGGTTGTTCGACGGCGAAGGCGATGGCACGGGCGATCGCCGAGGGCGCGATCGCGTTGGCGCGGTAGGCGGCCATCGCCTCGCGGGCCGTGTCGTCGGTGATGGTCTCGGCCAGTTCCGACTCGACCACCCCCGGGGTGACCGTGGACACGCGCAGCCAGGGTTCGCTCTCCAGGCGCAGGCCCTCGGTGATCGCCCACGCGGCGTACTTCGTGCCGCAGTACACGGCGGCGGTCGGCGACACCTCGTGGGATCCGATCGAGGCGACGGTGACGAGGTGGCCGCCGCGCTGGGTCTCGAACACGGGCAGGGCGGCGGCGATGCCGTGCAGCAGTCCGCGCACGTTGACGTCGAGCATCCGGTTCCACTCGTCGGTCCTCAGCGCGGCCAGCGGGGAGAGCGGCATGACGCCCGCGTTGTTGACGAACACGTCCACGCGGCCGAGTCCCTCGACGGCTCCGTCGACGAAGGCGCGCACGTCACCCGCGTCCGTCACGTCGAGGGGCCGGGCCAGGGCCCGGCCTCCGGCGGTCTCGATGCGCTCGACCAGCGAGGTGAGGCGGTTGAGGCGGCGCGCGCCGAGCACCACGGTGCAGCCGCGTTCGGCCAGGTGCAGGGCGGTGGCCTCGCCGATACCGCTGGAGGCTCCGGTGATGAGTACGGTCTTGTCCATCAGGTGTTCTCCTTCCCGGGGCGGCGGGTGAGCACCATGCCCGCGTGGTGCAGGGTGTGGGTGTCGACGAAGTCCCCCTCCGCGCTGAAGCCGGTGTCGTCGACGTAGTCAATGTGGGTTCCGGTCACCTCGTAGCGGCCCGTGTAGGCGCGTTCACGGTCACCACGGGCCTCGACGTAGCGGCCCCGCGGCAGCAGTTCGTGGCGGACGCGGCCGTCGGCGGTGACCCACAGGCCGACGTAGGGGTGGTCTGTCATGGTGCTGTTCGTCCTCTTCTCGGGGGTGGCCGGTTCCTTGGAGGTAGCCGGTGTGTGGTGACCACAATCGGCGCACCGCGCGCTCCGGTCCAGGCCGGTCCGAGCCTGGGTGCGGCGCACCCTCCCTGTCAGGGGCGGGGCGGGGTAGCGTCGCGGTATGGCAGCACCTTCCCTGGCACAGTTCCTGCGAGCCCGCCGCGACGCGACCGCACCGGAGGCCGTGGGTTTGCGCGGCAACGCCCGGCGGCGGGTTCCCGGGTTGCGCCGGGAGGAGGTGGCGATGCTGGCGGACGTGAGCGTGGACTACTACGTCCGGCTCGAACAGGGGCGGGAGACCGGCCCCTCCGCTCAGGTGCTCGACTCCCTCGCCGATGCCCTGGCCCTGGACGACGACGGGCGCGCTCACCTCTACCGCCTGGGCGGTCTGGCTCCGCGCCCGCGCGCCGATCTGGCCGGCGAACGGGTGGACCCGCATCTGCTGCAGTTGACGGACTCCTGGCCGGGCACCCCCGTGCTCGTCGTGAACTCCGTCTACGACGTGCTCGCCCGCAACGCGCTGGGAGAGGCCCTGTTCTGCGGGTTCTCCGTCAGCCGCAACCTGGTGGAGAAGGTGTTCCTGGACCCGGCGTCGCGGGGTTTGTACGCCGACTGGCGGGGGGCCGCGGAGAACTCGGTGGCCGCTGTCCGGCTGGCCGAGGGGCGTGCGCCGGAGCACCCGCGTATCCGGGCCGTGGTCGACGGCCTGGTGGAGGCGAGCCCGGAGTTCGCGGAGCTGTGGGCACGCAACCGGGCCCGGGGAAAGCGCATGGAGGTCAAGGAGTTCACGCATCCGCTCGTGGGCGGGTTGACCTTGCGGATGCACACCTTCGAGGTCGCGCAGGCGCCGGGCCAGCAGCTGCTGTGTTATCACGCGGAGCCGGGGACCCGCAGCGCCGAGGCCCTGGCCCTGCTCGGCACGGTGTCGGCGAGCGTGGCGGCGCCCCCGAACCCGGAGTCCGGGGCTCAGCGGTCAGTGCACCGGCCGGTCTGATCGGTGACGGCCCGGGCGCGGACGTGCTCAGGGCAGCGCGCCAGCAGGCCGGGAGCATCGGCTCGGGGCGTCTGTCAAGCACAGCTAAATTCATCCCATCATTCCATAATCGGCTTTTTTTGATGACTGTCTGCGACGAGGCCGGAAAATAACAAAACAGTCAACAAATCCCACCATGTCCGGTCTGGACCAGCAGCTCAGAGCCAGCCCACACCCGCAACCCGCACCCCCTGGCCCGCAAGGGATAACGCCCCGCGAGGCCGAAAAGGTAATCACTGATTACACAGTGTCGCGACCCGATTGTGACGCATGTGACGAAAGTAAATGTTCGTGGCTGGTGTGCCGGATGCCACTTTTTGGGCCTAGTATCCCGAAGGTGAAGTCCTGCTAAAGCTCACCCATAGGCGGGCTTAACGCTCCGCCGCTGGCGGAGGCAGGAACCTCAGCCACAACTTCCGTCCGACGGATCAGACACGGCTGTCCACAAGGCAGTCGCGCGGTTCCCAGCGCCCGACCACCGGGACCCGGGGCCGACCTGACCGTCATGTCCGGCCGAAAGGTGCGCTACATGCTCAGCGCTGACGCCGTCCCCCAGGAAGGGGGCATCGGCGCGACCATCGAGAACGCCGTCGATGTCGTCTTCAACCCGATCGCCACCGTGCTCAGCGACGTGGTCTTCGCCAAGGTCACGATCTTCGGCGCCCAGTTCCCGTGGATCGTCGCCTGGCTCGTCGCCGCCGGTGTCGCACTCACCCTGTACTTCGGGTTCGTCCAGTTCCGCCACCCGATCACCGCCATCAGGATCGCCCGCAAGGGCCTCGGTAACGGCGCTCCGGGCGAGGTCACCCACTTCCAGGCGCTCACCGCGGCCGTCTCCGGCACCGTGGGCCTGGGCAACATCGCCGGTGTGGCCATCGCGGTCACCATCGGCGGCCCCGGTGCGACCTTCTGGATGATCCTGGCGGGCCTGCTGATGATGGCCGTCAAGTTCGCCGAGTGCACCCTGGGCGTGAAGTACCGCGAGTTCGGCCCGGACGGCAAGGTCAGCGGCGGCCCCATGAAGTACCTGGCCAAGGGGCTGGCCGAGCGCGGCATGGCGGGCATCGGCAAGGTCCTCGCCGGTCTGACCGCCGCTTTCATCCTCATCTTCGCCGTGGCCGGCGGCAACATGTTCCAGGCCAACCAGACCCTGGAGCAGCTGCGGACGGTCACCGGCGGCGAGGAGGGCCTGCTCGGCGGCAGCACCGGATCGTTCGTCTTCGGTGTGTTCCTGGCGCTGCTCGTGGGTGTCGTGGTCATCGGCGGCATCACCAGCATCACCAAGGTCACCAGCAAGCTCGTTCCGAGCATGACGATCGTCTACGTGCTCGCCTGCGTCGTCGTGATCGGCATGAACATTCCCATGCTGCCCGACGCGGTCGGCCAGATCATCAGCGGCGCGTTCTCCCCCACCGGTGTCGCGGGCGGCGCCCTGGGTGCCATGATCATCGGCTTCCAGCGGGCGGCCTTCTCCAACGAGGCCGGGATCGGCTCCTCCCCCATCGCGCTGGCCACCGTCAAGACCAACTACCCGGCCAGCGCCGGCCTGGTCGCCATGCTCGGCCCGTTCCTGGACACCGTCGTCATCTGCACCATGACCGCGCTGACCATCGTCATCGCCTCCCCGCAGTCCTGGATCGCGGCGCGTGAGGCTGCCGCCGCGGGCGAGCCCCTGCCCGGCGGTGTGAGCCTGACCTCGGACGCCTTCGGCACCGTCCTGCCGTGGTTCCCCTACGTCCTGACCGTGGCGGTCGTGCTGTTCGCCCTGAGCACCGTCATCACCTGGAGCTACTACGGCCTCAAGGGATGGACGCACCTGTTCGGCGAAGGCAAGCGCAGTGAGCGGATCTACCTGGTCATCTACTGCGTGTTCCTGGTCATCGGCTCCGTCCTGACCCTGGGCGCGGTCCTGGACATGGCCGACGCCCTGGTGTTCGCCGCGGCGCTGTTCAACATCATCGGCCTCTACCTGCTGGCCCCGGTCGTCAAGAAGGAGCTGGCCCGCCTGCTCGCCCACCTGCGCGGCGAGGGCGAGAAGGAGCCCGCGAAGGCGGACGACAAGCCCGAGGGCCCCGCCGAGGAACTGGTGAAGTAGCCGGTACCGCCTCGGTGCTCCGCACCACTCCGTGAGAGTGCCCGCCCGGTCCCCGACCGGGCGGGCACCGGTGTTCCCGGAGCCATGGGCATTTATCATCCGGGCCCGGATGACTACTCTCGCCCCATGGACACCGACGAACACCTGATCCGGGAGGCCTCACCCGAAGACCTCGGCGCGGTGGTGGCCTCCGTCAGCGGACTCTTCGCCGAGGACGGCGCCCGACACGACCCGCACGCGGACCCCTCCTGGCCCGAGCGGGAGGGTGCCGAGTACTACGCACGGCTGCTCTCCTCCCCCGACGGCCTGGTCCTGCTCGCCCTCACCGGGCAGCGGCCCGTCGGTCACCTGGTGGGACGGCTGAACGGTCCCGATCCCCTGCGGCCCTCGGTACGGGGAGCGGAACTGGAAAGCATGCGGGTGGCCCCCCAGGCACGCGGCAGCGGGGTGGGGTCGGAACTGATGCGCAGCTTCCTGGCCTGGGCTGCCGAGCGCGACGTCAACGAGACCCGTGTCCGCGCCTTCGCCGCCAACACCGGCGCACAGCGCCTGGTTCAACCACGAACGCGTCCACAGCTACCTTGAGGGCCTGAGCCCGGTGCAGTACCGAGCTCAGGCCCTGGCGGCCTAACCTTTAGTTAGCCGGTCCAACTATCGGGGACCAGTTCAAGGCCCGGGTCCGAATGAACCGGTCCCCAGGGGCCTGCCGGGTCTCCTCGCTTCGAAGTGCCCTCCGAGCGTCAGGGTTTGCGTGCCACTCCGCAGTACTGGTCGACCTCGGTGGCCTTGCCGACCTCGGTCCGCGCCGGTTTCCAGAAGGGTGCGGAGACGACGCCGGGCTCCACCAGGTCGAGTCCGGTGAAGAAGCCCTCGATCTCCTTGGGGGTACGCAGGTGGTAGGGGATCGCCGCGGTCTCGTTCCAGCGGCGGGCGGCCTCGATCATCGGCTCGCTGGTGGCCGTTCCGTCGCACATGGCCAGGAAACTGTCCGAGGGCAGCGCGTCCACGTAGGCTCCCACCGCGGCGTAGGCCACTTCGTTGTCGGGGGTGTGCCCCATCGTGCCCAGGATGGTGAGGGCGATCGGCTGCGAGAAGTCCAGGTGGTCCCGGGCGGCGGAGAGCACGGTCTCCGGCTCGTGCAGGTCTGCGTCGACGTAGCGCACCTCGCTCAGGCCGTCGCCGGTCAGCAGGGCGCGGGCGTGGGCCAGCACCATGGGGTCGTTGTCAACGTAGACCACCCGGGACTCAGGGGCCACCGCGTGGGCCACCTCGTGGGTGTTGTTGTGGGTGGGCAGCCCGGTGCCGATGTCCAGGAACTGGCGGACCCCGCACTCCCTGGCCAGGTAGGTGACGGCCCTGATGAGGAACTGCCGGTCGGCGCGGGCGGCACCGACCATCTCGGGGTAGGCCTGGAGCACGTAGTCACCGACCTCGCGGTCCACCGGGTAGTTGTCCTTGCCTCCCTGCCAGTAGTTCCACACCCGGGCCGAATGGGCCTTGGTGGTGTCGATCTGGGGGAGCTGCTCACTCATGGGGGCGCCTTCCTCGGGGAGTTGACGCCAGCATTCTCGCGTTCCCGGCAAGCGGGGACAAATCCGCGGCCCCGATGGCCGGCACGGGGTCAGCGGAAGACACCGAGTGTGGAGGGGGCGGGTGGGCGGCGGTGCGCTGTGCACCACCGCCCACCCGTTTGCGTGTCCTGGTCCTGTCTCGGCTACCGCGCGGGCAGGATGCGGCCGGTGACCTCGCCGAAGTCGATCCGGGTGCCCTCGGGGCCCGGGGCGGTGGCGGTGATGGTGACCTCGTCGCCGTCCTCCAGGAAGGCGCGCTCGGTGCCGTCGGGCAGTCGGAGCGGCTCCTTGCCGGACCAGGTGAGCTCCAGGAAGCAACCGCGCTGGGCGACCTCGGGGCCGCTGACGGTACCGGAGGCGTACACGTCACCGGTGCGCAGGGAGGCGCCGTTGACGGTCATGTGCGCGAGCTGCTGCGCCGCGGTCCAGTACATCTGGGAGAAGGGCGGGTTGGAGATCAGGTGACCGTTGAGCCGCACCTCCAGGCGCAGGTCCAGGCCCCAGGGCTGTGAACCCTTGAGGTAGGGCAGCGGTTCGGGGTCCTGGGCGGGCTGTTCGACGCGGGCCGACTCCAGGGCGCTGACCGGGACGATCCACGGGGAGATCGAGGTGGCGAACGACTTGCCCAGGAACGGACCCAGCGGCACGTACTCCCAGGCCTGGAGGTCGCGCGAGGACCAGTCGTTGAGCAGGAACACGCCGAACACGTGGTCGGCGAAGTCGTCCACCGCCACGCGCTCGCCCATCGGGCTGGGCGTGCCGACGACGAAGCCGACCTCGGCCTCGATGTCCAGGCGGGCCGAGGGGCCGAACACCGGGACGGGTTCGGTCGGGGGCTTGCGCTGGCCGGTGGGGCGGACGATGTCGGTGCCCGAGACCACGACGGTGCCCGAGCGGCCGTGGTAGCCGATGGGCAGGTGCTTCCAGTTGGGGGTGAGCGGCTCCTGCTCGGGGCGGAAGATGCGGCCCACGTTGGTGGCGTGGTGCTCCGAGGCGTAGAAGTCCACGTAGTCGGCGACGGTGAACGGCAGGTGCAGCGTCACCGAGGCGCGCTCCACCAGGTGCGGACGTACGGCGGCCTCGTGGGCGGGGTCGGTGAGCCAGGCGGTGACCGCCGCGCGGACCTGGTCCCAGACCGGGCGTCCGGCGGCCAGGAGGGCGTCCAGGTCGGGCCCGGAGACGGTGTCGGCGAAGGGCGCGTCGAGGGCGCGGGCGGCCGCGCCCAGCTCCAGCACCTGGTCGCCGATCGCCACACCCGGGCGGGTGGTGGGGTCGTCCCCGGTGGAGAACACACCGTAGGGCAGGGTGGCCGGGCCGAACTGCGCGTCCGGGGCGATGTCGAGCCAGCTGTCGGGCATGGAGTGGAGCTTTCTGCGAGTGGGTGTGGCGGGCGGATACGGCAGGCGAGCGGGTGCGCTCAGAGGTTGAGCGCGCCGAGGACCACCAGGTCGTCCAAGGGTTCGACGATGCTGCACGTACCGAAGGAGCGGAAACTGGAACGCACGCGTTCCACCTGCTCGGGGGTGAGCGCAGCGGCTCGGGCGGCCAGGGCACGGCCGTCCCGGTCGGCGAGGACCTCGGCGGCCCTGTTCACGTCTCCCCCGGTGGTCAGGGTGTGGGTGGCCAGCAGCACATTGAGGAACCCGTGCTGTTCGAAACCCTCAGCGGTGGTGTGCCGGACCGCGTGGTGCAGTCCGGCGGTGCACTTGAAGGACACCCCCGCGCTGATCGCGGCGGCCAGCAGCGCGGCGAGTGCGGTCTCGCTCGGGTGCGCCTCGGCCTTGACCCCGCCGGTGCGGAACTTGGCGTGGGCGCCGGTGCCAGCCAGGGCCTCGATGTCGGCGGCGGCCTTCTCGCCCCGGGCGACCTCCACGTAGCCGTCGGCCCCGGGCTCACCGCCGTCCGCGGAAAGGGCCTTGACCACAGCGGCGGCGGTGTCGGCGGCCTCCCCCGGGGCTGCCGCGACCTCCACTCCGGCCAGGCTCAGCGCCGGGTCGGAGCGCACGGCGTCCACCGCCGCGGCCACGCTGTCGGCTCCGCCGGGCATGGTGACCACCAGCGCGAGCGGTTCACTGACGGCCTCATCACGGGAGAGCACCGTGCGCAGTTCGGCCAGACGGGCGTCCGAGACCAGAAACGGACCCACGTAGGGAGAGCGCCGGGAGGCCCGGTACGCCCGGTGGGCGGGGATCGCCTCGCCCATGGGCGCGTTGCCGGGCGGGAACAGGGCGGCGTCGTCGAACAGGGCCCGGTACAGGGCGGGTCCGGAGTCGCGCACGGTTACCCCTTCCCCTGTTCCCGCTGCTCACGCTGGCCCTTGGCCCAGGTCCAGGCATAGCTGCCGTCGTCCACGGCGGTGCCGCCCTCCCCCAGGTCCAGCGGGCGGAAGGTGTCGACCATGACGGCGAGCTCGTCGAAGGACTGCACGCCCACGCTGCGCTCGTATGCGCCGGGCTGGGGGCCGTGCGAGTGGCCGCCGGGGTGCAGGGAGATGGAGCCCTGCCCGATCCCCGAACCCTTGCGGGCCTCGTAGTCGCCGCCGCAGTAGAACATGACCTCGTCGGAGTCCACGTTGGAGTGGTAGTAGGGCACTGGGATGGACTCGGGGTGGTAGTCCACCTTGCGCGGCACGAAGTTGCAGATGACGAAGTTGTGGCCCTCGAACACCTGGTGGACGGGCGGCGGCTGGTGGATGCGTCCGGTGATGGGTTGGAAGTCGTCGACGTTGAACACGTACGGGTACAGGCAGCCGTCCCAGCCCACCACGTCGAAGGGGTGCGTGGGGTAGGTGTAGCGGGTGCCGGAGATCCCGCCGGGGCCGTCGCCGCGGTGCTTGATGAGCACGTCCACGTTCCGGCCCTCGACGAGCAGCGGCTCGGAGGGTCCGCGCAGGTCGCGCTCGCAGTAGGGGGCGTGCTCCAGGAGCTGGCCGTAGCGGGAGAGGTAGCGCTTGGGCGGGGCGATGTGGCTGTTGGCCTCGACCACGTAGGCGCGCAGCGGCTCGTCGCCGGTGGGCACCCAGCGGTGGGTGGTGGCGCGCGGCAGAATGACGTAGTCGCCGCGGCCGACGTCCAGGGCGCCGAACACCGTCTCCACCCGGGCGGTCCCGGACTCGATGTAGACGCACTCGTCGCCGATGCCGTTGCGGTACAGCTGCGAGGGGACTCCGGCGACCACGTAGGAGATGCGCACGTCGCCGTTGCCCAGGACGAGGCGGCGGGACTCGACGACGTCGGCTGCCTTCCAGTCCTGGCCCTGGAAGAGGTCGTGCAGCTTGAGGTGACGGGGCACCATCGGGGCGTTGCGCTTCAGGGACTGGTCGGGGACCTCCCACTCGGCGGCGTCGACGATGGCCGAGGGGATGGCGCGGTGGTACAGGAGCGAGGAGTCCGCGGAGAAGCCCTCCTCCCCCATCAGCTCCTCGTAGTACAGGCCGCCGTCGGGGTTGTGGTGCTGGGTGTGGCGGGTGCGGGGCACCTCGCCGACCTTGCGGTAGTACGCCATGCCGGGGTCCTCCTCTGTGGTCGGTCGGGTCAAGTGGTCGGGTCGGCTGGGTCAGGCCGGAACGGTGTCCTCGGTGTCCGCGGTGTCGCTGGCCGGGTGGCCCAGGGCGGTGCGGACCGCTGCCCGGACGGCTTCGGGGTCGGTGCCGGTGACGACCGCGGCGACGTGGGCGTCGGGGCGTACCAGCCAGACCTGGCCGGGTTCGGTGGCCAGGGCGCGGCGCAGGGCTCCGGTGGTGTCGATGTCGTCGAGGTGCAGCGTGGTGACCGGGGCCGGGGTGGCTCCGGTGGCGGTGGCGTGCACGACGGCGCGCAGGGCCTCCCGGTCGGCCGGGTCCCCGCCACTGCCCGCTCCTTCCCCGGCCACGCCTTCGCCGGAACCCAGCAGCAGAGTGAGCCCTTCCCGCAGCAGCGGCCGCAGGCGCTTGATTTCAGGCCGTTCGGCCACGGTGACGGGGGCGTCGGGCAGAATCACGCCGGGGCAGGGCGCGGGCGCCTGGCCGCGCGGGGGCCGACCGCCGAAGGGGCGTTCGGGGCAGGCGGTGGTCAGTGCGGATTCGGTGTACCAGAACGGCTCGGCCAGCCGCCCGGAGTCCACGTTCGGGTGTGCGTCGGCGTCGGTGACGGCCTGCTTCAGCACACTGATCCGCCGCTCGCGGGCGGCCTCGTCCTGGGGCACGAGGAAGCGCATGGTGGCGCTGGTGACGTCGGCGTTCTCCAGGGCGGCCGCGTGGCGTTCGGTGTGGTAGCTCTCCAAGAGCTCCTCCCCCGCCCAGCCGTCGCGGACGTAGGCGAGCTTCCAGGCGGCGTTCTCGGCGTCCTGGACCCCGGAGTTGAGGCCGCGGGCGCCGAAGGGCGCGACCAGGTGGGCGTTGTCCCCGGCGAGCAGGATGCGCCCGCAGCGCATGCGGTCGGTGACACGGGTGTGGAAGCGGTACACCGAGTGCCACACGATCTCGTAGGGGGTGTCGCCGATGATCTGGCGGATGCGGGCGTCCAGGCGGCCGCTGGACTCCTCGGCTTCGAGGTCGAAGTCGGAGGGCACCTGCCAGTCGATGCGAAAGACCGAGTCGGGGCAGGGGTGGATGAGGACCTGGCGGCCGGGGTTCCACTCGGGGTCGAAGTAGAAGCGGCGTTCGCGTTCCCAGTCGCCGAGGTCGGCGCGGATGTCGCAGATGAGGAAGCGGTCGTCGAAGCTGGTGCCGGAGAAGGAAAGGCCCAGGGCCTTGCGGACCACCCCGCCGTGGGCACCCATGCAGGACAGTGCGTGGGAGCCGCGCAGGCGCACCGGCCCGTCGGCGGTCGCGCACTCGACGGTGACCCCGTCGGCGTCCTGGTCGATACCGGTGACCTCGTGGCCCCAGTTGATCTGGACCCCGGCCTGTTCGAGGAGGTCGTCGAGGACCTCCTCGGTGCGGGACTGGGAGATGTTGACGAAGGAGGGAAGGGAGGAGGCACCCGGGTCGGGCAGGCGCACGCTGAACAGCTCGTGCCCCTGGTAGAAGGTGCGGGCGGTGTCCCAGGTCAGCCCTTCGGCGATGATGCGGCCGCCGCCGAGCCAGTCCCAGACGTCGAGGACGTCGCGCTGCTGGCAGATGGCCTTGGAGCCGACGGCGTCGCGTTCGGGGCGGCCGTCGACGACCAGTACGGGGACCCCACGGCGGGCCAGCAGCAGGGCGGCGGTCTGGCCGACCGGGCCCGCGCCGAGCACCAGGACTGGGTCGGTGTCGGTGTCAGCCGGGGTGCGGGGCGCTGGGGGGCGCATGGGTGGCTCCGTTCGTGGGGCGCCCCGTACGGGCGCGGTGGGCGGTGGAGGGCGGCGCGGGGATCAGCCCTGGAGCTGGTCCCAGACCTCGCGGTCGCGCTCGGCGGTCCAGATGACCGGGCGCTCGATGCCGCGGAACTCGTCCCACAGCCGCGAGACGTCGAAGGGCAGGCAGTGCTCGAAGATCGGCCAGTGGCCGTAGTCGTCGACCAGGGCGGCGTGGGTGGCGGTGAAGGCCTCCTTGAGGGTGCCGCCGCGCTCGTGGACGGCGCCGACCTCGCGGATCATCACGTCGAGGAAGTTACGGGTCTGCTCGATGGCGGCGTCGACCTCCTCGCGGCCCCGGCTGACGGCGCCGCGGCCGCCGACGAGCATTTCGGCCTGGAGGGCCTTGACGCTGTCGAGGGTGGCCCCGGCCCAGTCCTTGTGGAAGGCGTCGCCGGTGTAGAGGGCGGCCTGGGCCTCGACGAGGTCACCGGCGAAGAGGATCTTCTGCTTGGGCAGCCAGGCGACGATGTCGCCCTCGGTGTGGCCGCGGCCGAAGTACTCCAGGACCAGTTCGCCGCGGTCGCCGCCGAGGTCGATGGTGGTGCGGTCGGCGAAGGTCTGGGTGGGCCAGGTCAGGCCGGGGACGGAGTCGGCGTCCTTGGCCAGGCGGGGCATGCGGCCGAACTCGCTGGCCCAGTCCTCCTTGCCGCGCTCGCGGATGAGCTCGTGGGTCTTCTCGTGGGTGAGGATGACGGTGGCGTCGAAGGCGCTGGCGCCCAGGACGCGGACCGCGTGGTAGTGCGAGAGCACCAGGTAGCGGATGGGCTTGTCGGTGTGCTCGCGGAGCTTGGCCAGCCACTCCTTGGCTGCGGTGGGGGTGGCCAGGGCTTCGAAGGCCACCACGAAGTCCTCGCCCTCGATGGCGCCCACGTTGGGGTCGCCCTCGGCGGTGAGGGCGTAGACGCCGTCGGCCAGGACCTCCAGGGTCTGCTCCTTGACCTCGGTGTCGGCGGATGAGGCGAACGGCTTGGCTGCCATGGTCAGACCCTTCACTCGTCGCGGGCGGCTGCCGCCACCCAAATAATCAAACGTTTGATGAATCTGACCATAACGTGCTCCGCGCCACATCGCCAAGAGGCGCACGACCACTCGACCCGTGATGCAGATCACACATCCAGGCTACTCGTCGGCACCCTGGACCCGAGGGGCGAACACTCACGACCGGACATCCCAGCGGCCCCCTCCGGACGGAGACAACCGGAGAACAGCGAAGCAAAGGGGAGGCAAACGCAGGACACGGCCTCGTACTAGGCTGGTCCACGTGACTCACAACACCGCACCCCCTGACGAACTCACCTTCTGGTCATTCGTGGACTACGCGGTGCACAAGGCCGAGAAGGAGCTCCCCTCGGTCAACGCCGAGGCCATGCGCATGGTCCTCACCCTCAACCGGGCGACCAGCATGGTCATCTACGACCTGGAGTCCTCCGTTCACCGCCCCCGGGGCTGGACCTGGCCGGGGTTCCGTGTGCTCTTCGCGCTCTGGCTGGCCGGCCCCATGGAGGCCAAGACCACCGCCGAGATATCCGGCATGAGCCGCGCCGCACTGTCCGCCCTGCTCAACACCCTCGAACGCGACGGACTACTCAGCCGCGAACGCGCCACGCACGACCGACGGGCCCTCCAGCTCAGCCTCACCGAAGCCGGATACGGGGCGATCCTGGGCGTGTTCCGCGCCCACAACCGACGCGAGAGCGCCTGGGCCGAGGCCCTCGAACCCGAGGAGCGCCTCGAACTGGTCCGTCTGCTCAACAAGCTGATGGCCGGGTCCACCGACGCCCAGGCCAAGTTCCGCAGCTAGGCCACCACAACCAGGCCACCAGCGGAAAACGACGAATGGCCCCCTCCCACGCCGGAATTGGCCCTTGAGCGCGTGACCCGCGCCTGTGAGCATCGGCGGCATGGACCGCACCGGACGCGCCCGCCTGCGCGAAGCACAGAGCCAGTTCTCATCCGAGAACACCTACCTCAACACCGCCACCCACGGGCTGATCCCGCACACCGCCCGACTGGCCCTGGACCGGAACACCCATGAGGTGGCCACCGGCGGGTTCTGCCCCGGCGCCGTCGACAGCGTCGTCGACGCCGCCCGGACCGCCTACGCCCGCCTGGTCGGGGTCACCGCCGACCGGGTCGCCGTGGGCACCCACACCTCGCAGTTCGTCGGCACGGTCGCCGCGACCCTGCCGCCGGGGTCGGAGGTCCTGCTCGCCGAGGGCGAGTTCACCTCGATCGCCTTCCCGTTGATGAACCGGCTGGAGCACGGGGTCCGGGTCCGCGAGGTCCCCCTGGACCGCCTGCCCGACGAGGTCGGACCGACCACCACCCTGGTCGCGGTCGCCGCCGTCCAGTCGGCCACCGGCCAGATCGCCCCGATCGAAGAGCTGCGCAGCGCCTGCGCCGACCACGGCGCCCGACTCCTGCTCGACACCAGCCAGTCGGCGGGCTGGCTCTCCACCCCACTCGACGGTGTGGACTACATCGTGTGCAGTACGTACAAGTGGCTGCTGGGCCCCCGGGGAGGGGCCTTCCTCACCGGGACCGACGAAGCCCTCGCCGAACTCTCACCCCTGGCCCCCGGCTGGTTCGCGGGCGCCGACCTGTGGGACTCGCTCTACGGCGGACCGCTACGCCTGGCTGAGGGAACCCGCCGCCTGGACCTGGCCCCGGTGTGGTCGGCGTGGATCGGCCTGGCCCCCGCCCTGGACCTGCTGAACGAGGTCGGGGTGGCGACCGTCCACGAACACGACGCCGCCCTGGCCGACCGGTTCCGGAACGCGATGGGGCTGGCGGAGACGGGCTCGGCGATCGTGTCCCTCCCGGTGCCTGGGGGAACCGCCGAACGCCTCGCGGAGTCGGGCGTCGCCGCCGCCGTCCGAGACGGGCGGCTGCGGGTGGGCTTCCACCTGTACAACACCGAGGAGGACGTGGACCACCTGGTCAAGGCACTGTCCGAGAACAGGTGAGCTCCGGGGCCGACGGCACGGCCCCGCCCGGAGCCCCCTGCGGGCCCCGGGCGGGGCCAGGGCTGACCGGCCTTCCGGTCAGGACGCCGGGGAGATGACGAAGACGGGGATGAGCCGGTCGGTCTTCTCCTGGTAGTCGGCGTAGGGCGGGTAGGCCGCCACCGCCCGGTCCCACCAGCGCTGGCGCTCCTCGCCCTCCACCTCGCGGGCGCGGGCGGCGAAGGGTTCGGGGCCGTCCTGGAGGGCGACCTCGTCGGGGGCCGCGCGCAGGTTGCCCACCCAGGCGGGGTCCGAGGGCGCGCCGCCCTGGGAACCGATCACCGCGTACTCGCCGTCGTGCTCGACCCGCATGAGGGCGGACTTGCGGACCTTGCCGCTGCTGCGGCCGCGCGTGGTGAGGATGACGACCGGCATGCCGGTGTCCATGAGGGTGTTGGCCTCGCGACCGCCGCTGCGCTCGTACTGTTCTACCTGGTCGCGGACGAACTTCGACGGGCTCGGCACGTACTCGCCCGGCAGGATGCTACTCGTGGTCATCGCGCTCTCCCTGGGGTTGGGCTACGGGGTCCGTCCCGATCGTGCCACGTCCGCCTCCGGCGGGGCAGGTCCGACATGCCTCAGAAGATCACCCCGCACAGGGGCGCGCGGGGCACACGCAGCGCGGTGTCGAGCAGGTCGGCGGCGCCCGGGGCGTGTTCGGTGACCGTTCCGGCCGCCACCTTGGCACCGACCGTGAACTGGCCCAGGAAGGCCGCCCCCAGGTGGGCGGCGTCCAGGGACAGGTCCGGGGCGTCCAAGGCGGGCTCGCAGGTGGCACCGGAGCGGTCCGCGCGCAGCCGCCAACGGCCCTGGTTCCATGGCGCGTGCCGGTCGGTCACCTCGATCACCACGTCCACCGGGGCCGCGTAGGAACGCTCGGCCAGAGCACCGGGCAGGTCCACCAGGCGGATCCACAGCGCGACGCGCGGCCTTGCCTCCAGGCGCATGGGGTCGGCGGCCAACGTCCAGAGCGGGTCGTCCACCGGAAGGTGCTCGAAGTTGACCCGGATGACCAGGTCGCGGGTGAACAGGTGCTCGTAGACGGCGGCCCGGGCGGCCGGGGCGGTCGCGGCCACCTCGCGGACGTCCAGGACCCCGCGCAGGTTGCCGTCCGCCACCGGGACCCGGTGGCTCCGGTACAGGGCGTAGCCCACCGGTGTGCGGGCGTCGTGGACGACCACCGCCCTGAGCGGCCCGGACTCCCCACGGGTCTGGGCATCGTCCCGCAACAGCCGGTCCCACCAGGACTCGTCGCGCTGGTAGTCACCGGGCCGGGTCGGGGCGACGGCCCGGTGTACCCGGGCCAGGTCCGCCCGGGCCTCCTGAGGCGGGGCGAGCACCGTGGTGAGCGAGGGGTCGCGCGGCACCTCCGAGGACAGGATGTCCTGTGGACGGTCCACGCTCACCCGGTGCTGGATCGAAGCGGCGCCGTAGCCGAACCGCCCGTAGATACCGCCCTCGGAGGCCCACAGCGCCGCCACCTTCTCACCCCGGTCACGCGTGTCCGCGAGCTGGCGGCGCATCAGGGCGCTGAGGACCCCCTGACGACGGCGGGTGGGCCACACCCCGACCGCGGTCACCCCCGCCACCGGGCGCGGCCCGCCGGGCAGGGTCATCTCGAAGGGGAAGGCGTTGGTGCTGCCCACCGCCTGCTCTCCGTCCCAGGCCACCAGGACGCGCTCGTACCCCTGGGCGTCCATCAGGGGCCGCCACCGCTCCAGGAAGGAGGCGGGGTCGCCGGGAAACAGCAGGCTCTCGTGGAGGACCGGGGCGACGGCGGCGTACCCGTCCCGGTCGGTCCCGGTCACCTTCCATTCGGGGCGCTGATCGGTCATGTTCTCTCCTCAAGGTTGCGCTGGGAAACCCTGCCTGTCCGGAACTCTGCCCTAGAAACCCTGGCCGCAGAAGGGCGCCTCGGGGCGGAAGAGAGCGGTGTCCAGGGCCGCCACCGCGCCCGGGGTTTGCTCGATGAGCAGACCGTTGCGCAGGAAACCGGTGAGGGTGTTCGCTCCCAGGTAGACGGCGCCCAGGTGGGACACGTCCAGGGACACGTCGGCGGCCTCCGAGGTGGCCTCGCAGGTCGCGCCCGAACCGTCCGCGCGCAGCCGCCAACGGCCCTCGTTCCACAGCGCGTGCCGGTCGGTCACCTCGATCACCACGTCCACCGGGGCCGCGTAGGAACGCTCGACCAGAGCTCCGGGCACGTCCACCAGGCGCAGCCACAGGGAGTCGTCGTACTTGGTGACCAGGCGACGGGGGTCAGCGATCAGGTACTGAAGGGGGTCGTCCTCGGCGGTGGCCTCGAAGACCAGCCGGGTGACGAGGTCGCGGCTGAACAGGTGCTCGTACAGGGCGGTCCTGGCTTCCGGGGCTGCGGCGACCATCTCCTCCACGTGCACCTCGGAGGCGGGGTTGGCGTCCACCCATTTGTTCAGGGTCCGGTACAGGGCGTATCCCACCGGCCCGTCGGGGCCGTAGGCCACGGCCGCCTTGAGGTAGCTCTTGCCGTCACGGGACTCCGGGGTGTCGCGCAGGGTGCGGTCCCAGAAGGCCGGGGAGCGCTGGAGACGGCCGCTCTGCTCCGCGGCGACGGTGGCGAAGACCGGTTCCAGGTCGGCGCGGACCCGGGAGGCCCGCAGGAGTTCGACGGTCAGAGCTGGGTCGCGGGGCGCGTCGGGGCGCAGCCGGGCGTGGGTGCCCTCAAGGGTGGTCCCGTACTCGTCGGTGGCTGGCGCGTAACCGTAGCGGCCGTAGATGGTGCCCTCGGAGGCCCACAGGATGGCGATCTTCTCGCCGCGCCGGTGGATGTCGGAGAGCTGGCGACGCATCAGGGCGGTGAGAATCCCCTGGCGACGACGGGTGGGCCACACCCCGACCCCGGTCACCCCGGCGGCGGCCTGGGTACCTCCCGGAACCGTCATCTCGAAGGAGAAGGCGTTGACGGAGCCGATGACGCGTTCACCGCCGATGACGCGCTCGTCCTCAGCCCCCGTGACCTGGCCTGGCCAGTCCGTCTCGGCGACCAGCAGCAGCCGTTCGAAGCCGTCCTCGGCCAGGATCGGCGTGAGGCGTTCGAAGGAGGTCTGACGGTCGTCCGTGACCACGAGGGCCTCACCGACGACCTCGACGACCGCGCGGAAGTCGTCCTTACCTCCTGCCCGGAGTACCCAACCGCGTTCGGCGAACCCCTTCGGCGCCGTCGCCGCCTGCTCCGGCTGTTCGGCCTGACTCATACTTTCGTTCTCCCTCGGGTTCTGCCGTACCCAGCAGTGTTCGGACCGGGTCCGCCCCGGCCGACCGGCGCCGGCTTTTTGTACCAGTCGGCCGGTCGGGGCGGCCAGCGATTTTCCCGACGGTGGCGCTGTGGGCGGCTAGAAGATGACCCCGCAGAAGGGCGCGTCGAACCGGTGCAGGGCCGCGTCCAGACGGGCGACCGTGCCCGGGGTGTGCTCGGTGATCAGGCCCGCGCGCAGGAAACCGGTGAGCGGGGTCTGGCCGAGGTGGGCGGCGCCCAGGTGGTGCACGTCCAGGGACAGGTCGGGTTCGGCATCGGTGAGCTCGACCCGCGCGCCCTCGGTGTCGGCCTTGATCCGCCAGCGTCCGGCGTTCCAGGGGGCGTGGCGGTCGGTGACGGCCAGGATCCCCTCGAAGGGCGCGGCGTAGGGCCGCTCCGACAGGGCTCCGGCCAGGTCCACCAGGCGCACCCACAGAGAGGGGTAGTGGGTGGCCACGGCCCGGCCGCGGTCCGGGAGCAGGTGGTGCAGCGGGCAGTCCACGGGCAGGGTGGGCAGGAAGACCTTGACGACCAGGTCGCGGCTGAACAGGTGCTCGAACAGGGCGGTCCAGGCGGCCGGGGTGGTGGCGGTGATCTCCTGGACGTGTACTTCGCCCTGGGCGCCGCCCTCGTACCACTTGGCCTTGGTCCGGTACAGGGCGTAGCCGAGGGGGCCTTCGGCGTTGCCGACGACGGCCGCGATCAGCGGCCCCTTGTCCTCGCGGCGGCTCGGGCCGTCGAACAGGGCGCGGTCCCACCAGGGCTTGGTGCGGCGGAACTGGCCGACCTGGTTCGCCGAGACGGCCTCGTGCACGCGTTCGAGGTCGGTGCGCACCCGCTCCGGTTCGCGCAGGACGACCCGCAGGTCCGGGTCCCGGGGTGCGTCGGCGCGCAGGGCGCTGTGCGGCCGGGTGAGGCTGGTGTCCAGTTCCGTGCAGGCGTTGCCGTAGCCGAAGCGCTCGTAGATGGAGCCCTCCGAGGCCCACAGGGCGGCGTAGCGCACCCCGTCGGCGTGGATGTCGGCGAGCTGGCGGCGCATGAGGGCGCTGAGCACCCCCTGTCTGCGGTGGGTGGGCCACACGCCCACGCCGGTCACCCCGGCCACGGGGACGCGGCCGCCCGGCATGGTCATCTCGAAGGGGAAGTGGTTGGTGGTGCCGATGACCTCCTGGTCACCCTCGGCTTCGTCCACGGCGACCAGGAGCCGTTCGTAGCCCAGGGCGTCGTGCAGCAGACGCATCCGCTCCAGCATCGAGTCGATGTCCTCGGGGATCAGCAGGGCCTGCCCGAAGACCCGGCCCGCCTCGGCGAACTCGTCCGCGTCGCTGTGCCGTACGGTCCAGTCACGCTTCGACGGGCTGCTGGGGTCCACCCTCTGGTTCTCACTCATGGGAAAAGGCATATCAGCGGTCCCGGAGCGGTGGCCAATGGTTTTGTCAGCGGTCGGGGCGGACTAACGGGTCTCAGAAGAGCTGCCCGCAGAAGGCGGCGCGGGGTACGTGCAGGGCGGTGTCCAGGCGGGCGGCCGCGCCGGGGGTGTGTTCGTGGACCAGCCCGGCCTCGACCAGGGCCGACACCGAGCGCTGCCCCAGGTGGACCGAGCCCAGGTGGACCACGTCCAGGGACAGGTCGGCGGACCGGGGGACCCGTTCGCAGGCGGCGCCGTCGCGGTCCGCGCTCAGGTGCCAGGTGCCGGTGTTCCAGGGGGCGTAGCGGTCGGTGACGGCCATGGTCACCTCGACCGGGGCGGCGTAGGGGCGGTCGGTGAGGGCGCGGGGCAGATCGACCAGGCGGACCCGGAGGGAGCCGCTGGTCTGCTCCACCAGGCGGTTGCGGTCGGCGACCAGGAGGGTGAGGGGGTCGTCGGCGGGCAGTGCCGAGAAGGCGATGCGGGTGACCAGGTCCCGGGAGAGGAGGTGCTGGTAAAGGGCGACCCGTGCGGCGGAGGTCGCGGACACGACCTCCTTGACGGTGACCAGGGAGTCGGTGCCGTCCTCGGACCATCCGTTGGTGGTGGCGTAGAGGGCATAGCCCAGAGGCCCGTCGGGGCCGCTGACCACCGCGGCCCAGGGGGCGCCGTTGCCGAGGATGCGTCCCCACCAGGAGTCGCCCCGCTGGAACTGGCCGATGCGGGTGGCGGCGGCCTCGCGGTGCAGCCGGGCCAGGGTCGGGCGGGCCTGTGCGGAGGGCAGCAGTTCGACGGTGAGTTCGGGGTCGCCCTGCGCGGCGGGACTCAGCATGGCGTAGGGGGCGCGGATCCGGGCGGAGAGTTCGAAGGCGGCCAGGCCGAAGCCGTAGCGGCCGTAGATGGCGCCCTCGGAGGCCCACATGGCGGCGACCGCCTCGCCCCGGGCGTGGATGTCGGTGAGCTGGCGGGTCATGAGCGCGGTGAGGATCCCGCGGCGGCGGTGGGTGGGCCACACCCCGACCCCGGTGATCCCGGCGACCCTGCGCGGCCCGCCGGGCAGGGTCATCTCCAGGGTGTAGGAGGCGGTGGTACCGACCATGCGTTCGCCGTCCAGGGCGACCAGGATCCGGTCGTGTTCGGCGAGCGGGTGTTCGCGTTCGGTGGTGAGTTCGTCCTCGGCGGAGAGGATCATGGGCTCGGCGTACACCCCGACCACGTCGGGGAACTCCTCGGGGGTGACGCCCCGAACGGTCCAGGGCGTGTCACGGGGGTGCTGGGGGGCTCGCTGTGCGTCCATGGCCTCACTTTTGCAGCCGTGACGTCAGCCGGGCCATCTGTTTTTGCGGGGCACACTCCCGGGAGCACAGCCTCGCGCGGGCAAATTCGGGTCGCGGAAGGCGCCAAGACGGTTGACCGGGCCGCTGCGGCATCCGACGATGGCTGCTCGCGCGCCGGGATCCCACCGCCGTGCCGCCGACCGCCGGACGGGGTACCCGCAATGCCCGACGCACCGCAGGACAGCAGTGGACGACCGTCTCCCGTGGTCCCCGAGGGGGTGGGCTGCGCCGACCTGGTGGACGCGATGGTCCGCCTGCACGGGCATCGCGCGGACCTGCTGCCGCTGACCAGTCCCACCCCGGGGCGGCCGCTGTTCGGCCGCGCCGCGACCATCGCCTACCTGCCCTTCCGGGACGACTTCGCCGAGGGCAACCGGCTGGGTTTCGCCGGGTGGTTCTACCGTGCCGTGGGCGAGGAGCCGAGCGGCGGGGTGCTGGTGCTCTCCAGCGGCGGCTACCCGGACGCCTCCCACGGGGGCGCCACCAAACTGTCCCGGCTGGCCAACCACGGGCTGGCGGGGCTGCTCACCGACGGGCGCCTGCGCGACCTCGACGAACTCGGCGCGAGCGGGCTGTCCGTGTGGTGTTCGGGTGAGGCCACCCGGTGGGGCGGGGACACCGTGGCTCCCTACGCCGCGAACGTCCCGGTCCAGGTGGGCGGGGTGACGGTTACGCCGGGCGACTTCGTCTACGCGGACCGGTCGGGGGCGGTGGTCGTCCCCGCCGCCAGCCTGGACCGGGTGCTGGCCGAGGCGCAGAAGATCCGCGAGACCGACCTGGGTTTCCTGTCCTCCATCCGCGATGAGGACCCCGAGGCGCTCCGCCGGGGCCAGGACAGCAGCACCGAACGTTGACCGCCCCGGGAAGGCCCGTTCAGGATCGGGACCGGGTTCCAGATCCGGGTTCCCTGGCGCATAAGGCGACCCGGGGTAGGGCAGGCTCCAGTTGTGACGAAACGACAGACCACTACCTCTCCCCCGCCCCTTCCCTCTGCCGCCGCGTCCGCCCTGGTCGTGGGGGTGGACGCCGGTGGCACCACCACCCGCGCCCTGGTGACCACCCTGGACGGTGAGCGCCTGGGCGAGGCCCGGGCTGGCGGCGCCAACCCCAACACCCACGGCCCCGAGCACGCGGCCGAACAGCTCACCGAGGCGATCGGCACCGCGCTGGACCGGGCCGGGCCCAGCGCGCGCGATGCCGTGGCGGCGACCGTGGTCGGGCTGGCCGGGTACTCCGGTCTGCGCGACGAGGCCGTCCGGGCCAGACTGGAGCGTGCGCTGGGCAAAGCCGGGCTGGCCACCAGCGGGCAGGAGTTCACCGGTGACGACGCCATCGCCTTCGCCGCGGGTACCGCCGAGCACGACGGTACCGTCCTGATCGCCGGGACCGGAGCGATCGCCACCCGGATCGAGGACCGGCAGCGCAGCCGGTCCGCGGACGGTATGGGCTGGCTGATCGGTGACGAGGGTTCGGCGTTCTGGATCGGACACCAGGCGGCCAAGGAGACGGCCCGCCAGCTCGGCCGCGGCGGAGAGCTCAGCCCGCTGGCCCGCGCGGTGGCCAAGCGGGTCATCCCCGGACAGCGTCCGAGCGGCCCGGATCAGTGGCCCGAGGAGCACGCCCGCGACTTCGCCCGGACCCTCACCGCGGCTCCCCCGATCAGCCTCGCCGAACTCGCCCCGCTGGTCACCGAGGCGCACGCGTTCGAGGACGGGGCGGCCGTGGTGATCGTGAACGCGGCCGCGGGCCACCTGGCGCAGTCGGTGCATCAGGTGCGGGTTCCGGGCGAGCCCCTGCCCGTGGTGCTGTCTGGCGGGGTGCTCACCTACTCCGCGCCGGTTCGGGAAGCGCTGACCCACAAGCTCACCATGGGGACCGGGGCGCCGGTGATACTGGCCGGATGCACCGCCGGGGGCGCCGCCTGGCTGGCGGCGCTGCGCGCGGGAGCCGACGAGCGTGATGTGGACCTGCACGGAGTGTTCACCCGCTCCGGGGATGACCGGGTCGGGGCCTGAGCGGGACAGGGCACAAACGAGTCGCGACCTGGTCTGCCCGGGGCTACCAGGGTCAGAGCCCAGCGGGGCCGGGTGGCCCCGGCGGGTGCTCATTCCCCGTCGGGTCCGCCCAGCCCGGCCAGGTAACGGTCAAGGGTGGAGGCGAACACCTGGTCGTCTATGGTCGCGGGGTCCACGGCCGCGATGGCGTCGGCCAGCGGGGCGTACTCGGGGCCGTACTCGTGCGGGGCCGCGACGAACCCGGTGCTGAAGGGGACGATGATCGATCCCATGACGATGTAGTCGACGGCGAGCACGATCTCCAGGGCCTGGGCGCGGGACCATCCGGCCTTGGTCAGGGTCTCCACGGCGGTGGAGTAGTACCGCAGGGATGAAGGGGTGTTGACGGCGCGGCGGGCGATCACCGCCGCCGCGTTGGGGTGCGCGAGGAAGGCCTTGCGGTAGACGCCGGCGAAGCCGCGCAGCGCCTCCCGCCAGTTCTGGTCGTGCAGGAGTGTCAGGTCCACCTGGGAGCTGATCAGTTCGGTGACCAGGTCGAGGATCTCGGACTTGGACCGGACGTGGTTGTAAAGCGAGGAGGCCTTCACGTCCAGCCCCCGGGCGACCTCGCGCAGGGTGAGCGCTTCCTCGCCCCGCTCGTCGAGCACGGCGAGCGCCGTCTCGGCGATCACCGTGCGGCTCAGGACCGGTCGTGGTCCGCTGTTCATCGTTGCCGCCAGCCCATCCGCACGTTTGACCGTCATTTTCACCGTGAGGCACTTCACAACCGCCCCCAGCACCATCTACGGTAGCAACTAACAACGTTAGTCATAAGGAGACCCGGCCATGCATCCAGACGATCAGGCGGAGCTGGAGCGCCGTATCCGCATCATCGAGTCGCCCGGATACCACGACCCCGCCCACGCCGACCTGCCCGTCTTCGACCTCGCGCTGATCGCGGTGGCCGTGACCGCGGTGAGCACCCTGATGCTGTGGTGGGGGCTGACATGAGCCAGACATCACGCTCCGGCTCTCCCGCCGCACCCCTGCCCCCGGTTCCCGCAGGCGGGGGCCACGGCGGTGACACCAGCGGACTCCCGCTGCTGCGCGGCGAGCGCACCTGGGGTTTTGGGAGCTTCACCTCGGTCAACGTCAGCATGGCCATCGCCACCTGGGCCTTCCTCACCGGCGGCAGCATCGCCCTGTTCGTCGGCGCCCAGGCCGCGGTCGCCACGATGGTCGTCGGCAACCTCGTCGGGGTGGTCCTGGTCGCGCTGACCACCTGTATCCCCTCCGCCAAGTACGGGGTGGAACAGTTCGTGGCGCTGCGCAGCGTCTTCGGCCGCAACGGCGTCCGACTCCTGCTCGCGGTCCTGATGCCCTGCCTGCTGGCCACCTGGAACGCCATCCTGGCGATCATGATCGGCCGCGCGCTGACCAACGTCTCCAACGCGCTCCTGGGCACCGAGCTGCGCCAGGACTCCCCCGTGGTGATCGGGCTGTGCCTGCTCGCCCTGGCCCTGGCCTGGATCCTGCTGCTACGCGGTTCCAGCGCCGTGAGCCGGGTCAACAACCTGGTCGCCCCGGTCCTGGCCGTGGTCACCCTGCTGATGCTGGCCGTGATCCTGCGCGAGCACGGCCCGGCCGAGCTCGCCGCCCTGGCCCCGCTCGACCCCGTGGGCCTGCCGCTGCTGGACTACACGATCGCCCTCGAACTCTGCCTCGGCGCGGGCTTCTCCTGGTGGGCCATCACCGGAAACCTGGCCCGGCTGACCCCCACCCCGAGGGTGGCGTTCTGGCCCAACCTCATCGGCCTGTTCGCGGCCAGCACCGTGGCCGGACTGGTCGGCTGCTTCGCCGCCCTGGCCTTCGACTCCAGCGATCCCACCACGTGGCTGATCCCGATCGGCGGGGTGGCGCTGGGCTCGCTGGCGCTGCTCTTCGTCGCCTTCGCCAACCTCACCAGCATGCTCGGCCAGACCTACTCCGGCGCCCTGTCCGTGCAGCGTCTGCACCAGGGGTTGCGGCGGCTGCCCTGGTCCGTGCTGGCCGCGCTGCTGCTGGTCCCGGCGGCCGTGATGGTGTTCTTCCCCGGCGGGGTCTACGACCTGTTCTTCCGGTTCCTGGCACTGGTGTCGCTGGTGATCGCGCCCCTGTGCGCGGTGTACTTCGCCGACTTCTACCTGCTGCGCCGCCGCACGCTGCACCTGCGCGACCTCTACACCGACGACAGCGAGTCCCGCTACGGGTTCTGGCGCGGGTTCAACCCGGTCGCCTTCGTCTCCGTGGCGGCGGGCACGCTCACCTACCTGTCCCTGCTCAATCCCTTCACTTTCGAGAGCGCCGCGCTCTTCCCGTACCTGACCGCCTCACTGCCCGCCTTCGCCGCCACGGCGCTGGTGCACGTGCTGCTGACCAGGACCGTCGTCCGACCAATGAACAAGGGAGGCTACCGATGAGCCCCGCACCCGATCTCCTCATCCGCGGCGCCCGGATCCGCACCATGGACCACGACCGCCCCGCCGCCACCGCCGTCGCCGTGCGCGCGGGCACCATCGTCGCAGTGGGGGACGACACCGACGTGGTCCCGCTGGCGGATCGCCGAACCGAGGTGGTCGACGGTCGGGGCCTCACTGTCACGCCCGGCCTGGTCGACTCCCACCAGCACCCGGTACTGGCGCTCTCCAACGCCCGGGGGGTGGACCTGACCGGGATCGAGGACCTCGATGTCCTGCGCGCCGCGTTGCGCGCCCACTGCGCGGACCTGCCCGCGGACGCCTGGGTGATCGGCTACGGCACGGAGTACACCGCGTTCTCCCCCCGTACCCCGCACCGCGAGGACATCGACGAGGCCGTGGGCGGGCGACCCGCCCTGCTGTCCATGATCGACGTGCACAACGCGCTGCTGAGCAGCGAGGGGCTGCGCCGCGCGGGGATCACCGGGCCGGTGGAGTTCGCCGACCGCTCCTCGATCGACGTGGACGGGGACGAGCGGCCCACCGGCTACCTGTGCGAGATGTCGGCGGTGTTCCTGGCCCGCGAGGCGATCCCCGCGATGGACGTGCAGACCAGTGCCAGGGAGCTGCGGCGCGTACTGGCCGAGCAGAACGCGCTGGGCCTGACCGGGCTGCACATCCTGGACCTGGTCCCGCAGACCGTGGAGGTCCTGGAACTGCTGGACCGGCGCGGCGAACTGCCCGCCCGCGTCCTCCTGGCCCCCTGGGCGCTGCCCGGTCAGGTTCCCGACACCCTGGAGACCGTGCGCGAGCTCCAGTCCCGATCCGGCCACCTGTGGCGAACCGCCGCGGTGAAGTTCCTGCTGGACGGCACCATCGACGGCGGTGCGGCCTGGCTGCACCACCCCGACTGCCAAGGAGAGGGCAAGCGGCCCCTGTGGCGCGACCCCGAGGGCTACCGCCTGGCCGTGCAGGCGGTAGCCGGGCTGGGCCTGCCCTCCTTCACCCACGCCATCGGAGACCAGGCGGTCACCTACGCCCTGGACACCTACGGC
Organism: Nocardiopsis exhalans; assembly: GCF_024134545.1. GTDB lineage: Bacteria > Actinomycetota > Actinomycetes > Streptosporangiales > Streptosporangiaceae > Nocardiopsis > Nocardiopsis exhalans. The sequence goes on from NZ_CP099837.1 coordinate 4,039,612, forward strand.
CAGGTGGGGCGGCCCGCGCTGGGGCGGCACCGGATCGAGCACGCCGAACTGGTCCGTGACGAGGACGTGCCCCGCTTCGCCGAGCTGGACGTGGTCGCCTCGATGCAGCCCACCCACATGGACTGGACGCTGCCGGACCTGTCCGACAACTGGTCCGCGCGGGTGGGCGCCGAGCGGCACACGCGTGCCTGGCGGTACGGCGACATCGTCGCGGCGGGCGGCCGGGTGGCGCTGGGTTCGGACTGGCCGGTGGCGGCCTTCGACCCGCGCCCGGTGATGGCCGGGGCCCGGCTGCGCCGCCCCGCCGGAGACCACGAACGCGGCGCGGTCGGCTCCTCCCCTTCGCTCACCCCGGCTCAGGCCCTGGCGGGGTACACCCGCTGGGCCGCCTACGGAACGGGCGAGGAGGAGAGTGCGGGGGTCGTGCGCGAGGGGGCCCGCGCCGACCTGACCGTCTTCGCCGGTGACCCGCTCACCACTGGAGCCGACGAGCTTCCGGACCTGCCGGTGGCCCTGACGGTGGTCGACGGGCGGGTGGTGCACCGGGGTGCGGGCCAGGGGTAACGGCCCGGGCCCCGCCGGACCGGCTCCAGCGTGATCGACTCCGGTTTGCCCAGCTCCGTCACGGTGTCCTACTGTGTGCCTGGTTAGGCTTACCTAACCTGAATGAGAGGGGATGCCGTGACGGAGCGGCAGGCGCGTCCGAAGAGGACCGTGCACACCGGCCGGGTCGAGCGCGTGGAGCAGCTCACCCCGCACATGATCCGGGTGTTCCTGGGCGGTGAGGGGTTGTCGGAGTTCGCCACCGGCGGCGCCACCGACAGCTACGTGAAGCTGCTGTTCCCGGCACCCGGACCGGGCGATCCCGAACCCTACGACCTCGACGTGATCCGGGCCGAGCGCCCCCGCTCGGAGTGGCCGGTCACCCGCACCTACACCGTGCGTTCCTGGGACGCCCGGACCCGGGAACTGGCCATCGACTTCGTCCACCACGGCGACGTCGGCCTGGCCGGGGTCTGGGCCGCCGGTGCCAAGCCCGGCGACCAGCTGCGCTTCCTCGGGCCCGGTGGCGGCTACGCCCCCGACCCCGAGGCCGACTGGCACCTGCTGGCCGGGGACGAGAGCGCCTTGCCCGCCATCGCCGCCAGCCTCGAGGGCCTCCCCGAGGGGCGTCCGGCGCACGTGTTCGTCGAGGTGGAGAACGCCGCCGAGGAACAGCCCCTGGCCGAGCGCGACAACATCCACGTGACCTGGCTGCACCGCGAGGGCGGCGCCCCGGGTTCACGGCTGGTACCGGCCGTGCGCGCGCTGGCGTTCCCGCCCGGTGACGTGCAGGCCTTCGTGCACGGCGAGGCCGACTTCGTGCGCGACCTGCGCCGCCTGCTGCGGATCGAGCTCTGCCTGCCCAAGGAGCGCCTGTCGGTCTCCGGTTACTGGCGCCTGGGCCGCGACGAGGACGGTTGGCAGGCCTCCAAGGCCGAGTGGAACCAGAGCGTGGCAGCTGAGGAGGCCGCCGCTCTGGGCACCGGACAGAACACCGATCAGAACTGACCCGCCACGACCTCCGGCCCTCAGACGTCCAGCGCCTCCAGTGCGATCAGGTAGCCCTCGTTGAAGGTCGGGAACTGCGGGATCGTGTCACGCAGGGCGCCGATCGGCAGCCCCGTGCGGATCGCGAGCGCGGCGGTGTGGATCCACTCCGAGGCCAGCGGACCGAACGCCCAGGCCCCCACCAGCACCCCGTGCTCGCGGTCGGCGACCAGCCCCAGCGCGCCGCTCGGATCGGTCTCCATGGTCCAGGGCCGGGCCAGGGCCGCGGTCAGGTCCGTCTCGGCGGTGGCCACGTCCATGCCCTGGTCCCGGGCCTGCTCCGCGGTCAGCCCCACCGCCGCGACCTCCGGGTAGGCGAACACCACCCGCGGGACGGCCGTGTAGTCGGCGACCTGGCCGTTGCCGAGGATGTTGGCGCTGATCACCCGCCCCTGGTACTTGGCCACGTGCGTGAACATCGCGCGAGCGGTGACGTCCCCGGCCGCCCACAGGCCGGGGGCGACCCGGCAGTGCTCGTCCACCGGCAGCGCCTTGCCGTCCAGCTCGACTCCGAGCTCGGTGAGGCCCAGCTGGTCGCCCCGGGGCTCGCGGCCGGTGGCCAGGACCAGCACCTCGGTTCGGACCCGTTCACCCCCGGAGAGGATCGCGGCGACCCCCTCGCCCTGCCGGGCCACCGAGGTGACCTGGCTTTCCAGGTGCACGGTGATGCCGTCCCGGTCGAACTGCTCGCCGATCAGCTCGCACAGCCGGGGGTCCTCGCGGTCCAGCAGCCGGGGGCCGCGCTGGACGATGGTGACCCGGCTGCCCATCCGCGCCAGGAACTGGCCGAGCTCGACCCCGACCGCGCTGCCCCCGACCACCAGCGCGCTTTCGGGGATCTCGGTGAGGGTGGTCGCCTCGCGGTTGGTCCACAGCACGTCGGGACCCAGATCGTCCAGGCCGTCGATCGGCGGCACCAGCACCCCGGCACCGGTGGCCACCACCACGTGTTCGGCGGTGTGCTCGGTGTCGCCGACCGCCACCCGCCAGGGGTCGCGACCCACGATCCGGGCCTCACCCCGCAGCACCAGAGCGCCGCGTTCCCGATATCCCTCGACCTGCTTCGCGTCATCGAGGTGGCGGATCATCTGATCCCGGTAGGCGCGCAGGGCGGGCCAGTCCAGCGCGGGGTCGTCCACCCCTGCGGCGCCGACCGCCTCGGCGCGCACCTCGGGCGGGCGCAGCAGCACCTTCGTGGGGATGCAAGCCCAGTAGCCGCACTCCCCACCGATGAGTTCGCGTTCGACCACCGCCACCCGCCTACCCGCGGAGAGCAGGCGGTCGGTAACCGTCTCACCGCCCGGCCCCATCCCGATGACGATCGCGTCCAGGTGTTCCATGTGCCTCGCTCCGCCCGTGGTCCGGTGGCTGCCCTCCCTGATGGTGTCCCGCCGGGCGGAGCTCGGGAAGCCCCGACACGCGTAGTCGTTCATCAGGTCCGTCAGGGCCCGTGCCGCCAGATCCGGGCGGGGATCCCGCTGATCGGGTCGCGCCCGCGCAGGACCTGGATCCGCCACGGCTCCAGGCGCAGGACCACGAGGCGGGTTCCCGTGGCGAGCCCCTCCGTGCCCGGAGGCCCCGGTCCAGGCAGGCGGCAGACTGGACGGCACGGGTCAGGGGCTGGGCACCGAGGCGCCCGGCCGCGCACCCGTGGGAGGCCTCACACCGCCGACGCACCGTAAGGGCGGTGGTCAAGGACGGTTTCGTGTTCTAATTCTCGGTTGGCACTCGGTCCGAACCGGAAGGAACGCCGCTCCCGGCGCACAGGTATGTCCACGCTCGACATTCTTCTCATCCTCGACCTCATGGGGATCTTCGCGTTCGCCCTGGACGGGTCGCTGACCGCGATCCGTACCGCCCGGGTGGACATCGTGGGAGTGATGGCGCTGGGGACGGTGACCGCCATCGGCGGCGGCATCATCCGCGACGTCCTCCTCGGCGAGACCCCGGCGACCTTCCAGGACTGGCGGTACCTGGTGACCGCGCTGGCCGGGTGCACGCTGGCGTTCTTCCTCAGCCGCCAGCTCACCCACCTGAGCAAACCCATCCTGGTGTTCGATGCCGCCGGGCTGAGCCTGTTCGTGGTGATCGGTGCGACCAAGGCGCTGGAGTTCGGATTCGGGCCACTCCAGGCGGTGATCCTGGGCGTCATCACCGGGGTGGGCGGCGGCACCATCCGGGACGTGCTGCTGAACCGGGTGCCGACGGTGCTCAGCGCCAACTCCCACCTGTACGCCGTTCCGGCGATGATCGGGGCGGGGTTCGTGGTGCTCGTGGACCTGACCGGCTTCGGCCCGGGCTGGATCGCGGTGGTCGGCGCGCTGCTGTGCTTCACCATCCGAATCCTGGCCCTGGTCTACCGCTGGAACGCTCCGAACCCGCCCGGCGCCCCGCCGCTGTAGGCACAGGTGGACGCCGTCCGGTTACGGCTGTACGAGGAGCTGCCAGACGTGGCCGTCAAGGTCCGCGCACAGCGCCGTGTACCCCCAGGGCTTGTGCTCGGGTTCGGCCGGCACCGCTCCCCCGGCCCGCCGGACGCTCTCGACCAGCGCGTCGACCTCGGCTTCGGTGGTCAGGGACATCCCCAGCAGGCACTCGCTGGTCCCGGGTGCGGCGAGTTCACGGCCCTCGCCGAGAACCCAGCCGAACCCGCCCCTGGGGACCAGCACCAGCAGGGCGCCTTCTCCCGTACGGAACATGAGCGGTTCGGGCACCCCGTCCTCGGCGGGTTCACCGACCAGCTCGAACCCGAAGGCGTCCCGGTAGAAGGCCATCGCCCTCACCCGGTCGTCGATCGGCAGGGCGACGGAAAAACTGGTGGCGGTCGCGGACATGGATGCTCCGTTCGTCGGTGTGTACGGCAAGCTCACCTGTATCGACCTCAGGCGCCTGAGGAACTCATCGCGTGGCGGGCGCCAGTTCCTCAGGCCGCGGGCGGCAGTGCGGCGCGGGGTGGCCCGCGGCGCCCCTGCCCCGACGTACCGTGTGGCACGGCAAGGCCACACAGAACAAAGCCTGGCACAGAGTCGTGCTGAACGTTCTTCAGCGGACCCGACTTTGCGTTGATGACCAGTAGGGGCAGAGTGGGGACATGAGCACCACAACCGCGCCCGCCGTGCCCACGTCAGCCGACGTCAGCGCCGCAGCCGAGCGCATCGCCCCGTACGCCCGCCGGACCCCGGTGATCCGCGCCGAGCTGGGCGGACGCCCCCTCACCCTGAAGCTGGAACACCTCCAGCGCACGGGCTCGTTCAAGCTGCGCGGTGCCCTCAACGCCCTGCTCGGCGGTGAGCCAGCCGACCGCGTGATCACCGCCTCCGGCGGAAACCACGGCTTGGGCGTGGCCACCGCGGCGCGCATGCTGGGTGTGCACGCCACGGTGTACGTACCCGAGACGGTGCCCGCCGCCAAGGCGGAGCTGTTGGCCGCCACCGGCGCGGAGATCGTCCGAGTCGGCGAGCGGTACGCGGTGGCCGCCGAGGCCGCGTTGGCCCGCGCGGAGTCCGACGGGGTCCGCTACCTGCACGCCTACGACGACGCCCTCGTGGTTGCCGGTCAGGGCACCATCGGTCTGGAGATCGACGCCGACGCCCCTGAGTGCGATTCGATCGTGGTCGCGGTGGGCGGTGGCGGACTGGCCGCGGGGGTGCGCCTGGGCGCCGAGGGCCGCCGGGTGGTCGCGGTCGAGCCCGAGGGCTGCCAGAGCATGCACGCGGCGATGGCCGCCGGTCACCCGGTGCAGACCCCGGTGGACTCGGTCGCTTCCTCCGCGCTGGGCGCCTCCGTCCTGGGCCAGGTGCCCTTCGAGGTGCTGCGCGCCAATCCGGTCACGACCGCGCTGGTCAGCGACGCGGAGATCATCAGCGCGCAGACCCTTCTTTGGGAGGAGTTCCGGATCGCCGCCGAACCCGCCGCCGCGGTGCCCTTCGCCGCATGGCTGGCCGGGCGCGTTCCCGGCGACCACCCCTGCCTGGTCGTGTGCGGGGCCAACGCCAGCTGGCGTTTGGCGGGCTGAGGGAAGCCGACCCCGCAGGCCTGGTGCGGGAGCTGTACAGCCGAGTGCGGGGCCGCCCCCCGTTGGGTGGCGCGGTCCCGCGTTGAACTCCCGTTTCTCCCGGTACGTGACGTAGCGCACTCTGTGTGCGCCAAGCCATTATTACCGGCCAGTCACCATTACATTGAGGTCGGCTCCGTCCGACAACACAAGGGAGAAGCACGTGCTCTACGGTGCGTTGCGGCAGACCGCGTCGGTCCTCGCCAGGACCCTGTGCCGCCCGACCATCGAGGGCCGTGAGAACGTCCCCGCCACCGGACCGGTCCTGCTCGCCAGCAACCACCTGTCCTTCGTGGACAGCGTCGTGATCCCCCTGTCGGTCACCCAGCGCCCGGTGCGTTTCCTCGCCAAGTCCGACTACTTCGAGGGCCCCGGCCTCAAGGGCAGGTTCACCAAGACCGTGTTCAGCTCCCTGGGCGCCATGCCGGTCCGGCGCGGCAACGCCCGCGACGCCATGGTGTCACTGGAGATGATGCTGGACCGGCTCAACGACGGCGAGGCCTGCGTGGTCTACCCCGAGGGCACCCGCTCACGCGACGGCCGCCTCTACCGTGGCCGCACCGGCGTGGCACATCTGGCCCTGGAGTCCAAGGCACCGATCGTGCCGGTCGCGGTCTCCGGCACCCAGCAGGTCCAGCCCATCGGCGCGAACCTGCCGCGCCCGCACCCCTTCACTGTGCGCTTCGGCGAGCCGATGGACTTCTCCATCGGCTTCGACAGCATGGCTCCGGGCAAGGCCCGTCGGGTGATCACCGACGAGGTCATGGACGCCATCCACGCGCTGTCCGGCCAGGAGCGCGCCAACGAGTACAACAGCTTCGGCGGCGACGAGTAGGAGGCGCGGTCGACGCGGTCGACCAGGAGGCGGTCCCCGTCGACAAGGCGGGGGCCGGGGTCGGTACCGGGGCTGCGGCGCGATCCGCCCGTTCCCCGCGCCCGGGGGCGGGGAACGGGCGGATCGCGCCGCTCAGGGACACGGCCGGCCAGGGGAGCTTCCCGGCGGGTGCGGCCCTTGCCGGGGCCGCGGTCCCGGCGGTGGTCAGAACCGGTCGGGGTGCAGGCCCTCGGCGATGCTCTCGACCGCGCTGATGTTGCCGAGGGTGCCGGGGAACAGGTTGGAGGCGGGTACCGCGACCAGGCGGTCCTCGGACACCGCGGCCACGTCGGGGAAGGTCTCGGCCAGGTAGGCGCGGGTGGCCTCCTCGTGGTCGTCGTCGTTGACCGAGAAGACGATGGCCTCGGGGTCGCGCGAGGTGACCTCCTCGGGGGTGATGGTGGCGGCGAAGAAGTCGCTGAACGCGGCCTCGTCCGGGTCGAAGACGTTGTCGCCTCCGGCGCGGGCGATGATGTCGTACTCGATCCCCCCGCCGATGGCCATCAGGGTCGTGCCCTCCACGTAGAGCTGCGCGACGCTGGGGGCATCGGCCCCGTCGATCGCCTCCTCCACGGCGGTGAGGCGGGACTGACCCTCCTCGGTCATCTCGCCCGCCCGCTCGGGGAGGGCGAAGATCGTGCCGAGGTTCTCGATGTCGGTGAACAGGTCGTCGACCGTGCCCTGGCTCCTGCGGTCCGGGCAGCCGCCGGTGGCCACGTAGGCGTCGGCGCCGACCTCGGCCAGCTGCTCGACGCTGGCGAAGCCCTGCTCGGTGGTGAACTCGTAGGTGGTGGGCGAGTAGACGAAGTCGGGTTCGGCCTCCAGGAGCACCTCGCGGGTGGGCGGCGCGCTGTCGCTGAGTTCGGGGACGTCGGCGACCTCGGCCTGGATCTGCTCGGGGAGCGGGTGGGTGTCGGTCTGCGCCTGGCCGACGAGGCTGTCGGTCAGTCCGAGTTCGACCAGGAGTTCGGTCTGTGAGGGGCTCAGGCCCACCAGGCGGGTGGGGGCGGCCTCCAGGACCAGGTCCTCACCGCAGTTCTCGACGGTGACCGGGTAGCCCTCGGCCGCGGCCGTGTCGGGCTCGTCGGGGGTCGACACGCCCGTCCCGCAGGCGCTCAGGCCGAACGCGGTGAGTCCGGCCAGGGAGATCGCGGCGGTGCGGAGCCGGTTCGGAGTGCGGGCGACGGTCATGAGTGGTGTCCCTTCAGGATGACGGCGGCGGTGGCGGGCTCGTCCCGGACCACGCCGTTGAGGAGGATGTGCGAGCGTTCCCGCTCGGGGTTGCGGATGATGGCGGCCTCCACGCGGAAACGCTCTCGCAGGACCTCGGTGGTGAGGACCTCGTCGGGGGTGCCGGTCCGGTCGATGCGGCCGTCGGCGACCAGGGCGACGCGGTCGCAGTGGCCCAGGGCCAGGTCGAGGTCGTGCAGGGCGATGAGGGTGGTCAGCCCCGTCTCACGGATGAGGTCCATGAGTTCGAGGCGGTGCGCGATGTCCAGGTGGTTGGTCGGCTCGTCCAGCACCAGGACCCGGGCCTGCTGGGTGATCGCGCGGGCCAGCAGGACGCGTTGTCGCTCCCCGCCGGACAGTTCGCCGACCTGCCGGTGCGCGAGGTCGCCCACACCGACGCGGTCCATGGCCCGGGCGGCGATACGACGGTCCTGCGCGGTGTCCAGTGAGAAGCCGCGGTGGTGCGGGGTGCGCCCCAGGAGCACGGCCTGGGAGACGGTCATGCCGAACTCGTCGTTGGTCTCCTGGGCGACGACGGCGACTCGGCGGGCGGTTTCCCGGGGGCTCAGCCGCCACACGTCGTCGCCGTCGAGCAGGATCCTGCCGGCGCTGGGGCGCAGGACGCGGTAGACGGCGCGCAGCAGGGTGGACTTGCCGCTGCCGTTGGTGCCCAGCAGTCCGAGCACGGTGCCCGAGGGCACCTCCAGGGACACCCCGGCCACGATGGTGCGCTGTCCCCGGGCCACGGAGACGTCGTCGAAGGAGACTCTCATCGGTCCATCCCGGCTTTGGAGGCGCCGTCGCGGCGCATGATCCACAGGAAGAAGGGGGCGCCGACCACGGCGGTGAGGATCCCGATGGGGATCTCGGTGGGCGCGGCGACCGTGCGGGCCAGCAGGTCGGCGCCGGCCAGGAAGAACGCCCCGCCGAGCACGCTCACCGGCAGCATGATCCGGTGGTCGCTGCCGACGGTGATCCGGGCGATGTGGGGGATGATCAGCCCGACGAAGCCGATGCTGCCGCTGACCGAGACGACCGCGCCGACCAGCAGGGCCGAGACCAGCAGCAGGACGGTGCGCAGCCGGTCGACCTGGATGCCCAGGGCCGTGGCGGCCTCGTCGCCGATCAGGACCGCGTTGATGCCGCGGATGTTGAAGGCCACGACCACCAGGGCGAACAGCAGCGCCAGCGCGGGCACCAGCAGTGATCCCATGGTGGCGGCGGAGACCGACCCCAGGAGGAAGAACATGACGCTGAAGACGTTCTGCGCCTCAGTGGTCAGGGTCAGGTAGCTGGTCACCGCGCTGAACAGGGAGCCGAGGGCGACCCCGGCCAGGATCAGCCGCTGGGGCGCGATGCGCCCGTTCTTGCGGGCCAGGAGGTAGACGGCCGCGGTCGCCACGGCGGCCCCGACGAAGGCCGCCGAGGACAGGGAGAGCCCGCCGACCGCTCCCCCGGCGCCGACGACGACCAGGACGGCGCCGACCCCGGCTCCGGAGGAGACGCCCAGGACGTAGGGCTCGGCGAGCGGGTTGTGTACCACGGCCTGCATGAGCCCGCCGGCCAGGGCGAGGCAGGCCCCGGTGATCGCGGCGAGCAGGACGCGCGGCAGCCGGAACCGCCAGACCGCCTGGTCCTGGAGGGCGGTGTAGGTGCCGTCGGTCATCCAGGGCATGCCCGGGACCAGGTGCCCGAGGACCAGTTTGGCGGCGTCCAGGGTTCCGACGTGGACCGATCCGGTGCCCACGGAGACCAAGATCACCAGGAGCAGGCCGAGGGTGAGGGCGATGACGACGAGGGTGTTGGAACGCGCTCTGCGCCGTCGTGGGGGTTCGGTCCGTTCGGCGGCGGGGGCGCGTTGAGCACTGACGCTCATGCTGTGGGTTCTTCCTGACCAGAGGGATGACAATGAAAATTATTATCATTTCTGGATCATGAGTGCGAACCGGGGCCCGCCGGACACGGCCCCGAGGACTCAACCCCGGTGCCGAATCGCCGACACCCCGGGGACGGCGCGCTCGCCGACCAGGGGCGAGCCCGCCAGTGCCCGGACCAGATCATCGTGGGTGAAGACCTTCCGGCCGCCCTCGTAGAGGACCTCGTGAACGACACGGCCCCCGGACAGCACCTGGCAACAGGTCGCATACCCGCCCTCCCGACTTCCGGGCAGGTGGACGGCACGGTATTGGCGGGAGCCCAGAGCGGTGAGGGGCGGCTCTCGCCTGTCCGGGGTCTCGGACGGGGCGCGCCCCAACCAGGCGAACAGCTTCCCTCTCTCCCGCTCCCCCAGGTGTCCGAGCACGTGTGCGCAGACGAATCCCTCCCTGGGACAACTCCTCTCCCTCCCTGGGACAACTCCTCGGGGACTCCCCCGGCAACAAGGACTGGCACCCGGGAGGCCGGGGCCGGGGAGTCGAAGACGCGTGTGGTCAGGATCGAGCGCATGACCAGGTCCGGTTCCATCGCCACGATGCGGGCGGAGGACTCCGAGGCGATCACCCGGGTCCCGATGCCGGCTCCCGCACCCACTTCCACGATCGTCCCGCCCGGAGGCAGCAACCCGAGAAGTCGGGCGACGCTGGGGCCCAACAGCTCCCGGGCAGAGGTCACGAAGAGGTCGTGGAACTCGGCTATCCGGCCGTACTCGTGGGACATGTCGATTCCTCGGCAGTCGGGACGAAGGGGCTTCGGGCCAGGCCCGCGCAGACCAGGCCCGCCAGCGCGGCGCAGACGAGGGGTGCCGCGGCGGCCGCGGCGAGGGAGTACTGGTCCACAAGCAGAGCGCGGACCAGGAGCGCTCCAGCGCCCGGGTAGCCCAGCAGTGCCTCCACCACCGGCGCGGCCGCCACCGCCCCGGCCAGAGCCACCCCGGCCGCGCGGGCCAGGGCCCGCACCGGGGCCGGGCGGGGATTCTCGTCCGCCACCAGCAGCGCGCAGAGCACGGTCGCGGGCAGGGCCAGGGCCGCCAGGGCCAGCAGCGCCGTGCGCATCCCCGGGGCGCCCCCACCGGGAATGATCCCCGCGAGGAGTGCCGCCGAGCCCGAGGAGAGCGCGGCCACGCACAGGGCCGCCCCCGGGGCCCCGATCACGGCGAGCGGCATCATCTCGCGACCCGAAGCGCGCAGCCGGCGGGCCAGGGCGAGCACCGACGGCAGAGCGACCGTCAGGCAGACCGCGACCAGGAGCGCGGTGTCCCGCAACGCACCCCAGAGAGGGAGGCTGAAAACGGTTATCATAACCATGACGGCGATCCTAGCCCTTGGGGCCGCCGCGCCGACGGCCAATGCGCACCGCGTTCCGGTGCCGAATCGCACCGACAGCGGCCGGTGCGGCAGTTCAGGATGTCCCTGGTCCGGCCGAATCGGTCGGACGAATCCGCACGAGACATCACGAACAACATCGGAGGACACATGGACAAGAAGCTGCTCCGTCGTGTGAGCACCCGTAGCCGCAGCGGCGCCCCGGTCCTGCACTCGGGCAACCACGCGGTCGCCGCCGGGCCCTTCGCCTGGGAGTAGTCCGCCACGCCCGGCCGGGTGTGGCCCTCCACGCCCGGCCGGGCCCCGAACGCGGGAAGAACCCGCAGCCCCCGACCCGCTCGGCCGCTGCCCCGGCAGCGGCGCCCTCCCACGGAAGAGGTTGCCGTGTCCCCGGCCCAGGACCGCACTCCCCCCGAAGGCCGGCCGCTCCGCCCGGCCCCGACGACCCACGTCTTCCGCACCGGTGACGATCTGGTCATCTACGCGGGCGGTGACGACTTCATCGTCCCCGACCTGGAACAGGACCAGCTGGAGGCCCTGCACGCGCTCGTCGAGGGCAGACTCCCGCCGGAGCAGTGCACGGCTTTCGAACCCGAGGTGCTGCGCTCCCTCCTGGCCGAACTCACCGAGGAGGGCGTCCTCGCAGGGCCGGAGGAGGGCCCCGACAGCCGGGGCCGGACCGTGTCCGTGCTGGGCGACAACCCCCTGGCCGAGACGGTGCGTACCCTGTTCGGTCAGGCCGGGGTGGAGGACGTGGGACCGGGCTCCGCCGACGCCGTCGTGGCCTGCACCGGGTGGCTGACCGACCGCGCCTGGTGCGACCTGGACGCGAAACTGCACGAGGCGGGCACCCCCTGGCACCGGGCATACGGCGACGGCCTCTCGTTCTTCCTGGGTCCGCTCACCCTTCCCGGGTCCAGTGCCGGATACCGCGACACCAGGCGCAGGCTGCTGGCGGCCACCGACGCCGACGACCTGCTGGCGGGGCTGTGGGCGCACTGGGACACCACCCGGAACCCCTACCCCTGGCCGGATCCCGGTGTCCTGGCCGTCACAGCCGGAACCCTGGTTGCCGACACCCTCGCCCTGTTCAGCGGTGCCCCGGTAGCCGCCACCCGGCACCAGACCCAGGTGCGCTGCTCGGACCTGTACCGGACCCACCACCCCGTGCTGCCCGTCCCGGGCGGCCCCACCTTCTCCGGGCAGGTGAACCGTTGATCCCCGCCACCACGGCCGCTGCCGCCGACGAGCGCACCACCGACCACGCCCGGCTGGTGGACCCCAGAACGGGCCTCGTCCGGAGCATCGTCGACTTCCCCATGCCCCCGCGCTTCCCGCGCGGACTGATCGCACGCGGCGCGGACGTCGCCAACTCCCTGGACCCGGCGACCTGGCACGCGGACCGGGCCGCGGTCGGATCCGCCTTCCACGACGCCGAGGCGGCCGAGCTCGCGGCGATCGGGGAGGCAGTGGAACGGTACTGCGGCAACTTCGTCCCCGAAGGGCTGCGCCGGGCCTCCTTCGCCGAGCTGCGCGCGGAGGGAACCGCCGCGGTCGACCCCCACGATCTGACCCTGTACTCGCGCCGCCAGTACGCCACCCCCGGTTTCCCGCTCGTCCCCTTCACCCGGAACCTGCCGGTGCGCTGGGTACCGGGCCACGACATGGTCGACGGAACCCCGACCCTGGTCCCGGCCTCGCTGGTGTACTGCAACTACCACTGGGGTGAGCGCAAACACACCGAGCCGCGCACCAACGGCGTGATCTACGCGGGGATCGCCGCCGGGCCGGACCGGGCCTTCGCCGAGGCCGCCGCCCTGGAGGAGCTCGTCGAACGGGACGCCACCGCCGTCTGGTGGTTGAGCGGCGCCCCCGCCACGGGGATCGACGTCTCGGGTTCGGTGGCCCTTCAGCAGGCGCTGGTGACCGCGGCGGAGGACCCCGGGGTCCGCTACCACTTCTTCGCCATCCCGACCGGGTTCGACGCGGCGGTGGTGGGCTGCCTGCTCGACGACACCGAGAACCAGATCATCGGCGCCGGGTTCGCCTGCCGCACCGACCCCGAGGCGGCCGCGCTCAAGGCGCTGTCGGAGGCGGTCGGCACCTGGTTCTACTCCACCGGCATCCTCGACCCGGACGGGAGCATCTGGGCAGCGATCCGGGCGGGCGCCCTGGACGCGCGCGCCTACAAAGCCCACCGGGCCGACCGGCGCTACCTGGACGACTTCCGCGACGACTACCGCGACGTGATCGACCTGGGCGCGCAGATGCAGTTCTACCTGGACCCGCGCGCCCGCGTGTACGCGGAACGCATGTACGCCCCGCCGCGCACCGTGCCCGTCGCGGAGCTGGGGCGGTGGGAACCGCGGGACCGGCGTGCGCACTACCTGAAGCAGGTCGCCGAGCGGGGGATGCGGGCGTACTCGGTGGACGTGACCACACCCGACGTGGCCATGGCCGGGCTGCACGTGTCCCGTGTGGTGGTGCCCGAGCTCTACACCAACGCCCCCGCCTCACTCCCCTACCTCGGCGGTACCCGCCTGTACGAGGAACCCGCCGAGCGGGGGTGGCTGCCCGCTCCCGTCAGCGAGAACGAGCTGTTCCTCGCCCCGATCCCGCACGTGTGAGGAGGTGACCGTGTCGAACACCGCACGATCCGCACTGCCGCGGCGCCCGCTGACAGACCTGGTGGACGCCCGTTCGGGTCTGGTGCACTCCCTGGTGCCCGAACCCCTGCACCCCTCCCTTCCTCCGGCGCTGCACCTGGTGGCCGCGCACCCGAACACCCGGCACGGTGGCGGCGCGCGCGGCCAGGCCACCCCGGGTGGCGCCGCCTGGTGGGACCGGGCCGCGGCCGAGGCGGCCGCCCTGGGTGAGGCGGTCGAGCGCCACTGCGCGGACTCGGTACCCGTGGAGCGCCGCTCCCGCTGGAGCGACCTGGCCGCCGAGGGCGTCGCTGCCGTGGACCCCGCCTCGCTGGCCCTGTACTCCGACCAGCAGTACGACGCGCCGGGTTTCCCGTTCGTCCGCTTCGACCGCGATCTGACGGTGGCCTGGACACGTGGATACTCGGTCCCGGAGCAGGAACCCGTCCTGGTCCCCACCTCACTGATCGGACTGGGCGCCGTCGAGGGCCAACCCCTGACCCACCTGCCGGTCAACGCCGGTGTGGCCGCGGCAACCGACGTCGACGGGGCACGGCTGTCCGCGCTGGAGGAAGTGCTGGAACGGCACTGCCTGGCCACCGCCTGGGAGTTCGGGACCGCCTTCGATCCCCTTCCCGTGCCCCCGTGGCTGACCGGGGTGCTCGGCGGCGACGCGGCCGCCCAGGAGTGCTTCGTGTGGTCGGTGCCCAACGAGTTCGGCCTGCCGGTCGCCGCCGTGCTGCTGCGCGACCGCCGGGACGGGGTGCTGGGTATGGGCACGGCGCTGCGTCCGAGAACTGATGCCGCCGTGGCCAAGGCGGCGGCCGAGGCCGTGGTCTCCTGCCAGGCCGCCCGACGCCTGTGCGACGAGCGGGAGATGGGTGCGCTGTTCGAGGAACAGCCGGACACGGTGCTCAGGCCCTGGCGGGCCCAGCGCGACTACGCCCGCGCCTACCGCTCCGACCTGCGCGACCTGGTGGACGTCTCCTGCCACGTCCAGTACCACCTCGACCCGGGGGTGTGGCCGGAGCTGTCCGCCTGTCTGGGCTCGGGCACGCACCCCGAGGGGTGGTCGGCCTCGCGCGAGGCGGCCGATCGCGCGGCCTACCCGGGGATCGTGCGTGAACGCGGCTACCGGGTGGTGGCCGTGGATCTGACCACCCCCGACGTCGCCTCCTGCGGTCTGGCCGTGGCCCGGGCGGTGGTCCCCGGGCTGCGGGCCACCGCACCGGCCGCCTTCCCGATGCTGGGCGGGTCGCGGCCGTGCCCGCCGGAGCGCTCCCTCCCCCACCTCCGTCCCCTTCCCCTGCCCCATGCCTGAGGAGCACCCCGTGAAACCCGAACCCTCCCGGCTGCTACCGGGCCGCGAACCCGTACCCAAGGCCCGGTTCGAGGGCACCCACCGGCTGGTCCCGCCCGAGGTCACCGTGGAGCGGGCGCTTGGGCACGCCGCGCGGATGGGCATCACCCGGGTCGCCGACGTCACCGGCCTGGACCGGATCGGCGTCCCCGTCACCATGGTCACCCGCCCCAACGCGCGTTCGCTGGCGGTCAACCAGGGCAAGGGGCTCACCCTGGCGGCGGCACGGGCCTCGGGGGTGATGGAGGCGGTGGAGACCCACCACGCCGAACACCCCCGGCTGCCGTTGCGGCTGGCCAGCGAACGTGAGCTGCGCCGCTCCGCCCAGGTGGTGGACTGCTCGCTGCTGCCCGCCGCACCCGAGGGGCACCACTCCCCCGAACTGCCGACGCTGTGGGCGCCGGGGGTGGACCTGCTCTCGGGGGAGGAGGTCTTCGTCCCCTACGAGATGGTGCACACCCACTACACCACCGAAGCCCTGCCCGGGCAGGGGTGCTTCCTGGCCAGCTCCAACGGCCTGGCCTCGGGCAACCACCCCCTGGAGGCACTGTGCCACGCCCTCTACGAGGTGATCGAGCGGGACGCCACCGTGCTGTGGGAGCTGGCCGACGACCCCGCTCGGGAGGCCACCCGGATCGACCTGGACACGGTGACCGACCCGGGGTGCAGGGAGGTGCTGGACCGGTTCACCGCCGCCGGGGTGATCGCGGCGGTGTGGGAGCAGACCTCCGACCTGGGCGTGCCCGTGTACCTGTGCGAGATCGTGGACGCCGCCGACCAGACTGTCGAACCCATCCCCGCGGCCGCCGGGATGGGCGCCCACCACGACCCCGGGCTCGCCCTGTCACGGGCGCTGACCGAGGCCGCGCAGAGCAGGCTCACCACCATCGCGGGCTCCCGTGACGACCAGCCCCGGGAGGCCTACGGCACCGCCCAGGACACCGCGGTTCTGGCTGCGCACCGGGCCGAGCTGGCCGATACCGCCACCGCTCGCCGCGCCCACCGCGGCGTTTCGGTGGCGGTGCACGAGACCTTCGACGAGGACCTGCGGGACCTGCTCGCGCGTCTGGGCGACGCGGGGGTGGAGCGGGTGGCGGCCGTGGATCTGGCCGTCCCCGAGATCGGCGTGGACGTGGTCAGGGTGGTGGTGCCCGGGCTCGAACACCTCGCGTTCGGCGCGGAGGAGTTCGTCCCCGGCCCTCGGGCCCGGAAGGCGGTGGGTCTGTGAACCGCGACGCCGCCGTGGACCGCCGCAACGCCGTACCGCCCGTGGTGTTCCTGGGCCCGACCCTGCCGGTCGCCGAGGCACGGGCCGTACTGGAGGCCGACTACCGCCCTCCGGCCGCGCAGGGCGACCTGTACCGGGCCGCGCTGGACCGCCCGCCCGCCATCTGTCTGGTGGACGGCTACTTCTCCCGGGTACCGGCGGTCTGGCACAAGGAGGTGCTGTGGGCCATGCAACAGGGCGTGCACGTCTTCGGATCCTCCAGTATGGGCGCGCTGCGCGCCGCCGAGCTCGACACCTTCGGGATGGTGGGGGTCGGGCGCGTCTACGAGGCGTACCGGGACGGTGAGCTGGAGGCCGACGACGAGGTCGCGGTGGCCCACGGTCCCGCCGAATCCGGGTACCGGGCGGTCTCGGACGCCCTGGTCAACATCCGCGCCACCCTCGGGGCCGCCGTGGCGGACGGAGCGGTGTCGGCGAAGGTCGCCGGGGAACTGGTCGAGGTCGCCCGCGGGCTGTTCTACCCCGACCGCTCCTACCCCCAGCTGCTGGAGGCGGCGGCCGCGCGCGGAATCGACCCGGCGGAGATATCGGAGCTGCGCTCACGGCTGCCCGAGCTGCGGGTGGACCGCAAACGCCTGGACGCGCTGGAGCTGCTGCGGACGGTGGACGAGCGGCTCCGGGCCGGGCTGGAGCCCAAGGATGTGGAGTACTCCGTGGCCGACAGCCAGGTCTGGGCCAGGGCGCGGGCGCTGTCCGGCGGGGCCCGCACCGGCGACGACGGCGCCGACTTCGCTCAGGTCACCGAGGAGCTTCGGCTGTTGCCGGGCAGACCGCAGACCAGCGCCTACCGGGCCGCCTACAAGGAGGCGCTGCTGCGCCACCTGATGCTGGCCGAGGCCGACCGGGCCCGCCTGACGCCCGCCCCGGAGGAGGTCGAGGCGGCTGGGGAACGGCTGCTCACCGCGTTGGGCGGGTCTGCGGCGCCCTCCGCCGCCGTGCTGGACCGCTGGGCGCGGGAGCAGGCCCGGCTGCGCCTGGTCGAGGCCCGCCACTACACCGCGACGCTCTCCCGGCTACCCGACCACCTGCACGTGAGCGGACTGCGGAGCGAGGTCGCCGAGGCCGCCGCGCACAAGTCCCGGCTGGTGGCGGAGCGGCTGGGTCGGCTCCCCTCCGCCGCCGAGGCGGGTTTCGACGAGGAGGAGCTGCTGCGCTGGTTCTTCCACGAGCGGCGGGGCGAACCTGTTCCGGCGGATGTCGCAGCCCACGCCCGCGCCGCCGGTTTCGGCTCCACCGAGGAGTTCCGCCGGGCCCTGGTCCTGGACCGGCTGGCCCACCCGTCCGAGAACGACACCCGAGACCACACCCCCGACCACGACGGCGAGAGGCCCCGATGAGCACCACCGAACACGAGACCGCCCGCACCCGGCCCGGGTATCCCCGGGCCCGGCGTGACGACACCGTCGACCACCTCCACGGGGTGGCGGTCCCCGACCCCTACCGCTGGCTGGAAGACTCCGAGGAGCCCGACACCGCCGCCTGGGTGGAGGAGCAGCGCGCGCTCGGCCGCGAGTTCCTGGACGGGCTGGAGTGGAAGCGGGTCTTCACCGAACAGCTGCGGCGCGTGTGGAGCCTGCGCGCCTGCCACACCGCGCTCATGCAGGGCGGCCGGTACTTCTACTTCCACAACGACGGCCACCAGGAGCAGGACGCCCTGTACGTCATGGAGGCCCCCGACGGAGAGCCCCGGCTGCTGCTCGACCCGACTCTGTACGCCAACGACGACGGCCACGCCACCATCTCCTACGCCACCGCCAGCCCGGACGGCAGGCTCCTCGCCTACAGCCTGTCCTACGGGGGGTCGGACTGGCAGGAGTGGCGGGTGCGGGACGTGGACACCGGTACCGATCTGCCCGACCGCCTCTACCGCAGCAAGTTCTCCGCGGCCGGGTGGAACGCCCAGAGCACCGGCTTCTACTACACCTGCTACGACCACGACGGGAGCGACGCCGACCACGCCTCCTGGGAGCCGGACCGCGACCCCAAGGTGGCCTTCCACCAGGTGGGAACCTCCCAGGACCAGGACGAGATCGTCTACCACGACTCCGACCACCCCGAGCAGGGCATCACGGTGCTCACCTCCGAGGACGGCACCTTCCTCATCCTGTTCGTCTGGCGCGGCGAGGAGGCCACCACCGCCATCCTCGTCAAGGACCTGCGGGTGCCCGACAGCCCGGTCGTGGGCCTGCTCCCGGACTTCGACGCCGCCTACTCCTACGTGGCCGGGGACGGCCCGGTGATGTGGTTCCAGACCGACGCCGACGCGCCGATGGGCCGGATCGTGGCCACCGACGCCCGACGGCCGGGCGAGATCCGCGAGATCGTGCCCGAGTCCGAGCACGCCGTGCAGGGGGCCGGGCTCGTCGGCGGCAAGCTGTACGTGGTCTACCTGGTGGACGCGGCCAGCCGCATCCACGTGTTCACTCCCGACGGAGACCCCCTGGGCGAGGTCGAACTCCCCGGCCACGGCACCGTGGAGGGGCTGCGCAGCCAACCGGGCGAGACCGAGGTCTTCTACTCCTTCACCGGTTTCACCCGCCCGACCACCGTCTACAAGCTCGACACCACCGATGACTCCAGCACGGTCTTCTTCGAGCCGACCTACACCTTCGACCCCGAGGACTTCACCGTCCGCCAGGTCACCTACACCAGCGCGGACGGCACCGAGGTACCCATGTGGGTGTGCCACCGCCGCGACCTGGACCCGGACCGGCAGCACCCCGCCTTCCTGGCCGCCTACGGCGGTTTCGGGTTCGCCATCACCCCCTCCTTCGCGCCCGGGCCGATCGCTTGGATGGAGATGGGCGGGGTCTACGCCCTGGCCAACGTGCGCGGCGGCGGGGAGTACGGCGAGGAATGGCACCGTGCGGGCTCGGGGCGCGACAAGGCCCGGGCCGTGGACGACCTGGTCGGTGCCGCCGAGTGGCTGATCGGCCAGGGGCTGACCAGCCCCGAACAGCTGGGGATCGGCGGGATGAGCAACGGCGGCATGCTGGTCGCGGCCCTGCTGACCCGCCGCCCCGACCTGTGCGCCTGCGTCATCCCCGTGAACGGGGTCCTGGACCTGCTGCGCTTCGACCGGTTCACCATCGGCTGGTCCTGGCGGTTCGAGTACGGCTCCCCCGCCGACCCGGAGGACTTCGCGGCCCTGCACGCGCTCTCGCCCCTGCACCGGGTCGAACCGGGCACGAAGTACCCGGCCACGATGCTGTGCACCGCCACCCGCGACGACCGGGTCGTGCCCGCCCACAGCTTCAAGTTCGCCGCCGCCCTCCAGCACGCCCAGGCGGGACCGGCACCGGTCCTGCTGCGCGTGGACCGCGAGTCCGGCCACGGCCGCGACGCCCGGGCCGAGGAGGGCCTGGACGACCTGAGCGACCGCTGGGCCTTCGCCGCCCACGTCCTGGGGATGGAGCTGCCCCGCCCGTGACCGCGCCGACCGAACCCGAACCCACAACCGAAGCCGCGAACGCACTCCGTCCCCGGCTGGCCCGCAGCTGGTCGGTGACCTATCCCCTGATCATCGGCAGCCTGTCCACGGCCGCGCTCCTGCTCGCGGACACGATCATCCTGGGGTGGTACGGCACCGAGGCGCTGGCCACCATCGGACTGGTCGCGCCCCTGTTCGTGTTCGCCTCCGCCCTGGTCCTGCCCTGGGGCACCGCCGTGCAGATCCTGGTCGCCCGCTGGCACGGGGCGGGCGAACACGACCGCGTCCGCGGCATCATCGACGTCGGCCTGCTCTTCTGCCTGGCCGTGGCCGCCGTGTTCACCGCGGCGTTGTTCGCGCTCTCCGGCACCCTGGTGCAGCTGGTCGGCGGCGGGCAGGCCCCCGACGAGGCGACCACGGTCCTGCGCGTGCTGCTCACCGCCCTGCCGCTGACCGCCGTCACCGCCCACTACCGGGGGGTGTTCGGCGGGCTGGAGCAGACCAAGATCACCATGCGGGTGGCGCTGCTGGTCAACGTCACCAACATCCCGCTGGACTACGTGTTCGTGTTCGGCCTGGACCTGGGCGCCACCGGTTCGGCCGTGGGCACGGTGACCGCCACCGCCACGGGTGTGGCCTACATCGTCTGGTTCGCCCGGCGCCGGCTGAACGGCGACTACCCCTTCTGGCAGCGGGCCAACCTCACCGGCGGCCGCGCCGTGTGCGCGCGTATCTGGCGGATCGGCTGGCCCGACGTGGCCTTCGCCGTCCTGGTCTACGGGGCCGACGTCGCCCTGGCCGCGATCGTGGCCCGCGTCGGTGAGACGCCCCTGGCCGGATACCGGCTCATGGTCAGCACCGTGATGCTGCTGTGGGTGGTGGTCTTCTCGCACAGCAGCGGCATCGCGATCCTGGCCGGGCAGCGGCTGGGGGCCCGCGACCCGGCCGGGGCCCTGGGTTACGCCCGGTCGGGCGCACTGCTGATGGGGGCGCTGTCGGTACTGATCGTGCTGCCCGCCCTGGTGGCTCCCGGGATCTACTTCCGGCTCTTCACCCCCGACCAGCAGGTGATCGCGCACGCCCAAGCCGCGGCTCCTGTCCTGCTGCTGGTCGTGCCCGCGATGGTGGTGGCGATGTCCCTGGCCGGGGTCCTGCGGGCGGCCGGGGACACCAAGGGCATCCTCTACGCGGGCGCGCTGAGCCAACTCCTGCTGGCCGTCCCGGTGGCCTGGGTGGCCGTGCAGTACCTGGGCTGGGGGCTGGCCGGGGTGTACACCGGCTTCGCCGTCGGCCTACTGGCCCGGGCCCTGTTCACCTGGCTGCGGTTCCGCCGGGGTCAATGGCGCCAGGAGTGGGAGGAGGACACCTCGGGGAAGAGCAGCACGTAACGCGGACGGGCGGACCCGGCCACCTCCTCGACCCGCAGCGCGCCGGAGCGGCACAGACGCCGCAGCGCACGGGTCACGGTGGGCCGGGTCCGCCCCGTGGCCGAGGCCAGCTGGGCGTGGGTGAGTTCCACGTCCACCAGGAGCTCGTCCTGCTTCCAGCGGCCGAAGCGCTGGCCGAGCAGCCGCAGCAGCCCGGTGAGCCGGTCCTCGGTGTGGGGCCTGGCCTGGGCCGCGGCCCAGGCCTCGCGCCAGCGCAGCTGTTCGCGCAGGCGCACCGCGGCCTCGACCGAACCCGCCACCGAGGCCCAGGGGAGGCGTTCCACCCGGACCTCGGTGTGGGCGGTGTGGACCACGTGGCAGTCGTCGGCCGGGTGCGGCAGGATCCACTGCCCCGGACCGGCCAGGTCCAGGAGCACCGCGTCACCGTCCGCGTGCAGGGCGCGCGTGGCGACCACCCCCTCACACAGGTGCAGCACCTCCTCGTCGCAGGAGGGCAGCTCCTCCCCCGCGCCCCGGCGGATCGCCCCCGGACGGACCGGGGAAGCCGGGACGGCGGAGATGGCCGGGGTCGGGCCGGAGGGCGCGGGACCGGACATGCGTGGACCCCCGTGTTCGAAGGACGCGGAGCTCAGTGGGAGCCCGGGATCAGAAGGCTTCCGGGTGCAGGCGTTCGGCGACCTCGCGGACGGCGTCGGCCAGGCTGAGCGAGCCGGGCATCGAGGCCGTGGAGCTGTAGGCGATCAGCAGGTCGTTCTCCACCGCGGGCAGAGTGGGGAAGCGCTCGGCGAGAAGTTCCCTGGCGGCCTCTGCGTCGGCCTCGCTGCCCACGCTGAAGATGACGGCTTCGGGCTCGCTGTCCGCGATCACCTCCGGGGAGAGGTTGGCGAACAGGCGGCCGTCGAAACCGGGGTCGTCGGCGGAGAAGACGTTCTGGCCTCCGGCGGCCGCCACCAAGTCGTGCCCGTCGCTGGCGGCCAGGACCTCGACGGTGTCACCGAAGACGTACATCTCCACCAGCGGTACCGGTTCGCTGCCCTGGACCGCCTCGGCCACCTCGTCGAGGGTCGCCTGGTAGTCCTGTTCCACTTCCTGGGCACGTTCGGCCACCCCCAGGGCCTCACCGAGCAGGCGCAGGTCGGTCAGGGTGTCCTCGACCGAGCGGTGCAGCCGCTGATCGGGGCAGCCGCCCGCGGCGAGGTAGGGCTGGGCGCCCACCGACCGCAGATCGTCCTGGGTGGCGTAGCCCTCCTCCTCGGAGAACTCGAAGACGCTGGGGGCCAGGACGAGGTCGGCGCCGGTCGAGACGACGACCTCCTTGGCCGGCACGCCGGACTCCTCGATGAGGGGCAGGTCGGCCACGGTGGCGGCGTGCTCTCCGCCGGGGGTGCTGCCGGGCAGGCCGTCAGGTTCGGAGCGCTGGGCGGTACCGATGATCCGGTCCTCGACCCCCAGGGCAACCAGCAGGTCGGTCTGGGGCTGGGCCAGGCTCACGACCTGTTCGGGCGGGGTGTCGAACTCCAGCGCCTGGCCGCAGTTGTCGATGGTGACGGGGAACCCCTCGGTGGTCTCGGCGGCCGCCTCCTCAGGTGCTTCGGTACCGGTGGCGCAGCCGCTGACCAGGGCGATCAGCACGGTGGCGCTCACGCCCGCCAGGGAGCGGACCGGCCACCGGAGGGGGCGCGGGTGGTGGGGGTTCATGTGAGGTGTTCCTTTCGAAGGGCGGATCCGGCCGCGGGTTCGCGGCGGGGTTCGTTCGCGGACACGGAAGGGGGCGCGGATACGGGCGAAGGTTCGCTGAAGGCCAGCACCATGCGGCCGCTCTCGGGGTGGGTCAGGCGGTGGCAGCGCACGCCGAAGACGTCGAGCATCAGCTCGGGGGTCAGCACCCGCTCGGGCTCGCCCGCGGCCACCACCCGGCCCGCGGCCAGTACGGAGACGGTGTCGCAGTAGGCCGCGGCGAGGTTCATGTCGTGCAGGGCCACCACCACGGTCACCCCGAGCCCGCGCACGATGGAGAGCAGTTCCAGCTGGAAGGAGATGTCGAGGTGGTTGGTGGGCTCGTCCAGGACCAGCAGCGGGGTCTGCTGAACCAGGGCGCGGGCCAGCATCACCCGCTGGCGCTCCCCGCCCGAGAGCGTGGCGACCATGCGCTCGGCCAGGTGGTCGGCGCCGACCCGGTCCAGGGCGTCCAGGGCGAGGGTGAGGTCGTGCTCGTCGTCAGAGCTGAAGGGGCCCTTGTGCGGGGTACGGCCCATGAGGACCACGTCCAGGACCTGGAGGTCGAACTCGGCGGGCGACTCCTGGGCGACCACTGCCACGCTGCGGGCGACCTGGCGGGAGGGCAGGCTCCACAGGTCCTCGCCGTCCAGCAGGGCCGCGCCGGTGCGCGGTCGCACCGCGCGGTAGACGGTGCGCAGCAGGGTGGACTTACCGCTGCCGTTGGGTCCGAGCAGGCCGGTCACGGTGCCGGGGGCGACGTCCAGGTGTGCCTCGTGCAGCAGGTCGCTGGAGCCGAGGCGGACGCCGATGCCGTGGAGGGTGAGCCTCATCGGGAGAGTCCTCCCCTGCGTTCGGCGTTCCTGCGGCGCATCAGCCACAGGAAGAAGGGAGCTCCGATGGCGGCGGTGACCACGCCGATCGGGAGCTCGACGGGGGCGGCCACGGTGCGGGCCACCAGGTCGACCAGGACCAGGAAGATCGCGCCGACCAGTGCGGCGACGGGGATGAGCCTGCGGTGGTCGGCCCCGACGAACAGCCGGGACAGGTGCGGGATGACCAGGCCGACAAAGCCGATACCGCCGCTGACCGCCACCATCACCCCGGTCATCAGCGAGGTGAGCAGGAGCAGCTCCCCGCGCAGGCGGTCCAGGTGGATCCCGAGGGAGGTCGCGGCCTCGTCCCCGGCGAGCAGGGCGTTGAGGGCGCGGACCCGTGCGGTGAGGTGGACCAGTCCGGCCAGGACCACGACCAGGGAAACGGCGAGGTCGTTCCAGCCCGCCGAGGCGACACTGCCGAGCAGGAAGAACAGGACACCGAAGACGCGTTCGGCGTCTGTGGTCAGCACCAGGTAGTTGGTGGCAGCGCTGAACAGGTAGGACAGCGCCACCCCGGACAGGACCAGGCGCAGCGGGGTGAGTCTGCCCTGGCGGCGGGCCAGCCCGAAAAGCAGGGCGGTGGCGCAGGTCGCGCCCAGGAAGGCGGCGACGGGCAGGGGCACCACGGCGAACCAGGACCCGGCGACGACCAGGGAGGCCACCGCGCCGAGCCCGGCCCCGGAGGAGACGCCGAGGACCCAGGGGTCGGCCAGGGGGTTGCGCACCACGGCCTGGAGCGTGGTGCCGACCAGGGCCAGGCCCGCGCCGACGATCGCGGCCAGCAGGGTGCGCGGCAACCGGTATTCCCAGACGATCTGCGCCTCGACGGCCGTCCAGGTCGGCTCGACCAGGCCGGGGAGCAGTTTGTCGGCCACCACGCGGGCGGTGGTCTCGGGCGGGACGAACACCATGCCGGTCCCGGCGGAGACGACGACCAGCACGACCAGGACGCAGGTGAGCGCGGCCAGGGTGAGCAGGTGGCGCAGGCGGCGGCGTCGGAGGTTGGCCCGCAGGGGGACGGGGGGTGCGTTGAGCGGTGCGGTCGGCGCGGAGGCGGTGGGAGTCACGTCGTCGGGCCCGTCCGCCGGGGAGCCAGGTGTCGGGGGTCACCCATGGGCGCAGCCTTCACTTCGGTGCGAACAACAGAATGAAAACGATAACCATTATCGAAGAGCAGCCATGAGCTGCCTGTCAATGCCCTGGGGCAAACAGTGGATCGATCTCCCACCGGGCGCTCCTGGCAGGCCGACGGCCTCTACCCCGGGCTCGGCGCGCGGCGCACCGCCGGACCGCCCCGACCAAGGCAGGACTCCGCAACGGGACCTTTGACCCTCGAAGCCGAACCAGCAGGCCAGGGGTTGATAGGCAAGCAACCACTTGTCGATGGTGGTGCCGTGTCCGACCCACTGTTCACATTCCTGGCTGACCCGACCCGCCGCAGGAACCTCAACGGACTCAGCGATCGGTCCGGGCAGAGGCTGTTCGCACTCCACGCGCGCGGCTGGCCTCCCGGCAGCAGCTCGCGATGTCGCGCCAGGCGATGTGCCAGCACCTGGCCGTCCTCGAGGAGAGCGGTCTGGGCAAGAGCAGGTGCGAGGGGCGCCACCAGTTCCACGACGTGAATCCGGAACCGCTACGGCACACCACCGAGCGGTGGCTCCGACCCGACCGAGAAGAGAGCGGCTCACGAGAATCCACATCACCAGTGTCTTCGTGGACAGCCGGGCCGAGGCCCTGGACTTCGCCACGAACGTGCTGGGCTTGGAGAAGAAGCACGACGTGTCCCTGGGCGGTCACGAATCCGGGGACCGGTCCGCGTTCGCCGCCGGCCGCTCGCGCCGCGCCCCGCGCGGACTCCCCTACGTGGTCGATGGAGCCTTCCCCGCGGTCCCGGTGGCCGCGGCGGCGAAACTGAGGACGGTGGCCCCGAGGCGGTGCAGACTGTCGAGGTGGTTGCCGCCGTGCCCGGTCTCCGGTGCGCGCCACACGGCGGCGCTGCCTCCGGCCCGGCGCAGCGCGTCGGCCACCGCCAGGGTGTCGTCCGCGGCCACTCGGGAGTCCTCCGCCAACACGATGCCCAGGAAGCGGGGAAGCGCGGTGCCGGGGGTGAGCGCCCTGGCCCGGTGCAGCGGTGATATCCGGCGCAGGTGTTCGATCGCCTCGGGGGTGTCCGAGGCTCCGAACTCGCCAGCCCAGCGCTGTCCGAGCGGGTGGGCCCCGAGGTTGAGCAGGTCGAGCGGCGCCGCGGTGCTGACGACGCCGGCGCACAGGTCCGGAGCGCCCAGGGCGCAGCTGGTGACCAGGACACCGCCGTGCGAGGCGCCTGCCAGGACGAGCAGGTCGGGTCGGGTGAGCCCGGCCTCGACGAGGCCGCGTGCGATGGCGGAGAGGTCCTCGATGCCGCGCTCCTTGGCGAGGCCGTGCCCGGCCCGCCGCCAGGCGGGACCGTGCTCGCCGCCTCCCCGCACCTGGGCGACGGCGTACCGGCCGCCGTTCTCGACCCACGCCGGCACGGTCGGTTCGAACACCGGCAGACTCGGTACGCCGAAGCCGCCGTAGCAGGTGAGGATCAGCGGTGCGGGTCCCTCGGCGCCGGTCCGCGAGGTGACCAGGACGGGGACGCGCGAGCCGTCCCCGGCGGTGAAGACGTACCGTTCGGTGCGGGCCGGGCCGGTACGGACCGGATGGGCGCGCGCCAGGGGCTGTGCGCGGGCGGCTGCGGTCGGATCCGACAGCAGTTCCTCGGCGGGCACGACCCGTGGGGGCAGGACCGGACCTTCGATGAGGGTGTGGAAGCGGCCGCCGTCAGCGCTCACCCCGGTGGCGACAGCCGGGGACCCCCGATAGGCGACCTCGCGTTCGGCCTCCACCGAACCCTCGACGAGCCGCACGATGACGCTGCGGCCCGCGCGCACACCGACGGCGACGACCTCCTGACCGCTGGCGGCGAAGGAGGTGACCCGCAGGTCCGGATCGTCCCAGCACCACCTCTGGGCACCGCTGCCCGGGTCGATCCCCTGAAGGCGGCTGCCGTCGTCGACGACGACGTGCTCACCCGCCGACAGGACCCGGACGATGGCGGCGAACGCGGCGATTTCGGCACCGGTGTCCCGGTCGATGAGACGGCTGGGGCTACCGGGGCTGCTCCGGGCGAGCAGACCGCGGCGCCCTCCGGGAAAGAGTCTGAGCCGGGCGTCCGGGGACACGTCCGAGGCCGTCGTCTCCCCGGTCCGCGCGTCGATGCGGACCAGGCGGTGGGAGCGGCCCGCCACCAGTGCGGCACCGGAGGAGTCCGAGTCCCAGAGCACGGGGTCGTAGCGGCAGCGAAACTCCGGGTAGAGCCGCAGGGCTCCGGTCGCGGTGTCGACCAGCCCCAGCACGGCGTCCTCGTCAGCACGTTCGGCCAGTTGGACGCAGATGCTCCGCCCGTCAGGCGAAGGATCCATGCGCAGGAGGTGCCCGTCGGGTTCGAGCACCGGCGCCCCGCTGTCCGCCCGGTAGATCCCCTGACGTCGGCGTCCGGGCGGTCGGCTGAGGGTGAACCCGTTCCGCGGCAGGCCGGGGCGGCCGTGCCGCTCCCACTCGGTGAGCGCGTTGTCGAGGGTAGGGACAAGGGGTACGGGGAGGGTGGAGTCGGGCATCGCTACCGGCCAATGGTGTCGGTGGAGCGGCCCTGCCAGTACAGGTGCCCGCCCTCGTCGAGCGGGCTGGGCACGGTGACGGTGTCGAGTCCGCCGTCGCGGAACAGGTGTAGCTGGCCGTCGCCTCCCCGGGTCACCGCGACGGTCGTCCCCGTGGGGTCGACGGCCACGGAGCGCCGCTGCGCGGGCGCGTCACCGACCGGATCCCAGGGCAGGTGTCCGGGAGCGGGCGGGCACGACATCGCGGGGAGCGCGACCGTGTGGGCGACGCGCGTCGAGGGCTCGGCCCGCTCGATGACGGTGAGCTCGTCCCCGTCGGGGTGAATGGTGGCGACGGCGGCCCGGGAGCCGCCGAGCGCGAAGCGGAAGGCCAGCCCGTGGGGCAGTTCCAGGCAGCGCGTTTCACCGGTGCTCAGGTCGGTGTCGACCAGGTGGTTCGTCCACTCCGTCCATGCCGTCGGGGAGGCGGGCCCGCCTCGGACCACTCCCACCGCCCGGCCGTTCTCCGGGTCCAGGCGCAGGTAGTAGGAGCGCCCGGGCACGGGCCAGGCGACGGTGTCGAGCATGCGCGGGACACCGCCCTCGACGACGAAACGCTCCAGTCCCCTGCTGGTCGCGGTCGCCGCGATGCCGGTGCGCTGGTCGACGACGTCGCCGTGTCCGTCGTCGGCGATTCCGCGGACGGCCTCACCGGTGATCCGCGGCACGTGCGCGGCGACGTCCAGGCAACGGGAGAGGGGGAACGCCTCCAGGGCCCCGGGCTCTCTGTGCCGCAGCACGAGGGCGGGTTCGCCGCCGGCCTGGTCGGGGACGACCATGGCACCGGGTTCTCCGACCCGGGAGCGGAACCGTACGGACTCGCCGCGCTCCAGGTCGACCAGGGTGACGACGTCGCTCCACGGCTGCGCGTTCGCGCCCAGTCCGGTCGTCACGACCACGTAGCGGCCCGAGGCGTCACAGGCGATGTGCTCGCCGGGGATGGCCACGGGGAAGCGCTGCTCCCCCCGGTCCCCCGAGACCACGAGAGCACCGGAGCGGTCGTCGACGAAGGCACATCCGGCAGGCCCCGACCCCGGGCCTGGTAGCGCCAGGAACCCGGCGTGCTCGGCGAGCACGGCGTTGCCGAGCTCTCTCACCGCGCCGTCCGCTACGGCGTACGTGCGGCCCGCGCGGTAGTCGGCCACGAGGAGGTTCTGGAAGTTCATGGGGCAAAGCTATTGGAAATGAAAACCATTATCAAGTACAGTGAGCGCCGTTCGTCCCCCCACGAACACGTATCGGCGCCTATGACCGATACGTCATGCATTGAGAAGGGAATGACCTATGGACAACCAGATCGTCGCCGAGGTCGAAGAGACCGAGCAGCTCGCCCACCTGTCCGCCTCCCACTCCAACGCCCTCGTCGAGAACCCCTTCGACGTCGTCGCCGAGATCGAGGAGACCGAGCAGCTCGCCCACCTCTCCTCCACCCACTCCAACGCCCTCGTCGAGAACCCCTTCGACTAACTCTCGTCCCCGCGACGTAGGACGTAGTCATTGAGAACCACCCGGTCGGGCAGCCCCGCGCTGCCCGACCGGGCCGTTTGAGAGGTCGGCCATGCCCCCAGAACCATCCGTCTCCCCCGTGCCGGGAACCGGCGCGCACGCCATCGTCGACAGCGCGGGCACCGGTGTCGTACGCACCTCCTCTGGGCGCTTCCTGCGTCTGGTGTCCCCGCCGGACGACCTCCCGGACGTTCTGGGCGGCGCTTCGAGCGCTGACGGGAAAACCGCCGCGTACGCCGAGGCACTGCGGGCGAAGGTGTCCGCACGCGAGGAAGAGGACGCACAGCACCGCTGGCCGGGTCCGCGACGCGAAGTCGCCCTGATCGGCACGGGCCCCCTCGTCGACGCGGTGGCTGAGGCCCTGACCGGCTGGGGTGCGGCCGTGACCCGCCACACCGACGGCGATGCCCTGCTCGACTCGATCGACGGAGCGGCCGCCTCCGACCGCCCGGACAGCGGCACGGCCGGCCTCCGCGGAGAGGGCACTCCGCCGTGGGGGCTGGTGATCGCGTACGCGGACTCCCCCGCCGAGCGCCTCGGCTGGGACCGGCTCGACGCGCTTCCGGGCCAGGGTGTCGCCTGGCTGCGCGCCTACCGCGAGGGCGAGAACTGCTTCGTCGATCCCCTCTCCCTGGACGGGGACGACCCCGGTGCCGAGCAGGTGTACCGGCGGCGCCTCGCGGCGAGCTTCGTCCCCCGCGAACTCGACACCTGGCGGCGCGCGGCCGTGGCCTGCGCGCCCCCCTCGGCGGCCGCACACACTCTGATGACGGGCCGGCTGCTCACCCTGGCCCTCGCCTGGGCCCAGGGGGCGGACGCGTTGGAGGGCTACCGCGGCACGCTGTGGAAACTGGTCCCCGCCACCGGCACGATCAGCGAGCACCCGGTCCTGGCCTACGACCCGCCGCCCTCCATCGACCTGGGTGCGCGTCGGCGGGTATGACTGTGGAACCCGGACGCGAACACCTCTGCCGGGGCGGGGACGGCGCAGTACTGCGCGGGCGCGTGTGGGAATGCGCGAGCCCGGCGGGCCTCGTGGTGATCCGCACCCCCTACGACGTGGACCAGCACGCGGGGACCGCACGCTCATGGAACGCCCGCGGCTACCACTGCCTTGTCCAGGACGTGCGCGGACGGTACCGGTCAACGGGAGCGTGGGCCCCCTACTCCCATGAGGAGGACGACGGCGGCCGGGTGCTCGCTCAAGTGACCGAGGAATACGAAGGGCTGCCGCTGGTCCTCTTCGGTGCCTCGTACGCCGCCCACACCGCTTTGGAAGCCGCTCGGGCCGCGACCGGTGACCATGCGCCCACGGTCTCGGCGATCATCGCCCTCGTCCCCGCTCTCGGGCTGGCCGAGACCGCGTGGGACCACGAGGACTCCCCACAGATCCTGCACCGGATCGGATGGTGGCACGAACACGGGCGCCACCGGCGCTCCCAGCCCCCGCTGTCCGCGGCCGAGCTCGACCGGCGCGTCGCACAGGCGCACAGCCGGGGCGTGGTCGAGGCCGCCGGGGACTGGGGCTGGTCGCCAGCGACGTTGGCTGGCTGGCGACGGCTGTGGAGCGCTGAGCGTGTGGACCTGGCGTCGCGCTACGGCCGCATCGACGCGCCGTTGCTGGTGGTCAGCGGCGATGACGACTTCTTCGACCATGACGCCCGGCGACTCGCGCGCGAATGGGGCGCCCCGAGCCACTTCGCCAGCGGCCCGTGGGGACACGGTCTGGTCGGCGCCGTCACCGACCGGGCCCTGCGGGCCCGCATCTCGGCCGCGGGCGGACTGGC
This sequence comes from Nocardiopsis exhalans, assembly GCF_024134545.1. Taxonomy (GTDB): domain Bacteria; phylum Actinomycetota; class Actinomycetes; order Streptosporangiales; family Streptosporangiaceae; genus Nocardiopsis; species Nocardiopsis exhalans. Next base: position 4,070,298 of record NZ_CP099837.1, read on the forward strand.
CCACATCATCGATCCATGGCTGGCAGCCCAAGGACTGCCCGGCTCCGCGGCGGAATGGACCGGGATCCTCACGGCCGCGTCCACGTCCCGCACCCGGTCGATCCTCGATTCCGCGTCAGAGGCCTGGCGCCACGAAAGGACCTCACCTTGAGCACCACCACAACCGGGCGACCCCGCCCGAGTGCCACCGAAACCGTTACGGCAGGGGCCGGTCACCCCCTGCCCGTGGAGTCGCTGGTCGACCCCGAGTGCGGAATCATCCGCTCCGTGCGGGCCGTGTCACACCCCGCCGGAGCCCCCGCCTCCTACACGGGGCTGACGGCGGCCGTCGCCGACGCCCGGCAGCTCGGCGAGTGGCCGGCCGACCGCGTCTCGCTGGGCACGACGTTCGGTGACGTCGAGCAGGCCCGGATCGCCGCGATCGCCGAAGGGGTCGAGCGCTACTGCGGGAACTGGCTCCCCGCCGAGCTCCCCCACGACGAACTGCGCATCGGAACCCGTGCGGAACTGCTGGCCGCGGGCCGTCGCCCGATCGCCTTGGACGACCTGCCCCGGTGCGCTCCATGGCAGTACGGCCGCGACGGGTTCCCCTACCAGCCCCTCACCGAGGACACCCCCACCCTCTGGACCCGCTGCGATGACCGCGAGGGCTCCGAGGTGTGGATGCCGGCCTCGCTGGTCTACCTCAACTGGCGGCAGTCGCGCTTTCGGCACCTGCCGCGCGTGCACCACCTGAACTACGCCGGGATCGCCACCGGCCAGGGGGCCGACGACGCGAGGGACCGCGGGGTCATGGAGGTCATCGAACGCGACGCCCTCGAACTGTGGTGGCACCTGGACGGGCCGACCTTCGGTATCGACCCCGCGAGCGTTCCCGGGCTCGCCGACGACCTGCGCGGCAGTTCCCTGGAGGTGTCCCTGGCGGTCATGCCCTCGGAGTTCGCCCCCGCCGTGGCCGCGCTCGTGCACGATGGGGAGCGCGGCCTGTACGCGGCGGGGTTCTCCGCCGCGCTCGACCCGGTCAGGGCCGCCCGCAAGGCCGTGCTCGAAGCCGTCCACACCTGGGTCTACACCCAGGGCTGCACCACCGCCGACGGGTGGGTCTTCCGTGCCGTGGAACAGGGCCTGATGGCCCGCGGCCTCTACCTCGACTTCCGTGCCGACGCCGGCTACCTCGACACCGCCGGCCCCCAGTTCGAGCACGTCGTCGACCTGGGCGCGCACGTGCAGGTCTGGCTCGACCCCCGCGTCCACGGCGAGGCCCGGCGCTTCACCGAACCCGAACTGGGCATCCGTCCGATCAGCGAGGTCGCGCCCGTGTCCATGGACGAGGTCTACCGGCGGCTGGACGAGCGCGGGCACCGCGTCATCACCCGTGACCTGACGACGCGCGACGTGCGCCGCACCTCGCTGCGGGTGGTGCGCAGCTTCGTCACGGGGCTCGTCCCCAACGCCCCCGCGGCCTTCGCCTACCTCGGCATGCCGCGTTTTGAGCAGGCGGCCCTCGAACGGGGGTGGCGCACCTCCTGGGACGGGAGCCCCGCGGACCTCACCCTCCTCCCGCCCCCGCACATGTGAGGCCGCACCCATGCCCCTTTCCTTCCCGCCCGGCCCCGCACCGCACGGTGCGGGGCCGGGCCCGACAGGGCCCCCGCCCCTGCCGCCCGCCCTGGCGCGCGCCTTCTCCGCCCAGGTTCCGGGCCCGCCCGTGCCCCCCGGACCGCGCGCCAACCCCTGGCACCGGGCCGGAGCCGTCCCGGTGGCGGTACCGGAGCGTGAACGCGCCCTGCTCGACGGGCTGTGGCTCAGCCAGGGGCACCACCGCCTGGCCGACGGCACGGCGACCCGGGTGCACAGGCGGCCGGTGCCCTCCGCGGGGGCGGCCTATCCCGTGCACACCCACCTGGTCGTCGGCGCGGACGGCCCCCTGGAAGCGGGCCGGTACGCCTTCGACCTGGAGCAGGGCACCCTGCTCCGGCGCGACCCGGCCCGCGAACGGGACGCGGGCTGGCAGGCTCCCGGCACCGCCGTGCGGGGGACCCACCTGGTCCTGACCGTGCAGCCGGGCCGCAGCTTCGGCCGGTACCGCCACCGGGCCTGGCCGCTGTGGATCGCGGACACCGCCTACGCCCTGGCCGCGGTGGAGTTCCTGTGTGCCCCGGCACCCGCCGCGGTCCACCTGGGCCCCGGCCCGCGGCTGCGCGAGCTGCTCGGCGTGCCGCGCGCCTCAGAGCACGAACGGTGGCTCGCCCGCGGACTCGCACCGGAGATCGCGCTGGCCGCCGTCGAACTTCCCGGGACCTGGTCGGTGCTGCCCGATCGCCGCAACGCCCTGGCTGTGCGGCGTTCTCCGGCGATCGGCGAGTTCGAGGCCGCCGGGCGCAGCCGCGACCCGCGGGCCGCGGACACCGCGAAGGAATCCGGGCAGGCCTGGGTACTCGGGGCCCGTCGACTGGAGACGTGGTCCGTCCCAGTGGACACACCCGCGGCCGGACTCGCCCCGGCCCTGTGGCGGGCCCACCGGGAGGCGGCCGGCCTGTGCTACACCGGTGCCCTGTCCCGGCGGTGGCGCTGCCGCCCGGTCTCGGGATTCGTCGCCGCGCACGGCCGCTGGACCGTCCACGCCCTGGCGATGCTCCCCGGCGCCCACCACCTCGACAAGGAGTCAGCCGCATGATGATCGTCCCCCTGCTGTGGCGGGAGGCGACCCGATTCCCCGCTGCCCTGACCCGCAGCGTGGCCCTGCTCGTTCTCGTCTTCCTCACCCACGTCGGACAGGCCGTGGCGATCGCCTGGTCGATGTCGGCCGTCCTGCACGGCCAGGCCCGGGAGGTACTCCTGGCGCTGTCGCTGATCCTGGGGATCGCGCTGCTGCGCCTGGTGCTCTCCCTGGCCCAGGCGTCGGCCGCCGCGTCCCTGGGCGGCCTGGTCAGGCAGGCGGTGCGCCGCCGTGCGATGGAGGCCGCGCTCGTACCCGAGCGGCTGCACGACACGGGCGCCCGGGACGGCTCGATGCGGGCCAGCCTCGGTGACGGGGTCGACGGGATCGACGCCTACGTCTCCAAGTACGTTCCAGCGATCGTGCAACTGCTCCTCACCTGCCCCGTCGTCGTGGTCGCCCTGCTGTGGCTCTCCCCCTGGGCGGGCCTGTGTGTGGCCGTCGGGGTGGTGTTCGCCCTGGTGGGGCCGCTGGCCTGGAAACGGATGATGGCCCGGCGCGGACTCGACCACTGGGACAGCTACGAGGCGCTCAGCGCCGACCTGCTCGAATCCCTGCGCGGCATGGCCACCCTGCGCACGCTCGGCGACGTGTCCGGAACCCGGGCGCGGCTGGACCACCGCTCGGAGGCGCTGCGCAGGGCCACCGAACGCGTGATGCGCGGATCCCTGGGCGAGACCTCGGTCACCGACGCCGCCGTCCAGGGGGGCGCGGTCGCCGCGGCCGCCGTCGCCATCACCCACGCGGTCACCGGCCAGGCCCCGGCGCTGGAGGTCTACCTGATCCTCCTGCTCTCCTCCGAGGCGTTCCGCCCCATCCGGGACCTGTCCCGGCACTGGCACGCCGGGTTCCTCGGCCTGACCGCGATCCCCGGCCTGAAACGGATCGGGGCCTTCACCGAACCGGGCGGCCCCGCGGCCGAGCACGCCGCCGCCACCGCCGCTCCCGGCACCGGGGACGATCAGGCCGGCGAGGTACGTCCGGCGGACGAACTACGGGTGAGGGGCCTGAGCTTCGGCTACCCCGACGCCGCGGGCGACGTCATCCACGACCTCGACCTGACCGCCCGGCGGGGCTCGCTCACCGCGATCGTCGGAGAGTCCGGAGCCGGGAAGTCCACCCTCTTCGACCTCCTCCTGGGTTTCCTCAACCCGCGTACCGGAAGCATCGAACTCGACGGGCGGCCGCTGCGCGCCCGCGACATCGCCGTGGTCTCCCAGCGGCCCGTGCTCTTCGCCGGGACCATCCGCGACAACCTCGCGGTCACCGGGGCCACCGCGGAAGCGGACCTGGTCCGGGCCTGCCGCGACGCGGGCGTCCTCGACGAGATCCAGCGCTTCCCGGGCGGCTTCGACACCGAGGTCACCGAAGCCGGGACCAGCCTCTCCGGCGGCCAGCGCCAGCGTCTGGCCCTGGCCCGCGCACTGCTGGCACGGCGCCCGGTCCTGCTCGTGGACGAGCCGACGAGCGCGTTGGACGCCGACCGCTCCGCGGGCGTCATCGACACCCTGCACCGTGTGGCGCGCGACCGCGTCGTCCTCATGATCAGTCACCGCTCCGAGACGCTCACCGAGGTTCCCGACGTGTTCAGCCTCGACTCCGGACACCTGCACAGGAGCACCTAGTGAACACCCTTTCCGCGTTCCGGGCCTTCCGTGAACTGCTGCCCGTCCTGCGCCCCGAGTGGCGGGGGATGGTCTGGAGCTACCTGCTCGGCACCACGAGCGCGCTCGCCCTGGCCGCGCTGACCGTCCTCACCGCGTGGGCGGTCGGCCACGCCGTCGTGGAGCGCACACCGCCGGGCCCGGTGTGGTGGACCCTGGTCCTGGGACTCGTGCTCCTGCGCGTACTCCTGACCTGGCGGGAGATGGACGTCTCCCACGCTCTGGCCTACCGTGTGCTGGCCCGGCTGAGGATGGCGCTGTTCGACGCCTACGCGCGCAGCGTCCCCGGCCGGCGCCGGGAGCACTCCGGCCGCGCCGCGGCCGTCGCGATGGACGACATCGAAAAGCTCGAGTTCTTCTACGCCCACACTCTCGCCCAGCTCGGCGCCTCGCTCACCCTGTTCGCCGCGTCCCTGGTCACGGCGTCCCTGCTGCTGCCCGAAGCCGCACTCGTCATGTTCCTGGGCGCCGCCGTCGTGGCGAGCAGCGCACTGTACTGGGCGCGGGCCGCCCGGCGGCTGGGCGAGCGGGAGCAGCGGGAGCGCTCCGACCTGTCCGCGCACATCGTGGACGCGCTGGGCGCCCTGCGCGAGGTACTCGCCTACGGGCTCGCGCCCCGCGTCATCGCCCAGACCAGCGACGCCACCGCCCGCGCCACCGCCCTCGCGCGACGGCGCGAACTGCTGTCACAGCTGGTCACCGCCCTAAGGGAACTCATCCTCACCGGCGTGGTCATCGGGGTCATCGCCACCAGCGCCGCCGCGGCGGGCGTGCTCTCCGAGGGCGCACCGGTGCGGCTGGCACCCGCGGAACTGCCCGCGCTGGTCGCCCTGGCCCTGGCCGGCATCGCCGCGGTCGTGGACGCGACCGACACCCTCACCCGGCTCCACCCGCTCGTCTCCGGTGCCGAACGCGTCGGCGCCGGGATCAACCGCCCCCCGGTCGTCTCCCTCCCCCGGGAACCGAGGCGGCTGCCCGAGGGGCCGCTGGGCCTGAGGTTCCGGGAGGTGTCCTTCTCCTATGAGGGCCGACAGCCCACCCTCACCTCCTGGTCCGCCGAACTCGCCCCGGGCGAGCACGTCGGGCTCGTCGGACCCTCCGGCGCGGGCAAGAGCACCGTCATCGCCCTGGCGGCCCGGCTCTGGGATCCTTCTGCGGGCGCCGTCGAGCTCGTCACGGCCGACGGCACGGGCGTGCCCGTCGCCGAACTGGACGAGGGGGCGCTGCGGGGCGCGGTGGCCCTGGTCGACCAGGACGCGATGCTCTTCCACGGCAGCGTCCGCGACAACCTGCTGCGCGGCTGCGGGCCGCGATCCGACGGTGAGCTGACCGACCTGCTCGAACGCGTCGAGGCGAACGGCTGGATCGGCCTCGACGACGAACTCGGCGAGGGCGGCGTGCGGCTGTCCGGCGGGCAGCGGGCCCGCCTGTGCCTGGCCCGCGCCCTCGCCCGCCGGCCGCGCGTCCTGCTCGTGGACGAGGTGACCGCCAGCCTCGACCCGGCCACCGAACGGCTGGTCTCCGACGTCATCGCCGAATTCCACGGCACCGTCCTCATCGCCTCCCACCGGGCCGAGACCCTGGCCCGGCTCGGACGCGTGGTCGACGTGAGCGCGGCCCCGCAGGCCGCTCGCAGGTGAGGCCGCCGGGGCCGCCGGGCCGGGGTTCAGGGGATGCGGTGGCCCACCGCCCGGGTCAGCTCGTACCACTCGGGACGGGTCAGGGCCAGGTCCGAGCCCAGGGCCGCGCCGCTGACCCGTTCGGGGGTGGTGATGCCGAGCACCACCTGCATCCGGGCCGGGTGCCGGGTGATCCAGGCGGTGGCCACGGCGACGGGCGGCACCCCGTACCGCTCGGCGAGGCGGTCGGTGTCCAGAGCGCGCAGGGAGCCCTCGACCGAGGCCGTGATGTGCTCGTAGGAGTGGTCGAAGTAGGGGCCCTCGGGCATGATGCCCGCCTTGGCCTGGATGGTGAGGGAGTCGCGTTCGCTCGGGGTCAGGCGCATCGCCTCGGCGAACCGGCGCTCACAGGCGTGGACCGCGGGTCCGTAGATGTCGGCGTGGTCGACGAAGTCGATGCCCGCCTCGCGGGCCATGCCAGGGGCGATCTCCGGACCGGAGACCACCTCCTCGTCCACCACGATCGCGATACGGCGCTGGTGGGAGCCCTCCTGGGAGCACGCCGCCTCACCGGTCACCCCGGTCCAGGACTCAGCACCCGCGCTGGTGAAGGTGAGGTGCACTTCCCACTGGGAACCAGAGGTGTCCAACTCGGGTTCGGCAGAGTCGATCCCGTCGTTGTCGATCCGCGCCGGGCCGAGCTGCAGCTGAACAGGAGAGTCCGGGTCGGGCAGGGTCATCTCGACACCGGTGGGGTCTTCGACCGTCTCATCGGCCCCGTCCACCACCTGGTGGATCGTCACCGCCCCCGGCCGTTCCATGAGGTCGATCGCCTCAGCGGGGTCCATGTCGGGTGGCAGTTCAACGGTGACGGCCCCGTCCCCGGGGGTGATGTCCGGTCGGCCCTGCCCCATTGCGGCGATGCGCTGCCGCAGAACCCCGACGACCTGATCCATCTCCTCGTCAGACACCGCTTCGCCGCCGTCCCCGACACGCAGGTCGACCGCCGCGCCGCCGCCGACCGGCCCGGGCCACAGGGCACAGCCGGTCAATCCGCCGGCGATGAGAAGGGCGAGGGCCGGGGCCGCGGTCATGGACCATCACCGCGTGCGGTGCGGATCCACCGAAGTGAACAACACAGGCGACTGCGTGGAAGGGGGCTGCATACGGTTCCTCAACGGTGGGGGCCAGGGGAAGCAAGCATCGCAGAGCAGCCCTGGGCGCGACAGGGCGCGGGCCCCTGTTCAGCTGCCGGGAGATGCACCGGGGAAAGCCGGATCAACGGCAGGAATCGACCGGGGAGTCAGGCCCCTGTCCGCACCGGGCCCGCAGGCCCGCGAACCGGTGGCCTTCTTTCGATCCGATGGCCGCGAGGGGGAACGGGCCGACTCAGCCGTCCCCCGGTTCGCGCCGACCACTCGGCCACCAGGGGAGGGCGGCGCGGATTGGACTTCTCCGCGGAAGTCGGCTAGCTTCGGGACGCATTCACAGCAGGTGTCCCGTTAGGTGAGGCTCCTGCGTGCGTACGCGTCCGCTGCCCAAAAAGGTCGAGAGACCCCAATGGGTCAACTGGTCCTGCCGAATCAAGGCTTGACCTAACGCGGACCGGGACCGTCCCCGGCGGTCCCTAGGCACGCAGTGCTGAAACTCGACGTAGGGAACACACCGGAACCCCGTGCTCCGGTGTCCTCGCGCGAGCTTTCCAGGCCTCCCCGTCGGGAGGTCTTTTTCGTGTGTACGGACAACCGTGAGGGAGGTGAGGGCGATGCCAGGTCGAGAACCTGACTCCACCAGCGGCGATTCCGAGCCCGGGCACAGTACCGGGCAGCGCCTCCGTGGCCGATCCACACCCCCGGTGGCAACCATCCGGCGCACACCCTCACCCGAACACATCACGTACTCCACGCCCTGCGCGACAGACGCGGCGGCGCTGCCCTGACGTGCCCTTCGGGTGGGCCGGTGTGCCCTCACCCGAAGGGAACGACCCCGTGCACACCATGCTCACCGAACGCCTGCGCAAGCGCGAACTCACCCGGGCCAAGGAGGCCCTGGCCGACCTCACCGCGGACGAGGTCGTGGTCATGCTGCGCCTGCTGCCCCCCACCGAACACGTTCTCTGTTTCCGGCTCCTGGACAAGGACCGGGCCATGGAGGTCTTCGACCTGCTGGGAGAGGACGAGCAGGTCCGCCTGCTCCAGGCCATGACCGACTCCGAGGCCGCCACCACCCTGGCCGAACTGGACGTGGACGACCAGGCCCGCCTGATCGGAGAGGCCCCGGCCGGGGTCGCCAGGCGCCTGCTCGCCTCGATGGCCTCCACCGACCGGGCACGCGTGGGCGTGCTGCTGGCCTACCCCGAGGGCAGCGCGGGCCGGATGGCCAACCCCTCCTACCTGGCCGTGCGCCCGTACTCCCTGGTCAACGAAACCCTGGGGCTGATCCGCCGCTCGCGGCTGGGGCCCGAAGACGTCACCACCGTCTTCGTCACCACCGCGGACCGCCGCTACGTGGGGCTGGTCAGCGTGGCCGAACTGGTCCAGGCCGACCCCTACGCCGAGGTGGGTCCCCTGGCCCGCCTCGCCGAGGTGTCGGTGTCCACCACCGAGGACGCCGCGGACGCCGCCCGCCTGCTCCAGCGCCGGGACCTGGGCGCGCTGCCCGTCCTGGACTCAGAAAAGCGACTGGTCGGCGCGCTGACCTTCGACGACGCGATGGACGCCCTGGACGACGACACCTCCGAGGTGATGTACCGCAAGGCCGGGATGGGCGACCCCGCCCACGCCAAGGAACTGCTGCGCAGCGAACGCCTCACCAGCGGCAACATCCTCTACCCGGTGCGGGTACGGATCGCCTTCCTCATGGTCACCCTCGCAGGCGGCCTGGCCGTGGGCGGGCTGATCGAGCAGTTCGAGGACGTGCTCGCCGCCGTCGTGGCGGTGGCCATCTTCGTGCCGTTGATCATGGACATGGGCGGCAACGTCGGCACCCAGTCCACCACGATCTTCGCCCGCGGCCTGGCCCTGGGCCACATCGACCCCTCCCGCTTCGGACGCCAGCTCTTCCGCGAGGTACGCGTGGGTTTGGTGATGGCCGTGATCATCGCCTGCGTCGGAGGCGCCGCCGCCTACTTCTGGCAAGGGGCACCCAACGACATCCCCCTGCTCGGCGTGGCCGTTGGCCTCTCACTGTTCACCTCCGTCACCCTGGCCACGTTCCTGGGTTTCGCCCTACCGTGGCTGATGCTCAAGCTCGGACTGGACCACGCTCCCGGGGCTGACCCCTTCATCACCACGATCAAGGACTTCACCGGGCTGGCCGTCTACTTCGGACTCGCCGGAGTCCTGTTGGGAGTGGGATAAGTGTTGGAGTGGTGGGAGTTCGCCCTCAGGCTGGGCTGCGCCCTGGCCCTGGGCGCCCTGGTGGGCGTCGAACGGCAGTGGCGGGCCCGCATGGCCGGGCTGCGCACCAACGCGCTGGTGGCTGTCGGATCAGCCCTGTTCGTACTGCTCGCGGTCAACACGGTCGACGAGATCAGCCCCACCAGGATCGCGGCCCAGGTCGTCTCGGGAATCGGGTTCCTCGGGGCGGGCGTGATCCTGCGCGACGGCATCAACGTGCGCGGCATCAACACCGCGGCCACCATCTGGTGCGCGGCCGCGGTGGGTGTGCTGGCCGGAAGCGGCCTCTACCTGGGGGCGCTGATGGGCGCGGCGACGATCGTGGCCGCCAACGTGCTGCTGCGCCCCATCGCGCGCGTGCTGGAGAACCGGCCCGCCGACGCCGCCAGCGAGGTCCAGACCTGCTACCGCCTGCGGGTGGTCTGCCGGGACGACCAGGAAGCGCACGTACGCGCGCTGCTCTTGCAGGCCCTGTTGGGAACCGGGTTCGTCCTGCGGTCCCTGGACAGCCGCCACATCGAGGACGAGCAGCACATGGTGACCGTCCAGGCCGACCTGACCGCGACCGGCCGCCAGGACGAGGTGCTGGAGCAGGCGATCAGCAGGCTCAGCCTGGAGCCCGGAGTCAGCGCCGTGCACTGGAAGGTCGTGGACGAGCTGTCCCTGTGACCGTCCGCCGCGCCCCGGTCGACGGCACCCGCGCACCAGGCCTCCGGTCCATCCCCGCGTGCGCGGGGCTCGCCCGTGACCGGACGGAAAAGCCTTAAGAATGGATGGGTGGTCCAAGGGGGCCGGGTGAGGCTGATGAAAAAGTGCCGACATGGCTTAGCGGGGCATAGCCGCTCGGCCTCCTGGACACTCCAACCTCTGATTGAGAGCTGCGACCCATCGCTTCGTTAAGGCTCCGATGGTGGCGTGCTCCACGGACCACGCAGTTGCTGGTCACGTGTGGAGCAGGTGGATAGTTGAGTACTCATCGGCGGGCATGGGTCGGAATCGACGCGGGCAAGGGCCACCACTGGGCGGTGGCCGTCGCCGCGGACGGCAACAAGCTGCTGTCGCGCAAGGTGGTCAACGACGAGGCCGAGATCCTCGACCTGATCGCCGACGTGTGCCCCTTGGCTGATGAGGTGCGGTGGGCGGTGGACATCTCCAGCCGTCCCTCCGCGCTGCTCCTGGCACTGCTGCTCGGGCACGGCCAAGAGCTGGTCTACATCCCCGGACGCACGGTCAACCGCATGTCCGGGGCCTTCGCCAGCGACCACAAGACCGACGTCAAGGACGCCCGGACCATCGCCGAGACCACTCGGATGCGGTCGGACTTTCGTCCGCTGGAGCTGGCCCCGGACCTGGTGGGCGAGCTGGCTCTGCTCACCTCCTACCGCGCGAACATGACGGCCGACCGGGTGAAGATGATCAACCGGCTGCGCGAGCTGCTGGTGGGGACCTGCCCGGCCCTGGAACCGCGTTTTCGAGTTCCGCAAGCGGCCCGGCCTGGTACTGGTGAGCGGATACTGCACCCCTTCCTCCCTGCGTCGTATGGGTTCAGGGAGGCTGAGTACGTGGTTGGCCAAGCGCGGAGTCCGCAACGCCGCCTACTTCGCTCAGAAGGCGGTCGAGGACGCCAAGTCCCAGACCACCTCACTGCCGGGGGAGAAGCGGGCCGCCTCGCTCACCTCGGATCTGGCCCAGCAGATCCTGGACCTGGACGAGCGGATCAAGCAGATCGACCAGGGGATCGCCGAGGTCCTGACCCAGGACGAGCGCAGCGCGATCATCCAGTCCCTGCCGGGCATGGGGCCGTTGCTGACCGCGGAGTTCATCGCCTTCGCCGGGGACCTGTCCGGATACAAGGACGCCGGACACCTGGCCTCACACGCGGGCATCGCCCCGGCCTCCCGGGACTCGGGCAAACGCACGAACAACAACCGCAGACCCCGGCACTACAACCGCAGGCTGTGCCGCCTGTTCTACCTCTCGGCACAGCCGGCGCTGCTCAGGCCGGGCGCTACCGGCGCAAACGAGCTGAGGGGATGCTTCATCCTCAGGCGGTGCTGTGCCTGGCCAGGCAGCGGATCAACGTGTTGTGGGCGATGCTGCGCGACCAGCGGGCGTACTCACAGGAACACCGCCCCACGACAGCCGGAGTGGCGGCTTAGGAGGCGTCGGTGAGGGCCCGAACGAGTTCGTCGAGGCTCGGGGCGCCGCTGAGGCCCTCAGGGGTCGCATAGACCCGGCAGCTCATCCCGGGTGTCTGTGCAGGTGCGGGGAAGGGGTCCTGGCCGTTGAGGCGGATCGTCGGCGATCCGGGGAAGTGCAGTTGCTGCGCCTGCTCATCGGTTTCCACTTCGACCAGGGTGACCCGCTGGTCAGCGTGTCCGGTGCGCTTCAAGGCCTCGGTCAGGCGTTCCTGGGCTACTTGCCAATTGGGGCACCCGGAGAAGTACAGCAACTCAACGTCCATTCTCCCATGATGGACCGGGTCGGCCTGAGGTCATAGGACGAACTCGCTCGACTCAGACATTGAGACGCTCCACCAGCAACGGTCGATCCCCGCGTACGCAGGGCTCACACTTAACGACCTGCGACGATGTGGGTCGTTATCTTCCCGCAACATGAATTCAGGTCGCAGCTTCCGAGGACTCGGTGTTGCACTGATGCTCATTGCTAGAGGCCCTGGCGGGCGAGATGCCCGCCGAGCCCTTGCCGCCGACATGCGGGAGCGAGGCGAGTGGGGCGACCGGAGAGTTCTCGCAGCCAAGTGCCGGTACTTGTCGTACACGACCATCCAGCTTCAGCATCGCCTGCTCGTGATCCGTCGCTGCGCCCCGGGCCGAGGGCTCTGCCCCTGAGCTCGGAAGAGGTGTCCGGCGTGCCCCGAAGGGCTGCGACACCACAGGGCGCCGAATGCATACCCCTTCCCTGGTGGAATCAGGAGCAAGCCTTTCAGATCCGAAGAACTCTTCTCGCGATGGAGGAGCCACAGCGGGTGGGATGTTTTCGGAAATACCCCGAAGCAGCCTCTGCCCCGGACCCGGGAAGCGCTGCGGATGACCCACAGGTCATCTCACCTGGAATTTATCCGGAAATCTGAGCAGCCGCACTCGTGCTATAGCCGCCCCTCACCTCCCCGGGGTTTTCTTTACTCATGAGGAAGATAGCTAAAACACGGATAGACCCCTGGAGACCACCTCTCATGATGGCACCCCCAGCAGGGTTTCGATGTTTTCATCAAGGTCATTAAGCCCCACCCGGACACCCGCCCGAAAACCTCGCAACCAGACCCTGAACCTCCCTGAAAATCCTCAATCCCCCTGTTCACATCCCTTACATACCTCGCAAACCTTCCCAAAACAGTAGATTATCGACAGCACTTCAAGCGCCGAGAAATTCCACGTCAGAGCCCTGGCAACGCTTCGACCTGCCTTTATAAGTTCCCCCCGAAGCAGAGAGGCCTTTCGACCCTGGAAGCGACAGGAAAATTCCCGTACGCGACCCGACGGCCACACTCTCCTCGAACCTGACGATCTGGGGCGTGAATACGCAGATCAGGACCGGAGAAAGACGCCTCACTGACCCGCAAGTTAATACCGAGTAATCGTCGAGCCGAAAAATAACAAGCAAAGGTGTGGACATGGCGATAACCCGCATGCCACCATCTGGAAGGCCGCTGAACAATGAAGTCGTGAGGGAGTTCGTATGATCAAGGGGTACGGTGTGTTCTGCGACGCCGACCGCTATTTCTACGACACGCCCCACCGCATCTGGGCTGGTTCCGGCGCCTCCGGAACGGTCGGTGAACGCGACCGGGTCTTCGACAGGGCGGAGTGGCCGGCACCCGAAGGGTGGCAGCGGAACCGCTCCGGTGACTGGCTGGCGCTGCGTCCCGTCGAGCACCGGCTGCCGAACCAGGGCTGGAAGATCCACGTCTCCTCCTGCCTGGACAACGCGGAATCGGTCCTGGCCCGGGTCTGGGACTACTGCGTGGAACGGACCGTCTCCTTCAAGTTCGTCCCCACCCGTTACCTGCTGCACAACCGGAACGCCAAGTACGCGGATCGCGGGGGCAGCGGGAAGTTCATCACCGTCTACCCGACCGACGACCAGTGCGCCTCGGTCGCCGCCGACCTGGACGCACTCGTGGGCGGCGAACCCGGCCCGTACATCCTCAGCGACCTGCGCTGGAACGCGGGGCCGGTCCACCTGCGCTACGGGAGCTTCACCCGAAGGCACTGCTACGACGAGCACGGCGATCCGGTGCCCGCCCTGGAGAACGACGAGGGCGTGCTGGTGCCGGACCAGCGCGGCCCGGCCTTCCACGTGCCGGAGTGGGTGACCGTCCCCGACTTCCTCCGCCCGCACCTGCAGGCGCGCGACGCCGTGGACGTCACCGGTCTGCCCTACGACATCGAGCGCGCCCTGCACTTCTCCAACGGCGGCGGTGTCTACGCCGGCCGGGACCGGCGCACCGGTGAACCCGTGGTGCTCAAGGAAGCCCGGCCGCACGCCGGCCTGGCCGCCGACGGCGCCGACGCGGTACACCGCCTGGCACAGGAGCGCACCGCCCTGGAACGCCTCTCCGGCCTGGCCTGCACCCCCGAGGTCAAGGACTCCTTCACCCTGGGCGAGCACCACTTCCTGGTGATGGAGTTCATCCACGGCAAGCCGTTGAACTCCTACTTCGCCCACCGGCACCCCCTGGTCGAGGCGGACCCCGCACCGGAGGTGCTGAGGGAGTACGGCCGGTGGGCGATGCGCCTGCACGGCCTGGTGGAGGAGGCCATCGAGGCGGTGCACGCGCGCGGCATCGTCTTCAACGACCTGCACCTGTTCAACATCATGGTTTCCGAGGACGAGTCCTCGGTGGTCCTGCTCGACTTCGAGGTCGCCCGGGACATAGGCGAGGGCAGCCGCCAGACGGTCGCCAACCCGGGCTTCGTCGCCCCGCGCGGGCGCCGGGGCTTCGACGTGGACCTGTACGCCCTGGCCTGCCTGCGCCTCGCCCTCTTCCTGCCCCTGACCAATGTGCTGGCGGTGGACCGGAGCAAGGCCCGGCACCTGGCCGAGGAGGCCGCACGCGTCTTCCCCGAGGCCCGGGAGTTCCTGGAGCTCGGCGTGGCGGAGATCCTGCGCGACCCGGACGGCGCCGCGGGGGCAGGCGCGTCCGCGCGCAAGGGGCGCACCTCGGTCAGCGACGAGCCCGGACCCTACCCGCCGGTCGAGCCGGGAGACTGGCCCCGCAGCCGGGATTCGATGGTCCGCGCCATCCTCGCCTCAGCCACCCCCGACCGGGAGGACCGCTACTTCCCAGGCGACATCACCCAGTTCACGACGCCCGGCGGCGGTCTCTCCTTCGGCTACGGCACGGCCGGGGTGCTCTACGCCCTCGCTGAGAGCGGCGCCGCGCGGTGCCCCGAGGCCGAGCAGTGGCTGGTGCGGCACAGCAAGGAGCCCGACTCGGGAACCCCCCTGGGTTTCTTCGACGGCCTCTCGGGGCTGGCCTGGACCCTGCACCGCCTCGGTCACCGGGATGCTTCCCTGGCCCTGGCCGAGCTGGTCATGGAGCAGCCGTGGGAAGGGCTCGGTCCGGGCCTGCACGGCGGGACGGCCGGAATCGGGCTGGCCCTGGACTCCCTGGGCACCGGGATCGGGGAGTCGGAGCTGCACGCGGGCGCGCTGCGCTGCGCGGAGCTGGCCGCGGACGGCTTCCTGGCGGCTGCGCCCGAGCGGCGCCGCGCCGGGCTGCTCCACGGGGGCGCGGGTGTGGCCCTGCTCTGCCTGCGCCTGTACGAGCGGACCGGTGACACCGCGCTGCTCGACCTGGCCGATCGCACGCTCCGGGCCGACCTCGACCGCTGCGTCACCAGCGCCTTCGGCACGCTGCAGGTGGACGAGGGATGGCGGACCATGCCCTACCTGGGTGAGGGCAGCGTCGGTGTGGGGATCGTGCTCGACGACTACCTGGAGCACCGTTCCGACGAGGTGTTCGAGCGGGCCCGCCCGGGGATCGTCGGGGCCGCGCGGTCCGGGTTCTACGCCCAGCCGGGGCTCTTCCGCGGTCTGGCGGGCATGGTCCTGTACCTGAGTCGGACGACGGCTCCCGGGCCCGGTACCGAGGCGGCACAGGTGCGTCGCCAGATCGACGCCCTGACCCGGTACGCCATGCGCTACCGGGGCCACCTGGCCTTCCCCGGGGAGCAGCTGATGCGGCTCTCCATGGACCTCTCCACGGGCACCGCGGGCTGTCTGCTGGCACTCGCCGCAGCGCAGAGTGAACAGCCTGCCCGGCTGCCCTTCCTCCCTCCGCTGCGGCGGACCCAGAACCGGCCACTGCCATGGTCCGGAACAAATGAATAACGGAGAAGCGAATTCCGATCGAAAGGATAACAGCTATGACCCTGCTCGACCTGCAGTCCATGGAGACCGACAAGAACGAGGCCCAGGGCGGCTCCGGCGGCACCAGCACCGCCAGCCTGCTGCTGTGCGGCGACAGCAGCCTGAGCGTCACCACCTGCTAGGGATCCCGCCGCGGACGAACGCGGCGTGAGCGAGCCGTGGGGGAGGGATCCCGCCCCCACGGCCTCGGGTCCGGTGAACGCGGACCCTGCTGCGGCCCGGCGGTGCCCACGGGCGCCGCCGGGCTTCACCACGAGCCATGCAGGAAGGCGACCGGATGGTGTCCACCCGCCCGCGTGAGGGCAAGGCCGACCCCCGCGCCGTACGCTCCGCGGACGCCCTGCTCGTCCGGGTGGCCAGGGCGAGCGCCGGACGCACCGCGGCAATCCTGCTGTGCGCCGCCGCGGCGGCGGCCGCTTCACTGGCCCTGCCCGCCGTGCTCGGCCTCACCCTCGACCTGCTCCTGGAGGGCCGTCCGGGCGCCGGACGCGCGCTGGCGGCGACGGTGGCCCTGACCGCGGCCGAGGTCGCCCTGGGTGCGACCGTCGCCCTGCTGGCGGGAACGGTCGGCGCACGGTCGACCGCCTGGCTGCGGCTGCGGGCGGTGCGACGGCTGCTGGCGGCCCCGCCCAGGAGCGTGAGCCGCTTCTCCCCCGGCGATGTGGCGACCCGGCTCTCGGTGCACGCCACCGAGGCAGGTGCGGCCCCGGCCGCCGCGGCCCAGGTCATCACGGCCGTCCTCACCCCGGTCGGCGCCCTGGTCGCGCTGTTCGTGATCGACCCGTGGATCGGCTTGGCCTTCCTCCTGGGCCTGCCCGCCCTCGGCCTGCTGCTGCGCTCCTTCGCCCGCGACTCCTCCGACACCGTCTCCCGGTACCAGCGGGTGCAGTCCCTGCTCGCGACGCGTCTCACGGACGCCCTGGGCGGTGCCCGCGCCATCGCCGCCGCCGGGACAGCGGACGAGGAACGCGCACGCGTCCTGCGTCCCCTGAGTGAGCTCGGTACCGAGGGGCGGCGCATGTGGTCGGTGCACGGCTCCGCGATGGCGCGCAGCGGAGTACTCATGCCCCTGCTCATCACGGCCGTGCTCGCGGTGGGCGGGTTCGGTCTCGCGGAGGGGAGGATCAGCGTCGGCGACCTGCTGGCGGTGTCCCGCTACGCCGCACTGGCCGCGGGTCTGGGGGCGGTGGCCGGTCCGCTCGGAGCGCTGATCCGCGGCCGCACGGCCGCGCGCCGCGTGAACGAGCTCGTCACCGTCCCCCCGCTGGCCCACGGGCGGCGGAGGCTGCCTGACGGCGGTCCCGGAACCCTGGAACTGCGCGGGGTCGGAGTGGCACTCGACGGCGTGTGGGTGCTGCGCGGGGTCGACCTGCGCGTGCCCGGAGGCCAGACGGTGGCCGTCGTGGGGCGTTCCGGCTCCGGCAAGTCGACGCTGGGCGCCGTCGCGGGAGGGCTCACCGCCCCCGACGAGGGCGAGGTCCGCCTGGACGGCGTACCCGTGGGCGCGGTGGCGTCCGACGTACTCCGCCGGGAGGTCGGATACGCGTTCGAACGGCCCTCCCTGCGGGGCGCCACCGTCGCGGACGCGATCGCCTCGGGGGTCCAGACCCCCTCGGCCGAGCGCGTACGGGCGGCCGCCCAAGCGGCCGGAGCCGACGACTTCGTCCGGGCGCTCCCCCGGGGGTACGCCACCGCGTTGGAGGAGGCGCCGCTCTCGGGCGGGGAACTGCAACGGCTGGGACTGGCCCGGGCGTTCGCCCACGCCGGGCGGCTGATGATCCTGGACGACGCCACCTCAAGTCTGGACACGGCGACCGAACGGCAGGTGGACCGGGCCCTGGCGCGTGAGGTCCGCCCGGGTACCCGAATCGTCATGGCGCACCGGCTCTCCACCGCGGCGCGCGCGGACCAGGTGGTGTGGCTGGAGGGCGGCCGTGTCCGGGCCGTGCGCACCCACGCCGAACTGTGGCGCGACCCCGACTACCGCGCGGTCTTCGACTGCGGCGACGCCCGCGGTGAGCGGGTGGACCGGTGAGGCCCGCAACGGTGGCGGATGAGGCCGGAGCGGCGCGGACAGCCGGGTCGGCCAGCCAGCCCCCACCCCGGTCCGGCCGCCACCGGGGCGCGCTGCGCCGGCTGATGCCGCACGCCCGGCCCTTCCTGTGGCACCACAGGCGGGTCCTGCTGCGCCTGGGCGCCTGGTCGTTGCTGGAGTCGGCACAGACCTTCCTCGTCGGGATCTGTCTGGCGCGCGCCCTGGACCAGGGGTTTCTGGCGGGGCAGCCCACCGTCGGCCTGGGGTGGCTGGCCGTCGCCGCGGTCTCGATCCTGCTGGCCGGGCCCGTACTGCGCGGTGTGTTCGGTCAGCTCTCCGGGCTGGTGGAACCGCTGCGGGACGGGCTGGTGCGGCGCGCGGTCCGCCAGGCGCTGAACCGGGCCGTGGCCGATCCGGCACGGGCGGCGGGTGCCCGGCGCGCCGCGGTCTCGCGGCTCACCCAGCAGACGGAGATCGCGCGGGACAGCTTCGCCGGCCTGGTCCTGACGGTGCGGTCCTTCCTGTTCATCGCGGCGGGGGCGCTGGTGGGGATGTTCGCCCTGGCCCCCGCACTGCTGCTGGTCGTGCTACCCCCCATACTGCTCGGGCTGGTGCTCTTCCTGCTGGCCCTGGCCCCCATGGCCGCGGCGCAACGCCGGTTCCTGGACGCCGACGAGGCGTTCACCGACCGTGCCGGAGGTCTGCCGGGCCAACTGCGCGACCTGGTGGCCTGCGGGGTCACGGACAGCGCGGGTGAGGAGACCAGAGCCCTGGCGGAGGAGGCCGCCGCGTCGACGCGGTCCCTGGCCCGGTGGACGGCCGTGCGGACCCTGACGCTCGGCGTCGCCGGCCACCTCCCCGTGCTCATGCTGCTGGCCGCCACGCCGTGGCTCCTGGGGCAGGGCGTCACCACGGGCGCGATCATGGGCGCCCTGGCCTACCTCGTGCAGTCCCTGCTGCCGGCGCTCCGGGCGATGATGACCGCCGTGGGCGCCGCGGGCAGCCGTCTCGTGGTGGTCCTGGACCGGTTCGTGTCCGTGGACGCGGACGGCGCGGACACCGCGGACGGGGGAACCCCCCGGGCGGCGGAGCCGGGTGCGCGCGGGGCGTTCTCCTTCCCGGGCACCGGACCGGTTCCGGTGCCGGCGGTGTGGTGCCGTGGTGTGCGGGTGTCCTACGGGGCGGGGACACGCCCCCTGGTGGAGGGGTTCTCGCTCTCGGTCGGGGCGGGGGAGCGCATCGCGGTCGTCGGCCCCAGCGGGATCGGCAAATCCACGCTGGCGCACGTGCTGTCCGGACTGCACGCCCCGGACGAGGGAACCGTACGGCTGGCGGGACAGCCGATCGCCGGGCACTCCCCACGGGAACTGGCCCGGATGCGGGTGCTCCTCCCCCAGGAGGGCTACGTCTTCGCCGGTTCGGTCAGGGAGAACCTCGCCCAGCTGGAGCCCGGGGCCGGGGACGAGCGCATCGTCCGGGCGGTGGCGGCGCTGCGCCTGGAAGCGCTGGTGGACCGCCTCGGCGGCCTGGACGCCGACGTGGATCCCGCGAGCCTCTCGGCCGGGGAGCGGCAGGCGCTCTGCCTGGGCCGGGCCTACGTGTCCCCGGCGCCGCTGCTCATCCTGGACGAGTCGACCTGCCATCTGGACCCGGCCGCCGAGGCGCACGCGGAGGACGCGTTGGCGGACCGGCCGGACACGACACTGCTCGTCATCGCGCACCGGCTGTCCTCGGCGCTGCGGGCCGACCGGATCCTCGTCCTGGACGGCACGGGCACGGCGTTCGGCACACACCGGTCTTTGCTGCGCGACTCCCCGCTCTACCGGGACCTGACCGGGCACTGGAACGCGTCCGGCTGAACGGGGCGGGGCCGACGTCCGGGACAGCCTCCCCCACTCCGTCGGCGGGCCGGGACCGTGCGTTCCCCGAGGCGAACCCCGCGTGCCCCGGGAGGACCTAGGCCGGGGCCGGGCCGAGTGCGGACAGGGGGTCATGCGCGAAACGGGACTCGGGCAGACCGGTCTCACGGCTCAGCGCCCGGACGAGGCCGCTGCGGGTCAGGTAACCGGAGGCCCGGGCGGCCTCAGGCAGGCCGTACCCGGCGCGCAGACTCGAGACGGCCGTGTTCAGCCGAGCGCGCGTCCGCCAACGGGTGAACGGATATCCCGTCTGTTCGGCGAAGAGTCGCTGCACGTGGCGGACGCTCGTGTGGTGGCGCCGTGCGAGCTCCTCCAGCGTGGTGTCGCGATCGAGTGCCTCGCGTGCGATCGCCCGAGCCACCGGGTGCTCGGGGACCGGCACCGGGAAACACGGCCGGGGCAGGCCCTCCAGAACGGCGTCGAGCGCCTGCCGGAAGGGGTGGACCTGCTCAGCGGTGGCCGGTGCGGCACCCAGAACGGTCATCATGACCCGGGTCAGGGCGGGAACGACGCCGAGGCGGTGGACCCGTTCCGGCGGGAGCGTAGCCGGTGAGAGCATCGGCCCCAGAGCCATGCCCGCGTCCCGCAGACGCATCGAATGGGGAACGCCCGGGGCCAGCCAGAGGTTGTAGCGGGCCGCCAGGGTGATCTGCTGCCCCTCGACCACCAGATCCGCGGTCCCCGTGACCACGTGGATCAGGTGGGGGACGTCGTGGGCGTGGGTGTCGTGTCCCAGGAACCGGATCGAGTTCTCCGGCACGACCCGGCAGAGCTGTTTCGGCGTCATCCTCGCTCCAGGGAACATGTCGTCTCGGGCGCCTACCGGTGTCACCTGGGGCACCACCAGCGGCGACAGGAATATTAGCCTAGCCTTACCTTATATTCACCCCCGGTTGCCCGAGCGCCCGCTCCCCTGCCCCAGATCGAGGTCCCATGCGATCCACCCGTCCCTTCCCCCTCCCCCTGGCCTGCGCTCTGGCCGCCGGGATCCTCCTCGTCTCCGGTTGCGGGTCCGCCGACGGCGCCTCCCCCGGCCCCGCGTCCGATGACGCGGAGACCCGGACCGTACAGACCGACCAGGGAGAGGTGACCGTCCCCGCCGACCCACAGCGGGTCGTGGTCCTGAACTACGCGCTGGCGGGATACCTCTACGGACTGGACGTGCCGGTGGTGGCCACGGTCCCCGAGGACGCCGACGGTGAAGGCGCCTACTCGGACTTCTGGGCCGAGGACGCCGAGCAGGACGGGACCGGGTTCCTGCCCTGGAGCACGGACGGCTTCGACCTCGAAGCGGTCCTGGGAGCCGAGCCCGACCTGATCGTCGCGGGCGGCCTGGGCTTCCCCCTGTTCCAGGCGATCGAGGTCTACGACCAGCTCAGCGAGATCGCTCCGACCGTGGTCGTCAGCGGCTCCCACGCCACCTGGCAGGAGCAGTACGGGTTCCTCGCCGAGGAGGTCTTCGACGAGGGCGAGCGCTACGAGGAGCTGGTGGCCGCCTACGACGAACGCGTGGAGGAGGTACGCGAGGCCATCACCCCGCCGCCCGGCCCGGTCACGTTCCTGGTACTGACCGCCGACCACACCCCCTACGCGCTCATCGAGGACACCGGGCTGCCCCGGACCTTCGAACGGCTCGGCCTCGAGACCGACCCCCTGTTCGCCGAGAACGACGTCGAGCCCTACACCACCGGTGGCGACATGTTCGAGCTCTCCACCGAACAGGTCGGCCAGATGGTCACCGCCCCCACGGTGTTCGTGCTCGGTTTCAACGGTGACACCGCCGACGTGGCGACCGTGTCGGAGTCCGACGTGTACTCGGCCCTGCCCGCGTTCGAGGGCGGCCACGCCTACGACCTGCCGCACTGGGTCCTGCGCGGCGACTACGACGAGGAGATGGCCCTCCTCGACATCGTCGAGGAGCAGTTCTCGTGAGAGGGGCACGAACAGCACCCGGCATCGGACTCGCGGTCACGCTGACGTGCGCGGGACCGTGACGGCCACCCGGGGGCCGGGCGAGCGGCACACGCCCGCAAGCGCCGCGGCCGCACCCGGTACCGGTGACCGCACCCTGCGCCGACGCCCGCTGTGGCTGGCCCTGTGCCTGGTCCTGCTCGCCCTGTCCTGCGCCGCCAGCCTCCTGGTGGGGTCGGCCCGGCTGCCGGCGGCCACCGTGTGGGCCGCCCTGGTCTCGCCCGACCAGGGGATCGACCACCTCACGGTGCTCTCCCTGCGGGTGCCGCGCACGGTACTGGGTTTGCTGACGGGAGCCGCCCTGGGGGTGGCCGGAGCCCTGGCCCAGGCCCTGACCCGCAACCCGCTGGCCGATCCCGGCATCCTCGGGGTCAACTCGGGCGCGGCCTTCGCCATCACCGTCGGTGTGGCGGCCTTCGGGGTGACACGCCTGGACCAGTACCTGTGGTGGGGCCTGACCGGGGCCCTGGGCGCCACCGTGCTCGTGTACGCGGTGGCCGCCCGCGGACCGGGCGGTGCGACCCCGCTGCGCCTGACCCTGGTCGGGGTGGCGCTCGGCGCGGTCTTCGCCGGGGCCGCCTCGGCCCTGTCCCTGCTGGACCCCCAGGCTTTCGACCGGATGCGCTACTGGGGAGCGGGCACCCTCGCGGACCGTCCGGACGGCACGGTGGAGACCATCGTCCCCTTCGTGGTGGCCGGGCTGGTCCTGGCACTGGCGCTGGTGCGGCCCCTCAACGCCCTGGCCCTGGGCGACGAACTCGCCCACGCGGTGGGGGCGCGCGTCGCGCTGACCCGCGTGCTCGGGGTCGCCGCGATCACACTGCTGTGCGGATCGGCCACGGCTGCCGTGGGCCCCATCGGCTTCGTCGGGCTCATGGTGCCGCACGCGGTCCGCCTGGCCACCGGCCCGGACCAGCGGTGGATCCTGCCGTTCACCCTGGTACTGGCCCCCGTGCTGGTGCTGGTCTCCGATGTCCTGGGGCGCCTGGTCGTATGGCCCGCCGAACTCCAGGTCGGCGTCATCACCGCCCTGTTCGGGGCGCCCGTGCTCATCCTGCTGGTCCGTCGCGCGAAGACAGGTGCCCTGTGAACGACACGATCGTCCTGAGGGCAGGGCGCGTGAGCCTGCGCTCCTCCCGGCGCGCGCTCCTGGCCTACGGCCTGCTCCTGCCCGTCCTGGTCGGCTGTGTACTGGCCGCCCTGTCGATGGGGTCGCGGCCGCTGTCGCCCGCCGAGGTCTTCGGCGCCCTGGCTCCGGGCGCGCACGGACCCGACCGGCTGGTCGTCGTGGAGTGGCGTGCGCCCCGGGCGCTGGCCGCCGCGCTCTTCGGCGCGTGCCTGGGGTTGAGCGGCGCCCTCTTCCAGTCCCTGACGCGCAACCCGCTGGGCAGCCCCGACGTCATCGGGCTCACCACCGGCTCCTACACCGGTGTGGTGTGCGCGATCATGCTGGGCGGCAGCGGGTACGCGGCCATGGCGGGCGGAGCGCTGGCCGGAGGGCTGGGCACGGCGCTGCTGGTGTACCTGCTCGCCCTGCGCCAGGGGATGCGGGGCTTCCGGCTCATCATCGTGGGCATCGCGGTCAGCGCCATGCTGACCTCCGTCAACACCTGGTTCTCGGTCAAGGCCGACCTGGACCTGGCGCTGCGCGCGGCGGTCTGGGGCGCCGGAACGCTCAACGGTGTGGGGTGGGCCCAGGTGGGGTTCGCCGCCGTGGCCGCCAGCCTGCTGGCTCTGGCCCTACCGGTGTTGGAGCGCCGGACGCGGCAGCTGGAACTGGGCGACGACACCGCCTCCATGCTGGGTGTTCCGGTCGAACGGACGAAAGCGCTCCTGGTGGTGGTCGGTGTCGGCTTCACGTCGGTGGTCACCGCGGTCACCGGTCCGATCGCGTTCGTGGCGTTGGCCGCACCGCAGATCGCGCGGCGGCTGACCGGCCGGGGCGGGGTGGTGGACCTGACCGGTGCGGCACTGGTCGGCGCGGTGCTGCTGTCCCTGGCGGACCTGGTCGCCCAGCACTCGTTCGCGCACACGTCGTTGCCGGTGGGCGCGGTCACCGTGTGCCTGGGCGGCGGCTACCTGGTGTGGCTGCTCCTGCGGGAGTCCGGCAGGTCCTGAAACCGGCCTGCCGGGGCCCGCGCCCCGGCGGGCCGGGCGCGTGGTCGGCGGTGCGGTCCGGCCAGGACGGGTGAGACGGACGGGACGAACCTGAGCCCTTTCCCCAGCGCCCCTCTATCCCCCGTGATAGAGGGGTTGCGGACGTACGGCGGAGTACCAGGAACCCGTTCAGACTCAGAACGCGCCCTGAGGGCGGGAGGCGGTGTCCGCTGCCCGTCCCGCCGGAACGCTCTCGCCCGTGCCCGCCTCGCGCAGCATCGCGTAGAGCGTGGGCCCTTCGGGGACGGTGATCTCCTCCGTCGTGCGGAACCCGAACCTCTCGTAGAAGGGCAGGTTCTCGGCCTTGCTGGACTCCAGGTGTACGGGGAGTCCGCTCTGGTCCGCGCGGCGAAGGCCGAAGCGCAGCAGGGCGACCCCGGCTCCGGCGCCCCGCACGTCCGGGTCGGTGCCGAGCTCGGACAGGTACCAGTGCGGGGTGCTGGGCGCGCTCGCCCCGAGCATCCCCATCCCCTTCATGATCACGGGCAGCCTGCGCGGTTCGAAGAGCCCGGCGAAGTGTGGGGCGGAGCGCAGGAGGGCTATCGCGGAGGCCGTCCGCGATGCCTCGGGGTCACCCCACATCGCGGCGCCGACCACCTTCCCGTGGAGCTCGGCGACCTCCACCCGCCCGTGCGGGAGGTACTCGAACCCCGCCTCGATCGCGTAGAGCCGCCTGGACCTGCGCGGCAGCTCATCGGGGTCGGGGAACATCCACGCGTTGACCGGATCCTGCTCAAAAGCCCGACCCAGGACCCGGGCCAGCTCCACCACATCCGAGGCTCCCGCGGCCCTGACCTGGGCTCTGTCCTTGCGCTGGGTCCCGTTGCCCATTCTTCTCCCCCTCAATTAACCG
Organism: Nocardiopsis exhalans; assembly: GCF_024134545.1. Classification (GTDB taxonomy): domain Bacteria; phylum Actinomycetota; class Actinomycetes; order Streptosporangiales; family Streptosporangiaceae; genus Nocardiopsis; species Nocardiopsis exhalans. The sequence goes on from NZ_CP099837.1 coordinate 4,095,029, forward strand.
TCTGGACGGTACAGTACCGCAGGCAGGAGCCGTGAAGCCCGTGACATTCGCCATGGGGCAAGGGATCTCGGGGCGGTTTCTCAGGGAGCGGGGGGACGCACGAGCACGTCGTAGGTGTCGGTGGTGCGCTCCAGCTCCACGCCGAGCCCGCGCGCCCAGGCGTCGAGTTCGGCTTGGACGGCGGGTCCGTCACGATCGTCGTCGGCGAGCACCTCGAGCTCGACGAACACTCCGGCGCCCTCGACGACGTCCACGCACACACCGATCGGCCCGGCGTGCCCCGTCCGGCGGTCCTTGACGATGCGCACGGCGGGCTCGTATCCCAGCGCCAGCAGCGCACCGTGCATCTGTTCGCGGTCCGCCACCACGGTTTCGTACTCGACGCATTCCATGGGGTTGGCCAGCGGGGTCTTGGTCGTCATGGTGTGGGTACCGTCCTGGGTGCGCAGCCGGGCGAAGGTGTGCCCGACCTTGCCGTGCGCGGGCTCCCACCCGGCGGGCGCGTAGGCCTGGTCGTCCTGGTAGGCGGGAGCACCCATCTCCACCCCGACCTCCTTGAGCGCGACCAACAGCGCCTCCAGGTCGACCACACGGTACTTCGTCTCGATTTCCCGCAACACGTATCCCCAGCGTCTCGGCCCCACCGTCCCGGCGAGCGTACCGAGACAGCCCGCCGCATGTGCCGCGTTCGCTGCCGAAGGCGCCCGGCCCAGCTGTCGAGTACATCGACGAAGACCAGACCTTGACAGAAAAAGCGCAGACCAGAGATTGATATGCAAGTACACACTTGCCTATAGTCGGACTGTGTCCGACGAACTCTTCAAAGCTCTGGCCGATCCGACCCGCCGGAAGATCCTCGACGAACTCTCCGAGCGGTCCGGACAGACCCTGTTCGAGATCTGCGCGCGACTGGTCAGCAAACACGCGGTCAGCATGTCGCGGCAGGCGATCTCCCAACACCTCGCCGTCCTGGAGACCGCCGGCCTGGTCGAGAGCCGACGAGAAGGGCGCCAGAAGTTCCACCACATGAACCCGGCACCGCTGAGGCACATCACCGAGCGGTGGCTCAGGCCCGACGAACGAAAGAGCAGCCCATGAGAATCCACCTGAACAGCGTCTTCGTGGACAGCCAGGTCAAGGCCCTGGACTTCTACACGAACGTGCTGGGCTTCGTGAAGAAGCACGACGTCCCCCTCGGCGAACCCTCGGAGGAGAACCGCTGGCTGACCGTGGTCTCACCCGAGAACCCGGAGGGCGCCGAACTGCTGCTGGAGCCCTCCGGCCACCCCGCGGTGGGGCCGTACCGCGAGGCACTGGCCGACGACGGCATTCCGGCCACCCAGTTCGCCGTGGACGACGTGCACGCCGAGTACAAGCGACTGCGTGAGCTCGGTGTCCGCTTCACCCAGGAGCCGTTGGAGATGGGGCCGGTCACCACAGCGGTACTGGACGACACCTGCGGCAACCTCATCCAGATCATGCACGAGGGGTAGGGCGGCGCAGAAGCCCGGAAGTACGTCGGAAGAGCCGCGGCGAAAGGGGCAACGGCGTCGGGTGGTGCGGACTCGTGCTCGGATGCCATGAATCGGGGCCGGGTATCGAACACCTCCTGCGCGCCGAGGCCGAAGCCGCCGACGTCGACCGGCCGGAGAAGGGGCGCTGGTGTGTGTCGTCGCCAAGCCCGAAGGTAACGGGTTCTGCCTGATCAGGGCGTGCGTCGAACCGATCAGACGGACCTCTTCGACGGGGAGGTCCGCGCCCGGGCAGAGCGCACAGGCATCCGGTATCCGCCCGTTCCCACGCCGAACCCGTGGCCCGGTTCATCACAGGACCGCGGGTTCGGGCTGGCCTCGGACCTTAGAAGGTCCGGACCCTACGGTTCACACCTGGTGCCTGTGGCTCTTGGCCTCATGGGCGCCTGCCGTGCCCCGCGAGGGCGCCCGCGCCGCGTCGGCCATCCCCGCGGCCCGCACCGACCGCTCGGTGCCGAGCTTGAACACGGCCCACACGAGGATGAGGGTCGCGATCCCCGTCGGCACGTGGAAGGCGTAGTCGACCATGATCAGCGCGTTCAGGTCGTGCCCGATCGACATGTGGAAGCCGATGTGCGGCCACCAGCTGACCAGCAGAAAGACGAAGCTGGCGAACACGGCGACGGCGGTACCCGTCGATTCGGGGAAGGCTCGGCGGACGTAGGGCCACCCGAAGACAGCCACGGCGACACCGAGGCCCAGGAGGATGGCGTCCCACGCCCCCAACGCCATGAAGTTGGCCATCTGGCCGGAAGTGGGCTCGGGTCCGCCCTCCGCGGGAGGGAAGACCATCGGAGCGAGCAAGAAGGCCGGGACGGCCACGACGACGGTGACGACAGCGAACTTGAGCCAGGTAGGCATGGGGAACGCCTCCTCAAAGAGGTGAACACCCCGGCACCCCCAGTGTCAGAGCGACTTACGTCAAACACTAGTTCCGATGTGGCCGCCTGCGCCTTCCGGTGAAGCGGATGGCCTGTAGTGGCCGTAGGGGAATGTGTGCCGCGAGCGGCTGCTGGTGCCTTATTCCCCCACACGCGAGGTGATCGCCTTTCGGGTCGACAGAGCCCGCGCGGTGACCCTCACAACGGGGGCGTGTCGCTGACCCCTGGCGCTGAAACTGCTGGCGCTTTCGTCCTCTCCCCGCTGCCGACCCTGGGAACACCCGCAACACCAACGGACCCGGATCCGATATGGCGGGCCGGATCGAGCAGACCCAAACCGGCGTGACCGGGACCACGCCCGACGAACGCTTCGCCCTGGTCCGCGCCGTGGCGAGCCCAGGCGGACGCCGACCCGCGTTCGAAGTATTGACGGGCTGTTGCGACCACCGGTCGAATAGCACGGTGATCACATCTGGGAACGACGCTTCGCACAACGAAGAAGCAGCCGGGCGCACCAGCGGCGACTACAGCTACTCGGAGGTAGGGGCAACACGCGCCCTGACTCTTCCTTCTGGCTACAAGCACCTTCGCCAGGCAGGTCCTGCGGGGCGGGGCATGGACGACTTCCACGCTGCGGCCGAGGCGCTCATGTGCTGGGACGTACATCGTAATGCGGGCCTGACGGTGCGATCCGGCAGCGGTCGGGCAAGGGCAGGCACCGAGGTGGTGCTGGAACTGGGCATGGGACCGTTGCGTGTGCGGGCCCCGTGCCGGGTCATCTACACGGTGGACGAGCCGCGACGTCGCGGCTTCGCCTACGGCACCCTCGACGGCCACCCCGAGCGCGGCGAGGAGCTGTTCTGCATCGAGATCGACACGGTGGGGAACGTCAGACTCTCCATCACGGCTTTCTCCACCCCCGCCCTGTGGTGGAGCCGACTGGCATCACCGCTCTCGCGTGCGGTGCAGCACCGGATCACCGACCGGTACCTACGGGCACTGGCGCCGAAGGGCTGAGTCCGGCGGCGGTCCGGCTGGTTCTTCGTGCATGGAATCGTTCGCCGTGCCGTCACTATCTCTTGATGGCATCCCGAAGGTCAGACATGCAACGTCAGAGGCACGGGAGCATGACGCTCGACCGGTCCCCCTTGGGCGCAGTCCGTCCCTCTGATCAGAAGAGCAGGGAAGTAGCTCTCCGCTCGCCAGTCAGTCCTTCTGTTCCTGAACAGTAACGACCTCGACGGCGTTTGGCGGGATGATGTAGCACTCCCCGTCGGAGTCGGTAAAGGTGACCGGGTGTCCTGCTTGCAGTTTCTCCGTGAGCTGCCGGATCACCTTCTGCCGGTTCTCACCGTCACCGGGGCGAGCGACCTGGTCACCCGTAGTCTCATAGCTCTTGCCCGACAAAGTGCGGATGAACACCCGAAGCCTCATGCGCTGACCTCCTTGGGGATGGGGCCTCCAACATCTCACCGGACCGGAGCCGCGCGGCCTCGCCGCGCCGACGGATGCAGTCGTGTTCTGGAGGCGGGTAACCGCGTTCGCCGGAGGGTGGTGGTCGGTTCAGCCCCGCGTGCGCGGGGAGCAGCCGGGCACCAGGTGCGGGCCGAGCAGCGCGAGCACGATGCCCTCATCGACGTCAACGACATTCAGCTCGGCCACGACACCCTGGTGCGACGGAACGCCGACGTCGAGTGGGCGTGCTCACGGAACCGAGTCCATGAGCCCTCGATCACCCAGAACCTGCGAATCACGTCGAACCCGGGCAGGGGCCCGCATCGCTTGCCTTCAGTGAGAGCGCCCCGGTCCTTCCATTCACCTCCCGGTCCGGGGAGGGTTCCGCCCCGGACCGGGCCGCTCAGATTCGGGGCGGCCCGCCCACCCTCTGGGGTGTGCGGTCACGCGTGCGTGCGGCGAATGCCCCTAGGGCGACCGCTCCGAAAAACGCCGTCCACCCCAGGCTGAGGAGTGCCGATGTGAGCGGGACGGTATCGGTGAACGCCCCCGCCGCACAGACTTGCATCGCTCCGTACCCGGGTAGGAGGAGAACGGCGTCGGCGTCCGCGGTCGGGTTGATGATGGGGTTCTGTAGGGCGTTGTCGATCACCGTCGCCACGATGATCACGAAGGTGCCCTCCAGTTCTTCCGGTAGGAACAGGGCCAGGAAGAGCCCGATGGCACCGTAGGCCGTCCCGCCCAGGAAGAGGCCCGCCCACAGCGCCAGTGGTTGCTCCGCGGACCAGTGCAGGGAAGTCCAGGCGGTGGCGTAACCGCTGACCGTTGCCGAGGCCGCCACCAGCATGGTGAGCTTGGCCAGGATGAGCGCCGTGCGGGGGTAGCCCACCCGGGCCAGGCGCCGATCGAAGTCCGCCGAGCGGTGCGCCGCGGTGAACATCGCGAACCCCACCAGCAAGGACACCAGGTTGAGTACACAGCCCAGGGTCGTGACCTGGTGCCCCAGCGCCTGGATCCGCGTGTCCGTGGAGCGGTGCACGAACTCGACGGGTTCCCCGGTCACCACCGAATCGACCAACCAGATCAACAGGGGTACGAGGCAGACCAGCACCACCACCGCGAGACGGTTGCGGGCCAACTCCAGCAGCGAGTACCGAGTCGCCACCAGGTAGGCGTTCACCGGCCGTGCCCGACGACGCTCTGCTTGAACGTGCCCGCACGCAACTGGTACAGGGTGTCCAGACGGTCGACGTCGTGGGCCAGGTGGGAGATGACCACGATGGCGCGTCCTTGGGCCCGCAGCTCCGCGGAGATCTCCCAGAACCGCAGGTAGGTTTCCCAGTCGAAGCCCTGGTAGGGCTCATCCAGCAAGAGGACGGCCGGGTCGTGCATGAGGGACAGGACCAGGTTGAGCTTCTGCCGTGTTCCGCCGCTCAGGTGCCGGACCCGGGTGGCACCGTACTGCTCGAACCCGAGTCGGTCGATGAGGGTGCGAGCCCGGTCCAGACGGCGCAACCGGTAGGCGACGGCGAAGTAGCGCAGATGCTGGTCCACGGTCAGCTCCGGGTTGGTCACCGGGTGCTGGGGACAGTAGCCGATCCGACCCTCGACCCGCACCCGGCCGGAATCGGGCGCGAGTTCACCGGACAGGATCCGCAGCAGGGTGGTCTTGCCCGCTCCGTTCTCGCCGACGACCCCCACCAGCTCTCCGGGCGCGGCCCGCAGGCTCACCCCGCGCAGGACACGCCTCGTCCCGAAGGCCTTGTGCACGTCCGCCACACGCAGCATCAGACGTTCACCTCGCTCAGGGTGCCGCCGAAGCTCCTGCGCCGTCCCGCGTAGGAGTTGACGGCGCGTACCAGGTGGGAGCGGTCGAAGTCGGGCCAGAGAGCGTCCTCGAAGACGATCTCGGCGTAGGCGGTGTGCCAGGGCAGGAAGTTGCTGGTGCGCTGCTCGCCGGCGGTTCTGATCAGGAGGTCCACGTCGGGTAGCTCGGGGTCGTAGAGGTACTCCGCGAGGTCGGACTCCGTCATGCGCGTCGGGTCCAGCCGCCCCGAGAGCGCCTCGGCCGCCGTGCGTTTGAGCGCGTCCACCATCTCCTGGCGGCCTCCGTAGTCCAGGCAGGACGTGAACGTGACCCCGCTGTTACCCGACGTCAGCTCCTCGGCCCACTCCAGCCGTTCGCGGAGCGCCGCCTCGACCCTGTCGCGGCGGCCGCACCAGCGCATCCGAACGCCCCGGGCGTGCAGGCGCCCGACCACCCCCGGAACGCCCCGGGCGAACATCCTGAACAGTGAGGACACTTCTTCGGGAGAGCGCGACCAGTTTTCCGTGGAGAAGGCGAAGGTGGTCACGTACTTGATGCCCAGATCCCCGGCGGCGTCCACCAGACGATACATCGCCTCCTCTCCCGCCGAGTGCCCCTCCACCGGAGCCAGCCCGAGTGCCTTGGCCCACCGCCGGTTACCGTCCATGATCACGGCCACGTGCTCGGGGACCGCGGCGGGAGGGTCCCCGGAGTCCGGGGACGGGCCGGGGAACTGCCGTTGCCGCAGCGTGGGGACGGCTGGCAAGGCTCCGACGGGTGTCTCTCGGGTTTGTGACAACCGGGCGGGAACGGCTGTTCGCGGTGGAGCACCCGGTAGGCCCGCTGGAAGATGCTCGCACTCGTCCAGGCCCGTTCGCAGTCCGGCCACCATGGATGCGAGGAAGGGACGGCTGGAAGGGTGCACCGCATCGACCACCTCCTGCCCCTGGGCCAGCAGCCCGCGTGCCCGCTGCACCTGTAGTGCGATCAGTTCCCGATAGGCGTTCGTGCCGCGCGCACCGATCAGGTCGTCCGCGTCCAGCCCGAATCGCTCCAGGTCCTGGCGGGGCAGGTAGCAACGGCCCTGTTCGAGATCCTCGGGTAGGTCGTGGAGGATGTCGATGTACTGGAGGACTTCGCCCAGCAGCGACATGAGTTCCGGGGCGTCCTCTCGGACCGGCTCCAACACGGTGCCGAGCAACTCCCCGACGGTGCCGCTCGTACCGCGCATGTAGCCCCGTAGGTCGGCGAAGCCGGGAAAGTCGGGCGGTCGGCGACTGTCCTGTTCGAGTGTGGTGAGAAGCTCCTCCAGCACCGGCACGGACATGTCCCACGCCCGCACCGTGTGGACCATGGCGCGCTGGACCGGCGGCAGGCGGACGGGTGTGTTGGGTCCGTCGGCCAGCGCGGTCAGGATGTCGGCGCGGAATCGGGCCAGGGCCGGCCCGCGCTCGGAGACCTCCCCTTCGTCGGCCAGCCGATCGGCCCATAGCCCTAAGGCGACCAGCGCGTGCGCGTAGGGGCGCTTGTGGGCGGGCAGCAAATCGACGACCTGCGGAGAGAGATGATCCGCACCCGCGTGGATCCTGCGGCAGACCTCGAAGGCGCGCGCCAGGTAGGTGTCGGCGCCCCGCTCCGCGATCAGCGGGGAGCCCGTCCTCATGTACCCGCTCATCGCTGGTCCTGCGCGGTGGCCGCGGGAGTGCGCCCTCGCACCCGTGAACCGTTTCCAGCGAGGGGGGCCGCCTGCACACACATCCCGGACAAAACTGAGGGGAGTTGAATTATCACGAAGAGTAGCCTAGTGGTTTCCACGCCCGCTGAGAACTGCGGACGGTGGTCTCCAGGGCTGCTCTCCCCGCTGCACTGGCCACGAACGCGCCCCGGAGAGCCATCGAAAACCGCCGACCGGGGCCGCGGACGGTGGTCACTCCGATCACGGGGTTCAAGGCGGCCTTGGGCCTTCACCGGCCGAGCCGAGGAGGCCGGGCTTGCGCCCTCGATGGGGTTCCGGGGCTGCTACGACTGCCAATCTGTTTCTGCCGGGCCCATCCCCGCCTGCGCGGGGCTCACACCGGCTCCAGACCGGGCTGGACGGAGAACTCCGGTCCATCCCCGCGTGCGCGGGGCTCACACCCACCAAGGATGCGCCGGGGTTGGCGGACCCCGGTCCATCCCCGCGTGCGCGGGGCTCACAGTTAACGACCTGCGAGAATGCGGGCCGTTATCTTCCCGCAACCTAGCCTTGAGCCACGACCTCCGAGATCTCGGCCCTGCACCGAATCACATGATAGAGGGCCTTAGTGGGCCAGGCGGGGGTGATACCGCCCGGCCCTTGCTGTTAGCGGATGGGAGCGAGGGCCTCGCGCAGAGCCATGGGAGTAGGAGCGGTGACGAGGTCAGGCGGGCATGGGCAGCTCCGGCGGAGAAGTGTCGCCACGAAGACCGGTTTGCCGTTTCGGTTGTGGAGTTCGTAGATCAGGTGGTGCGGGAACTCCTTGCGGAGCTGCTGGATCTCTTGGCTTGGGAAGACGCTGTAGCCGACCATCCTCACCCCCGGCCCAGGGACGGACTGGTGAGCACAGCGAAGGAACCGGGTTTCGGAAGCGGGTCCGGAGACTCCCAGTCGAGGGTGAAGAACACCGCCGAACCGTTGCGGGTGTGCTCGCTGCCCCAGGTGCTGGCGAGGGCGTTGACGATGTGCAGTCCCCGACCGTGTTCGGCATCGGGCGTGGCCGGGAGCACGCGCAGGTGAGGTGTGCGGGTTCGGGTGGTGCTCCCACCACGGATGGAGACGCGCATGCAGTGGGTGTAGAAGAACGCCGAGACGACGAACGCCCCGCGCTGGCCCGACGAGGGCGAGTGCAGCAGGGCGTTGGTGGTGATCTCGCTGGTAATGAGCAGCGCGTCCTCGGTGATGGGTGCGGGTATCCGGGCTGAGGCGGGCCGGAGGTTCATCCGCCGCCGCAGCCAGTCGCGCACCTCCTTGACGGAGACGGCGTGCCGGGGGAAACGGCCGAGGTGGCGATGGGGTTCGGGCCGGTTCGGGGAGGGAGGCTTGTAAGCACTACGCTCGTACATAGGTCCGCACCTGCTCCTAACAGGTTGTGGGCTCAGGTCCTGGCCGGGTGTAGGCGCACCCGGCCAGGGCCGTTTTGTTTGGCGCACAGGACAGGGAAGTTCGAGAAGCCAGCCCCTGCTGTGCGCCTGACCTCTATCATCAACACCACAGAGTGTTAGCGCAAGGAATCTTTAATAGTTCGTCGCATTTTTAGTTCACGCAAAAGTTGAGGGCTGGCAAGATGGGCCGACGTACATCGAACGACACACCGAGTGGAGTGAGTATGAGGACGCGGCTCAGCCTGTCAGTGCGAGGGAAGCGGCTGCTGCGCGAGCTCAAGCGTCTTCGCGACGAGCGACGGATGAGTCCGGAGGACGTCGCCGGGCAGCTGGGCTGGCACAAGACGAAGCTGTACCGCATCGAACGCGGCGAGAGCCGTCTGATCCTTGACGATCTCGATGAGCTGCTTGAGCTTTACGGGGTGCGCTCCCCAGAGCGCGAGTCCCTCTTCAAGCTGGGCAAGGACGCTTGGAAGCGCGGCTGGTGGTTGGCCTATCGGGATCTGTACCAGGGCGAGAGCTTCTTCGTCATGGAGAACGACGCGGCCAGAATCGGCATCTACTCACCCAGCCAGCTTCCAGGTCTGTTCCAAACAGAGGATTATGCGCGGATCGTCATCCGCACCATGGTCCCCGAGGCCACCACGGAGGAGGTCGAGCGTCAGGTGACCGCAAGGATGGAACGCCAGGGAATCCTTGCCCGGAAGGAACCACCACAGGTGTTCGCGGTACTGGACGAGATCGCTCTGCGACGAGGGGTTCAGCCGGAAACGGTACAGAAGGATCAGCTGGAACAACTCGTTGAACTGGCAAAACGTCCGAATATTACCATTCGGATCATCCCATTGGACGCTGGCCTATACATGGGCCAATGGGGACAGTTCACTCTCTTCGAGTTCCCTGACGCAGAAGACACCCCTGTCGCTTACCAGGAAGGTCTCTTCGGTGATGTGTACGTGGAGGACCCCGGTGACCTGGCCCGGTATAGGGTGAGTGCCGCGCATACCTCCGATGCAGCGCTGAACCCCACAGAGTCCCAGGCGCTGATCGAGAAGCTAGCTGAGGAGAGTTACGGGTGAGTGACGTCGTGTCCGAACGTTGGCGGAAGAGCAGCTACAGCGGTGGCGGCAAAGACTGCGTAGAGGTTACTGAGGCTTCGTCCAGGACACTGGTGCGGGACTCCAAGCAGCCCGGGCTGGGGCACCTGGCCTTCACCTCCGACGGCTGGAACGCCTTCGTCTCCTCGGTGAAGGCCCCGCACACTGAACTGGTCCCCGATAGTTGGACCGGCTAACTAAAGGTTAGGCCGCCAGGGCCTGAGCTCGGTACTGCACCGGGCTCAGGCCCTCAAGGTAGCTGTGGACGCGTTCGTGGTTGAACCAGGCGATGTACTCCTCCAACCCCGCGGTGAACTCCTCGACGGTCTCGAACTCGGCATGGGTGAAGAATTCCTCCTTCAGGTGGCCGAAGAAGCTCTCGATCACCGCGTTGTCCAGGCAGTTGCCCTTGCGTGACATCGACTGGATGCCCTCGACCCCGGCGAGCAGACGCCGCCAGGACACATGCTGGTACTGAAACCCCTGGTCGGAGTGGACCAGCGGGCTCTGACCAGGGGCCAGGGTCTTCAACGCTTCTCGCAAGGAGGTGTTGGTCAACTCCAGGTTCGGTGACAGACCCGCCGTGTAGGAGATGATCTGCCGGTCGAACAGGTCCATGACCGGTGACAGGTAGACCTTGTGGCCCGCGACGGCGAACTCGCTCACGTCGGTCACCCATTTCTGGTTCGGCCCCTGCGCGGTGAAGTCACGCTCCAGCAGGTTCGGCGCCACCTGGCCCGCCTGGCCCCGGTAGGAGCTGTAGGGCTTCTTACGGCGCACCCGGCAGACCAGGCCCAGCTGGTTCATGAGCTTGAGCACGGTCTTCTTCGCCACCCGCCACCCCTTCTTGAGGAGCTGGTCATGGATCCGGCGGTGCCCGTAGCGGCCCTTGTTGTGATCGAAGAGCCGCCTGATCTGGGCCTTGAGCGCTGCCTGGGCATCAGGGTGCTCCAGCCGGGCCTGGTGGTAGAAGAACGTCGAGCGGGCCAGCCCAGCGACCTTCAACAGCACGTCCAATCGGTGTTCGGCCTTGAGGGCGACCACAGCGTGAACCCTCACTCTGGTGGATGTTCCCTCAAGGCCCGCACTTTTCCCAGGTAGGCGTTCTGGGCGCGCAGGAGCTCGTTCTCACGGCGTAGTCGTTCCAGCTCTGAGGCTGGCTCTGGTGGTGCGCTCTTGGGCGGGCGTCCTCGCTGCTTGGGGCGTAGCCCCTCCGAGCCCTGGGTGCGATAGGTGCGCACCCACGATTCCAGCAGCTTGGGTGAGGACAGTTCCAGTTCCTTGGCCAGCTCGGTCTTGGGCTCGCCAGCCAGGAGGCGGCGCACCGCCTCGACCTTGAACTCGAAGGAGTAGGACTTCTTCGCCTGTTTGGTCACCAGCGCTCCCGGGCCGTGGATCCGCCACCGTCGGTACAGGCTTCGGACCGCCCATCGCGAGACCCCGAGAGAGGCCGCTACCGCGTGATCGGCTCTGCCTTGCTCGAACAACGCTATCGCTTGGTGGCGTTGGTCCTGGGTGAGTGAGCTGTTCGCTCTCATGGGACTGCTCCCTGGTCGATGGAACTGGATTTCCAGTCCAACTTCCAGGGAGCAGTTCACACCAGCTGAGCCCCTCCCCCACAGCACTCTTCGAGCCCCGGGACCGTTCTCACGGCCCGGGGCTCGGCTGTGGAACGGCCTCAGGCAAGCCTGAGCAGGCCCGCCCGTGTCGGGCCGAAGCCGCAGGCCTTCCGGTAGAACCCTTCGAGGTGGGGCTCGTAGTCGACGTGCACCCACTCGATGCCCAGCCCCCGCAGGTCCTCCAGCAGCGCGGCGACCACCCGCCCGCCCACGCCCCGGTGCCTCATGTCCGAAGCCACCGCGGTGTCCAGGACGAACGCGTGCACGCCCCCGTCCCAGACCGCGTGCACGAAGCCGACGAGCCGTCCCAGCACGAAGGCCCCCGCCCAGGAGCGACTGTGGCGCTCCAGCCGCTCGGACCAGGGGACCAGCGCGAACTCGTGGGCGAAGGCATCGGTGTGCAGGCGGGACAGCTCCTCGGCGTCAACGGGGAACCGCAGTCGGATCTCCTCATGCATGGGGGGAGGCTACTCACCGGCTCCCCTCGGCATCGGGTCGGCCCGGTGAAACGGCCAGTTCCCGCAGGACCTGGGCGGTGCGCAGTCCGGCGAAGGCCACCGCGAGGGCGCCGACGCTGACGACGGTGAGCGCGCCTCCCGCCATCAGCGCGCCCGCCGCACCGATGAGCGGCGCCAGCCCACCGAGGGTGAGCGCACCGGCCGAATCTCCGATGGTGGCCTGGGCGGTCCACACCGAGTTGACCCGTCCGCGCAGCCGGTCGGGGGTGTGCGACTGCAGCAGGGCGTACCGCAGGATCTCCTCCACCACCTGGCCGAAGCCGAGGAAGACCAGGAACAGGAAGGCCAGCGGCGCCCAGGTGCTGGCTCCGAAACCGAACACCGTCAGGCCGCACAGGGCGACCGCGACCAGCAGGAGGGAGCCGGTGCGGCGGGCGCGGCCGGCCCAGCCGCTGGTGAGCGAGCCGATCAGCGCGCCGACCGCGGGGGCGGTGTACAGCAGGCCGACCATGGTCGGTCCGCCGCCCAGCACCTTGTCGGTGAACTCGTTGATGAGCACCTGGGGTGCGGCGAACAGCATCTGTGCCAGGCCCAGCAGCAGCAGGGGCCCGACGACCCGGTGCCGGAAGGCGAACCCCGCCCCCTCGCGCATCGCCGCCAGAACGGACTGGGCGCGGGCCTCCTCGGGGGCTTCGAGCCGGGGCAGCCGCCAGACGAGGACGGTCGTGAAGAGGGACAGGACCGTGGTGATGACGTAGTTGCCGCCCATCCCGGCCGCCGCGATGATGACACCGCCCAGGGCGGGTGCCAGTACGGAGCCGAGTTCGCCGTTGAGGGCGAGCAGCGCCCCGGCGGCGGGGAGTTTGTCACGCGGCACGAAACCGGGTGCGGCCGCCTGAAGCGCCACGGCGCTGAAGGAGCCGAAGAAGCCGTTGAAGGCGGCGACGGCGTAGATCACCCACAGCCAGGGCTGGTCGGGGACGAGGGTGTTGACGGCCAGGGCACCGAAGCCGAGGATGGCGGAGGCCCGTCCGATGACGATCAGGCGCCGCCGGTCGCCCCGGTCGGCGAGCATCCCACCGACCAGCGTTCCGGCCAGCACGCTGACCGCGGAGGTGGTGTGCACGGTGGCCACCAGCAGTGAGGACCCAGTGAGCTGGTAGACCTGCATCGGCAGGGCCACAGCCGCGAAGCCCAGCCCGAAGATGGAGACGAGCCGGGCGACGAAGACGATGCGGAACTCACGGCTCAGGCGCAGGGGGCTGACGTCGACCATCAGCTGGGAGAGTTTCACGGGGTCCTTCGCTGGTGGTGGGTGGTGGGGGTGCGGGGAGGGTTTGGCCCCCTCTTCTCCGTGATCTTGCTACCAGTAGCGAAATCGGCGCCGATTTCGCTACTGGTAGCAAGATCACGGGGGTGTGCGGGGTTTGGGAACAGCGCGGGCGCGGGGGAGACGCCCCCACCGACCGTGTTCGTGAGGCGGACCGGCGGCGGGGCGTCTGGAGTGCCAGGAACCTGAGCAGGCTCAGGACACGCCCTAGTCGTCGTCCTCGTGGTGGTCGAGGTTGCTCGTGCCACGGCGCCAGTAGCCGTCGACCTCGCAGGTCTCGTTGCGCACGAAACCGCGTTCCTTGAGCAGGCGGCGGATGGGCTTGAGGGTGTCGGCCTCCCCCGCCGCGTAGACGAAGCCCTCGCCCTCGGGCAGTTCGAGCGCGCGGAAGGCCTCCAGGAGCAGGTCGGTGCTGCCGGGCTCCGCCCCGCCCCGGTGCAGCCAGGTGATGCGAGAGTCGGCGGGGGCGCGGAGCCGCTGCTCCTCCTCGGCGTCGGCGACCTCGAAGAACGCGATCACCTTGGCGTCGGCGGGCAGTTCCTCGATGTAGCGGGCGGCGGCGGGCAGCGCGGTCTCGTCGACCAGGAGCACGTGGTAGTCGAACTCGCCGGTGATCCAGGCGGTGCCGCGGGGGCCGAGCACGCCGAGTTTGTGGCCGGGTTCGGCGTTGATCGCCCAGCGCCCGGCGGGGCCGTGGTCGTGGGCGACGAAGTCGATGCTGAGGCGCTGGGCCTCGGCGTCGAGGGCGCGCACGGTGTAGTCGCGGAAGACCACCCCGTCGGCGCGGAAGTTGAGGCAGCGGTCGTCCTCGACGATGGGGAGCACGTGCTCGCCGGTCTCATTCGGGAACCAGAGCTTGACGTGGTCGGCGAAGTGGTCGCTCTGGAGCCCTTCGAAGTCGGGTCCCTCCAGGTGGACGCGGATCATCCTCGGGGTGATCCGCTCGACCTCGGCGACCTCCAGCACACGTCGCTTGAGCGGATACATCTCGATGATGCGTTCGTGGGTCACTGCTTCCTCATCCTTACGGTGCTGGTCGCGTCCGCTCGCGGGCGGGCGGCTCTGCCGGGGGCGGCGGACGGCGTGCGGAAAAGCGCGTGGTGGAACCCCGGTGCGAGCGGGGATCCACCACACGGGGCGGTGCGGGTCAGGCGAGCGCCTCGCGCAGGCTGCGCGGGCGCAGGTCGGTCCAGTGCGTGTTGACGTAGTCCAGTGCCTCGTCACGGGAGACGGGGCCGTGGACGGGGGTCCACCCCTGGGGGACCTGGGCGAACCCGGGCCAGAGCGAGTGCTGGTCCTCGTCGTTGACCAGGACGAGGAAGCTGCCTTCGATGTCGTCGAAGGGGTTGGTCATGGTGACTCCTTCGTTGGTGTCGCGAGGCACGGATGCCTGGGGGTCCGGGGGTGGTGCTCCGGTGCCGGTACCGGAGGGATCACAGGTCCTGGAGGACCTCTTCGACCTGGTCGAGGACGTCGTTGGCCTGGACCCAGGTGCGGGAGAAGCTGTAGCGCAGCGGGTGGACCTGGTCGTTCTCGACCGCGGGCAGGCTCTGCCAGAGGCCCTGGTCGAGGAGCTCGGCGGTGAAGGGGTCCGGCTCGTAGGACACGTCGGTCTCGTAGAAGATGACGTCGGCCTCCTCGAGCTTGTCGATGTTCTCGTAGGACTGCTGGGTGGCGAAGTCGCCGTCGGCCTCCTCCACGACCGCGGTGGACCGGGCACCGAGCTCGTCGAGGATGTAGGCGCCCCAGGCGTTGGTGTTGACGACGGAGAACTCGCTGTCGACCCCGAACACCACGGCGAAGGTGTTGTCCTGGAGCTGGTCGGAGTAGGTCTCGCTGAGTTCGGCGACGCGCTCCTGGTAGCGGTCCCTCTCGGCCTCGGCGCCCTCGGCGTTGCCGATGGCCTCCGCGAGCTGGATGCTCATGTCACGCAGTTCGGGACCGGCGCCGTCGAAGTCGAACAGGACCGTGGGGGCGATCTGCGAGAGGTCCTCGAAGTGCTTCTCGTAGTCGCCGTGGCTGATCTCGCGCACCCCGCCGATGATGAGGTCGGGGTCGGTGGAGGCGATGGCCTCGATGTTGAGCTCCAGGCTCATCTCCTGGACGACCGTGGCCTCCTCGAGGACGCTCAGCTGCTCGGGGGTGTAGAGGCTGGGGTTCGGGTCGATGACGCCAACAGGCGTGATTCCGGCTTCGACGACGACCTCGTTGCCGAACTCCAGGGCGACGATGCGCTCGGGGTCGACCGGGACCTCGACGGGGCCGTAGTCGGTCTCGACCGTGGTGGTCTCCTCGGCCGCTCCAGCCTCGTTGGCGGAGGAGTCATCGCCGCATGCGGTGAGGGCGAGGAGCAGGGCGAGGCCGCTGGCGGTGAGGGCGCCGCCCCGGAGGTGGGTCGTCAGCTGGGTCACGGTGTTCGCTTTCGTGGGAGCGGGGTCGGGTTCAGGGGCTGCCGGGCTGGCGCGGGGCCTACCCGAGGCATGGGTCATGGGGCCTCATGTCCCTGTGAACGGGGAGGAACACGAAGCATCACTAAGGCTAGCCTTGCCTTATCCCCCATGGGAACCCGGGGTCGACTTTTTCTTAGGTGAGGCTTGCCTCGCCCACCCGCCCGTGTCGCCGCCGTGCACGCGGCCCTGTGCAACGCACGGGATCCCTTCGTGTACCGGGACACCGGTGCGGGGCGAAGCAAGGCAGGTCAGGGGGTTCGCACCGACCCCGGCCGCGGAGCGCGCCCCGCCCAGGACGCGGGCGCCGAGCACACCGGGACGGCCGGGGCAGCCGCGCCCCGGGCCGCCCCGGCCCTTTCAGCGCCGGGCGAGGACGACCGACTGCGGGGGACGCTCCAGGTGGCGCACCGAGACGCGGTCGTACCCGGCCCGCTCCAACCACTGTTCGTAGTCCGCGACACCGTGGGCGTCCCCGCTGTCGGTCCAGGCCAGCATCTGCAGCCCGAACGCCGCGGTGACCTGGTCACGGTCCCCCATGTAGCTGACGATGGCGAGACCTCCCCCGGGAGCGATGACCGACCGGAGCCGGCGGTACAGGGACTCGTTGGCGGGGCCGTCGAACATGTTGGTCACGGTGGAGCAGAACACCAGGTCGTAGGGCCCCTCAGGGAGGCTTGCGTGCAGGTCGCCCGCGAACAGTTCGACACCGGCGTCCCGTAGGCGTTCGTCCCCTTCCGCCAGGGCGATCAGCGCGGGAAGGTCCTGCACGGTCGCCTTCAATCCGCGCCGGGCGAACTCCAGTGCGTGCTCGCCGTGTCCACCGCCGAGGTCGAGGACGCTTTCGGCGTCGGGGAACCGCTCCAGGCAGACGTCGACGACGGTCCGGGTGAGACGGCGGGCGTTGACGGCCAGCAGGTTGGGCACGGTGGGCTTGGGGGCGAGTGGTCGACCGGTCAGGCCCTCGGGCAGATACGTGCGCTCCTCGAGCCTGGGGCGGATCAGGGCGGCCCAGCGGCGGATCGTCGCCGCGTGGCGCAGGAGCACGGCGTCGTCCGGTGCGGCGGGCGCCTGCGGCCCTTCGCGGTAGCGTCCGGCGGTGTCCTCGGTCACGATCCCCCAGACCGCCAATTCCCTGAGCACGGCGCGCAGGGCGCCCTCGTGCAGCCCGCACCGGGCGGCCAGCTCCGAGGGGGTCCCGGGCAGGACGTCCAGCGTGCCCGTCTCCGCCGCGGCCTCGTAGGCCAGGGCCAGGCGCCAGTCGACGAGTTCCCGGGCCGGGGCGAGAAAGGACAGGTCGGGATCCGGCCCCGCCCACGGGGGCAGAGGAGGACGTGCGGCGGCCTCGCCGTCTTCGTCGAATCCATGGTGGGCGTCGTCGTGCTCAGGCGTCCTCACGGGAGTCCTCTTCTGGTGCGATCCGGTGTGTCCGGTCGGTCGGAGCCGCCCGCGGGAGGGCGGGACCGTGGTCGGGCCGCCGCCCCTCGCCCGTCCCGTGTACGGGGGCGGGCGGGGCAGGGCAGGGCAGGGCGGGACCGAGGTTTTCGTGAAGCACGGAACAGCACAAGATTTTTTGCCGTTTCGACAAATCCGCATCGAGCACGGCCGTGTGCGCCCCTGGCTCGGCCCACCAGCCTCGCCCTCCCCCCGGCAGACCGGGGAACGCCTGGTTCAGACCGTGGCCTCGCGCAGACTGCGGGGGCGCAGGTCGCTCCAGTGCGTGTTGACGAAGTCCAGCGCCCCGTCCCGGGAGACGGGGCCGTGGACGGGGGTCCAGCCGGCGGGGACCCGGGCGAACCCGGGCCACAGCGAGTGCTGGTCCTCGTCGTTGACCAGGACGAGGAAGCTGCCTTCGATGTCGTCGAAGGGAGCGGCCATGGTGACTCCTCCATCGGGGGTCGGAGAACGGTCGTGACGGGCGGCGGGCTTTCCCGGCCCGGCCTCAGCCGCGGTCCCCGCGCAGGACGCGGTCGAGAACGGGGCCGATCACCGCCAGAGCGGCCGGACCGGTCATGTCGTTGTGGTGGTGGTCGACGGGGGTGTCGAGCACCTGTCCGCGGACGTGCTCCTTCCACAGTTCGGCGGTGATGCCCGAGTTCGGATCGCGCTCGGCAGTGGCGGAGAAGAAGTACAGGTCACCTTCGAAGGCCCGGTATCCGGTGCGGTACATGACCTCGTTGGTGTACATGCGCGCCCGGATCACGCGCTCGATGGTGGCGGTGTCGAAGTCGGCCCAGACCCCGTCGCTGTCGCGCATGAACTCGACGACCTCCTCGCGCTTGTAGGGCTTACTCAGCCAGGAGGGCAGGTCGCGCTGGGAGCTGGAGAGCAGGAAGTCCAGCGCCTCCTGTTCGGCCTCGGCGTCAGGCATGGCCCCGCCCGCCCGCAGGACGGGCTCGGAGTCGGTGGGGTAGGTGTCGAGCATGCCGAGGAAGGCCACCCGCTCCCCCTCGGACTGCAGGAGGGTGGCCAGGCAGTGCGCGATCTGTCCGCCGAAGGACCAGCCCAGCAGGTGGTAGGGGCCGTCGGGCTGGACGGTGCGCACCAGACGGGCGTAGCGCTCGACGAGTTCCTCCATGGTGGGGGGCAGTTCGTCCTCGCGCAGGCCCGGGAACTGGATGCCGACGATGGGCCGCTCCTTGTCCAGGTGGGGCGAAAGGCCCGCGTAGGACCAGCTGAAACCGCTCGCCGGGTGGAAGCAGAACAACGGCTTCCCGCGTCCCCCCGCACGCAGGCGCAGGACCGGGGCGAGCAGGTCCTCGCGGCGCGGGGAGTCCAGGTAGTCGCGCAGCCGGGCGACGGTGGGCGCGGCGATGAGGTCGCCCGCGCGCAGGCGCTGGCCGGTGCGCTTACGGATCCGGCCGACCAGGCGCATGGCCAGCAGGGAGTGGCCGCCCAGGTCGAAGAAGTCGTCGTCGATGGTGAGGGGGAGTGCCTGGTCGGGGCCTTCGGCCTGCGCTGTCAGGCCGAGCACGGCGGCGAAGTCGGCGCACAGGGCGCGGTCGGCGTCGTCGCGGGGCGGGCGGCCGGTGGTGCCCTGGTGGGCGGGGGCGGGCAGTGCGGAGGCGTCGAGTTTGCCGTTGACGGTGAGCGGCAGCCGGTCCAGGACGGCCAGGGCGGAGGGCGCCATGGCGTCAGGGAGATCGCGCTGGAGACCGCGGCGCAGGGAGTCGGTGTCGATGTCGGCGCCCGCGGCGGGGACCAGGTAGGCGACCAGGCGTTTGAGGCCGGGGGTGTCCTCGCGCACGACCACCGCGGCCTGGGCGACGTCCGGGTACTCCTCCAGGGCGGCCACCACCTCGCCGGGTTCGATGCGCACACCGCGGATCTTGACCTGGTCGTCGGCGCGGCCCAGGTAGTCGATGAGGCCGTTGGCGTCCCAGCGGACCAGGTCGCCGGTCCGGTACATGCGGGACCCGGGCGGGCCGTAGGGGTCGGCGACGAACCTCTCGGCGGTCAGGTCGGCGCGGCCCGTGTAGCCGCGGGCCAGTCCGACGCCGCTCACGTACAACTCGCCCGGAACGCCGGGGGCGACCGGGCGCAGGGCCGAGTCGAGCACGTGCACGTCGGTGTTGGCGATGGGCCGCCCCACCGTGGGGGTCGGGCTGTCACCGGTGCCGCCGCCGAGGGTGTTGATCGTGTACTCGGTGGGTCCGTACAGGTTGTAGCCGAGCACGTTGTCGGCCTCGCGCAGGGTGTCCCAGACGGTGGCGCTGACCGCCTCGCCGCCGAGCAGGACCAGCGGCGGCCGGTGCGCGCCGGGGACAGGAGCGGACGCGGCTCCGGAGCCGCGGGCTGAGTCCTGGTCCGCTGTCTCCTGCCCCGGTGTTCCCAGGAGGCCGTCCTCGATGAGCTGTCCGCAGTAGGACGGGGTCACGTTGACGACGTCGATGTCCTGGGTGGCGCAGTAGGCGACCAGGGCGGCGGAGTCGCGGCGCAGTTCCTCGTCCATGAGGTGCACTTCGTGGCCGTCGATCAGCCACAGGAGTTCCTCCCAGGACATGTCGAAGGAGAAGGACACGGTGTGCGCCACCCTCATCACCCGTCCGCCCTGGGCCCGGACCACCGGGTCGAAGATCTCCGTGCGGTGGTTGACCAGCATGTTCACCAGGCCGTGGTAGGGGATCTCCACGCCCTTGGGCCGACCGGTGGAACCCGAGGTGAAGATGACGTAGGCGAGGTGGTCTGGCCGGCGCGCGGCCGGGGTCCGGGGCTGGGAGAGGTCGGCCCCCGCGAGGGCGTCGAGGGTGTGCGGGTCGTCCAGGTAGAGGCGGTGTCCGCCGGTGCTCCGCCCGGTCGCGTCCTCCCCCGGCAGGTTCTGGGCCGCTCGGGTGGTGGTGACGGTGACCAGGGGGCCGGAGTCGGCGAGCATGTTCCCGAGCCGGGCCGCCGGGTGCTCCAGGTCCAGGGGAACGTAGGCGGCGCCCAGTTTGAGGACCGCGAACAGGGTCACCACCCAGTCGGCGGAGCGGTGCAGGGCGATGGCGACCCGGACCTCGGGGCCCACGCCGAGACCGCCCAGCAGCCGGGCCAGGCGTTCGGCCCGCTCGTCGAGCTCGGCGAAGGTGAGGCTCTCGTCGCGGGTGACCAGGGCGGTGCGCGCGGGGTCGCGGCGGGCGGACTCCTCGAAGACCGCGGCGAGGGTGGTCTCGGGCAGTTCGCGCCGAACACCCTCCCCCAGGGTGAGGGCGGCGCTCGCGGTGCGCGCGGAGAGCGGGTTCAGGTCGGCCACGGGGGCGTCGGGCTGCGCGGCGATCTGTTCGAGCAGGCGCACCACCCGGTCGTAGAGGTCCTGTGCGACCTGTGCTGTGACCACGTCGGTGCGGTAGGCGAGGCTGAGGCGCAGCTCCTCGCCGGGCTGGGCGACGAAGGTCAGCGGGTAGTGGGTGGCGTCGTTACCGGTGACCGATTCCAGGCCGGTCCGCTCGCGCACGCTCTGGTAGCGCTCGTCGTCGCGAGGGATGTTGCGCTGCACGTAGAGCGAGTCGAAGAGCCGCTGCCCGCCGACCGCGCCCTGGATGTCGGCGAGGCTGACGTGGTGGTGCGCGAGCAGGTCGGCCTGTTCGCCCTGGAGGCGGACGAGGAGCTCGCGGACGGTCTCGGCGGGGCGGACCCGCACCCGGACCGGCACGGTGTTGAAGAAGACGCCGACGATCGAGTCCACCCCGTCGATCTCGGGCGGGCGCCCGGCGACGGTGCTGCCGAAGACGATGTCGTCGCCGCCGGTGTGGGAGCGCAGGACCAGCCCCCAGGCGGCGAGGAAGAGCGTGTTGGGGGTGACCCCGGCCTCTCGGGCCAGCGCGGTGAGGCGGCCGACCAGGTCGGGGGCGACGGTCCCGTCCACGGTCCGGGGCATGATCGTGGTGTCTCCGGCGTCGGCGGCCGAGACCAGGGTGCCCTGCTCCACACCGTCGAGGGCGGCGCGCCAGGCCTCGACGGAGCGCTGGTGGTCCTGCCGGGACAGCCACACCAGGTAGTCGCGGTAGGGGCGGGGCGCGGGCAGGCCGGTGTCGTCGCCGCCGCGCAGGTACAGGTCCATGAGCTCGGCGTTGTAGAGCTCGCCGGACCAGCCGTCCATGACGATGTGGTGGAAGGTCAGGATGAGGACGTCGCGCTCTTCGGGCAGGTGGACGAGAACGTGCCGGATGAGCGGCGGCCGGGCGAGGTCGAAGCGGCGTTCGCGCTGGCCGACGCGGATGTGTTCGAAGCGGCGCCGGGCCTCGGCGGGCGGCAGGTCGGTCAGATCCGTCTCGTGCCAGGCCGCCGGGACCTCGCGCGGGATGAACTGGACGGGGCGTTCGACGCCTTCGTGCATGAACCCGGCACGCAGGGCGGGGTGGCGGCGCAGGAGGGTCTGCGCGGCGGCGTGCAGAGCGGCGGCGTCGACCCGGCGGGTGAACTCGAAGACGTTCTGGACGGTGTAGACGTCCAGGTGCTGTTCGTCCTTGACGGAGTGGAACAGCAGCCCTTCCTGGAGGGTGGCGAGGGGGAGCACGTCCTGGATGTCGCCCGGGCCCTCGGCGCTGGCGTTCATGGGTGTCCTCTTCTTGTCGGTACTGGTGTGGAGGTCCGGGTGGGGCCGGGGCGGGGCGCACCCGCTCCGCGGGTTCCCCGGGATTCAGTCCTGGGTGTTCCAGAGCTGGTGGAGCTGGTCCATCTCGCCCGCGTCGAGCAGGTCCGTGAACTCCTCCCCCGCCGCGGGTGCGGGATCGGCGGATCCGGTCTGCGCCGCGGCGGGCGGGTGGGGGCCCGGCGGTGCCGAAGCGGGCTCGGTCCGGTCCGCGGCGTGTGCGGCGAGGCGCTCGGGGGTGCGGTGGGTGAACACGTCGCGCACGGTGAGCTCCAGCCCCGCGGCGCGGGCGCGGCCGACCAGTCGGATGGAGGTGACGCTGTCCCCGCCCAGGGAGAAGAAGTCGGCGTCGGCCCGGACCTGGTCGCCGGGCAGTCCGAGGAGGTCGGCGACGGCGGAGCACAGGGTGAGTTCCGCTTCGGTGGCCGGGGCTCGGCCGGACGCGGTGGCGGGTACGGGTGCGGGCAGGGCCTTGCGGTCGACCTTGCCGTTGACGCTCAGGGGCAGGCGGTCCAGGACCGTGAGGGTGGCGGGGACCAGGGCCTGGGGCAGTGCCGAAGCCAGTCGGGCGCGCAGGTGGTCCGGGTCCGGGGTGCGGCCCGGCGCGGGGACGACGTATCCGGCCAGGGCGGTGGTACCGCCTGCGGTGCGGACGGCGACGGCGGCGTCGGCGACACCGTCCAGGGCGCGCAGGACCGCTTCGGCCTCGCCGGGCTCGACCCGCACCCCGTTGATCTTGACCTGGTCGTCGGAGCGGCCGAGGTAGACGAGGGCGCCGTCGGCCCGGCGGCGGACGAGGTCGCCGGTGCGGTAGAGGCGCTCACCGGGCTGACCGGTGGGGTCGGCGACGAATCGGGACGCGGTGAGGTCGGGGCGGCCGACGTAGCCGCGCGCGAGCTGGACCCCGCCGAGGTAGAGCTCGCCGACCGCTTCGGGCGGGACCGGACGCAGAGCGTGGTCCAGGACGTGCAGGGTGGTGTTTGGGACCGGGAGTCCGATGGGGACCGAGCCGCCCGGGTCGGGGACGGCCTCCGCGGCCGGTTGCCCCGGGGTCGCGGCCGGGTGGGAGGTGACGTCGATGGCCGCCTCGGTGGGACCGTAGAGGTTCTCCAGGGCGGTGGTGGGCAGGGCGGCGGCGAAGGCGCGGGCGAGGTCGCCGCTGAGCGCCTCCCCGCTGGCGATGACCAGACGGAGACCGGACGGATGACCCGATGGCGCGGCCGCCGGGGGGAGTTCGTCGAGGAACAGGCGGAGCACCGCCGGGACGAAGTGGCAGACCGTCACGTTCCGCGCGATGAGGAACTCGACCAGGTAGGCGGGGTCCCGGTGACCGTCCGGGCGGGCCGGGACGACGGCCGCGCCGACCGCCAGTGGCCAGAGGAACTCCCACACCGAGACGTCGAAGCCGACCGGGGTCTTCTGCGCGACCCGGTCCTGGGGGGTGAGCCGGTAGGCGTGCTGGGTCCACTCGACGCGGTTGGCGATGGCGCGGTGGGAGATCCCCACGCCCTTGGGGCGGCCGGTGGAGCCGGAGGTGAACAGGGTGTAGGCGAGCTGTTCGGGGTGCGGCCGCGCCCACGGCAGGGGCGTGAGTCCGGTCAGGCGGGCCCGGGTGGCCGGGTCGTCGAGTTCGATCCGAACGATGTCGGCGGGCAGGTCGGCGAGGGCCTCCCGCTGTGCCGAGGTGGTGACCACGACAAGCGCCCCGGAGCGCTCGGCCATGTCGGCCAGCCGCGCGGGCGGGTGGTCCAGGTCGAGCGGCAGGTACACGCCGCCGCTGCGCACGGCCGCCACCAGCGCGGTGACCAGATCCGTTCCGCGTGGTAGGGCCACTGCGACGGCGCTGTCGGGGCCGACTCCGTGTTCGCTGAGCAGGCGGGCGAGGCGGGCGGCGTCGCGGTGCAGCTGCCGGTAGGTGAGTTCGCGGTCCTCGGCGACGACGGCGGTCCGGTCCGGGTGGGCCCGTTCGGCGGCAGCGAGCTGCGCGGTGATGGTGCTGTGGGCGGTGGCGTGGGCGGTGGAGTTGTGCCGGGAGAGTTCCGCGCGCTGATCCGGGGTGAGCAGGTCGAGCTCGCGCGGGGTGCGGCGGGGGTCGGCGCAGACCTGGGCGAGCAGGTGCTCGAACAGGTCGAGCAGCTGGCGGGCGGCGGGCTCGGGCACCGCTCCGGGCAGGTGGTCCAGGCGCAGCAGGGTGCTGCGGTCCGGGCCCTCGTCCGGTAGGACCGTGAGCGTGGCCGGGTAGTGGGTGGCGTCGCGGACCCGGATGTCCCCGGCGCGGACACCGGCGTGGTCGGCCCGGGCGGCGGCCTCGTCGAGCGGGTAGTTCTCGACGACCAGGAGGGTGTCGAAGAGGGTTCCGCGCCCAGCGGCGCGCTGCACCTCGGCCAGACCGGTCCACTGGTGGTCCAGGAGGTCCGCCTGGTCCAGGCGTACCCGGGTGAGCAGGTCCGCGAGGGGCTCGGCGGGGTCGGGGGCGATCCGGACCGGGAGGGTGTTGGTGAACAGTCCGATGGCGTCCTGGGACCCGGGGAGCTCGGGCGGGCGCCCGGAGACGGGCTGGCCGAAGACGACGTCGTCCCGGCCGGTGCGCGCGGCGAGCGTCAGCGCCCAGGTGACCTGGAGGACGGTGTTGACGGTGACCCCGGTTTCGGCTGCGAGGGCGCGGAGCCGCTTGCTGGCAGCGGCCCCGAGAGCGGACTCGACACAGGCCGGGGCGTGATCCGGGCCGCTGGCGGCGGGGGCGAGCAGGGTGGGTTCGGGGAGGGTTTCCAGGGCCGCGGCCCACGCCTCGCGTGCCGACGCGTGGTCGCGGCCGTTGAGCCAGGCCAGGTGGTCGCGGTAACGCGGGGCGGCGGGCAGGGCCGCGCCGTCGCCGTTCACCTCGTACAGGCGCAGGAGGTCCCGGACGAGGATGGGCAGCGACCAGCCGTCGAGCAGCACGTGGTGGGCGGTGACCACCAGGACGGTACGGCTGGGGCTGGTGGTGAGGGCGTGGAAGCGGATGAGCGGCGGTGCCGACAGGTCGAACCCCTTCATGAACTCCCGCTCGGCCACCCGCTCCTCGGCCTGCTCCGGGTCCGCCTGGTGCGCGGGGCCGGTACCCAGGTCGGTCTGGGTCCAGTCGAGGTCGGTGTCGGCGGGCACGAACTGGACCGGTTGGTCGAGCTCCTCGTGCAGGAAGCCCGCGCGCAGGTTGGGGTGTCGGCCGAGCAGCGCGGCAGCGGCCCGGCGCAGGCGCCCCGGATCGACCCGGCCGAGGAGTTCCGCGCGCAGCTGGATGCCGTACACATCGCCTTCGCTCCCGGCGAGGGCGTGGTGGAACAGCAGCCCCTCCTGGAGCGGGCTGAGCGGCAGGACGTCGGCGATGGCTCCGGGGGCGGGCGTGGGGCGGGCACCGGAAGCGGGTGTTTCGGGTGCGGGGGTGGTGTGCTGGGTCATCGCCGCTTCCTCCACATCGATTCGAGCTGGTCGAGCTGGCCGGGGGCCAGGGAGATCAAGGGTTCCTCCGGGGCGGCGGGTTCGGTTTCTGGTGGGGAGGCGGGCTCGGCCACGGCGGCCAGGTCGGCGACCACGGGGTGGCGGAAGACCTGGCGGCCGGTGACGGTCCACCCGGCCTGGCGGGCTCCGCCGACCAGGCGCAGGGTGAGCACGCTGTCGCCGCCCAGGGCGAAGAAGTCCTCGTCGGCTCCCACCTCCTCCAGGCCGAGGACGTCCGCGTACACCGCGCACAGGGCGCGTTCGGCCTCGGTGGCCGGAGCCCGTCCGGCGGGGCGGTCGCCGGCGGTGGCCGCCGGGTCGGGCAGCGCCTTGCGGTCGACCTTGCCGTTGGCGGTGAGCGGCCAGGAGTCCAGCGGGACGAAGGCGGAGGGGACCATGTAGCCGGGCAGCTGCGCGGAGAGCGCGGCCCGCAGGTCGGCCGCTTCGGGTACGGCCTCCGTGGCGGTGAGATAGGCGACGAGGCGGTGGTGGCCGTCCGCTCCCTCCTGGGCGGTGACCACGGCCTGGGCGACGCCGTCGAGGCGGGCGAGGACCGTCTCGATCTCGCCGAGTTCGATCCGGAAACCGCGCACCTTGACCTGGAAGTCGGCCCGGCCCAGGAAGTCCACGGTGCCGTCGGGCTTCCAGCGGGCCAGGTCGCCGGTGCGGTACATCCGGGATCCCGGCCGGTCCGGGGGCGCGTACGGGTCGGCGACGAAACGTTCCGCGGTGAGGCCGAACCGCTGGTGGTAGCCGAGCCCGACCCCCTCACCGGCGATGTACAGGTCGCCGGGGACCCCGGCCGGGACCGGCTGCAGGTCGGCGTCCAGCACGTACACCCGGGTGTTGGCCATGGGACGGCCGATGGAGACCGGCTCCTCCGTGCGCACCGGGGATGTGGTGGACCAGATGGTGGTCTCGGTGGGCCCGTAGACGTTGGTGACCTGCGGAGCGTGCACGGCAAGGTCGTCGGCCAACGCCTGCGGCAGGGCCTCGCCGCCGACCAGCACGCGAAGACCGCGCAGGACCTCGGGCTTGGTCTCCAGGAGCATCCGCCACAGGGTGGGGGTGGCCTGCATGATCCCGATCCGGCCGCCTTCCAGCAGGTCGGCGAGGGCCACCCCGTCGCGGACGGTGTCCTTGTCGGCGAGGACCACCGTCGCGCCGGACAGCAACGGAAGGTACAGCTCCAGGGCGGAGATGTCGAAGCTGACCGTGGTCACCGCCAGCCAGCGCTCCCCCGGGCCGAGCGGGAAGCGCTGACCCATGTCGGTGAGGAAGTTGGCCAGGTTGCGGTGACTGATCACCACACCCTTGGGCTTCCCGGTCGACCCCGAGGTGTACAGGATGTACGCCACCGAATCAGCGTGCGCGGGGACACCGTCCAGCCCCTGGGCAGCGGACGTTATCTCGGGCAGGGCCTCGGGGCGTGCTCCGTCCAGGTCCAGGGCCGGGGTGGTGACACCGGCGGGGGCCTCCACTCCCCCGCCGGTGAGAACGAGGACCGCACCGGAATCGGCGAGCATGTACGCCAACCGGTCATCCGGGAACTCCGGGTCCAGCGGCAGGTACACGCCACCCACCCGCTGCACGGCGAGCATCGAGGCCAGCATGTCCACCGAACGCGGCATCGCCACCGCGACCGTCTGGCCGGGTTCGACGCCCCGCTGCCGGAGCAGGCCCGCGATCTGCGCCACCCGTTCGAGAACGGCGGCGTAGGTGTGGGTTCCCGAGCCGTCCTCGACCGCGATCGCCCCGGGGGTGCGCCCGGCCCAGTCGGCGAGGGCGTCGCAGGGACGGGCCGCGGTAATGGCGGTTTCGGTGCGGTTGAAGCCCTCGATCAGCTGGTCGCGTTCGCTGTCGCCGAGCACGTCGATCGCGCCGACGGACTGCTCGGGGGCGGCCGCGACCCGGCTCAGCAGCCGCACGAGGCGGTCGGCCATCATCTGGGCCGTTGAGGCGTCGAACAGGTCCGCGGAGTGGTTGAGCGCCAGCCGGGTTCCCTGCCGCGGGTCCTCGATGTAGGCGAACTCCAGGTCGAACTTGGCCGTGTCCAGCGGGGTCTCGACCAGGTGGGTGGTCGAGCCGAAGAGCTGGTCGGCGCCCTCGGGCCTGCGCTGGTAGGACACCATCGTCTGGAACAGCGGGTGGCGGCTGACCGAGCGCTCCGGACGCAGCGCCTCGACCACGGTGTCGAAGGGGGCGTCGGCGTTGGCGAAGCCCGACAGGTCGACCTCGCGCACCCGGGCGAGGAGTTCGGCGAAGGTCGGCCGTCCGGACAGGTCCAGGCGCAGGACCAGGGTGTTGAGGAAGAACCCGACCGCGTCCTGGAGGCCCTCGTCGGCGCGGTCGGCGACCGGGCTGCCCAGGGGGATGTCCTCGCCCGCGCCGAGGCGGTGCAGGAGGGTGGCGACGGCAGCCTGGACCACCATGAAGACGGTGACGCCGTGCTCGGCGGCCAGGTCGCGCAGGGCCGCGTGGAGTTCGGGGTCGACGGGGGTCTGGGCGAGGCCGCCGGTGTGCGAGGGGACGGCGGGCCGGGGGCGGTCGGTGGGCAGGGCGAGTTCGTCGGGGAGCCCGTCCAGGCTGCGGCGCCAGTGGTCGAGCCGCTGGCTGAGCGGGCTTTGCGGGTCCTCTGCGGCGCCGAGCCAGTCCGCGCGGGAGGCGGCGTAGTCGGCGTACTGGAGCGGCAGCGGTGCCCAGTCGGGGGCGCGGCCCGCGGCGCGGGCCCGGTAGGCGGTGTCCAGGTCGCTCAGGAGCGGCCCGAAGGACCACTCGTCGGCGACGATGTGGTGCAGGACGATCAGCAGGACACAACCGGGACCGGGACCGGTGAGCAGGCGGACCCGCAGGGGCGGGCGTTCGGCGAGGTCGAAGGGCTGGGCGGTGATGCGGGCGAGCGCGGTGTCCACAGGCTCGCTGATGTGCTCCGCCGCCACGTCGACCAGAGCCGAGGGGTCGCCGGGGTCGGCGTCCAGTAGGTGCGGGACGGGGGTGCCGGGCCGGTCGGGGTCGACGCGGATGACGGTGCGCAGTACTTCGTGGCGTCCGACCAGGTCGGCGAAGGCGGCGCTCAGGGTGTCGGGGTCCAGAGAATCGGCGACACGCACCGCGAGGGGCACGTTGTAGGCTCCGCCGGACTCGTGGAGCCGGTCGACGAGCCATAGTCGGTGCTGGGCGTGGGACAGCCGGCGCGGCTGGTCCGTGGCGCGCGGGGTGATGCTGGGCCGGGTAGAGGTGGTGTGCTCGGTGCGTCGGGCGAGGGCGGCCGCGGTGGGGGCTTCGAACAGGTCGCGCACGCCCACGTCCGCGCCGAGGAGGGCACGGACCCGGGCCACCACACGGGTGGCGAGCAGGGAGTGCCCGCCCAGGGCGAAGAAGTCCTCGTCCGGTCCGACCTCCTGCCTGCCCAGGATGTCGGCGAGGATTGCGCAGAGGATCTCCTCCCGGGCGGTGGCGGGCGCCCTGCCCTGCTGGACGGGGGCACCGGGGTCGGGGAGGGCCTTGCGGTCGACCTTGCCGTTGGCGGTGAGCGGGAGGGCGTCCATAAGGACGAAGGCCGAGGGGACCATGTACTCGGGCAGCTGGGCCGCCACATGGGCCCGAAGGTCGGCAGCCGTCAGGTCCGGGGCGGTGGGGACCACGTGCGCGGCGAGCCAGGCGTTGCCGGACGCGTCCTCGCGGGCGGTGACCACGGCCTGGGCTGTGCCCGGGGCGGACAGCAGGGCGGTCTCGATCTCGCCGAGTTCGATCCGGAAACCGCGCACCTTGACCTGGAAGTCGGCCCGGCCCAGGAAGTCCAGGGTGCCGTCCGTACGCCAGCGGGCCAGGTCGCCGGTGCGGTACATCCGGGACCCCGGCGGGCCGAAGGGGTCGGCGACGAAACGTTCCGCGGTGAGGTCGAACCGCTGGTGGTAGCCGAGCCCGACCCCCTCACCGGCGATGTACAGGTCGCCGGGAACACCCACGGGGGCGGGTCGCAGGGCGGTGTCCAGTACGTACACCCGGGTGTTGGCCACGGGGCGGCCGATGGTGACGGGACCGGTGGTGTCCAGGGGGATGGTGGTGGACCAGATGGTGGTCTCGGTGGGCCCGTAGACGTTGTGTGCGCCCCGGGAGTGTTCGGCGAGCAGGGCGGCCAGGGGCGGTTGCACGGCCTCCCCGCCCACCAGGACGCGGAGCGGAGCGAGGGCGGCCGGATCGTGTTCGGTGAGGGAGCGCCACAGCGACGGGGTGGCCTGCATGATCGTGGCACCGGAAGCGGCGGCCAGTTCGCCGAGCAGGCGGGGGTCGCGGACGGTGTCCTTGTCCGCGAGGACCACCGTCGCGCCGGACAGCAACGGAAGGTACAGCTCCAGGGCGGAGATGTCGAAACTGACCGTGGTCACCGCCAACCACCGCTCACCCTGCGAAAGCGGGAAGCGCTGACCCATGTCGGTGAGGAAGTTGGCCAGGTTGCGGTGGCTGATCACCACACCCTTGGGCTTCCCGGTCGACCCCGAGGTGTACAGGATGTAGGCCACCGAGTCAGCGCCGACCGGTCTCACCGCCGTGGCCGCGCTGCCTGAACCCTGCTCGGTGGCCGGGGCCACCGCGGAGCCCTCAGAGCACTCGGGGCCCAGGACGGACAGGTCCAGCACAGGGGTACTGACACCGGCGGGGGCCTCCACTCCCCCGCCGGTGAGAACGAGGACCGCACCGGAATCGGCGAGCATGTACGCCAACCGGTCGGCCGGGAACTCCGGGTCCAGCGGCAGGTACACGCCACCCACCCGCTGGACCGCCAGCAGCGACGCCAGCATGTCCACCGAACGCGGCACCGCCACGCCCACGACCTGGCCGGGGTGCACCCGGTTCGCGCGCAGGAGAGCCGCGATCTCCTCCACCCACACGTCGAGTTCGGCGTAGGTGTGCTCGCCCTCGGTGTCGACCACGGCCGTGGTGTCGGGGGCCCAGGCGGCCCAGGTGGCGAGGGCGTCGCAGGGACGGGCCGCGGTGATGGCGGTCTCGGTGCGGTTGAAGCCCTCGATCAGCTGGTCGCGTTCGGTCGGGGTGGTGGTGGCGATCTCGGCGACCGGCCGCTCGGGGTGGTCGGCGATCTGGTTGATGGTTGCGCGCAGGCGGTCCAGGAGCGCCTCGGCCTGCTCGGTGCCGACGGCGTCGGGGCGGTGGCACAGGCGCAGGCCCAGGCTCTGGCCGGGGAAGACGTTCAGGGAGACCGGGTAGTGGGTGGCGTCCTCGACCTGGACGTCGGTGAGGCGGACCCCGGCGTGGTCGTGGTCGGCCAGGGCGTCGCGTGCCGGGAAGTTCTCGAACACCAGGAGGGTGTCGAAGAGCGGCGCGTACCCGGACAGTTCCTGGGTGCGGGTCAGGCCGGTGTGGTGGTGCTCGGAGAGGGCGGCCTGGCGGCGCTGGAGGTCGGTGAGCAGTTCGGCGAGCGGGGTGCCGGGGGCGGTGCGCACGCGGACCGGCACGGTGTTGATGAACAGGCCCAGGGTGGACTCCACGCCGGGCAGGTCGGCGGGGCGGCCGGAGACGGTGGCGCCGAAGACGACGTCGGTGCGTCCGGTGGCCGTACCCAGGACCAGGGCCCAGGCCGCCTGGACGAGGGTGTTGGTGGTGACGCCGAGGGCCCGGGCGGTGGCCGCCGCCCGGTCGGTCTCCTCCGGGGTGAGGGCGGCGGTGACGACCTGCTGTTCGCGGCCGCCGTGGGCGGGTGCTTCGGGGGCGAGCAGGGTGGGACCGCTCAGGTCGGCGAGTTCGGTGGACCAGGCGTGGTCGGCGGCGCCGGTGTCGCGGTCGGCCAGCCAGGCGAGGTAGTCACGAAAGTGCGTGCTGGGCGCGGGGGTGTCCGGCCGCGCGTAGCGGTCGAAGAGCTCGCGCAGGAACAGGGGCGTGGACCAGCCGTCCAGGAGGGTGTGGTGGTCGGTGGTGACCAGCACGTGCCGGGCGGGGGTCAGCCGCACCAGGGTGAAGCGCAGCAGCGGCGGGTGGGCGAGGTCGAAGGGGGTGGCGAGCTCCTCGGCGCGCAGCTGTTCGAGAGCGGCGTGCGGGTCGGGGTGCTCGGACAGGTCGACACCGCGCCAGCGGGGTTCGAGGGCGGCCGGGACAAACTGGATCAGGCCCTCGCCCTCGGTGTGGAAACCCGCGCGCAGGCTGGGGTGGTGCTCCAGCAGGAGCGCGGCGGCACGGCGCAGGCGCTCGGAGTCGAGGGCGCCGTCGACCCGCACGGCTGACTGGGCCGTGTAGGCGTCGTGGCCGGAGCTGTAGAGGCTGTGGAAGACCAGGCCCGACTGGAGCGCGGTGGCGGGCCAGAGTTCGGCCACGCGGGCCGCGGGGTCACCGGAAGTGTCCGCCCAGGCGCGCTCGACCTGCTCGATCCGGGAGGGTTCGAGTTCGAGGAGGGGCAGGTCGGAGGGGGTGAGGGTGTGCGGGCCGGGGTCGGCGGCTGCTTCGGCCAGGGCGCGCAGGGCGGCGGTGAGGTCATCGGCCAGAGCGCGGATGCCGTGGTGGTCGTGGACGCCGGGCGCCCAGCGCAGGGTCAGGTGCAGGCGGGGGCCGCCGGGGCCCTCGTGGGCGATGGCGCCGATCTCCAGGCCGTGGGTGAGGGGCTGGTCGGGGTCCTCGCCGAGCATGACCCGGGTGGTGGCGGGGGCCGACTCCCAGGGCTGGGCGGCGGGGGCGCCGAAGCGGCCGAGGTAGTTGAAGAGGACGTCGGGTCGGGCGCGGCCGGTGAGCCGGGGCGCGGTCTCGGGGTTGAGCTGGCGCAGGAGGCCGTAGCCGAGGCCGTGCCCGGGGGTGGCGCGCAGGGTCTCCTTGACCCGCTTGAGAGTGCGGACGGGGTCGGCGCCGGGGGTGAGCGCGACCGGGTGGGAGGTGGTCAGCCAGCCGACCGTGCGGGCCAGGTCCGCGGATGCGGTGAGCAGGTCGCGGCGGCCGTGGCCTTCGAGTTCGACCAGGAGTCGCTGGTCGGTTGCGAGGGTGAGGGCGGCCAGGAGGACCTCCTCGGCGCCGACGCGGTAGGTGGCGCCGATGCCGGTGAGGACCTGGTGGGTGAGCTCGGGGTCGAGTTCGAGTTCCAGACTGCGGCGGGCGGCGACCACGTCGTGGTCGGGGTCCAGGTCGCGGGCGCCCAGGCGGCGGTGGCGGGCCGGGTCGGTCTGCTCGGTCCAGTGGTCGAGCTCGGCGATGCGGCCGGGGTGGCGGGCCTCCTCCTGGAGCAGGGTGGTCCAGCGGCGCAAGGATGTGCCCGCGCCGGGCAGCTGGACGGCGCGGCCCGCGCTCAGGGCGGCGACGGCGTCGGCGAGGTCGGGGCCGATGACCCGCCAGGACACACCGTCCACGGCCAGGTGGTGGACCTGGATCAGGAGTTGTCCCATGCGGTCGGGGCCGCTGTCGAACCACACAGCGGTGAGCGGGCGGCCCTCGGTGAGGTCGATGCGGGTGTGGGCGCGGGCCGCCTCCCGCTGGACCAGGTCGGTCAGGGCGTCTTCGGTCAGCCCGGCGGCGTCCACCCGGGTGAGAGGGTCGAAGCCGCGTAGTCCCCTGGCGGGCAGGACGTCCATCCGGCCCTCGCGCAGGCGCAGGCGCAGGGCTCCGTGGTGGGCGACGACGGCCCGCAGGGCGGCGGTGAGGACGTCCTGGGTGATCCCGGCCGGGGTCCACAGCACCTGGGACTGGGTGAAGCGGGGGCGGGGCCCGCCCTCGGCGAGGAGTTCGGCGGTGACGGCGGTGGGCTCGACCTCGCCGACCGGGTTGTCGGGCACGCGCGGGGTGTTGACGGCGGTGCCCGCGCGGATGGCGAGTCCGGCGGCGGTGGGCGCCTCGAACACATCGCGCACGGCCAGGGCCAGTCCGGCGGAACGGGCGCGGTTGACCGCCTGGATGGCGAGGATGCTGTCGCCGCCGAGGCGGAAGAAGTCGTCGTGCGGGCCGAGGTCGGTACCCAGGACATCGCGCAGGATGCCCAGGAGGGCGTGCTCGGCGGGGGTCCCGGGCTCGGTCGCACCGGCGCCGGAGGGCAGGGCGGCGGGTTCGGGCAGGACGCGGGTGTCGACCTTGCCGCTGGAGTTGAGCGGCAACCGGTCCAGGGTCACCACGCGGGTGGGCACCATGTAGTCGGGCAGTCGCGCGCAGAGGTGGTCGCGCACCTCCTCCTCGGTGAGTTCCGCGGCTTGCCCGGCCGACTCCGCGGAGCCTTCCGCGCCGGACGGCTCCGTCGCGCCCGCGACCACGTAGGCGACGAGTTGGGCGGCTCCGGCCGGGGTGCGGCGGACCACGGTGGCGCACTGACCCACCCGGGGGTGGGTACGGGCCACCGCGTCGACCTCGCCGGGCTCGATCCGGTAGCCGCGGACCTGGACCTGGCCGTCGGCGCGGCCCAGGTAGGCGACGTTGCCGTCCTCGCGGAGCAGGGCGCGGTCGCCGGTGCGGTACATGCGGGTGCCGGGCGGGCCGTAGGGGTCGGCCACGAAGCGTTCGGCGGTCAGGTCGGGGCGGCCCGCGTACCCGCGGGCGAGCTGCTCGCCGGACAGGTACAGGTCGCCGGGCACGCCGGCCGGGACCGGGCGCAGGGCGGCGTCCAGGATGTGGGCGCGCACACCCGCGACGGGGCGGCCGATGGCGCTCTCATCGCTGTCGCGCACGTCGCAGACCAGGGCGTCCACGGTGTTCTCGGTGGGCCCGTAGAAGTTGAGGGCGCGGGTGCCGGGCAGGGCGCGCAGCCGGTCCCACAGGCGCTGGGGGCAGGCCTCGCCGCCGAAGGTGATCAGGGCGGGCGGGTGGTGGAGTTCGCCGGAGTCGAGCAGGCCCTGGAGGTAGGTGGGGGTGAAGTCCAGGTGGTCGAGGCGGTGCTCGGCCGCGTGCGCGGCCAGGCGGGCGTGGTCGAAGAGCAGGTCGGAGTCGAGCAGGTGGAGTTCGCGGCCGTGGACCAGGCCCAGGAGGGTGTCCCAGGAGGCGTCGAAGGTGAACGAGCCGGTGTGACCGATCCTCGCCCGCTCGGGCAGGTACTGGCCAAGGTGGGCGCGCTGGGTGGCGGCCAGGGCGGCCAGAGAGCGGTGTTCGATCACCACACCCTTGGGCTTTCCGGTGGAGCCGGAGGTGTAGATGAGGTAGGCGGCCGAGCGGGGGTCGGGGGCGGGGAGCGCGCCGCCGCTCTGCTGGGCCAGGGCGGCGCGGACCTCGTCGGTGTCGAGTTCCAGCAGGCGGGCCTCGGCGGTCTCGGGGAGGCGGTGCGAGGTGGTGGAGTCGGCCAGGACGAGGGTGGGGCGGGCGTCGTCGAGGACGTGCCCGATCCGGTCGGCGGGGTGGTCGGGGTCCAGGGGGACGTAGGCGGCGCCCGCGCGCAGGACCGCGAAGAGGGCGACGACCAGTTCGACGGAGCGGGGCAGGGCGAGGGCGACCACGTCGCCGGGGCCGACGGTGGCGTCGCGCAGCAGGTGGGCGAGGCGGTCGACCCGGTCGGCGAACTCGGCCCTGGTCAGGTGGGTGTCACCGTGCACGAGCGCGGTGGCGTCGGGCTCCGCGGTGGCAGCCCGGGAAAGGAGTTCGGGGACGGTGAGCGGTTCCTGGGCCGCCGCGGGGGTGACCAGCGGGGCACCGGTCGGGTCGGTGGTGTCCAGGGCGGCCACCGTGGTCGACGCGGTGGCGCCGGCGAAGCCGGTGAGGAAGTGCGCGAAGCCGTCCAGGCGGGCGCGGGCGCCGCGCCGGTCGTAGCGGGCGTCGTTGGCGTTGGCTTCCAGGACCAGGCCGCCGGCGGCGGGCCGGTAGACGGACACGGCGATGTCGTCGACCGGCCCCTCGGAGAGGTTGGTGGTGGTGGAGGGGACACCGTCGAAGGTGAAGGTGTAGTCGAAGAGCTTGACGTTGATCTCGGGTCCGTAGAGCCCGAACCGGTCGCCGACGGCGGAGAGGTCTCGGCGCAGCTGTTCGGAACGGTAGCGCTGATGGGTGCGCAGTTCGCGCTGGGCGGCGGCGGTGTGCGCGATCACCTCGGACACGGTGTGGGCCGAGGTGACGCGCAGGCGCAGCGGCAGCACGTTGACGACCATCGCGGGGGTGCGCAGGCCAACGGAGCCGACCCGGCCCATGGACGGAGATCCGAGGAGGAGATCGTCGGCTCCGGTGAGGCGGTGGGTGTAGGCGGCGAAGGCACCGACCAGGGCGTCGGCCCAGGTCGCGCCAGCGGCCTTGGCCAGGATGTCGAGGCCTTCGGCGACCTCGGGTCCCACGGTGGTGCGGACCCGCAGGAAGGAGGCGTGCGGTGCGGGTGGGGCCGAGGAGAGCAGCGCGGGTTCGGGACGGTCGGCGAGCAGCTCGTTCCAGTAGGCGCGGTCCCGGGCGCAGCGGTCGGAGGCGGCGTAGGCCTCCTGGTCGGCGACCAGGTCGGTGAGGGCGCCGAACTTGCTGGCCGGGATCTCCTCGCCCCGGCCCAGGCGGGTGTACACGTCGGCGACGCGGCGGGCCATCATCGTGATGGCGTAGGCGTCCACGGCGATGTGGTGGAAGCGCTGGAACCAGAACCAGCGCTGTGGCCCCACCCGCAGCAGCGCGTACCGGTACAGCGGTTCGCGGGTGGGGTCCACCGGGCGTTCGCGGTCGGCGCGCATCCAGGCCAGGGCACGCTCGACCACGCCCTCCTCGCCGTCTCCCCCGTCGACCTCGCCGTCGCCGGTGCCGGTGAGGTCGACGACCTCCAGTTCCCGGGGAACCCCGTCCCCCACGAACTGCCCGATCCGGTCCCCGTCTGTCACCACGCGGGTGCGCAGGGCGTCGCTCTCGGCGACCACCGTGCGCACCGCCGCCGCGAAGCGGTCGGTGTCCAGGTCGGCCGGGATGTCGGTGTACTGGCCGACGTTGAACACCGGGCTGTCCGGTGCCGTCTGTTGGGCGTACCAGACGCCTGCCTGGGCGCCGGTCAGGCCCAAACGGGTGTCGTGGATGTCAGCCATGGGATCGGGCTCCTCGGAGAAGTACGCGGGTCGAAGCGGGGCGGAGGTGGGGAGGACGCAGGGGAAGACGCAGGGGAGGGCGAGGGGTGACCGGATCAGCGGTTGAGGAGGGTGACCCAGGCCTGGATGGTGGGCTCTTCGGCGAGGTCGGCGAACTCGACCTCGGCCCCGGCGGCCCGCCACCGCTCCATGAGGCTCATCATCCGGACCGAGTCCATGCCCCGGTCGAAGAGGTTCTCGGCGGGATCGATGTCCTCGGCCGGTTCAGCGAGGATGTGCGCGGCCTCGGCGAGCACGCGCTCCACCGTGAACTCCGTGCCGGTCGTGCTGTCGGTCTCCTGGGTCACGGGTCAGGCCCTCTCTTCGGCGGGGGCTCCGGCGCGGGTGGCGACGGAGTCGATGATCTCCGCGACGCGGGTCGCGATGTTGGACAGCAGGGAGGCCGACACCCCGTGGCTGTGCTCGGTGCCGCCCTGCAGGTACAGACCGCAGGTCAGGGTGTCGTCGGTGACCACCCGATAGTCGCGTTCCACGACCGGGCGCCCCTCGGGGGTGGTGACCACCCGGTCGGCCAGGTCGCCCAGCAGCGGACGGGCGTCGGCCGGGTGATAGCCGGTCGCGAACACCACGTAGTTGGCGGGGACCGGGGTCTGCTTACCGGTGACCAGGTCCTCCACGACCACCGCCACACCCTCGGCGCTCTCGCTGAGCCCGGCCACCCGCGAGGTGTTGTGCAGGTGCAGGCGCTGGTCACCGTGGACCTTCTCGGCGTAGTGGCGCCGGTAGAGCTCACCGATCAGATCCGGGTCCACCACCGAGTAGTTGGTGTTGCGGTGGTAGCCGGTGAGCTGGTCCTTGACCTCCTGCGGTGCCGTGTGGAAAGCGTCCACCGCCTCGGGGTCGAAGATGCGGTTGGCGAAGGGGCTGTCGTCGGAAGGGCTGTAGCCGTACCGGGACAGCACCGCGTGGATCCGGGCGCGCGGGAAGCGCTGGTGCAGGTGGTCGGCCACCTCCGCCGCGCTCTGCCCCGCCCCCACGACCACGAAGGAGCGCGGGTCGGCCTTGGGGGGGAGCTCGCCCAGCCGGGTGAGCAGGTACTCGTTGTGCCACACCCGGGCGGACTGCTCCACACCCTCGGGCATGCGCGGGCGCAGCCCGGGGCCGAAGACCGCGTTGCGGGCGCGCAGCACGACCCGCTCCCCCGCGACGTTCTCGGCGACCACGTCCAGATGGGTGACGCGCTCACCCGTGTACACCGGGTGGACCCCGACGACCTCGTGGCCGTAGCGCACCTGGTCGGCGACGCGCCCGGCGCACCAGGACAGGTAGTCGTGGAACTCCTGGCGCAGCGGGAACAGGGTCTTGTGGTTGATGAAGTCGTGCAGCCGCCCCACGTGGTGCAGGAACGACAGGAAGCTGAAGTCGCTGGCCGGGTTGCGGGTGGTGACCAGGTCCTTGAGGAAGGAGACCTGCATGGTGGCGTCGTCGATGAGCATGCCCCGGTGCCAGCCGAAGGTTCGCTGCTTCTCCAGGAAGACGGCGGACAGCGGGGGTTCCTGGCCCTGGTCGCGGCGTTCGGCCAAAGCGATGGCCAGCCCCAGGTTGGAGGGGCCGAAACCCACCCCGACCAGGTCGTGGACGAGGGGCGGGTGGTCAGTGGAGGCCACGGTTGTTCCTTCTCGCTGGTGGTCGTTCACGGTCACCTCAGGCCCCGGCGCGGGCGGGGGCCTCCCGCAGGGCGGTCAGGGCCTGGTCGGCGGTGATCACGGAGGCGCAGCGCCCGGCGGCGTAGACCAGGGCGGAGCGGTGGTGCTCGGCGCTGAAGTCCGCGACGGCGTCAGCGACCAGGAAGGGCTGGATGTCGCGCATGAACGCGTCGGCCGCCGTGAGCTGACAGCCGACGTGCGCGTACACACCGGTGACGATGATCTGGTCGCGGCCCTGGGCGGCCATGCGTTCGGCCAGGTCGGTCTGGGCGAAGGCGCTGTAGCGCCACTTGGTGAGCAGCACGTCCTCGCCCTCGGGGGCCAGGGCGTCGGTGATGCCGGTGTGCTCGGCGACGGCCTTCATGCCGCCGCCCCAGAAGTCGCGTTCCAGGCCCCGCTGCTGCGGGGTCATGTCACCGGGCTTGGCCGTGTACACGACCGGGACCCCCGCGGCGTGGCATGCGCTTCGCAGGGCGGCGATGTTGGCGGTCACGGCGGTCACCGGCTGGGCGCCCTCGGTGTAGGGGCGCAGGAAGTAGCGCTGCATGTCGTGGACGAGCAGCACCGCCCGGTCGGCGTCCGCGGTCCAGTTCGCCCGGTTCTCGGGCAGCTCCTCGGCGGTGGGCAGCGGGTAGGGGTCGATGGTGGGCAGGGCCATCACTGGTCTCCGGACGGGTCGGTGGCGCCGCGCAGCTCGCGCTTGGAGGTCTTGCCGACGGCGGTGGCCGGGAAGGAGTCCACGAAGCTGACGCGGTCGGGGATCTTGTAGGCGGCGAGTCCGCGCTCGCGCAGGAAGGCGAGGAGTTCGCCGCGGGTGG
This sequence comes from Nocardiopsis exhalans, assembly GCF_024134545.1. Classification (GTDB taxonomy): domain Bacteria; phylum Actinomycetota; class Actinomycetes; order Streptosporangiales; family Streptosporangiaceae; genus Nocardiopsis; species Nocardiopsis exhalans. The sequence continues at coordinate 4,133,795 of NZ_CP099837.1, forward strand.
GTGCCTGGCCGCGGGCGATGACGTGGGCGTGGGTGCGCTCACCCAGGTAGGCGTCCGGGACGGCGACGACGGAGGCGTCGTGTACGGCCGGGTGGGCGAGGATGTGGTTCTCGACCTCTTCGGCGCCGATCTTCTCCCCGCCGCGGTTGATCTGGTCCTTGGCCCGCCCGGAGACCACGAGGTTGCCGCCGGGGTGGCGGCGCACGATGTCGCCGGTGCGGTAGAAGCCGTCGGCGGTGAAGGCGGTGGCGTTGTGTTCGGGCGCCCTGTAGTAGCCGCGGATCGTGTAGGGCCCGCGGGTCAGCAGGTGGCCGGGTTCGCCTTCGGGGACCGGGCGGTCCTGGTCGTCGACGATGAGGATCTCGTCGTGGTCGCTGATCGGGCGGCCCTGGGTGGCGGTGACCACCTCGGCGGGATCGCCGTCGCGGGTGTAGTTGACCAGCCCCTCGGCCATGCCGAAGACCTGCTGGAGGGTGCAGCCCAGGACCGGGGTGACCCGGCGGGCCGCCTCCTCGGGGAAGGTGGCGCCGCCGACCTGGAGCATGCGCAGGGACGACAGGTCCCGGGCGGCCTGGGATCCGTGCTCTACGGCGTCCAGCCAGAGCATGGCCACCGGCGGGACCACGGCGGTGACGGTGACGCGCTCGCTCTCGACCAGCGCCAGGGCGGTGGCCGGGCTGGGGTCCGGGGCCAGGACGACCGTGCCGCCAGCGTGCAGCACGCCGAGGAACCCGGGCGAACTCATCGGGAAGTTGTGGGTGACCGGTAGGACGCCCAGGTAGACGGTGTCGGTGTCCAGTCCGCAGATGTCGGCGCTGGCCCGCACCGAGTACAGGTAGTCGTCGTGGGTCCTGGGGATGAGTTTGGGCAGGCCGGTGGTGCCGCCGGAGAGCTGGAAGAACGCCACGGCGCCGGGGTCGGGGGCGGCCAGGACGGCCGGGTCCGGTTCGGCGCGCAGCTCGGCCAGGGCGGTCAGGCCGTCGGAGGGCTCTCCGGGGTCTCCGGCCACGACCACGTGTTGGAGGCCGAAGACCTGGGCGCGCACCTCGGCGGCCATCGGGCGGCAGTCGAACCCGGCGTGGACGTCGGAGGTGACCAGGGCGACCGCCTCGGCGGTGGCGGCCAGGTGCAGGAGTTCGCTGCGACGGTGGGCGGGCAGCGAGTAGACCGGCAGGGCGCCCAGCCGGAACAGCGCGAAGACCACCTCGAACAGCGCCGCGGTGTTGGGCAGGTGCACCACGACCCGGTCGCCCTCGGCCACGCCCAGCCGGGCCAGGCCGGTGGCCAGGGAGTCGGCCCGCCGGTCGAGTTCGGCGTAGGTCCAGCGGGTGGCGCCGTCCACGACGGCGGTGTTCCCGGCGAAGCGGGTGGCGCGCTCGCGCAGGAAGTCGGGGAAGGTCTCGCCGGTCCAGTACCCGGCCTCGCGGTAGGTGTCGGCGAAGTCCTCGGGCCAGGGGGTCCAGTCGCCCTCGGAGATCGTCCGGGGGTTCGGGGCGGGGTTCGCGTCGCCGCGCGGGTGGGAGGTCATGGTCAGGCGGCCCCGTCCACGCCGAGGGCGAGCAGGAGGGTGCGCAGCTTGGCCGAGGTCTCGGCGAGTTCGGAGTCGGGGTCGGACTCGGGCATGACCCCGCCGCCCGCGTACAGCTCCAGGGCGCGTCCGGCGACGTCGGCGCAGCGGATGGTGACCACCCACTCACCGTCCCCGGCGGCGTCGGTGTAGCCGACGGCCCCGGTGTAGAAGCCGCGGTCGAAGGGTTCGAGGCCGCCGATGGTGTCGAAGGCCCGCCCGGTGGGTGTGCCGCACACAGCGGGGGTGGGGTGCAGGTCAGCGGCGAGCCGGTGGGCGGGCACGTCGGGGTCGGTGAGTTCGCCGGTCACCCGGGTGGACAGGTGCCACATGGTGGCGGTCTTGATCAGCTCGGGTTCAGCGGGGACGGAGAGGCTGCGGCAGTGCGGGCGCAACGCCTCGGTGACCGCCTCCACCACCACGGAGTGTTCGTGGCGGTCCTTGGCGGAGGTGAGCAGGCCGACGGCGCGGCGCTGGTCCTTGGTGGGGTCGGCGCTGCGCGGCGCGGACCCGGCCAGGGGGTTGGAGAGCACGTGGCGGCCGCGCTTGGCGATGAGGAGTTCGGGGCTGGCGCCGAGCAGCGAGCGGGTGCCGGAGCCGCGTTCGGGCAAATCGGCGGCGAAGACGAAGGCGGTGGGGTCGCGCCAGAGCAGGTTGGCCAGGACGGTGGCCACGTCCACGTCCTGGTCGCTCTCCACCTTGAGGCAGCGGGCGAGGACGACCTTGCGCAGCTCGGTGTCCTCGGCCATGAGTTTGACCGCGCGTTCGACGGCGGCGACGTGCGCGTCGGGCGCGGGGACGGGGGTGAGCGTCCACTGTCCGCCGAGCGGGCTCCACCTGTGCTCGCTCCTGGCGGCCCTGACCGGGGAGGGCGACCGACGAACCGTCTCGGGGACGACCAGGTGGGCGGGTTGGGCCGGATCGAAGGGGACGGCGCCCATGGCGAGCGCTCCGTCGCCCGCCTCGGCGAGGGCGGCGGGGATGGCGTCGAGCCGGTCCAGGGTGGTCAGGGCCCCCGTCCCGTGGAGGGCTCGCGTGGCGGTGGAGAAGAACGAGTCCCCTGGCCGGTACTCCGCCAGGAGTTCGCCCGCCGTGGCCGCGGGGGCGGCGGTGCGCTGTTCGGGCATGGGTGTGGCCTTTCTGTGTCAGGCACGTGGGAGGGCGGCCGGGTGGGAACCGCCGGGCAGGGGGGCGACTGCGGTGGTGGAGGTGTACGGGGAGTGGAGGTCGAGGCGGTGTGTGGGGCCGCGGAGCGGGGCGGAACCGAAGCCGGGTGGGGCTGGGAACCGGGCGTCACGGGTTGCTGGGCGGGTGCAAGCGTCGGTGGTGTGGGCGTGTGGGGGCGATGGGGTCAGCGCAGGGTGGCGCCGCCGTCCACGTAGAGCTCGTGCATGGTGATGTGGCGGGCGGCGTCGGAGGCGAGGAAGCGCACGGCCGCGGCCACGTCCTCGGGCTGGCCGAGTCTGCCCAGGGGGATGCCGACCTTGAAGTGTGCGGGGTCGCCCGCGACCAGGGTTTGGGGGTTGGCGGTCATGGTGCGGAGCATCGGGGTGTCGGTGGAGCCGGGCGAGACGACGTTGCAGCGAACGCCCAGGGGTGCCAGTTCGAGGCCGAGGGACTTGGTGAGGGCGACGGCGGCGGCCTTGGAGGCGGCGTAGGCGGCCATGCCGGATCGGGGCACGCCCGCGGCGTTGGAGGCGACGGTGACCAGGGTGCCGCGGCCGCGGGGTCCCATACGGCGGGCGGCCGCACGGCCGACGGCGAAGACTCCGGTGGCGTTGACCGCGATCATCCGGTGCCAGTCCCGGTCGGCACAGTCGACGACGGGACCGGTGGCGAGGGCCCCGGCGGCGCTGACCACGACGGCGACCGGCCCGAGGAGCACCTCGACCTGGTCGAAGAGCGTTTCGACCGCGGCGGTGTCGGTGACGTCCGTGGTGAAGGCGCGGGCTTTGTGTCCGTTGTCCTCCAGAGCGCGGACGGTCTCGGCGAGCCCGTCGGGGTCGATGTCGACGGCGGCGATCAGGGCCCCGTGCTCGGCGAGGTCGGTGACGACCGCGCGGCCGACACCGCTGGCCGCTCCGGTGACCACGGCGACGGCACCGTCGATCCCGTTCAACCGCTTCTCCCGCCTCATCTGTGGTTCCCCCTAGCCGTACTGAGCTGCAAAAAGTAAGGCAAAGCTTGCCTTAATTAGGCAATCCTTACCTAAGAAGTCCGCGGCAAGTCTCCGGCGGGTCACGGCGGGATGTCAACCGGAGCCAGAGGGAGACCTGGGTCACATGGACTGAAATCGAGGCCGGACCGCACCTCACTCGCGGCCAGTCGAACAGCACACAGAGCGACGGCATTTGTCCAGTTCAGCACCGATTCATGAGAACGGAAGCACCAGTCTCACCACCACCGGAAACCACACCGACACCCATGAAGAACAGACTCGAAACCTGTTCGGGGTGAGGCGGTTGTCACCTCCACGTACACCCGGGCCGGGCATACGCGGTATCCGACACCGACGGGAGCCGCACCCCGCCGAGCCAGTCGGGACCCGAAGTCAGCACGCCAGAAAGTGCGTCTAGCCTGGATGCGGCCCGCGGAACGACCCCCGGGACCCTCCCCGACCGCGATGACGAGCACGAGGAACCGCGTTGAGCATCACGACCCTGACCGCCCGAACCTTCCGAGTGGTGGCCGTCTTCGAGGCCTTCACCTGGGCCGGGCTCCTTGTCGGCATGTACTTCAAGTACCTCGGCAACGGCAGTGAGCTGGGCGTGCAGATCTTCGGCCCGCTGCACGGCGGAGCCTTCATCGTGTACGTACTGGTGGCCCTGGCCGCCGCCTACCAGCTGCGCTGGGGCGTGTGGCCGACACTGGTGGCGCTGGCCGCGTCCATCCCTCCCCTGGGCACCCTGCCCGCTGACTGGTGGCTGCACCGGACCGGCCGCCTGACCCCGCCCCGGGAACCCGGGAGCACGAGTGTCGGGCAGGCCGAGAAGGTCTCCTGAGAAGGCCTCCGAAAAACTTTGGTGAAACCGAATGCGGAACGGGCCCCGGCAACATCCGCGGCCCGTTCCGCATTCGGTGGGAAAACGCGCTGAGATCTCGTCCAGCGACGCCCGGGAGACCACCCTCGGGCACCCGAAAGAAGGAATCAAGACCCAGGTCGAAGGGTTCTCCCGCACACCGCGCCGACAATCCCTCACCTTCGATGGGCAGCCCCCGAACCCGCCAGCTCCGGCGACTCCGCCAGCTCCGGCAGACCCAGCAGTCCCAGCAGACACAGCAGCTCCAGCAGTTCCAGTAGTGGAGCCAGCCCGGAAAGCGCACAATAAGGGATACCCCAAAAACCGTTCCCAGCACACTCCCGTTACCCCCAAATCCCCTTCCCCTCCGTGATCTTGCTACCAGAAGCAATTTCGGCGCCGATTTCGCTTCTGGTAGCAAGATCTACTGGTCCACCATGGTGGGTGTCGGGAGGGTTTCGACGGGAGCCGCCCGACAGCGGGGCTGGGGTGACTCAAGCAAGATCTGTCCCACGTGGACCTTGTCGTGACCTGTCCACCAGCGCTCGCAGGCCAAGGCCCTGGCCGCGGGAGTGACCTTATAGAAGCCTGTGCAGCCGATAACTCACAGTAGATCTGTCCCCCGGGCCAGGGCCCTGGTAGTCGTCCCGTTCCTGACCAAGAGGAAGCAGGACACCACCATGGTGACAGTGGGTATCGACCCGCACAAGGACATGCACCAAGCCGTCGCGCTGGCCCAGGACGGCACCCGCCTGGGCAGGGCCAAGAAGGTCCAGACGGGCCCCGAGGCCCTGGGCCAGCTCTTGACCTGGATCCGCGCCCTGGCCGGAAACGGCCCGGTGCTGTGGGCCATCGAGGGCGGCCCCGGGCTGGGCCGGGCCATCGCTGACGCCCTGCTGGGAGCGGGCCAGGAAGTGGTGTGGGTGCCGCCGCGCGCCATGGCCGCCCACCGCAAGCTGAGCGGGCCGGTGGGCGCCAAGTCCGACGTGATCGACGCGGTGGCCATCGCGCGTGCGGCCCTGGCCACCCCTGACCTGGCCCGCCACCGGATCGACCCGCAGGTGCGGCAGGTGCGTGCGCTGGTGGGCCTGCGCCAGAATCTGACCGATCAGCGTGTGGCCCTGACCAACCGGGTGCTGGCGGCGGTGCACATCGAGTTGGACCACCGCCTGGGCAAGGGGCGTTGAAAACCCGGGCCAAGGTGGGTCGGGTGCGTGCTCTGGTGGAGGGGGCCGAGCTGGACGAGGTGGCGCGGTGGGTGCTGCTGGAGCAGCTGGAGGAGATCCACACCCTGTTCGTGCGTGTTGTTGAGGTGGAGCGGCGTCTCAAGGAGCTGGTGGAGCCGTTGGCGCCGAACTTGTTGGGGATTCGTGGTGTGGGTGTGGTCTGGGCTGCGGTGTTGCTCTCGCAGGTGGGGGATGTGTCGCGGTTTGCGACCTCGGCGAAGATGGCGCGGTGGGCGGGGAGCGCGCCGATTCCGGTGTTTTCCTCGGGGCGGGATCGGCATCGGTTGCACCGGGGTGGGAACCGGCAGGTGAACCGGGCGTTGCACTCGATCGGGGTGGTTCAGGTCCGGTTGGGTGAGCCGGCTCGGGAGTTCGTGCGTTCCCGGGAGGAGGCCAAGGGCACCAAGGGTGCGTATCGGGCTTTGAAGCGGCATTTGGCGGATGTGGTGTATCGGGCGATGGTCGCTGATCAAGTGGTGAGAGGGCGGGCTGAGGTCTCTCTTCAGCCCGCCACTTGACATAGAAGCGTCACGGAGGGGGGAAGGGCGGAAACTGACTGTGCCCCATGGTCAACAAACTCGTGGGATGTCCGGGCTCTGTCGGACCCCGCGGCTAAAATCGCCTCGGCCCCGGCCTCGAAGGGGGGCCGCGGGGCGGAGACGAAGGGGACGGACATGGGCGTGCAGGGACCGACCGAGGTGTTCGCGTCGAGTGCCGGGGCGGTGCGCTGGGGCGCCGTCGGCTCCGGAGAGCCCGTGGTTCTGCTGCACGGCACCCCGTTCTCGTCGTACTTGTGGCGGGACGTGGCCGCCGCACTGGCGCCCCGGTACCGGGTGTACTTCTGGGACATGCCCGGCTACGGGACCTCGGAGATGCGTTCGGGGCAGCGGGTGTCCCTGGCCGTGCAGGGGAAGGTGTTCGCCGAGCTGCTCAGGCACTGGGGCTTGGAGAGCCCGAGGATTGTCGCGCATGACTTCGGCGGGGCGGTGGCGCTGCGCGCGCACCTGCTGCACCGGGCCGTCTACTCCCGGTTGGCACTGGTCTCCCCGGTGGCGCTGGCCCCGTGGGGTTCGCCGTTCTTCCGGCTGGTGGGCGAGCACACCGAGGTCTTCGAGCAGCTGCCTCCCGCGCTGCACCGGGCCCTGGTGGCCGAGTACGTGAGTTCGGCCAGCGCAACGGGGCTGGGGCCGGAGGTCCTGGACCGGTTGGTGGAGCCGTGGACCGGGGCGGAGGGGCAGGCGGCGTTCTACCGGCAGATCGAGCAGGCCGACCAGGCGCACACCGACGAGATACAGAGCCTGTACCCGAGTCTGGAGCTACCGGTGCTGCTGGCCTGGGGGGAGCGGGACTCGTGGATCCCGCCGGAGCGCACCCGTGAGTTGGCCGCGATGATCCCCGGGCTGATCACCGGTCCGATCGAGGGAGCGGGTCACCTCGTCCAGCTGGACGCCCCCGCGCAGCTGACCGCGGCCCTGACGGACTTCCTCAGGGAATAGGCCGGGCTCCGGGCCCGGAGCGAAGGGGGTCCGACGGCTACGGGCCCGCACGGGCGCACACCCGGGCGCACCCGTACGGCTAGGCTGCGCGACGTGGAGCTACGACATCTGAGGCATTTCGTGGCGGTCTGCGAGGAGGAGCACTTCACCCGGGCCGCTGAATACCTCGGCATCACCCAGTCCGGCCTGTCCGCGTCGATCCGCGCCCTGGAACGCGACCTGGACGCGCAACTGCTGCTGCGCACCACCCGCCGGGTCTATCCGACCCCCACCGGGCACGTGCTCCTGGCCGAGGCCCAGCGCATCCTGGCCGCGACCGAGCGCCTGCGGGAACTGGTCACCGACGACCACCGGGTACGCGGTGCCCTGTCCCTGGGCACCGAGCAGTGTATGGGCGTGGTGGAGGCCGCACCCCTGCTGCACGAGTACCGGGAGCGCCACCCCAACGTGGCGATCAACCTCCAGCAGGCCGCCACCGGGCAACTGCTCGAACTCGTGGGCACGGGCAGGATCGACGCCGCGCTGGTGGCCGGCCCTCTCGACGCGGGCGGGGACGTGCGGCTGCTGCGGATCACCGAGGAGCCGCTCATGCTGCTGACCGCCGCCGACCGCCTCGTGCCCGAGGGGGCGATCCCCTCGGCCCTGGGCGAGGAGGAATACGTCGACCTGCATCCGGGGTGGGGCGCCCGCGACTGCGCGGACCGGGCGTTCGCGGACTTCGGGATCGCCCGGCGCGTCGCCCTCCAGGTCAACGACGTGTACACGCTGCTGGACCTGGTACGTCGCGGCATGGGAGTGGCGGTGGTCCCCCGGCCGGTGACCCGAAAGCCCCAGGCGGAGGGACTCAGAAGCGTCGCGGTTCCGGGGCCGACGCGGTGGCGGGTGGCCCTGGCCCTGCCCGGGGCCGCGCGTCCGTCCGCCGCCACGCGGGCCTTCGTGAAGCTGCTCGGAGAGAGCCATCCGATTGATGACTCCCGCTACTGAATCCCAAACGTTCCACATGTTGGACACGTGCGCGGAGGGTGGGGCAGGGTGAACGGAGACGGTGCCCTCCGGTGCCGCCGGCCACGAGGTTCAGGAAGTGCTCTCATGTCTCAAACGGTCCAGGGTGTGATCTCACGCGCGAAGGGCGCCCCGGTCGAGCTGACCACCATCGTCGTCCCCGATCCCGGTCCGGGGGAAGCGGTCGTCCAAGTCCAGGCGTGCGGGGTCTGCCACACCGACCTGCACTACCGCGAGGGCGGGATCAACGACGAGTACCCCTTCCTGCTCGGCCACGAGGCCGCGGGCGTGGTGGAGTCCGTCGGCGCCGGGGTCACCGAGGTCGAACCCGGGGACTACGTGATCCTGAACTGGCGGGCGGTGTGCGGCCAGTGCCGCGCCTGCCGGCGGGGGCGGCCCCAGTACTGCTTCGACACGCACAACGCTGAGCAGAGCATGACCCTGGAGGACGGCACCGAGCTCTCCCCCGCCCTGGGCATCGGCGCGTTCGCCGAGAAGACCCTGGTCGCCGCAGGCCAGTGCACCAAGGTAGACCCGACCGCTTCGGCCGCCGCCGCGGGGCTGCTCGGCTGCGGGATCATGGCCGGGATCGGCGCCGCCATCAACACCGGCGGGGTGGGCCGCGGTGACTCCGTGGCGGTGATCGGCTGCGGCGGGGTGGGCAGCGCGGCCGTGGCCGGGGCCCGTCTGGCCGAGGCGGGCAAGATCATCGCCGTGGACCTGGAGGACCGCAAGCTGGAGTGGGCGCGCGGGTTCGGCGCCACCCACACGGTCAACGCCTCCCAAACCGACCCGGTCGAGGCGATCCGCGAACTCACCGACGGGTTCGGCGCGGACGTGGTGATCGACGCCGTCGGTCTGCCGAAAACGTATGAGCAGGCGTTCTACGCCCGTGACCTGGCGGGGACCGTGGTGCTGGTGGGCGTGCCCACCCCTCAGATGCGGTTGGAGCTGCCGCTGCTGGACGTGTTCGGCCGGGGCGGGGCGCTGAAGTCGAGCTGGTACGGCGACTGCCTGCCCTCGCGCGACTTCCCCATGCTCATCGACCTCTACACCCAGGGCAGGCTGGACCTGGACGGTTTCGTCTCCGAGGAGATCGGGCTCGGTGACATCGAAGAGGCCTTCGCTCGGATGGAGCGGGGCGAGGTACTGCGATCGGTGGTGCGGCTGTGAGTGACACGCGTGTGGAACACCTGACCACGTCCGGGGTCTTCACCCTGGACGGCGGTTCCTGGGAGGTGGACAACAACGTCTGGCTGGTGGGTGACGACGACGAGGTCGTGGTGATCGACGCCCCGCACGACCCCGCCGCGATCGTCGAGGCGGTGGACGGGCGCCGGGTGGTGGCGGTGCTGTGCACGCACGGGCACAACGACCACGTCAACGCCGCCCCGGCGGTGGCCGAGGCGACCGGTGCGCCGATCCTGCTACACCCCGAGGACCGGGTGCTGTGGGACATGACCCACCCGGACCGGGCCCCGGACGGTGAGCTGGCCGACGGCCAGTCCCTGAAGGTCGCCGGTACGGAACTGACGGTGCTGCACACCCCGGGGCACGCTCCGGGCGCGGTCTGCCTGTACGCGCCGGAGCTGGGTGTGCTGTTCAGCGGCGACACCCTGTTCCAGGGCGGCCCGGGCGCGACCGGGCGGTCCTACTCGGACTTCCCGACCATCGTGGAGTCGATCCGCCGCAGGCTGCTATCACTGCCGGAGGAGACGGTGGTCAACACCGGTCACGGTGACTCCACGACCATCGGTGCGGAGGCCCCGCACCTGCAGGAGTGGCTGGACCGGGGGCAGTAGCCGGGCCGGAGCTCCGGCAGCGCGGTGCACAGGAGGGGCGGGGCCTGCGCAGGCCCCGCCCCGTTCCCTTTTCCTCGGGGTCAGTTGAGCTGGATTCGGATCGGTTCGTCGAAGCTCCAGGTGTCCTCCACCTCCAGGGCCACCGGTTCGGTGCCCTCGGGCACATCGAACAGGGCTTCACCGGAGGCCTGGTTGCCGGGGTTGATCTGCTGCAGGAAGAACGTGTCAGCTCCCAGGAGGGTGCTCGCGGCGTGGCTGTTGCCGTCGGAGTCGATCAGCGAGAGCGCGGAGTCGTCGAAGGTGGTGGACTCGCTGCCACCGTTCTCCACCGTCATGTCGACGATGACGAACTCCCCCTGTGCCTGCTCCTCGAAGAACTCCTCGCCGTAGCTGGCAGCGGTCTCCGTACCGTTCACGGTGACCATCCAGTCGCCCAGCTGGGCGGCCTCGCCCATGGCGAAGTCTCCGCTCTCCTCGGCGGGCTCTTCCTCGGCGGCCTCCTCGGTTTCCGCTCCGGTCGCATTCTCCTCAGACGCCGAAGTGGTTTCTGCCTCCTGCCCGCCCCCGTTGTTGGCCACGATCATTCCCACGATGAGCACGAAGACCGCCAGCAGGACCCACGGCCACTTCCTGCGCTTTTGGGGAGCGACCGCCTGGGGCGGCGGCCCGTACTGCGGTGGAACGTACTGCTGCTGGCCGTAAGGGGACTGCTGGAACTGCTGGGGCCCGTACGGGGGCTGCTGGGGGCCGCCCGGGGGCTGCCCGCCCTGGTAGGGGCCGTACTGTCCCGGCCCGTCCTGCATACCGCTGCTCATGGCGCACCTTTCCGAAACCACACCCGAGGGAAGCTCACCCCCTACTTCCAGAGTCAGACACAAACCCGACAAAAGAGGAAAAGAAAAGGCCATTATTTCCCCTTCAAGCATCGGCGGACCCAGAAATCAATCAACAGAATCAGACATTCTGGCAACCTTTCAGGAGTTCCCCGAACACAAATCAAGAAATGGCCGAAAGCGGACATCTGAGAAACTTGCGCCAGCGGGTAAAGCTCAGTCCACACCCGGATTGACTGTCCGTTGTCGGCCACCGGTCGGATCAAGCGGCCATGAGTCTGAGTACCAGTGCGGAGAAGTCCGTGCGGGCGCGCTGGGCGAGGATTCCGAGCAGGCGTCGGGAACGGCCCTGTTTCGGCCAGACCCTGCCGCGGCCGGTCAGCGATGGTGCGGGTACGGCGTCGGCGCCCCGGGCCGGGAGCCGACTCCCGGCCGCTCCGACACGACCGGCCGGGATCGCGGTTCTGGCTCTGTGCGGGAAAGTCCCGACCCGGAGGTGATGGGCCCCGGGCGAAGATCAGACGACGATCAGTCGAGGAAGATCTCTGCGATGAGCTCCGAGTCGCTCACCCGTCCGGTCTTGCGGAAGCCCAGCCCCAGGTAGAAGTCCTCCGGACTGCCCTCGCCCGGAACCCAGGAGACCGTGACCCGGGACAGGCCGCGGCGCCGCGCCTCGGCGAGCGCGCCCTCCACCGCGAACCGGCCGTATTCCCTGCCCTGGTGTTTCTCGGAGATGTTGAGCCGCCAGACCTCGGCCTGGAAGTCGGGGTCCTCTTCATCGGGGGCGAACTGGACCATGATGAAGCCGACCGCCTCGTCGCCGTCCATGAGCAGGCGGGGCCAGGCGGTGGAGCGGTTCGTGTACGCCTGGGCCAGGGAGCGCAGGACCGGGGCGACGAAGCGGTTCTGGTCATCTCGGACCTGGACCCCGACAGCCGCGTCGAAGTTGTCGTCGGTGATCTCGACCAGCCGGAGCGAGGGGGCGTCTGTCATGAGCGGAACCCTAAGACACGGCCCGGGCACACGCCACGGGTTTTCGTCCGGTACGGGCTCTCGCTCCTCAGCGGGCCAGCCGGGCGAGGGCCCGGTCCACATCGAAGCGTTCCGGGGCGGTCAGGGGTGCCCCGATCCGCTCCCGGTTCCGGGTGGCTTCGGCGAGCAGATCGGCGGCGACCGCGCCGTCTCCGGCCAGGGCGTGTGCCCCGGCCAGTCCTTCGAGCGCGGCGGCGACCGTGCGGGGATCCCCGCTGGCGTCGGCGTCGGCGCGGGCAAGGGTGTGCAGGTCCAGAGCGGTCGCGGCGTCCCCGCGCTGTTCGGCGACGTAACCCAGCTGGGTGCGCAGGAACGCCGTTCCGATGTGACTGCCCGCGCGCAGGTTCCACTCCATCCAGCGGTGCAGCAGGCGCTCGGCGCGGTCCAGGTCGCCGCGGCGGCGGGCCGCCAGCACGGTGCCCGCATCGGCGAACTGTTCGGCCCCGGCGTCGGACTGCTCCGCCGCCAGGGCCGCGGCCCGTGCGTGCAGCACGTCGGCCCGGTCCAGGTCGCCGCGGAGCAGGGCCACGCGGCCCAGGCCGGACAGGGCCAGGGTGGCGTTGCCCCACAGTCGCAGCTCCTCGGCCAGGCGCAGGGCGCGTTCGTGGTGGTCGGCGACCCCATCGAGGTCGCCGAGGGACTCCAGGGCCTGGGCGAGGGCGTCGGTGGCCTGGAGGGCGCCCCACCCGTCACCGATCTCCCGCAGGGCCTGTTCCGCCTGACGGGCGGTGTCCAGGGCTTCGGCGATGTCGCCTCGGCGCAGTGCGGCGTAGGCGAGGGTGACACGGGAGACCTCGGCGCCCCAGCGGTCCCCAGCCGCGGCGGCCGTCGCGTGGGCGGAGCGCACACGGTCGACGGCGCTGTCCTGGTCGCCCAATCCCCAGCGCAGGTGTTCGATCAACCAGGCGAGCCGGGCGCGCGTGACGGGGTCGTCGACCCGGTCCAGGTGCTCGGGGGCGTGTGCGCGGCGGTGCTGTTCGTCGTCGGTGGCGGGTACGGCGAGCGCGGTACGCCACAGGGCGGCCTCGGCGCGGCCAGAGGGGTCCGTACCGGGCAGGGCGAGGGCCCGGTCCAGGGCGGCCCGTGCCGATCCTGATCGCCCGCGCAGGTAGCGGTGCCAGCAGGGGGCGACGGCCAGGCGCAGGGCCAGCTCGGTGTCGCCGACGCTCGTGGCGTGCTCCAGGGCGGCGTTGAGGTTGGCGCTCTCCCGGTCCAGGCGTTCCAGCCACCGGTACTGGTCGGGGCCGCGCAGACGGCTGTCGGCCCGGGTGGCGAGGTCGGCGATGTGGCGGGCGTGCCGGGCACGGACACGGGGCCGGTCACCGGAGACGGCCAGGTGTTCCAGGGCGTAGGCGGCCACGGATTCCAGGAGCCGGTAGCGGGTGTGGGAGGGGTGGGTCTCGACGGTGACCAGGGAGTGGTCGGCCAGGGCGCCGACCAGGTCCAGGACCTGGTGCGCGGGCACGTGCACCTGTTCTTCCACCGTGGTCGCCCCGGTCTCCTCCCCCGTTTCCGGTCCGGAGCAGACGGCCTCGGCGGTGTCGGGTTCGCAGCCGTCGGCGGTGACGGCCAGGCGGGACAGCACGGCCCGTTCGGCCGGGGTGAGCTGGTCCCAGCTCCAGTCGATCACCGCGCGCAGGGTGCGCTGGCGTTCGGGGGCGTCGCGGCGGCCGGTGCCCAGCAGGGCGAAGCGGTCGTCCAGTCGGGCGGCGATCTCGTCCGCGCCCAGGTGGCGCAGGCGGGTGGCGGCCAGTTCCAGGGCCAGGGGGATGCCGTCCAGGCGGCGGCAGACGGTGGCCACGGCCGGGGCGGTCGCGGTGTCCAGGACGAAGGTGGCGCGAGCGGCGCGGGCCCGGGCGGTGAAGAGCTGGACCGCGCCCGATGCGGCGAGTTCGTCTGGGTCGGTGGTGCCGGGTTCGGGCAGGTCGAGCGGGGGCACCGCGTACAGGTGTTCACCGGCGATGTCGAGGGGGACCCGGCCGGTGGCCAGGACGCGCAGGTGGGGCAGGGCACCCAGCAGGCGGGCGACGAGGGCCGCGGTCGGGGCGACGACGTGTTCGTGGTTGTCCAGGACGAGGAGGGCACGGCGGCCTTTGAGCATCGCCACGATGCGGGCCTGCTCCTCAGCTTCCTCGCCCGCTCGGCCGTCCCGGACACCGAGGGTGACGGCCAGCCGGGGCACGGGGTCGCTGTCGGGGGCCAGCCCGCCCAGCTCCACCAGCCAGGCGCCGTCCCCGGCTTCGGTGCGGTGGGTGAGTGCGGCCCCGGCGGCCAGGGCGAGGCGGGTCTTGCCGACCCCGCCCGGTCCGGTGAGAGTGACCAGCCGGTGTGCGGCGAGCATGGCGGCCAGGTCCCTCAGGGCGCGGTCGCGGCCGACCAGTGTGTCCACGGGTTCGGGTAGGCGGCCGGGCGGCGGAACCGGGTCGGGCACCGGGTCCAGGGCGGGGTCGCGGGCGAGCATGGCCCGGTGCAGGTCGAGAAGCTGCTGCCCGGGGTCCGCGCCCAGTTCCTCGGCCAGCCGGATCCGCAGGCGCGCGTAGGCGGCCAGGGCTTCGGCGTGGCGTCCCGCCCCGTGGAGGGCTCGGAAATAGGCGGCGTGCAGGCGTTCGCGGTAGGGGTTTCGGGCGACCGGTTCGGCGAGCTCGGCGGCCAGGGCGCTGTGTTCGCCCAGATCCAGGCGGGTTTCGGCGAGGTCCTCCAGGGCGGTCAGGCGCAGCTGCGTCCAGCGGGTCGGTTCGCCCGTCCAGGCCTGCTCGGCCCCGGACGCGGAGTCGGTGAACTCCGCCAGTACCGGTCCTCGCCACAGGTCCAGCGCACGGGTGAAAAGTTCGGCGCGGGTGCGGGGTTCGGTGGCCCGGGCGGCCCGGCTGAGGAGCGCCTCGAAGTGCGCGGCGTCGAGGTGGTCGGCCACCAGCAGGTAGCCGGGGGCGCGGTGGCGGACCAGGGCTCGGGCGCCGGGTTCGGCGGCGTCCAGGGCACCGCGCAGCTGGGAGATCCGGGCCTGGAGGACGGCGGTGGGGCGGCTGGGCGGGGTGTCGCCCCACAGGTGGTCGACGAGCTGGTCGACGGGGACGGGGCGGCCCCTGGCCAGGAGAAGGCGGACCAGGAGGGCGCGGACCTTGGTGTCGGGGATCGGGACGGGATCGCCGTGGTCGGTCGTCACCGACAGTGGTCCGAGTACCCCGAATCGCATGCCTTCACCGTAGCGGCCCGGCGGCGGCTCCCTGCCGGGCCGGTTTCAGGTCCGAGGAGCATCCGTGGCGGGCCCGTAGCGGAGCCGTGGGAAACCCGTGGCGGTGCCCGGCACCGTGGTGACCAGTCGGGGAGGTCACCGGACCGCCCCGAGGAGAGCAGGAAGAGGATTCGGGCATGGGTACCTATGAGGGCAAGCGCGCTGTGGTGGTCGGCGGAACGCACGGTATGGGTCTGGGTGTGGTCGAGGAGCTCCTGGCCGGTGGCGCGAAGGTCCTGCTCACCGGTAACAACGAGAAGAACCTGGAGGAGGTGCGGGGCAGTTTCGGGCCCCGGGTGCAGGCGGTGCGCGCGGACGCCGCGCGGGTCGAGGACGCCGACGTACTGGCCGAGGCGGTGCGCGAGACCCTGGGCGGGATCGACTTCCTGCACGTGAACGTGGGTGTGGCCGCCGCGGAGCCGTTCGCCGCGGTCACCGAGGAGACCTACGAGTGGATGTTCGGGATCAACGCCAAGGGCGCGTACTTCACCGTCCAGCGGCTGGCACCGCTGATCGCCGAGGGCGGGTCGATCGTGTTCACCACGTCGGTCACCAACGCGACCGGGTCGGGTGGGCTGAGCGTGTACACCGGGACCAAGGCGGCGGTGGCGGGCTTCGCCCGGACCTTCGCCGCTGAGCTGATGCCGCGCAAAATCCGGGTGAACAGCGTCGCCCCGGGGTTCGTGCGCACCCGCTCGGGCGGGTTCGCCGGGGCTTCGGCGCAGGAGCGTGCCGCGATCGAGGCCGCCGGTGACCAGGCCACCCCGATGGGCCGCCACGGGACGGTGGCGGAGGTAGCGCGGGCGGTGCTGTTCCTGGGGTTCGATGCCACCTTCACCACCGGCGCCGAGCTGCCCGTGGACGGCGGGCTCGGCCCCGCCCTCCAGCCGTTCGGTTAGTTCGGGTTCGGGCCAGGAGCACGAGAAGGGGAACCACCCCGGAAGAAGTATCCGAGGTGGTTCCCCAGTGCCGCCTGACCGTTCAGGGAACAGTCTTCAGCGTTGTCACCCGTGTGGCCCAGGAGCGGGACTACCGCGCTTCGGCCGGTGCGGCGGTCCAGTACAGCGCCTGGGCCACCTGGCCGAACGACCCCTTCGGATGGTTACGGAAGAGCGGTTCGGTGCCGAAGAGCACCACTGAGGCGCCCGGGGCGGCCACACCGCTGACCACGGAAGCCTGCCCGGCCGCCGCGTCCTGACCGCCCGAGCCGTCGGCGGCGGCCCGCCAGTGCCCGGCCAGCAGCGGGCCCTCGGCGCCGTAGGTCTGCTCGGCCACGACCCCGGGACCGAGGTCGGTGAACCAGCCCGGCGAGTACACGAACCCGTAGCCGCCGGTCCCGGCGAGCTCTCCGGCGCCGTCCTCCACCAGGACCACACCGTTGGCGCCCGAACGACCGGTCTGGTGGCGCACGTCCAACAGCCCGGCCTCCTGGTTGAACCTCGCTCCGGTGGTGCCTCGGGCGACCACTCCGCCCTCTTCGAGGAAGGCGTCCAGACCGGTACGGGCCTCCTCGGTCAGGTTGGAGTAGACCAGGCCGCTCGACACGTACAGCACGTCGGTGCCGGACCAGTCGAAGCCGTCATTGAGCACGGCGGTGGACACCGTCTCGATGTCGAAGCCCAACTCACCGAGGGTGTGCACCTCGTCGGCCGCTCCGGCCACGGCCACGTTCACCGTCTCCGGCACCGGAGGTCCGAATGCGGCATCGGCCCCGGTCCCGGTTTCGGCGGGGTGGAAGACCGCGCCGTGCTGCTCCGCGGCCTCGGCCACGGCGTCGGCGGCCTCTGCGGGGACCCGCACGGTGCCGGATCCGGCCCAGGTGGCCCCGGCCCCGGCTGCGACCAGGTCGTTGAGGGCTCTCACGTCCGCGGCGTCGTCCAGGCGCAGCGTCCAGTCCCCGCCGCCCTCGACCGCACCGGTGGGCGCGGCCTCGGCCACACGGTCGGTGGCCCCGGGCGGGGCGGACTCGGTGGACTCCACGGTGGCACCCCACAGGCGTCCGTGGCTCCACCCGGAGATGTCGTACATCGCCTCGATGTCCTCGGTGATGTCCCGGCCGTCCTCCAGCAGGACGTTGGCCATGCCGCGCTTGGGCTGGTGCATGTCCACCAGGTAGGACCCGGCGGGGTAGGAGGTGCCGTCGAGTTCGAACGCGTTCCGGGACCGCTCCACGCGCACGTCGTTGGCGATGAGGAAGTCCACCAGGCGGGCGGCGGCCGGGGCGGACCGCTGTCCCTGCCCCACCGGGATCACGTAGGCGCGCGGGAAGTCGGTGGTGTAGACGTCCTCGGGGCCGAACCCGGGCACCCAGTCCTCGGGCGGGACGACCTGTTCCTCGCCCGCGGCGCCGCGGCGGAACACCTCGATCTGGTCGCCGAGCAGCTCCTCGCGGTTCTCGCGTGCGAAGTCGAGGGTGGCCTCGATGGTGGCGGCGGAGATGTCGGTGTTGATCGCGGTGCGCCGGTGCAGCTCCGCCTCGGGCAGGTTGTAGTCGGCGTTGTTCACCCGGAGCGGGAACTCGATCGTGGCCGCGGCGACCGCGCCCTGGTAGGGGGCGTACATCGGGGTGAAGATCGGCGGCCAGTCGTCCCAGCCGTCCTCCCAGTCCCGGAAGGGGATCTGCGGCGGCCGCACCCCGTCGTCTTCGGGCGTGTAGCCGAGGTCGAGCACGGCCTGCTCCATGGCGAGGCCGTTGGCGTAGGTGTTCTTGATGAACAGGTCGTACTCGTAGTTCTGACCGTGCGGTGGGGTGGCCGGCTCGATCAGGGTGCCGTTGACGTACCCGTGCTGGTCGATCATGACCAGCGGCTGGGTGTCCAGCATGACCTGCCGGATCGCGGCGGTCTCGGGCTGGGAGACGGTGACGAAGTCGCGGTTGAGGTCGAACCCGGCGCTGTTGGCGCGGGTGCCCGCCACCCGCCCGTCCGGGTTCGCGGTGACGGTGAAGTACAGGCGCGAGGTGCCCAGCAGGTCCAGGGTCTGTTCGTCCTCGGCGGTGGCCAGCTCCTCGATGATCCGCAGGGAGGCGTCGGTGCCCTCCCATTCGTTGCCGTGGATGTTGGCGTTCACGTGGACGGGTGTCTTGTACCGGTCGGGCAGGGTGCGGTCGCGGGCGGCCCGTTCGGGGTTCTCGGCGATGAGCTCGCGCATGCGCTGCTGGTGGCGTGCCTCGGCGCGGGTCTCGGGTTCGGTGAGGGTGACCAGGTACAGGTCGCGGCCCTGGAGGGACTCACCGATGACCTCCACGCTGACCCGGTCGGAGGTCTCCTGGAGTTCGTTGAGCGCGGGTGCGATGCCGTGGTAGGGGATCAGGTCGAGTTTGACCGACGCGTCGTCGGGGTCCTCAGGGGGTTCTGGCAGCTCGGCCTGGCGGGGGTAGGCGGCGCCCGGATCGATCCCGACGGCGTCCAGGGCAGCGGACATCGTGTCGGCGGCCCCCGGTCCGGCGGGCAGCGACCCGGGGCCGGCGGCGATCTCGTTGCGGTCGGCTCCGTTGGCGTCCTCGCGCGGCTCGGCGAGGGCGGGCGCGGGGAAGGCGATCAGCCCGACCGCGACGAAGGCGGCCGCGGAACCGGCCAGGGACAGGGTGCGGGGGTGGGCGCTGGTGGTGACGGGGGACGGGGTTTCAGGGGGTTGTGGCACGAAGAAGGCTCCTCTGTGGTCTTCGACGTTCCTACCGTCCCGAACGGCCCGGAACAATACGCCAAGTCATGAAATGCTTGTTTCGTTGGACGTTCGGGGCCGTGCGGTCGGGTGCCCGCGGAATGTCGGCACCCCGGGATAGGGTGACGGCCACCACAGGTGACCACGATGGAAGGCACGCAATGGCGTCCCAGAACTCCCTGCGCCCTCGGGCCGAGGCCCTGACCGATGACTCCCCCGGCGTCTGGGCAGAGATGCTCCCCCACCTGAGTGAGGCGGCCGGTACGTACTGGCTGTCCGTGCCCCGGGACGGAGGGGCCGTACACACCCGGCCGCTGCTGGCGGTGTGGGTAGGTGGCCAGCCGTACTTCGCCTGTGGGGACGGCACCGGCAAGGCCCGACTGCTGGCCGACTCACCGCGGGTGAGCCTGGCGGTGACCACAGGCAGCCTGGACGTGGTGGTCGAGGGCCGGGTGGCCCGGGTCCAGGACGAGAACCTGGTCGAGGAGGTGGCCGGGGTCTACCCGGCGGTCTACGGCTGGGCGCCGGTCACCGAGGGCGGGCTGATCACCGGACCGGCGGGAGCCCCGACCGCAGGGCCCCCGCCCTACGCGGTGTACGGGATCACCCCCGAGGTCGTCTACGCCTTCCCCGCCGACGACGTGGGCCACGGCCCTACCCGGTGGCGGTTCGACACGCAGGCCTGAGCGTCCCTGGGGTCAGGCCGCGGGCGGACGGAGAGAACCGTGGCCTGGCAGGATGCCTTCACCTGCACCGGAACGGCTTGGCAGCGCTCTGCGCCATACCTCGGTGGCCGGAGGCGGCCCCCACCCTTCGAGCGCGTCCGGCCACAATGGCGTGGACCCGCCAGTCCCCACCACCCTCATGCACCGCGCCTGCCCAGCACCTTGCGGGCCGAAGCCGGGTGAGGGCGGGAAGCCTGGGGTAGGAGGTGTACAGGGCCCCGGCCGAACCAGGTCGGGCCGAAGCGGACCGACGGCCCCCGCAAACCCGCCGCCCGCATCCGCCCCACCCCCAGGAGGCAGCAGTGCGCACCAGTATCACCCTGTCGGTACTCGTCCTCGTCTGGTTGGCCATCGGCGTCGCAGCCGCCGTCCAACGCGGCTACTTCAGTACCTCCGAGGCCTCCTGCTCGAGCTTGGGCAGCACCGTGGTGACCATCTTCGTCGGCCCCCTGAACTACATGGGCGTCAACCCGACCGTGGTGTGCCCGCCCATCCCCGAACCCTCCGAGTAACCCGAGCTCCTTCCTCACCCTGGGCTCGGTGGGCGGGCCCAGGGCCCCAGTAGTCTGCCGACACACGCGACTCAGCACGGTTTCAGAGGGCGCAAGGGGAGATGATGGGCGAGCCGGACGACAGACCGGACCACGACGGTGACGTTCAGGAGAAGCCGGACGCCGACCATCCGGACGGGAGCCCCGGGGCCGGAGGGGCCGCTGCGGAGCCCTCGGACGCCGCCCCCACGGATCTTTCGCTCCAGGACTATGCCTCGGACCTGCGCAAGCGGGTGTTCGAGGTGTACGCGCGGAACCTGTGGCCGCTGTTGCTCGTGGCGGGCCTGCCGGTCGTACCCCTGGTACTGCTCGCCCAGATCTCCGTGGTGCTGCCCGCGCGCGAGGGTGCCTACCTCAACGGCGTGCTGCAGAGCACCGCCGAAACGCTGGGGACGCCCTCTCTGGTCGTGCTCGGAACCGTGTTGGTGCTGGCCGTGCTGGTCGGGCCGATCCCCCTCGGCGGGTCGGTCCTGCTCGGCGGCGGGGCGCTCCTGGGGCGAAGGATCACCGTCCGGGGCGCCTGGCGGGGAGCGCTGCGCCGCTACTTCACCACCCTGACCTGGGCACTGATGCTTTTCGGTCTGGTGGTCGTGGCTCTGGCGGCCTCGCTGTGGCTGGTCCTTCTGGGGTGGCCGCTGCCCCTGATCGGCCTGGTGGTCCTGCCGCCGCTGCTGTACCTGCTCACCCCGTTCTCGGTGATGCTCCCGGCCGCACTGTTGGAGGGGCACGGGCCCTTCCGCGGGTTGGCGGCGGCCTGGCGCATCGGTCGTGAGCGCCGGTGGCCGCACTTCCTGTTCGTCGCCGCCTCCTACAGCGCCACCGTGCTGTTCAACACCGCGCTGCAACGGTCACTGCTGCGCTGGGCCGAGCTGCCCGAGAACGGTCTGCTGACGGTGGCCCTCACCGCGACGTCGGCGACGTTGGTGGCGCCGCTGGCCCTGCTGCTGCTCTGTGCCCCCGTGCTGCTGCTCCGTGCCCCCGTGGTCTGCTCCGGGACGAACTTCGGAGGGCTCCGATCCGCCGACGACCTGGATCTGAGTCGGGTCGACCGGCAGCTGTCCGCGATCTCCTCCAGCACCGGCGCTCCCGCCTCGGATGTCCCTCAGGAGCGCTCCGAGGCGCCCCGGGGCCGCGATCGACGGTGGATCACCGTGTCAGTGTTGCTCGTGGCCCTGTTCGCACCCCCGCTGGTCGGCCCGGCGACGGTCGCCGCCAACCCCTTCGGGCTCGCCGAGATGACCGCGAGCCAGTCGGAGACGGTGGCCGGTAACGGCAGTCTGGTCAGCATCAGCATCACGGACGGAGCGGCACTGATCGGCAGAGCCCATATCGACGGCGTCGAATTCACCAACTGCGACCCCGACTGCACGGTGGAGCTCCAGCACGACACCTGGGACGCCGGAAACGGATTCTCGGTCGAGGGCGGCCGACCGCTGCGGACGCAGTGGGTGAAGTTCGAGCACGGAGTGGAATCCGGCGAAGACCGCCACGCCCCGCACCCGGAGTCCGGGCTCTACCTGTACGCGTGTGATCAGGCCTCGGAGTGCGGGGACGACACCGACCCCGTGCTCCTGCGGCCCTTCGACGGCCACACGGCCGCTCTCGCCTCCGCGGTGGCTCCCATAGCCGGGGGCGGAGTGGTCGTGGCCTCGTACGTCCGCAACGACGACCGCCTGGCCCCCGACGAGGTGGTCGGCGGTGACACCGGGGGCCTGCGTGTGCACGTGTGCGAGGAGACCGGCTGCGCGGACCCGCGCGTACTCGACGTGCCACCGGAACTGGTCGGGGACGGTTTCGACCTCGGCCGGGCCCACCTGGACGTGGCCGGAGCCCCCGAAGGCGGGTTCGGGGTGGCGGCGATGGACCTCGACTTCGGCTCGTTGTCCCTGGTGACCTGTGCCGACGCTGACTGTGCGGAGCCAGAGGTGACCGAGCTGGTCGGCGACCGGTTCCGGCTCAGGAACGAGAGCCCACGAAGGTTGAAGGCGGGCGCTCGGATCGAATACCGATCCGACGGCACGCCGGTGGTCGCCTACCGTGACCCCCTCAGCGGTCAGGCTCGGTTGGTGAGCTGCCACGACGCCGTGTGCTCGGAGTTCACCGACACCGCCGTGACCGGACCCAGCTGGGCCCGGCCGGTTCCGGGGCTGGCGGTCGACTCGCTGGACCGCCCCCACCTGCTGACCACGGACATGGAGGAGAACCGCCTGGTCCTGCTCTCCTGCGTGGACCGGGGGTGCGGGGAAACGGTGAGCAGAGGGCTGGTGGGGTTCGAGGGCGAGCCCGTGTCCACGGCCCTGGCGTTCGACCCCCATGACCGTCCGCACATGGCGTGGGGCGAGCACACCGCGGAGACGGTCTTCGGCGGGCCCTTGGCCGAGCTCCTGTACCTGGGTTGCACGGAACCCTACTGCGGTTCGGAGCCCGTCACCCCGTAGTCGACGGCGAACAGGCGGGGTGCGACACAGTCGCGGTAGACGGTCGCTCTGTCCCAGCCCGTCGAGCGCATTCCGTCGGGGGCACAGGCCTGGTAGACCCCGACGTAGGCCCCGTCTTCGGTGCGGTAGTTGGTCAGGTGGCGGGCGCCCGCACCGAACTCGATGATCAGGGCGTCCTCGATCCCGGGACCGAGCGCCCGGATCGGGGCCAGGTACCGGTCGGAACCGGACAGGTCGAATCCGTCCGAGTTCCAGACCTCTTGGCTCTCAAAGGCCTCCGGCCGCGGATCAGGGGCGTCGTCCTTCACGAGTTCACCGGTGCGCGCCTCCAACACCCAGGCGTCCCCACCGTCCTGGACGTGCAACAGGGCCGGGTCGTCCTCGTCGAACCGGCCCGCCCCGTCCAGGGAGGCCTCCTCAGCCAGACGCCCCTCCGGATGCGTCCAGAGGAGCTCCCCGGTCCCGGTGTCCAGGGCGCCCCGGGTCCCCATCAGGATGTCGCCGTCAGGGCTGGCCACCAGGGTGGGCCTTCCTGCGGGGTACAGGCCCTCGGGGACCGGGATTTCGCCCACCACCCGGCCGTCGGTCAGGTCGATCCGCCGGATCAGGTCGGGTTCGCCGTCATCCTCGTCCCCTCTCTCCAGCGTGAAGGCGGTGTCGCCGACAAGAGCGGTGGGATCGATCCGCCCCGGGAGTTCGGCCGACCACTCCACCTCCCCGCTGGCTGTGTCGATGTAGTGGTGGACCCTGGCATCGCCTTCCTCGGGGACCAGGACATGGGTGTCGTTGGCCGGGAGTTCCCGGTTCCAGCCGGTGTCCGCAGCGAAGTCGAGGGCCTCCCACTCCAGGCCGTCCGCGCCGGGGTCCAGGATGTAGACCAGATCCTCGCGCCCGCGGTTGTGCTGGGCGAGCATGAGCAACCGGTCCCCCACCGGTTGGAGCATCCGCACCTGCTTGGCCTGGTCGGGGTCGACCTCCTCGGTCCACAGCAGATCGAAGGTGTCCAGGTCGACCGCTCTGACCCGCTCGTGTTCGAAGTGGTAGAGGACTCCGTCGTGGGCGAGGGCCCCGGGGTAGGGGTACGCGCCGACAACCGCCTGGTCCTCATCGAGCAGCGCGGCCGCCTCATCGCCATAGGTGTACATCACGTAGTCGCCCTCCAGCGGCAGCGACCAGCGCACCGAGCCCGCCTCACCGCAGTCCCCGGCCTCCGCGCAGGTGACCAGCGCGTCCGGGCTGATCGCGGTGGGTTCCAGGGCCGCCGGGTCACTCTCCTCCGCCCACCCGGAACACGCGGTGAGCCCGAGCACGCAGGCCAACCCGAACACGGGGAGGGTTCGCGAACCGGCGAGAAACGCGGGGGAAGGGGGCGCGGAAGGCATGCGCGCATCGTAGCGACCCGAGCCCTCGGGCCCGTTCCAGGGGCGGGGCCGGTGCGCCCGCCCGGGCATCAGGAAAACGACCAGTCCGGGCCCCGGACGACGCAACCCCCGTTGTGGGAGCCCACCGCAGGGTTTACGTTCGCGTGGCCGCCAGTGATCACTCCGGCCCCGCCCCTACCGGCCCCCACGAAAGGCACTGCCGTGGCTGTACTCGCGTCCCGACTGGGAACGGTCGCCGCCCTCGGCGTCAGCGCCGCGTTGCTCGCGTCGACGGCGTCGGCCTCCCCCGCACCCGACCGACCCCTGGTACCCGTCCCCGTCCCCCAGGTGGAAGGCCCTCTGCCGGGTGGTGTTCCCGGGGACCGCGACGCCGACAGGATCGAGGACACCTATCCCTTCTTCGCCACGACCGAGGACCTCGACGCCCACGGGTACGTGGAGGAGGAGTTCGTCGTCTCCGGTACCGGCCACCAGTACTCCGACGGCGCGGTCGTCTCCGAGCACCCCTACCGGACCCGGGTCCTGGTACGTCGGCCGGCCGACCCGGGCGGTTCCAACGGGGCCGCGCTGGTGGAGTGGCAGAACGTCACCGCGGGCAATGACCTGGACGCGCTGTGGGGTCCCAGCGCCGAGCACATCATGCGTTCGGGCTACACCTGGGTGGGGGTGTCCGCCCAGTACGTGGGCGTGTCCCACCTGACCGGGTGGAGCCCCGCGCGCTACGGCGGTCTGGATGTGACCGACAACGGCACCGTCAGCGACGACCAGCTGTCCTACGACGTCTTCTCCCAGGCCGCGCAGGCCCTGCGCTCCCCGGAGACGGGGATCGCGGGCGGGATCGAGTTCGACGAGGTCCTGGCGATCGGCGCGTCCCAGTCGGCAGGGCGGATGACCGTCTACTACGAGGAGATCCTTCCCCATATCGAGCCGGTCTACGACGGGTACGGCTTCATCGTGGGCGCCGCGCCCGCGGGCGAACGTCCGGAGCCGGTCTTCCAGGTGATGTCGGAGACCGACGTGACGCTGTTCCCGGTCCAGGATGACGGCGACGACGTGCGGGTGTGGGAGGTCGCCGGGACCGCGCACTCCGGTTGGGACGGCCGGGCCGCCCGGCGCGAGGCGGAGATCCGCGACTTCGGCGGGCAGGGCGAGTACGACTGCGCGGAACCGCCGTTCAGCCGCGCTCCCCTGTACCAGGTCCTCAACGCCTCCTACGACCACCTGCGCACCTGGGCTGCCGACGGGACCCCGCCGCCGACCGCGGAACCGATCGAGCGGACCCCGGGCGGCGGGGTGGCGCGTGACGGCGACGGTTTCGCCCTTGGCGGTATTCGTCCGTCCCAGGTGGAGGCGCCCCGGGCCCTGAACACCGGCACGAACCTGCCTGCTTCCCCGGGGAACGAGTTCTGCGTGCTGTTCGGCACCCATGTGCCGTTCAGCGAGGAGCAGCTCGCCGAGCAGTACCGGGGCCACGGTGACTACGTGTCCCAGGTGGTGCGGGCTGAGCGGAAGAACGTGTCCGCGGGTTATGTCACCGCCGCGGACTCCGCGCAGAACCGGCAGGAGGCCGCCCGCCTCCGCGGTTCCGAGTAGGGACCCGCACGAGCCCTCGGCGGAGAGCCTGCTCCCCCACGGTGTCCCTGTCAGCCGAGCGGGTGACAGGGGCACCGGCCGTTCGGTCTGCTCCAGGCAGTCGGTGGCCCACCCGACCATCCATCAGCATCCGCGTGCGTTCATGCGATCGCGAACAGGGACGGAGCGCAGGAGCTGTTCCTGGTCGGTGTCCAGAAGTGACAGCTGATGCCGCTCCCCGGCACTGCTCGGCCCCGGGCGGTCCCGGGTGCGCTGGTCCCCCCACGTTTCCGCCGAGACCGTAGCCATGTACCCACCCCTGCTGAAGGCCATCGGCGAGGCCGTCCGGGACGGCGAGTACCCGCCGGACCTGGGTCCGCTGTCCGTGCAGTCCGCGCTGATGGGAGACCTGGTCGACCACCGGAAGTCGCAGGGCGTGGACACGGTACGGATGCGTGAGGTGTAGGAGCTCATGGCCAAGCGCGTCGCCGACGGCCACGGGGACCAGGGGTTCTCCAGTCTGATCGAGCTCCTGGGCGAACGGGGGTGAGTACCCCGGTACGAGGAGTCAGGCCAGTCGTCAGTAACCTTCCCTGGCACCACACGCCGGATCGGAAGGGACAGCATGACGCCGGACAGCGGACCGGACTCGGAAGACGCCGAGGACACGGGCAACGCGGAGGGGCCGAGAGCCGCTGAGAACCCGCCTGCGGTCGATCCCGGGAACATCGGAACCGAGGCCCCCGCGGATCTGCGGTTGACCATGGGTGTCCTCACCGCGCTGCGGGCCGTGGGGGCCACCTACCTGCGCCGGTTGTGGCCGCTGCTCGTCGTCCTTTCGGTCCCCGCCGTGCCCGTGGTGCTGATGACGGAGCTGGCGTCGGTGTGGCCCGCCCTGCATCCGGTGGTGGTCAACGGCGCGGTGGAACCGCTCAACAGCCCCGGCACCGGCCTGTGGGTCTTCCTGGGAGCGACCCTCGTCGTCGCTCTGGCTCTCACCCCGATCGCCCTGGGCGGAGCGGTCCTGCTGGGCGGCGGCGCCATGTTGGGGCGCCGTGTCACCGTGCGGGACGCCTGGCGGCAGGCGCTGCGCCGTCACCTGAGCACCCTGGGCTGGCTGCTGCTCCTGCTGGTGTGGATCGCCCTCGTCCTCGGCCTGCTGTTCACGTCCCTGTTCGTCGTGGAAGCCCCCGTCGGGCTGACGGTGGTTGTGCTGCTGCCACTCGTCCTCTACACGCTTCCCGTGCTGGTGGTGGCGCTGCCGGTCATCCTCCTGGAGGGGCACCGGCCCCTCCGTGCGCTGGCCGTCTCCTGGCAGATGGGCCGGTTCCGGCGCCTGAAATTCCTGCTGTTCGTGGTCTTGGCCTTCGGTAGCGGCTACCTGGTGCGCCAAGGGCTGGAGTACCTGGGTGCCTTGGCGGCGGTCCAGAGCGTGGACCCGCTTCTGACCATGGCCGCCACCGCGCTGGTCGCCGTCCTGCTGGCCCCGCTGTGGCCGCTGCTGGTGAGCGCGCCGGTGGTCCTGCACGAAGGCTCCACCAGGAACCTCGACCTGGTCGCGGCGGACCGGCAGATTCCCCGGGCTGAGTCCTTCCGCGCAGCCGTTTCCGAAGCCATCCCCGAACCGGCGCCGGGACCCGCTCCGGGCGGGCCCGCCCTGGTGGCGGTTCCGCTGCTGGCCCTGGCGGTCCTGCTGCCGGTGGCCGTCGCCCCGCTGGCTCTGTGGGTCTCCGGCACCACCCAGATCCTCACCAGCCCGGTGGAGGGGATCAGCGATGACGAGGTCACCCCGACCATGGAGGCTGTCGGCGACGATGTACGGATCTCGGCTGCCCAGTGGACCAACCAGCTGATCCTGTGCGACCCCGACTGCGCCACCGTCGAACACGGCAGGCTGGGTCGTGGCGGTGCGCTCGTGGAAACCGACGCCGGTCTCCTCGTGACCAGCTGGCGTGAGTACCGCCACGAGGACCGGGAGGGGGAGGACTCCTACGACCCGCACGATGACTCCGGGCTGTACCTACGCGAATGCGGTTCCCTCACTCTCGAGAAGTGCATCGAGGAGGTCGACGACCCTGCCCAGGTCCGCCCCTTCGGCGGCGACCACTACGAGACCTACTCCGCGATCGCCCCGCTGGGTGAGGGGCTGGTCATCGTCTCCTATGTGCGGTCGGACAACTCCAAGGCCCGGCGGTTCGACCTGGCTGACCAGGGTGGGCTGAGTGTGCAGGTGTGCGCGGACACCGCCTGCACGGACCCGAGCACCGTGGCTGAGCCCGAGGGTGTCAGTGTGGGCGCGTTCCTCAGGAACGGGATGTTCCTGGACGTGGCGGTCTCCCCGGAAGACGGCTTCGCGGTCACGGCCTACGACGGCAACCACGGCGGTCTCAACCTGGTGCACTGCCCGGACGCCGAGTGCGCCCGACCAGAGGTCACCGAGGTAGTCCCGGGCTCGGTCGTGACCGAGTACGAAGGCTACTTGGCTCCCCGTTTCGGTGCCCGGGTCGAGTACCGGCCCGACGGTACCCCGGTGGTGGCCTACCGGGCCGCCCAGGGCGGGGCGGCGCACGTGGTGGACTGCCACGACGCGGCCTGTGCGGAGTTCACCGACCGTGCGGTCACCGGCCCCGGCTGGGCACGCCCTGTGCCGGGGCTCGCGGTGGACTCCCACGGCAACCCGCAGCTGGCGACCTTCGATATGAGTGCCGAGCAGTTGGTTCTGCTCTCCTGCCTGGACGCGGGTTGCGTCGAGACCACCACCATGCCGCTGCGCGGTTTCGAGGACGAGCCCGGGCTGACCGCGCTGACCCTGGACGAGGCGGACCGTCCTCACGTGGTGTGGGGGCAGGGCACTGATGCCAGTTGGAACTCCCGCACCTTCAGGGCCACCACCGAGTACGTGCGCTGCCTGGCGCCCCGCTGCGGTGCGGACGACACAGCCCCGGATGCCGGATCGGAGCACAGGGCGACTGGCCCACCGGTGCCGTAGGCCCGCCCCGGCTCACCAGAGCCCGGCAGGACGCCCCGAAGCGCCCTGCCGGGCCGCCGCCAGGGCTCAAACCCCGTAGTCGACGGCGAACAGGCGGGGTTCGGCACATACCGCCTCGGGGCTGGCCGAGTCCCAGGACGAGGGCCGGACCCCGCCGGGAGCGCAGCCGACGAAGACCCCGACCACCCTCCCGTCCTCGGCGAGATAGGTGGTCAGGCGTCGGATCCCCGCGGCCAGGCCTTCGAGGGGGATCTCTTCCATGCCCGGCCCGTGGAGCTCGGCGGGGATCATGTCGAGCTCCTGTGCCAGGCGGGCCGCCATCTCCTCGACCTCCTCTTCCTCCAGTTCCTCAAGGCTCTCCTCGTCCAGCGAGCGCAGTTCGGACGGGAGCACCGTCCTCGGGTGCGGGCGGCTGACACCGAACGAGCCCAGCAGCGCCTCGGTCTCCTGGGCCGCTTCCACGCCCTCGGCCAGGACCTCGCCGGTACGGGCGTCCAGGGTCCGGTAGTCGTTTCCGGTTTCGATGTGCAGGCGGGTGGTGGAGCCGTCCTCGGTCATGGACACGATCGCCCCGGCCCGCTCCTCACTCCACATCGTGCGTCCGGTGTCGGCGTCCACGGCGGTGATCCGACGGTCCGCGCAGTCGGCCTCCCCCAGCGTGCACCGACCGGTGTTGAACAGCAGTTCCCCGGTGTCGGTCGCCCAGAGCTGGTAGGAGGACCGGCCCACCTCTTCCGGAAGGTCGAACTCGGTGACTTCCTCGCCGCCGACCATCCCGATGACGCTGAGGGGTTCGTCGTCGGTCTCCGGCGCGGGCTGTCGCAGGTACACCGTGTTGTCTTCAGCGAGATTGTGGTTGTCCAACCCCACGCGTCCGGTGTGCTCCCACTCCACCGCCCCGGTGGCGGCGTCGATCAGGAAGACGCGGGCGACGTCCTCCTCGATACCCCAGAAGATCTCGTCCCAGACCACCAGGTGGGTGTCGTTGACCGCCATCCGCCAGCCCAGTGACACGTCCTCGGGCAGGTCCGTCTCCAACGACCGCGCCCCGTCCCCGTCCGGGAGGAACAGATGGATCCGTCCGTTGCCCCTCTCCCCCGGGGCGAGAGTCCGCACGACCAGGGTCTGCCCGACCATCCGCACGCGGTCGACCGGGTGGTCCAACTCCTCCGTCCACAGCTCCGTGCCGCCGACGGTGTCGATCGCCGTCACCAGAGTGTCGCGGTGGTGGTACAGGATCCCGTTGTCGTCGACGACCCCACCGGGGTCGGGCGCCTGGTGGTCCAACCACTGGCCAGCCGGGGCGATCCGCGAAGCCTCTTCCTGGGAGCGGGTCATCTGGTAATCGTCCGTCAGCGGGATCGACCAGCGCACCGAACCCGGCTCGCCGCAGTCTCCGCGATCCTCGCAGGTGACCAGGGTCGCCGGGCTGATCACGGAAGGAGCGGGGCCGCTGTCGTCCTCCTCACCGGCGGAACAGGCCGAGAGCGCGAGCAGGCAGACGAGCCCGAGCACGGAAGGAGTTCGAAAAACGGAGAAAGGGGACGCGGAAGGCATGCGCGCATCGTAGCGAGAGGTCACCGGCCGGGGCGCACGGGTAACGGGGCAAGGACCCGAACCGGTCAGGAATCGAGAAGCGCCCCGGAGCGGCCCGGAGTTAGCGTTACTGCCATGACCTCGATCAACACCGTGATCATCGACGCAGCCGACCCTGAGGCAGCGCTCCGTTTCTACTCCGACGCCTTCGGTCTGAGCACCGAGGTGGGTGCGCGGACCGGCCAATCGCCGACCTCCGGGTTCCGCGGGTTCACGCTCTCGCTCGTGGTGTCACAGCCTTCCACCGTCGACTCCCTCGTCGGCTCCGCCCTCGAAGCCGGAGCGACGGAGCTGAACCCGGTCGCGAAGTCGCTGTGGGGCTACGGCGGATCCGTGCGCGCCCCGGACGGGACCGTCTGCACGGTCGCCTCCTCGTCGAAGAAGGACACCGACCCGGCCACCAGGCGGATCGACGACCTCATCCTCCAACTGGGCGTCACCGACGTGACCGCGAGCAAGAAGTTCTACGTCGAACAGGGCCTGGTCGTGGCCAACAGCTTCGGCGGCAAGTACGTCCAGTTCGAGGCCGGGTCCGGCCCGGTGAAGCTGGCGCTCTACAAGCGCCGTGGCCTGGCCAAGGTCGCGGGGGTCTCCCCCGAGGGCAGCGGATCGCACCGGCTCACCGTCGGAAACGACACCGCGGACTTCACCGACCCGGACGGGTTCGTCTGGGAAGCCGCCCGGAAGGACGACCGTCCCTGACAGGGCAGGCGGCGCCGGACAACGGAGTCCGGTCCGCGCTCAGTCGTCCTCGGGGCGCTGCGGCCAGTCGGGCAGGACGTCGTGGTACTCGTCGACGCGGCCGGGGAAGCGGGGCGGGCGCTTCTCCAGGAAGGACAGCACGCCCTCGGCCGCCTCGTCACCCCCGCCCAGGCGGTAGATCGCCCGGGAGTCCATCCGGTGCGCGTCCCAGGGGCCGTCCGCGCCCAGCATCGACCACAGCATGCGGCGGGAGAGCGCCACCGACACCGCGGAGGTGTTCTCGACGATCTCGCGGGCGATGCCGTAGGCGGCGTCCAGCAGCCCGTCAGCGGGTTCGACCCGGGAGACCAGCCCGCCGGTGAGGGCCTCCTGGGCGTTGAAGACCCGGCCGGTGGCCACCCACTCCATCGCCTGGGAGATGCCGACGATCCGGGGCAGGAACCAGCTGGAGGCCGCCTCGGGCACCAGCCCCCGGCGGGTGAACACGAAACCGAACCGGGCGCTGTCCGCCGCGATCCGGATGTCCGCGGGCAGGGTCATGGTGGCGCCCAGCCCTACGGCGGGGCCGTTGACCGCGACGATCACCGGTTTGAGCGAGGCCGCCACGCGCAGCGCGAGCACCCCGCCGCCGTCGCGGGGCACCCCGTCCACGGTCTCGGCGTCGGGGGCCGAACCCGGGTGGCCCGCGGAGTCGGCGTCGAACGTGCTGGCGCCCCGGCCCAGATCGGCCCCGGCGCAGAACGCGCGACCGGCACCGGTCAGCACGACGGCCCGGACCGCGTCGTCGGCGTCGGTGGTGTCGAAGGCCTCGCGGAGTTGTCGGCCCATGGCGGCGGTGAGCGCGTTGAGCTTCTCGGGGCGGTTCAGGGTGATGGTGGCGATGCCGTCGGCCACCTCGTAGCGGATCTCGCGGTCGCTCACCGGGTCACCTCGGAAACCTCAGAAGCGGTACTCGGCATGATTCGGTCGGCGAGGACGCGCGCGGCGTCGGCGGGGTCGCCGAGCAGGAGATCCAGGGCTTTGGCCCGTTTGTAGTACAGGTGGGCGTCGTGTTCCCAGGTGAAGCCGACCCCGCCGAGCACCTCAATGGTGCGGGCGGCGGTGCGGAAGGCCGCTCCGGGCACGGCGAGCCGGGCGTGGGCGGCGGCCACCGGGAGTTCGTCGGGGGCGTGGTCGGCTGCCCAGGCGGCGTACCGCAGGACGGACTCGGACAGTTCCAGGTCCACGTGGGAGTCCACGCACAGGTGTTTGACGGCCTGGTAGGAGCCGATGTAGCGGCCGAACTGGACCCGGACCTTGGCGTACTCGACCGCGGTCTCCAGGGAGTGGGCCAGGACACCAAGGGCCTCGGCGGCCACCGCCACCGAGGCGAGATCCCGGATCCGGGCCAGGGCGGCTCGGGCGTCCGGAGTGTTCAGGCGGCGGGCCGGGGTGGTGTCGAGGCCGATCCGGGCGAAGGGTCGGGTGGGGTCGAGCGGTTCCAGCGGGGTGCGGGTGAGTCCGCGGGCGTCGCGGTCGACCTGGAAGAAGCCGGGCCCGTCGGGGGCGGCGGCCAGAACCAGGAGGACGTCGGCCTCGGCCCCGTCCAGGACCGTCTCCTTGCGCCCGGTCAGTTCCCAGCCCTCGCCGTCCCCGCCGGGTTCGGCGCGGGTGGCGAGTCCTTCGGTGTCCCAGCGGCCGTTCTCGGTGACGGCGACGGCCACGAGCAGGTTTGCGGCGGCGATGGCGGGCAGGAGTTCGGTGCCGGCCCGCTCGTCGGCCAGGGTGGTGAGGGTGTCGACCGCCAGCGCCGCGCAGGACAGGTACGGGACCGGAACCAGGGCGCGGCCGAGTTCCTCCAGGGCCACGGCGCGTTCCACTTGTCCGGCACCGGAGCCACCGTGGGCCTCGGGCACGGTCAGTCCCAGGAGGTCGAGCCGGTCGGCCAGGCCGCGCCACAGACCGGGTACGGGGGCGCGGTCGCCGTCGGCCACCCTGCTGAGCAGGGTGTTGGGGGACTCCTCGCGGGCGAAGGCGCGCACCGCGGCGCGCAGGTCTTCCTGTTCGGGTTCGAGGACCAACTGCATGGGGGCTCCGGAGTCTGGTCGGATCACGCGGGTCGGGTTCGGGCTACTCGGTGCCGGGCTTCTGGGTGCCGACCCGCAGTTCACGGAAGGGCACGCCGCGGTCGACGGAGGGTTCCTTGGGCAGCCCCAGGACGCGTTCGCCGATGATGTTGCGCTGGATCTCGTTGGTGCCCCCGGCGATCGAGGAGGAGGGGGCGCCGTTGACCGCCAGGGCGCGGTCGGTCGCGCCCGTGTCAACTCCGTCCCAGGCCAGGGCGGTGGGTCCGGTGACGTCTCCGGAGATCTCCACGGCCAGGGCGTCGTTGAGCGCCCCCACCAGCTTGGCGACCGAACCCCGTGCGCCGGGCGGGCGTCCCGTGTCCGCCTCCTGGCGCATCCGGCGGGTGAACAGGCTCAGTGCGCGCTGCTGTGCGTACAGGCGGGCGAGGCGTTCACGCACCACCGGGTCCCGGTCGGTCCCGCGTTCGGCGGCGAGCCCGGCCAGGGCGGTGAAGGAGAGCGCGTCGGAGCGGCGGGAGGCCATGCCGCCGATGAAGACCCGTTCGTGGCCGAGCATGGTCACGGCCGCCGCCCACCCCTGGCCGACCTCGCCGATAACGCTGTCGGCGGGTAGGCGCACCCCGTCCAGGAAGACCTCGTTGAACACGGACCGCCCGGTCATGTCGCGCAGCGGGCGCACGGTCACCCCCGGGGCGCGCATGTCCAGGACGAACATGGTGAGCCCCTGGTGTTTGGGCACGCCGGGGTCGGTGCGCACCAGGATCGCGCCGAAGTCGGAGACGTGGGCGCCGGTGGTCCACACCTTCTGGCCGTCCAGGACCCAGCCGTCACCGTCGCGGACCGCCCGGCTCTGCAGGCTGGCCACGTCCGAGCCCGCGCCGGGTTCGGAGAAGAGCTGGCACCAGATCTCCTCACCGCGCAGCAGGGGGCGCAGGTAGCGCTGTTTCTGCGCCTCGGTGCCCAGGTCGGCGAGGGTGGGGCCGCACATGCCCAGGCCCACGATGAACGGCCCGACCGGCGGGGAGAAGTCCCGGACCGCGTCGTTGAAGGCCTGCTGGTGAACCTGGCCCAGTCCGCGTCCGCCGTACTCGACGGGCCAGGTGACCCCGGCGAACCCGGCGTCGTAGAGGGCGGCCTGGAAGGAGCGGGAGTGCGCGAGCTCCTCCTGCGGGGTGCGGGGCTCGAACTCGATCCCTTCGGGGAGGTGCTCGGCGAGCCAGTCTCCGGCCCGGGCGCCGAACCGCTCCGGTGTCTCCTCGGTACTGGTTTCGGAAGGCCTGGCCGCTGGTTCGCCCATCACGTCCGCCCATCGTCGTCGCAGGTTCGCGCCAGCGCCAATCAGGGTCGACGCCTGGCCCAGAAGCTATCCAACGACCGCTGCCCCATCAAGGGCCTTGACGGTCAACCGAACCACGTCCTACTGTCCGTGCCCAGAACTCGCGCGCTGAGGAGCCCGCATGCACCCAGGCGTCCATGCTGTCCACTCCCCCGCCAAGCCGGCCGCGGTTCAGGCCGAGACCGGTGAGGTCCTCACCTACGCGACCCTGGCCGACAACTCACGGCGCCTGGCGCGCTACCTGCACGACCAGGGGCTGCGCCCCGACGACCACCTGGCCCTGCTGACGGACAACACCCTGCGCGCCTTCGAGGTGCACTGGGCGGCCCTGCGCTCGGGTCTGCACATCACCGCCGTGAACCGGCACCTCACCCCGGACGAGATCAGCTACATCGTCGACGACTGCGGGGCCAAGGCCCTGGTGGTCTCCGCCCGGCTGAAGGACCTGGTCGAACGGCTGGGCGTCCCCGGGGTGGCCGTCCGGCTGGCCTACGGCGTCCGGTCAGGCCCCGGCCGACCGGACGGTGGCCGCCCGGACAGGGACCTGCCCGAGGCCTACACCCCCTACGCCGCGGCCCTGGCCGAGGCCTCCGACAAGCCTCTGCCGGACCTGCCGCGCGGCACCGACATGCTGTACTCCTCCGGGACCACCGGGCGGCCCAAGGGGATACACAAGGAACTCCCCGGCGTGGCCGTGGACGAGATCCCCACGATGGTGGCCAGCATCGTCGCCCTGAACGACTTCGACCGGGACACCGTGTACCTGTCCCCCGCGCCGATCTACCACGCGGCGCCGCTGCGCTTCGCCGAGGCGGTGCACTCCCTGGGCGGCACGGTCGTGCTCATGGAGCGCTTCGACGCCGAGGGGGCGCTGGCCGCGATCGAGCGGTACCGCGTCACGCACAGCCAGTGGGTGCCCACCATGTTCGTGCGCATGCTCAAGCTGGACCCTCAGGTGCGCGAGCGGTACGACCTGTCCAGTCAGCGGTTCGCCGTGCACGCGGCCGCGCCCTGCCCGGTGGACGTCAAGCGGGCGATGATCGACTGGTGGGGGCCGGTGGTCAACGAGTACTACTCCTCGACCGAGGCCAACGGGCTGACCTTCATCGGCTCCCAGGAATGGCTGGAGCGGCCCGGCTCGGTGGGCCGGGCGCTGCTCGGCACCGTGCACGTGTGCGACGAGCTGGGTGCGGAACTGTCTGCGGGGAAGGTCGGCATCGTCTACTTCGCCCGTGACGAAGCCACGTTCAGCTACCACAACGATCCCGCCAAGACCGCCCGTGCCCAGCATCCGGACCGCCCGAACTGGACCACCACCGGGGACATGGGCTACCTGGACGAGGACGGCTACCTGTTCCTCACCGACCGCACGGACTTCATGGTCATCTCCGGCGGGGTGAACATCTATCCCCAGGAGATCGAGGGGTCGCTGGCCCTGCACCCGCGGGTGCTGGACGTGGCGGTGATCGGGGTGCCCGACCCGGAGATGGGCGAGTCCGTCAAGGCGGTCGTGCAGACCCCGGACGGGGTGGTCGGCGACGACGAGCTCGCCGACGAGCTCCAGGCGCACCTGCGCGAGCGCATCGCCGGGTACAAGGTGCCGCGCTCCTTCGACTTCGTCGACGAACTCCCCCGGACCCCCAGCGGCAAGCTGCTCAAACACCAGCTGCGCAGGCGGTATGTCAAGCCTGACGCCGCGCCTCGGTGACACAGCACGCCGTTCTTGCGACCGGCCGCGCACCTGCCTGCCACCCCACCCAAGAAACCACTCCTTCGCCCTGAAAGCCCTGCCGTCGCCCCGGCCCGCGGCGTAATGTCGGGCCCCATGCGGTGGGAGCCGGCGGGGCGTCAGGATCGGGGCTGCTCGGCGGCCTTGCGGCGGTTCTCCCCCGTCGCGCGGTCCGTGGACAGGGCCACCCTCACCATCACGTTCTTCATCAGCGGCTGGTCACTCTGGGTGCTGTAGTCGGCGGCGCCGATGAGCACGTTCATCTCGGGCATGTACCCGGCGGCGCTGCCGCGCGGCATGTCGTAGGCGAGCGCGCGGTAGCGGCGCAGGTGGCGGCGGGAGCCGTCCTTGGAGGTGGACTCGATGTCCACCAGGTCGCCCTCGCCGATACCGCGATCGCGCATGTCCCCGGCGTTCATGAGGATGAGGGTGCGCAGGTTCCTCACGCCCCGGTAGCGGTCGTCGTCGGAGTAGATCGTGGTGTTCCACTGGTCGTGGGAGCGCATGGTCTGCAGGACCAGCACGTCGGCGGCGGGCACCACGTCGGGGAGTTCGGCGTGGGAGAACTCCGCACGCCCGGAGGGGGTGTGGAAGACCAGTTCGCGGGCGGGTTGGACCAGCCGGAATCCCAGGGGCAGGCGCACCCGGCGGTTGAAGTCCTCGAAGCCGGTGAGCGCCTTGGCCATGGTGTCGCGGATGCGGTCGTAGTCCTCCACGTAGCGCTCCCACGGGGTGTGGCTTTCGGGCAGGGTGGCCCGGGCCATGCCCGCGATGATCGCTGGTTCGGAGAGCAGGTGCGGGGAGGCGGGCTTCTTCATGCCCACGGACAGGTGCACCATGCTCATGGAGTCCTCGACCGAGGTGGACTGGATCCCGGCGCGCTGGTGGTCCTTCTCGGTGCGGCCCAGGCAGGGCAGGATGAGCGCGTCCCTGCCGTGTTCGAGGTGGCTGCGGTTGAGCTTGGTGCTCACGTGTACGGTGAGGTCGCACTTGCGCAGACCTTCTGCGGTGTAGGGGGTGTCCGGGGCGGCCATGACGAAGTTGCCGCCCATCCCGACGAACACCTTCACGGAGCCGTCGTGCATGGCGCGCACGGTCGCGACGGTGTCCATCCCCTGTTCGCGCGGCGGGTCGATGCCGCAGGCCTCGCCCAGCCGGTCCAGGAACTCCGGTTCGGGCCGGTGGTCGATGCCGCAGGTGCGGTTGCCCTGGACGTTGCTGTGGCCGCGTACCGGGGAGGGGCCCGCGCCCTCACGGCCGAGGTTGCCGCGCAGCAGCAGGACGTTGACGATCTCGCGGACGGTGTCCACCCCGTGTTCGTGCTGGGTGACGCCCAGGCACCAGCTGATCAGCGTGCGGTCGGACTGGGCGTAGACCTCCGCGGCGTCCAGGATCTGGGGCCGCTCCAGGCCGGTCTGGCGTTCCAGGACCTCCCAGGGGGTGTCCTGGCACAGGGCACGGTACTCCTCGAAGCCGGTGGTGTGGCGGTCGATGAACTCACGGTCCACCGCGTGCGGATCGTGTTCGGCCTTGGCCAGGAGCACCTTGGCGATGGCCCGCATGAGCGCCATGTCGCCGCCGGGGCGGATCTGGAGGTTGAGGTTGCTGGTCTTGGTGGACTTCATCAGGGCCATACCGACGAAGTCGTGCGGGATGATCGCCCTGCGGGCCGCGGCCTCCACCAGCGGGTTGACGTGCACGATCCGGGCGCCGCGCCTGTGGGCCTCGGTGAGTGCGGTGAGCATGCGGGGCGCGTTGGAGGCGGCGTTGACCCCCATGATGAAGAGGGCTTCGGCGGTCTCCCAGTCCTTGAGGTCGGCGGTGCCCTTGCCGGTCCCCAGGGAGGCCTTCAGGGCGCGGCCGGAGGCCTCGTGGCACATGTTGGAGCAGTCGGGCAGGTTGTTGGTGCCGTACTCGCGGGCCATCAGCTGGTAGAGGAAGGTCGCCTCGTTGCCCAGGCGGCCCGAGGTGTAGAAGGAGGCCTGGTTCGGTGAGTCCAGTTCACGCAGGTGCCGCCCGACCAGAGCGAACGCGGCCTGCCAGGTGATGGGGGCGTACCGGTCGGTGTCGGCCTCGTAGACCATGGGCTCGGTCAGTCGCCCCTGGTCCTCCAGCTCGAACTCGCTCCAGTCCCGCAGCTCGGTGACGGTGTGCCGGGCGAAGAACTCCCGGTCGACGCGCTTGTGCGTCATCTCCCAGGTGACGTGCTTGACGCCGTTCTCGCAGATGTCGAGCTTGAGGCCCTTGAGGTCGTCGGGCCAGGCGCAGCCGGGGCAGTCGAACCCGCCGTTCTCGTGGTTCATCCTCATGATCGCGCGGGGGCCGTCGATCGCCTCGCGCTCCCCGGCCAGCACCCGCATCACCGACGCGGCCGCTCCCCAGCCGGCGGCGGGGTGGTGGTAGTCGTGCTGCGACCACTTCCTGTCATCCGACATGTCTCGCCCCTCGCTCTTTTACCGCACACCCCGACGATTCAAGGGGGCTCACGGAAAAACCCGGAGTGCCCGACCCGGGCTTTGCCGAAATATTCCCGCACATTTCCGGAGCGGCGTTTCGCGTTCGCACGTACTTCCTGCTCACAGCCCGACCAGTAGAGGAATGAGCCAAGGCGGGGACAACGCACCACTCCCCCTTGCTCCGTGGCTTGGACCTCAACACAACCGTACTGGAAACCCGGGACAAAACGATGGCGAAAATCCCGGGAAAAGGAAAACGGCAGTGCCGATCTGACCGCCCTGATTCACCAGGGCACAGGAGTTGGGAACACGATCCGGAAAACGGACGGAAGTGATGCTCATGACCCCCGAGGCCGTCCCGCGACAGATCGTGGTCGAACCGCCCCGAGCGCGATCCTCCTGACCGCCACGGTGCGCGAGGGTTCCGAGCAGGCCGTCCTCGACCTGCTGTCCGACCTCGCGGGGTTGCGGCGCTCCGTGCGGTTCCGCGCCCCGGGCGACGACCTGACCTGTGTGGCGGGCGTCGGATCCCGGATGTGGGACGCCTCTACGACGGCCCCCGCCCCGCCGGACCGCACCCCTTCCAGGAGCTCAGGGGCGAGCGGCACACGGCGGTGGCCACCCCGGGCGACCTGTTGTTCCATCTGCGGGCCGAGCACATGGACCTGTGCTTCGAGCTGGCCCAGCACATCGCGCACCGCCTGGAGGGGCACGCTGACGTCGTCGACGAGGTGCACGGATTCCGGTACTTCGACAAACGCGACCTGCTGGGGTTCGTCGACGGCACCGAACTCAGGATCGTCCGGGAGAACATGCCCTTCGGCACGGTCGGGGCCGGGGAGTTCGGCACCTCCTTCATCGGGTACGCGGCCCACCCCGACGTGACCGAGCGGATGCTGCGCAACATGTTCCTCGGTGACCCGCCAGGCGCCCACGACCGCATCCTGGACTTCTCCACGGCCGTCACCGGAGGGCTCTTCCACGTCCCCACCGAAGACTTCATGGAGGACCCACCGCACGTCCGCCCGACCGAGAACACCGGTTCGGCCGGGGCGACCGGAGGGTGAGGGGCGTGGTCCGGGACGGGCCCGCCAACGCGACGGTCCGGCTGGGGCCGTCGGCGGCCATCGGCGTGCTCGCCGGGATCGTCACCGGCCGCCCCCTGGTGTCCGGGCTATCATGAGCCCCGTCGTGGCAGGGCTTTCCGGTGTGCGCCGCTTTCCGGCGCGCGACGGTTCGCCCGGCCGCGGAGCCGACCCCCGACGCACCCGAGGTGGACACACCCCCATGACCGACGACGCGACACCGTCCGCCGCTCCCTCCGCCGGCGCCCCCTCCGGTGGCAAGCCGCAGATCGACACCACCCGGACCCACTCGGCCCGGATCTGGAACTACTGGATGGGCGGCAAGGACAACTACCCGATCGACCGCGCCGCCGGTGACCAGGTGGCCGAGTTCTTCCCCGAGATCGTGGACCTGGCCCGCACCAGCCGCGAGTTCCTGGTCCGCGTGGTGACCCACCTGACCGGAGAGGTCGGCATCCGGCAGTTCCTCGACATCGGCACGGGCATGCCCACCGCCAACAACACCCACGAGGTCGCCCAGTCGATCGCACCCGAGTCCCGCGTGGTCTACGTGGACAACGACCCGCTGGTCCTCACGCACGCCCGGGCGCTCCTGGTCGGCACCCCCGAGGGAGCCACCGACTACGTCGACGCCGACCTGCGCGACCCCGACGCGATCCTGGAGCACGCCGCCCGAACCCTGGACTTCGATCAGCCGATCGCGCTGATGCTGATGGGGATCCTGGGCCACATCCCCGACGACGAGCTGCAGCCGATCGTGAGCCGTCTCGTGGCCGCCCTGCCATCCGGCAGCTATCTGGCGAGCTACGACGGCACCAACACCAGCGAGGCCTACAACCAGGCCATCGAGGTGGGCAACAAGCAGGGCGACGTGCCCTACCTCCTGCGCAGCCCCGAGGCGGTCGCCGCCCGGTTCGAGGGGCTGGAGCTGTTGGAGCCCGGTGTGGTCCCCTGCCCGCTGTGGCGCCCGCACATCGAGGGCGCCCGCAAGGGCCTGGACCAGTACGGCGGGGTGGCCCGCAAGCCGTGAGGAGTACGGGGGCGGGCGAGCACGG
The DNA here is from genome assembly GCF_024134545.1 of Nocardiopsis exhalans. Taxonomy (GTDB): domain Bacteria; phylum Actinomycetota; class Actinomycetes; order Streptosporangiales; family Streptosporangiaceae; genus Nocardiopsis; species Nocardiopsis exhalans. Next base: position 4,174,350 of record NZ_CP099837.1, read on the forward strand.
GGCAGGCAGGCACGGAGTCGGAGCAGCTCAGGGTTTCCGGGGACGGTCGATCAGTCCCACTGACCGATCGGCCCGGGTCTGGTGGCCGGGGGCCCGGTCGGGGCGATCAGGGCGACGGCCGTGTCGACGAGGGCCTCGGCCCGGTCCGGGGTGAACCTCTCGGGCTCGAAGGGGGACATCAGCATCCACCCGTCGGCGACGGAGGTGAGCTGGTCGGCGAGCAGCTCGGCTGGGATGTCGTCGCGGACAGCGCCTCGCCGCTGTTCGGCGGCGATGATCGCGGTGTAGGCGGTACGGAAACGCGCGTACCGGCGCTCGACGACCTCGGCCAGGTCCGGTTCGAACCGTGCCTGGGCGAGCAGTTGGGACATCACCGGCCAGAACTCCGGGTCGCCGGTGGTACGGGCCAGCCACTCTCCGAGGAGCTCCCTGAGGTCTACCCCCTCCGACAGGTCCCGGAGCATCGCGTCATAGATGTCGAAGCAGTCCTCGGCGAGTGCGAGGAGCAGCGCCTTCTTGCTGGCGAAGTAGTAGGTCACCGCGCCGGTCGTGCACCCGGCCCGTTGGGCCACCCTGCGCAGGGACGTACCGGCGTAGCCCTCCCGGGCGAGCACCGATACGGCGGCTCTGAGCAGCTCCGCGCGTCTGGCGGGGTGGTCGCCGGGCGGGCGCCCCCGCCGGTTCGCCGTCACTTCCGTGTCCACACCGTCCACTCGCGGGCCCTCCTCGATCGACGTCCCCAGTCTGCCACATTTTCCATAACGACTGTTGTGTAAATTCTGGGCCTCCCCTATCGTCGCTCCCGCGGCCGCTTGCGGCGGAGCGCGTTCGACCGACTCCGAAGGAGGACCATGGGCACACACCCCACGGGATACACGGCGGTGGACTACGACGCGGTGACCGTGCTCCATGGCGCCGAGCGGGGCGCCTACCCGAACGGGAACTCCCTGCTCGTCAAGGGCTCGGAGGCGACGCTGGTGGTGGACCCGTCACTGTCGCTGGTCGAGGGCGCGCCACCCGCGGACCTGGTACTGGTCAGCCATGCCCACGAGGACCACATCGCCGGGCTGGGCAGCTACGACGTCCCGGTGCACGTGCACGAGGGCGACCTCGAGGCGCTGCGCTCGCCCGAGTCCCTGGTCTCCGGTTTCGGTTTCTCCCCCGAGGACGCCGAGGAGGCCGGGGCGATGCTGCGGGAGCAGTTCCACGTGCGGGGACGCCCGGACGCGCGGGGGTTCGAGGACGGCGCGGTGTTCGACCTGGGCGGGCGCACGGTCACGGTCGTGCACCTGCCCGGTCACACCGCGGGGCACTGCGGCTTCCTCGTCGAGCCGGACGGCTTCCTGTTCGTGGCCGATGTCGACCTGACGTCGTTCGGCCCCTACTACGGGGACGTGGGCAGCAGTCTGGCGGAGTTCGAGGCCTCCATCGGCCGCCTGCGGGAGATCGAGGCGCGCTGGTACGGCACCGCGCACCAGAAGGGCGTGATCGAGGGCGCAGAGGAGTTCCGGAGCCGCCTCGACGCCTACGCCGGGGTGATCCAGCGGCGTGAGGAGACCCTCCTGAAGTTCCTGGACGGGCCGCGGACCGTCGAGGAGATCGTCGAGCACCGGCTGGTCTACCGGCCGCACGTGAGGGGGGCACACGTACGGCCGGTGGAGCGGCGCACGGCCCAGCGGCACCTGGACCGACTGTTGGTCCGGGGCCGCGTCACCGAGGTGGAGCCGGGCCGCTACCGAGCCGTACAGCCGGACTGCTACCGCACCGTGTAGCCGGGTCAGGGGGCCTCCCCGGCCGAGCCGGTCCGAGAACCGGCCGACCGCCCAGACGGTGCCCAGCACGGGGCGGAGCGGCACACCCGGTACCGCCACCGGGTGGTCGGCGCGGAGTTCTCCTCGGCCCCGGCAGCACCGCCCGGAGCCATACGCCGGGCTGCTTCGAAGGCGGGCCGCTGGGCACATCTGTGTGAGTACCCGCTCGGCCGCTTCGACGTCTACGACGGACCGTGGCAGCTGCGGCTGCCAGCCGACCAGATCGAGTTCCTCACCCACGTCCTGACCCCGTCGAACCCCCGACGGCTACCCCCGCTGCGGAAGGAACCCCCAGAACATGACCAGTACCTACGACCACGTCATCGTCGGCGCAGGATCCGCGGGCTGTGTGCTCGCGGCGCGGCTGTCGGAGGACCCCGACGTCCGGGTGGCGCTGATCGAGGCGGGCGGCCCCGGAGAACGCGGCGCTGCTCCAGAACGAGGGGCGAGGCCCGCTGAGCTCCAACACCGGCGAGATCGGCGGGTTCTTCCCGCAGCCGGGACGAGCTGGACTCCCCCGACATTCAGTTCCACGCCGCCAACGTCCTGTTCCACCAGGAGGGGTTGGGCGCCGCGACCGAGCACGGTTTCGCCTTCGGGCCGTGTGTACTGGCCCCGACCAGTCGAGGCGCGGTGACACTGCGCTCGGCCAGGCCCGACGCCGCGCCGCGGATCGTGCACAACTACCTGACCACCCGGCAGGACCGGGACAGCCTGCTCGCCGGGATCCGGATCGCCCTGGAGATCGCCGCCCAACCGGCCCTGGCCGACCTCCTCACCGGGCCGTTCAGCGACACGCCGACCGGGGGTTTGGACGCTGACCTCCTGGCTTGGGCACGGCGATCCGGACAGACTCTGTACCACCCAACGTCAACCTGTGCCATCGGCGCGGTGGTCGACCCCGAACTGCGCGTTTTCGGTGTGGAGGGCCTGCGGGTCGTGGACGCCTCGGTGTTCCCGACCGTGCCGCGGGGCAACACCAACGCGCCCACGATCATGGCAGCGGAGAAGGCGGCCGACCTCGTCAAGGCGAGCGGCGGCCACACCAGTGGCGCGTGAGGAAAGCTCACGCGCCCGAAGAACGGAGTACATGTGCAATCCCAGTGGCCAGGGGTCGGTTCCCTTGTGAACAAGTGGAACGCCGCCCGCAGGGCACGAGCCGAGCGCGAGGCCCGGCAGGAGGTCGAGCAGGAGGAGACCGAGGCCGAACAGGAGGCCGGGGACGACGCACGCGCCGGTGACCTGCTGCGGGTGATCAGTGACGCGGCCTGGCGCCTGCTGATCATCGGTGTGGTGGCGGGCCTGCTGGTCTACGCGCTCACCTACCTGTCGGTGGTCACCCTCCCGATGATCATCGCGGTGTTCCTCACCGCCCTGCTGATGCCCCTGGCCAACTGGCTGCGCCGGCCGAACCCGATCAAACGGAGCGGGTTCGGCCGGGGCTCGTCGACGGCGCTCACCCTGCTGATCGCCCTGATCGTCTACAGCGGGGCAGTCACCCTGATCGTGACCCCCGCCGTCGCGAGCTTCGACGCCCTCGTGGACAGCGTCAACCGCGCGGTGACGCAGCTCCAGACCATGGACCTGCCCTTCGGTCTGGACCCGGCGCTGCTCACCGACGCGATCAACAACGCCTGGGCCCAGGTGCAGTCCATGATCACCGATAACACCGACCAGATCCTCACCGGCGCGTGGACGGCGACCACCGCCGTGACCCGCGTCGTGCTCGGGATCGTGCTGATCATCGTCCTGACCATCTACTTCGTACACTCGGGTGACAAGCTCATGGACTGGGTCGCCAGTCTGTTCCCGGCCCGGTCCCGCCCGGCCCTGCGCCACTCCACTCAGGTGTCCTACGACGTGATGGGCAACTACATCCGGGGCGTGGCGCTGGTGGGTGTGTTCGACGCGGTGGGCATCGGCATCGTGCTGCTCATCCTCATCGACACCAGCCTGGCGATCCCGTTGATCGTGCTCACGTTCATCGGCGCGTTCCTGCCGATCATCGGGGCCTTCCTGAGCGGGCTCATCGCGGTGCTGGTCGCCCTGGTGACCGAGAACTGGATCATCGCGCTGGTCGTGCTCGCCGCGGTGATCCTCGTACAGCAGCTGGAGAGCAACGTGTTCGCACCTCGCATCTACGGCCGGGCGCTGGAGCTGCCCTCGGCCGTGGTGCTGATCGCCCTCACCGTCGGCGGCATCCTCGGCGGCATCGCCGGCCTGTTCCTGGCCACCCCGGTCGCGGCGGTACTGGCCGCGCTGCTGCGCAACCGCCCGTCCTCGAAGTCACGGGCCGCGAACGAAGACGGCCAGGAGAACCCTGAGGGGGAACGCGCCCAGGAGGGCTCGGGCGGCACCCGTGTCGACGGTTGAGACCGGGCCCTCCAGGCGCACGCCCCACCCGGAATCCGGACGATCCGGATCCGTGGCGGTCTCGTACAGCGCCATTGACCACCTCTTGACCGTAACCGTCACCGACCTTTCCTGTTCCGAGAACCAACCATCATCACTCTCTGTCATTGTATCTGCCGAAACGAAACGGAGAGTGATTAAATGCCCTACGGGTCAGCTACCGGGTCCGGCGCCACCCTGGCCGTCACCGGCTTCGCCACCGGACACCTGTGGATCATCGCCATCGGTCTGCTGCTCACACTGGCGGGTGCGGCCTGTATCCGGTTCTCCTTCCGTTCCGGGGTGGGGCCGACGCAGTAGTGAGCAACCGACTCAACGAACTTCCACGAGCTCGCTGTGCGCGCCCCGGGGCGGTCGCCGCTCTCGGGGCCCTGGCCCTGTGCGGCTTCCTGTCCTGGGGGACCCTTCACCTCGTCGTCATGATCCGCCATGGGATGGGAGCCGAAGCCAACCTGGGCATGGTCTGGTTGGCGTGCTTCGCGCTCCTGTGGTGGGTGCCCCTGGCCTGGTTCGAACGGCCTGTCCGAGCCACCACCGCCCAGCAGGAGGAACTCGACCAGCTGGTCGTCACCGTGCAGATCCCCGTCTACAACGAGGACCCGCGGGTCCTGGAGATGTGTCTGCGGTCGGTACTCGAACAGAGCCGGAAGGTGGACCGGATCAGGGTCGTCGACGACGGCTCCCACGATCCGGATACCGGGGCGGTGGTCGACTACGCCGAGATCCGCGACGCGTTCCTGGACAGCGCCGCCGAGGCCGGGGTCGGCGCCACGTGGGACCGCACGTCCAACCGGGGCAAGCGGTTCGCGCAGATGCACGTCCTGGCCGACGACGACGCGGACATCTTCGTCACCCTCGACAGTGACTCGGTCATGGACCGGCACGCCGTCCGGGAAGGTTTGGCGCCCTTCGCCGATCCCCGGGTGCGTTCCGTCGCCGGGCACGTCATCGTGCTCAACCGGGACGCCAACCTGCTGACCCGGATGACCGGTCTGCTCTACCTGCCGTTCACACGGGGGCTGCGCAGCGCGCAGTCGGTCATGCGCAGGGTCACCATCAACTCGGGAACGCTGGCCTTCTACCGGGCCCACCTGATCCGGAACACCGCGGGGGTGTACGAGAACGAGAGCTTCATGGGCCGTCCCATGCAGATGAACGACGACTCCATGCTCACCTTCTACGCGCTCCTGGAGGGGGACACGGTTCACCAGCCGTCGTCACTGGTCTTCACCCTGGTTCCGGAGCGGGCGGGGCACTACTTCGGCCAGCAGCTGCGCTGGATGCGCGGTACGACCGTGCGACACCTGTGGTGGCTGCGGTACATGCCGGTGCGCGGTGTCGTGTTCTGGGGGACGGTACTGGAGTACCTGCACCTGTTCCTCGGATACGCCATCCCGCTCGTCATCCTCCTGCACCCGGGGTTGAGGGCACAGGCAGGCGGCATCGCGCTGGCCGCCCTGGTGATCGGAACAGCTGTGAGCTACCTGATCTCGCTCCGCATCTTCACCATCGTGCGGTCGGACGAGACGGTCGCGCAGAGGTTCGTCCTGTTCCTGTTCGCGCCGGTGGCGACGGTGTGGCGGCTCGTCCTGCTGAGACCGCTCTACCTGTACGCGATGCTCACCTGCGGTCGGATCGCACAGTGGGGAACCCGCGACAAGGTCGAGGTCTCCGCGTAACCGGCACCGAAGAGGCCGAGGGCCTTGTCACACGGAGTGGCAGGGCCCTCGACCTCTCTTCCTCATCAGTCCGCGGGCCGCGGAGGGCGTCCACCGCAGTGGTGTCCAGGTGGGTCACGGACTCCGCGTCGGCCATGAACCAGCGGATCTCCTCAACGCCCTCCCACGTCTGGGAGCGGCACTCCCCTGCGGCTCGGACACGGGTGCGCACCTGTCGAACCCGGGTGAAGGTTTGAGCAGACCATGCCCTCTACGGGGCCTGACCCGGGGAATGCTGTCTGATGCCAGCAAGGGAACGTTACGGGGCAGCCGGAGCGGCGCCCGCCGTTGCGGGCGACTGGTTCCACGGTTCTGTGAGCAGGAGGCGATCCGATGGCGGCACCCACACCGCAGGAGGAGACCGCGGCCGGAGACGGTAGGTCCGCGAAGGGGTTCTCCGTAGGCTCGGTCCCACCCCGTGTGTGGGTGGGGTTGGCCCTGCTGGTCGCCGCGGTCGTCTTCGTGGCCCAGAACCGGGACGCGACCGAGATCCAGCTGCTGTTCATCTCCCTGACGGCTCCGCTGTGGGGCACCCTGACCGCGTCGGTCTGTGTCGGCCTGGTCATCGGGCTGCTGCTGCGCCCTTCGGAACGCCGCAAGCGCAAGGGTCCGAAGAGGTGACGGTCCTCGCCGGAGAGGTTCACCCTCCGACCGGACCTGCGTCGACGCGCTGACCGGCTGTCGTCTCCACCACCACGTGGAACTGGGCGGGGATCCGGCCCCGCAGATCCGCCAGGAGGTCGTCCGTCGAGGGCGCCGACTCATCGACGAGGACCTCGACGTGCATGGTCCTCGACACCAGCTGCACACTCGTCACCGAGGAGTCCGGCTGCTCGGACAACCACCGGTCGGCCGCGTCCTCGACCCGGTTGGTCCACACCGTGATCAGCACGGTGGCGGCCGTGTTGGCCGCCAGGGGCACGAACACGGCCGCGAACAACAACCCCAGGGCGAGGTACGCCCTGCGCGCGGCCTTCCTGTTCCGGTGCTCCCGGGGTTTGCCGTAACCGGAGGCCGCGAACACCACCATCCCCGCGAACACCAGCGCGAGCAGGTTGGACAGGAACAGCACGAGCGCCCCCGCGGCCTGCCACAGGTCGGCCTTACCCAGGCACACACCCGCCACCACCAGGGGCGGAACCAGCGAGATGGCGATGGCCACGCCGGGAAGCACCGCCGCGACGTCCCGGCGGGCCAGCCCCACCGCCCCGGCCGCGCCGGTCGCCAGTGCGGCGACCAGAGCCATGAGCCCGGGTGAGGTCCGCCCGGAGATCTGCGCGTTCTGGAGCAGGTCGTAGCCGCCCGGCACCACCAGGGAGAACAGCAACCCGACTCCGACCACCAGCAGACAGCCGAGCACGACCGTCCGGACAGCGCCGGTCCGGTCCTGGCGGACGATGTCCAGGGCGATTCCCATGATCGGGGTCGACAGGGGTGCGATGATCATGGCTCCGATCACCGTGGCGGTGGAGTCGGTGAGCACCCCGCCGGCCGCGATGACCGACGACAGGGTCAGCATCGTCCAGAACGCCGATCTCTTGGCCCGGCTGTCGCCGACCGACAGGTCGAGGTCCTGGGCCAGCTCGTCCGGCGTACGCCGTTGGGAGGCGGGCAGGACACGTTCGAGGAATCCGCTGAGCATGGGTCGAGTATCGCCGCGTGCCCCTTCAGCGGGCGTACGACACGGCGTGAACAGCCGGGTGAACCCGGCTGATCGCGTCGGCGACGTGGTCGACGCGGTGGGCGGGGATTCCGGCGAGGTTGATCCGGCCCGAGGGCAGGCCGTGGACGGCGTGCACCTCGCGCATCAGGCCCATCTGGGTTTCGGTCAGGGGCAGGCGCAGGAACAGGCCGCGCTGGTCGCGGAGCGGCTCGAATTCCGCGGTACCGGTCCGGTGAGCGAGGGCGTCGGCCAGGGCGGTGCGCAGGGCGCCCAGCCGTGCGCGCATGGCGTCGAGTTCGGCGGTCCACCGCATGCGCAGGCCGGGTCCGGCGAGGATCTCGTGGACGATGCGCGCGCCGTGGTCCGGCGGCTGGGAGTAGCCGGCGCGGGCGACGGTCTCCAGGACGCTGTAGGCGTGCGCCCGGCGGGCGGGGTCGTCGGAGACGACGATCGCGCAGCCGGTGCGTTCGTTGTACAGGCCCCAGGCTTTGGAGGCGCTGACCGCGACGACCGCTTCGGGCAGGATTTCGAGCATGCGGCGCATGCCCGCCAGGTCGGCGTCGAGCCCGTCGCCCAGGCCGAAGTACGCCTGGTCGATGAAGGGGACCACCCCGCGCGCGGCCATCGCGTGGGCTAGCTCCTCCCAGCGCTGTACGGGCATCGCGGTGCCGGTGGGGTTGTGACAGCACCCCTGGAGCAGGAGCACGTCGCCGGGGGCGGCGCCGGAGAGCGCCGCGAGGGCGGCGTCGGGGTCGGGGCTGCCGTCGGGCAGCAGCATGGGGTACTCGTGTACGCGCAGCCCGGCGGTGCGCAGGATCGTGCGGTGGTTGAGGTAGGCGGGGGTGCCCAGGTACACGGTCCGGTCGGGCCCGGTCTCGGCGAGGAGTTCGGCCAGCAGCCGCAGCGCCCCGGTTCCGGCGACCGACTGGATCGCGAGCGTGCGGTCGCGGACCTGTTCGGCGGGGAAGAGCAGTTCGGTGAGCGCGGCGCTGAAGGGGCGGTTGCCGGCCGGGCCCAGGTACTCCTTGGAGGGCGCGCGTTCGGCGAGGCGGCGTTCGGCCTCGGCGACGGCGCCGAAGACCGGGGAGGCGCCGGTGTCGTCCCGGTAGACGCCGACGATGAGGTCCAGGCGCCGCGGGCGCCGGTCCGCGTCGCAGGCGGCGGTGAGCTGCCAGAGGGGGTCGGTGCGCGGGGCGCGCATGGACGGCATCAGCATGAGGGCTCCAGTTCGGGGCGGCGGCCCGCGGTCGGGGTGACGGACGGATCGGGCGGAGACGGCGAGCTCGGTGGGGCGGGCCGGGCGGCCAGGAGGTTGAAGGCGACCACGCCGGTCAGCACCAGCAGCAGGGTGGCCGTGGTCGCGACGGTGATCGGCTCGCCGAACAGCGGCACGGCGAGGAGCAGGGTCAGCACCGGGCTCAGCGCTCCCAGGGTGGCGGCGACCGGACCGCCGAGGCTGCGGATGGCGGTGGCGTAGCAGAGGGCGGCGAGCACGCCCACGCCGATGCCCTGCACGGCCACGAAGGTCAGGACGTCGCCGAGGGCGGCGCCCCGGACCAGTGACGAGGGGACCAGGCCGAGCAGGATCGGCGCCCCGGACAGCAGAGCGGAGGGGCCGCAGAGCACGATCGCCGCACTGACCGGATCAAGCATGGTCTCGCGCAGCGCCAGGGTGTACACCGACCACACCAGTCCCGCGCAGAGCAGGACCGCGACCCCGGCGACCCGGTCCGGGGAGGTGGCGGCCACCACGGTCACCGCCACGCCCAGGACGATCAGCACCAGCGCGCCCAGCTGGGCGGGGCGGGCCCGGGTCCGCCAGAGCCCGAAGGCCAGCACGGTGACGAACAGCGGCACCGTCCCCGGGATCACGATCCCCACCAGCGCTGCGCTGGTCAGGGAGCCGCCCCAGGCGGCGATGAGGAAGTACGGGAGCCCGGCGCCGACGCACAGCGCCGCCAGGACGCCCTTGCGTTCGTGGCGCACCCGGCGCAGGGCTCGGGGGACCCAGGGGGCGAGGACGATCAGCGGGGTGAGGAAGCGGAGGAAGGCGGTGTCCAGCGCGGTGAGGTCGGAGGCACCGATCCCGCGGATGCTCAGGGCGAACCCGGCCCACAGCACCACGGTCGCCGCCATCGCGGCCAGCCCGACGGCGAGCGAGGGGGTGGTGGCGATCCCGGAAGACGCGCCGGTTGGTCTGCTCATAGGAGCGACGGTACGGAAAACACCGAGGCTGACGATTGCGAATTATTGCTTATGCAACAGCGATATTGGCAGAATCTGCCATATGGACGCGTTGGATGAGATTGATCTGCGGATTCTGCACGAGCTACAGAGCGACGGTCGGATCAGCAACCAGGAACTTGCCGACCGGGTGGGGCTGTCCCCGTCCCCGTGTCTGCGCCGGGTCCGGCGCCTGGAGCAGTCCGGTGTGGTGGACAAGTACACCGCCGTGGTGGACCCGGCCGCGGTCGGGCTCGACATCACCGCGTTCGTGCGGCTGCGCCTGGACTCGCACGGCACCGGGGTGGTGGAGCGGGTGGAGGAGGCGATCCGGGAGATCCCGGAGGTCACCGAGGCCTACCTGCTCGCGGGCGACCACGACTACCTGCTGAAGGTCGCCGCCGGTTCGTTCGCCGCCTACGAGGAGCTGATGCGCACCAAGCTCCGCGCGATCCCGGCGGTCTCCTCGATCGAGACCACCTTCGCGATCAGCGTCACCAAACCCAGTTCTCCGCTTCCGATCCGCTGAACAGTGCCCCGTAGCCTGTCGGCATGGACAAGCGCGAAGGTGTCGGCGTGAGCGTCGACGCGATGCTGGAGGACCTGCGGGTGCTCGTGGAGACCGAGTCGCCCTCACGTGACCTGGCCGCTTTGGAGGGGTCGGCCAAGGCGGTGGCGGCCATGCTCGAACAGCGGCTGGGCGGGCGGGCGGAACTCGTCGCGAGCCCGGCCGGAACGCACGTGCGCTGGTCGGGCGGGGGCGAGCCCCGGGTGCTGGTCCTGGGCCACCACGACACGGTGTTCCCGATCGGCACCCTGGAGCGGCGCCCCTTCCGGGTGGCGGACGGGCGCGCCACCGGCCCCGGGGTGTACGACATGCTCGGCGGGCTGGTGCAGGCCGTGCACGGCCTGGCGGCCCTGGACGACCTGACCGGGGTGGAGTTCCTGGTGACCGCCGACGAGGAGGTCGGCTCGCACCACTCGCGCGCGCTGATCGAGGAGCGGGCCCGGGCCTGCGGCGCGGTCCTGGTTTTCGAGGGCGCGGCCGAGGGCGGGCACCTGAAGGTCGCCCGCAAGGGCTGCGGAACCTTCGAGGTGACAGTGCACGGCCGCGCCTCGCACGCGGGTCTGGAGCCCCAGGCGGGGGTGAACGCCCTGGTGGAGGCCGCCCGCCAGGTACTGGACATCGCGGCACTGAACCGCCCGGAGGTCGGCACCACCGTGACACCGACGGTGGCCTTCGCTGGGACCACGGACAACGTGGTCCCAGCGAAGGCGTCTATCACCGTGGACGTGCGGGTCGCCAGCGATACGGAGCGCGCCCGGGTCGAGGCGGCCTTCGCGGCCCTGACCCCGCACCTGGACGGGGCCCGGATCACAGTGAGTGGTTCGGTGAACCGCCCGCCGATGCCCCCGGAGGTGGCCGGGGAACTGCTGGCTCACGCCCGAAAGCTGCTGCCCGGCGTCGAAGGTGTGGCGGTCGGCGGCGGCAGCGACGGCAACTTCACCGCTGCGCTGGGGGTTCCGACCCTGGACGGCCTGGGTGCGGTCGGCGGCGGCGCGCACGCCGACCACGAGTACCTGATGGTGGACTCGATGGCCGAGCGCGCGCACCTGGCCGCCGGCTTGGTGAACGCGATCCGGGGCTGAGGACCTTGAGCAGGAGGAGGGCTCGGGCTCAGACCCGCTCAGGGGCCTCGGCCCGGGCCTGGGCCATCCTCGCGCCGTTCACCCGGCGCCAGGCGAAGAGCAGCAGGGGCAGGTGCACCGCCCCGGCCAGCAGGAACGGCAGGCGCAGCGCCCATTCCCGCCCCAGGGCCGGTTCGAGTCCGGCGACCAGCAGCCCGCCCAGGAGGGTGCCCACGGACAGGGTCCCCCAGCCGAAGAACCGGTAGACCGAGTTGACCCGGCCCAGCAGGTGGTCGGGGATGATCCGCTGGCGCAACGAGACCGTGATGACGTTCCACACCACGATCGCCACGCCGCTCACCACACCGGACAGCCACACGACGGCGGTGACGGGCAGGGCGCCGATGACGGCGAAGCCGAGCCCGAGGATCACGATCGAGCCGAGCAGGCAGCGCCCCTCGCCCAAGACAGCGATGATCCGCTCGGCCAACAGCGATCCGGCCAGCGCACCGGCGGCCGCGCCGGTCAGGATCAGCCCGAACTGCCACCCCTCGAACAGGCCGAGCACGTCCTGGGTGTAGAGCACCAGCAGCGGGAAGACCATGGCGGAGGCCAGGTTGAGCGCGCCCAGCAGCAGCGCCAGGGCCCGCAGCACCGGGTGGCTCCACAGCCACCGGAAGCCGGTGCCGATCTCGGCCCGCCAGGCGATCCGGCCCGTGCTGGCATCGACACCACGGGGGCGGTAGGTACCGGCCAGGGTGAACAGCAGTGCGGCGCTGACCGCGAGTAGACCGGCGTTGAACAGGAACGGGACCGTCAGAGCCAGGCCCATGAGCACCCCGGCCAGCGGCGGCCCGACGAACTGGTTGGTGGTCACCTCCACGCCCCACAGCCGGCCGTTGGCCTTCTCCAGCAGGCGCTGGTCCACCACGGCGGGCAGCAGGGTCTGGGCGGCGTTGTCGCGGACCACCTCGGCGCAGCCGACCAGGAAGGACATCACGTACAGGCCGATGAGCAGCAGTGTGGCCGAGGCGGGGGCTCCCTCACCGGAGGCCAGCTGTTCGGGGGTGGGCAGCCCGCCCTCGGCGAGCAGCACGAGCACCCCGAAGGCGGCGACCACGACGAACCGGCCCACGTCCATCCAGGCCACCAGCAGACGCCGGTCGAAGCGATCGGTGATCACCCCGGCGGGCAGGGAGAACAGCAGCCAGGGCAACCGGGTGGTGAGGGCGACCAGGGCGATGAGCAGGGGGTCGCGGGTCAGGGCGGAGGCCAGCCACACCACGGCGACGGTCATGAGCCCGTCTCCGAGGTTGGTCATCCCGGTGGCGGAGAGAAGTTTCCAGTAGTCGCGGCCCAGCCGCGGCCGGGCGGTGGTCGCGGTGTCGCTCATCCGCGCCCCTCGGACTCGGGCAGCGAGTTCCGGCCCGTCGGGTAGAGAGCGATCGCCAGGCCGTAGGTGGTCTCGCCCGAACGCGGTTGGGTGCCGAACTCCACCAGAAGGTCGCCCACGCGCTCGTTCCACTCCGCGACCCGATCGGCGGAGATGCGTGCGTAACGGAGGTTCACGTTGACCTGGTCGGCGAGCTCGGCGGGCAGCTGGGTGATCTCAGCGGAGACGTCGGCGAGGGTGCGCTGGCTCAGCCCGCGTGCCTCGTTGATCGCCTGGTAGTAGAACGTGCGCGCGGTACGCCCGTAGTACTTGGCTTCCAGGGCCCGCACCTTGCGGGTGCGCACCACGCGCACCAGCCCGGCCTCCTCCAGCACCTTCAGGTGGTGGCCCACGGTGCCCTTGGGGCGGCCGAGCGACTCGGCCAGCTCCGAGGTGGTCGCGGCGCGTTCCAGCAGCAGCATGACGATCTCGGTACGCATGTCCTCGAACAGAGCCCGGTACTGCTCGGGCGTGGACAGTTCCAGGGAATCGGCGAGTTCGTAGTCGGGTGTTTCCGTCACAGGGGGCACTCCGTCGGTCGGCGGAAGTCGAATGGTCGGCTTTGACAGTATGGTCGGCTAATCCCGACGATTCGTCAAACCCCCTGCCCGCCCGGGTCGGCGCTGTGCCAGTGTGGGGTGCGGGGCCCGCCCCGCCTCGCCCAGAACCGCGCAGTGAAGGAGTCCCATGCCCGCCTTCGACCTCGACTCGTTCCGGTCCGGCTTTCCCTCGCTCAAGTCCGGCATCGCCTACTTCGACGGCCCCGGGGGCACCCAGACCCCCACGCGGGTGGGCGAGGCCATCGCCCGCGCCCTGACCGGCCCCCTGTCCAACCGTGGCGGCTCCCTGGTCTCGCAGACCAACGCCGAAGAGACCGTCCACGCCTTCCGGAGCGCCTACGCCGACCTGCTGGGCGCGGACCCCTCAGGGATGGTCTACGGGCGCAGCGCCACCCAGTTGACCTACGACTTCTCGCGGCACCTGGCCAAGGGATGGGGGCCGGGCGACCAGGTGGTCGTCACCCGGCTGGACCACGATTCCAACGTCCGACCCTGGATCCAGGCGGCCGAGCGGGCGGGCGCGACCGTACGGTGGATCGACCTGGACCCGCAGACGTCCGAGCTGGACCTGTCCGACCTGGCCGAGGTGGTCAACGAACGCACCCGGCTGGTGGCGGTGACCGCCGCCTCCAACCTGCTCGGCACCAAGCCCCCGGTGCGGACCATCGCCGACCGCGCGCACGCGGTGGGAGCGCTCGTGTACGTCGACGCCGTGCACTTCGCCGCGCACGAGGTCGTGGACCTGCGGGATCTGGGCGCGGACTTCCTGGTGTGCTCGCCCTACAAGTTCCTCGGGCCGCACTGCGCGGTCCTGGCCGCCTCCCCCGCGCTGCTGGAGACGATCAGGCCGGACAAACTACTGCCCTCGACCGACGATGTGCCCGAGCGCTTCGAGTTCGGCACCCTGCCCTACGAGATCATGGCCGGGGCGACCGAGGCCGTGGAGGTGCTCGCCGACCTGGCCCCGGCCGGCCCCTCGCGGCGTGCGCGGCTGGTGGCCGCGCACGGGATGATCGCCGCGCACGAGCGGGCCCTACGTGAGCGGGTGGAGGCGGGGCTGGCCACACTCGGCGGCGACGTGGTCCTGCACTCGCGGGCGGTCGAGCGCACCCCCACCCTGTTCATGACCTTCCCCGGACGGCGCAGCCTCGACGTCTCCCGTGCCCTGGCCGAGCGCGACGTCCTCGCCCCCGCCGGGAGCTTCTACGCTTACGAGACCTTCGCCCGGCTGGGGCCGGCCGACGACGCCGGACTGCGCGTGGGCATGGCGCCCTACGTGTCCGAGGAGGACGTGGATCGACTGCTCACCGCGCTGTCCAGCGCACTGGGCGACCGCCCCGGGGCCTGACCCGTCCGCTGTCAGAGCGCGTCGTCGTTCGTGGTGGGGTCCTCCTCCGTGCGGAGCTCGTTCAGGCGCTTGAGCACGCGTATCTGCGCGGGGTTGTACGGCTGCACCACCGCTTCGACCATCGTGGAGATCAGCCCCGGTCGGCCTGGATGCGCGCGATCTTCTGCTCGACCCCGTCAAGGAGCCAGGCCAGGGCCTCCTCGAAGACCTGGACCGGGCCGGGCGGGACCCCCAGGTGCTCGATGGCCTGGAAGCGGCCCGGCTCGATCCGGCGGGTGGCCAGGTAGCTCTCCTGCACGGTGGCGAACGAGCGGCCGTCGGGGTCGGTCCAGCGTTCGGCCCGGTCGGCCGCGATCACCTTGGCGACGTGCCCCTGGACCAGGCCGTCGACGGCCATCACGACTGAGAAGGCCTCCTGCCTGCTCAGGCCGGTGCCCTCGAAGACGCGCAGGGCCGAGTCCATCCAGGCGAAACCGTTGGGGCCGACGTACGGGCCGGCGGTGACCTCAACGAGCCAGGGGTGCTCCCGGAGGGAGACCAGATCCTCGCGGACCCAGCCCTCGACCTTCTCCCGCCAGGTGCCGGGACGGGTGTGCGGCAGGGGCACCTGGCCGGTCATCTCGTCGATCATCAGGGCCAGCAGGGCGGCCTTGTCGGGCACGTAGGTGTACAGGGTGGCGGCGCCGACCCCCAGATGTGCGGCGACCTTGCGCATGGACAGCGCCTCGACGCCCTCCGCCTCGGCGACGACCATGGCCGCCTCGACCAGCCCCGCCACGGTCAGCTGGTGCCGGGGGCCGCGACGGGGCTGCCCCAGCCCGCCCCACAGCAGATCCAGTGTGGCCTCGATGCCCTTGCGTGTGACGCCGCCCATCCCGGCCTCCCGCCCTCGCCGACCTTGAGGTTTGCCAAAACTCCGTACACCGTTCTACCTTAGTCGAACAGTGTACGGAGTTTTTAGGGAGTCCCCCATGCCCCAGCCCGAACCGTTTCGACGGCGCGGCGCCCCGGCCCGGATCGGGTTACTGGTCCTCGCCTTCACCCTGGCCGGGGCCGGCACCCTCGCCCTGGTCAACGCCCTGCCCGTCGACACCGACCACCCGCTGGGACGGGCTGTTCGCTCGGGCACCCTCCTCCTGGTGGTCCTGCCGCTGGTCTGGCTCCTGTGCCGCTCGGCCGGAACCACGCTGTCCGTGATCGGACTGGCCACCCCCGGCAGGGCCTGGCCGCCGCTGGTCGCCGCCACCCTGACCTGCCTGGTCGTGCCCGCCCTGATCGTGGCCGCGGCCCTTCTCGTCGGCGACGCCGCCCTCGATGCCTCCTTCACCCCGTCCCTCCTGGGCACGGCGGTGCTGACCGCCCTGCTGCTGGCCCTGCTGCTAAGCCCGCAGATCCTGGCCGAGGAACTGGTCTTCCGCGGCTACGTCCAGCACCTGCTGGGGTTCCGCCTGTCCCAGCTGACCGTGGTCCTGGCCCAGGCCGTGCTGTACGCGGGGTCGATGTCCCTGGTCCTGGGCGAGGTCGGCGAACTGTTCAACCTCGTGCTGGCCGGGGTCTTCTTCGGGCTGCTGCGGATGACCACCGGCGGGATCTGGGCGGGTACGGGCGCCCGCCTGGCCCTGGCCGCCACCGCCGTCATGCTGGACCGCGTCGAGTTCACCTTCGGTTCCCCCGCCTGGGAACTGGTGCTGAACATCGGTACCGGTGTGGCCACCTACCTGGTGATCCGCTACCTGTTCGCCGCCCGCCCCGAACTCGTCCAGGCCCCGGACCGGCAGCAGGAAGCGCTCCCCCGTCAGCGGTTGTCCGTGCGCGGGATCATGTACGACGTCGGCTCCAGCTACATGCCCGGCCAGAACTCACGCGAGCGGTGGAACCCCGAGGCGGTCCGTGAGGACATGCGGGTCATCCGCGAGGACCTGCACTGCACGACCGTCTCGCTCTTCGGCCACGACCTGAACCGTCTGGAGCAGGGCGCCCGCTTCGCCCTGGAGCAGGGCCTGGACGTGTGGTTGCAGCCGCGTGCCGTGGACGCCCGGCACCCCGAGCTCATCGAACACGTGGGCGGCGCCGCCGAGGCGGCCGAACGACTGATTTCCGACCACCCGGGCCGAATCGTGCTCAACGTGGGCTGTGAGCTGACCGTCCTCAACCGCGGCATCCTCCCCGGCCGCGACATGGGCCGTAGGGCGGGCGCCCTGTACGTGTTCGCGATGTTCCCCGTGTACCACAACCTCAGGCTCAACAGGTTGCTCCGCAGGCTGGCCGCCACCGCCCGGGAACGCTTCTCCGGCCCGCTCAGCTACGGGGCGGGCACCTGGGAGGAGGTGGACTGGAGCCCCTTCGACATCGTCGGGGTGGACTACTACTTCGACGACATCACCCGGAGCTCCTACCGCCAAGGGCTGCGCGCCCTGACCCGCTGGAACAAGCCGGTGGTGGTCACCGAGTTCGGCTGCTGCTCCTACCGGGGCGCCGAGGCCAAGGGCGGCTCGGGCGCCGACCCGATGGACTGGAGCGACCTGGACGACCGCCGGGTGCGCGGCGACCTGGTCCGCGACGAGCGCGTGCAGGCCGACATGATCGAGTGGTCCATCGACGTCTACGAGACCGAGGACGTGCACGGGGCGTTCCTGTGCATGTTCGTCGAGGGCGACTGCCACTACTCCCCCGACCCCACCCGGGACCTCGACATGGCCGGCTTCGGGATCGTGCGCCCGCCCACCCTGGAGTCAGGACTGTCCGCCGACGACGGCCACTGGGAACCCAAGGAGGGCTTCCACGCCCTGGCCCGCCGCTACGGCTCGGAGGTCGGCAGCGCCGACGGCGCGGGCCGGGCCTGAACCGAGGCCCGGACTCACCCGCCGTGCGCGTCGCTCCGGGGGTGGGCTTGGGTGTGCACCCGGGCGTCCTCCTGGCGTGCACGGCGCACCTCCAACTGCACCACGCCCGCCGTGACCAGTGTCAACAGCGCGAGCGTGACCAGGGCCGGGAGCATCGGCCCCAGGGCCAGCAGCACCAGCAGCACCCCGACGGCGGCCACCCGCTTGACGCTGAACGTCCCGACGGTGCGCAGCGTGAACACGATCTGCCCCAGCAGGTAGAGCACGACGCCGCCCACCAGCACCACCAGGGGGATACCGGTCAGCGGATCCGCGAGGCGGTACCCGGGTTCGCCCACGTACGCCAGGGTCTTCTTGAGCCCCAGTGCGGCGAGCAGGATCCCGGCGACCAGCGGCAGGTGCAGATAGCTGTAGGCGTCACGCGCCGCCCGCTCCCGGCGTCCGGGCGGCAGCGCGGCCACGGCGTGCTCGGCCCTGGGCGCGCTCACCTGGAAGTAGGCCCGCCACAGCATCCCGGCCAGCCCCAGTCCGAGCGCCGCGGCCACCACGATCGGCCACGTCATCGCCAGCCCGGACACCCCGAAACCGATCGACAGCAGCGACTCGCCCAGCGCGATGATGAGGATCAGCCCGTGCCGCTCTGCGAAGGCCCCCACCGACATGATCCGCCAGCCCCGGGAGCCCGCGATGTAGTTCCCGAGGTAGTCGGCCGAGAGCGCCACCGCCCACAGGGCCGTCTGCGCGGCGCCTTCGGTCCGGGTGGCGAGCAGCAGCAGGAAGGTCGCGAGCAGCATCGACGGGAGGAACCGCCAAAGCTGGTTCCGTAGATCGGGGTCGCCGGCGGAAACGACCCAGAACAGCACCAGGTGCACCATGCGGAACACGAAGTAGCAGCCGACCACCAGAACGGGCCCCGAGAGACCGCCCGGCGCGTCGTCGAACGCCTCCGGGATGGCCAGGGCGAACACGAACATGCTGGCCATGGCCACGAACATGGCCAGCCGCCCAGTGCCCTCGTCGGCCTTGACCAGGTTCGCCACCCAGGAGAAACAGACCCAGCTCCACCACAGCAGGGCAACGAGGAGCATTCCCCGCAGCACCCCGTGCCAGTTCAGGTCGGCCGCCATGAACTGGGTGACCTGGATCAGCGCGAAGACGAACACGAGGTCGAAGAAGAGTTCCATCGGGGTCACCGACGCGTCTCGCCCCGTGAGCCGCAGTCCATCGCGCAAGATTCCCATGGACGGCATTGTCAGCCAGGGGGTTTACCCCTGTCGAGAGCCACCCCGGTCAGGCGCCGCGGTCGCGGAGTTCGCGTTTGAGGATCTTGCCCGAGGCGTTGCGGGGCAGTTCGGTGACCACCCGGACCGCCTTGGGTACCTTGAACGGGGCCAGGCGCTCGCGCACGTGCTCGACCAGCAGGTCCGGCAGGACTTCGTCGTCGGCCCCGGGGGCGGGCACCACGTAGGCCGTGACCGCCTCGATCCACTTGGCGTCGGCCACGCCGACCACCGCGGCCTCTGCCACGCCCGGGTGCGCGAACAGTACGTCCTCGATCTCCCGGGAGGCCACCAGCACGCCGCCGGTGTTGATCACGTCCTTGATCCGGTCGACCACCTCGATATAACCCTCGGCGTCGGCGCGCACCAGGTCACCGGAGTGGAACCAGCCGCCGCGGAAGGCCTCCTCGGTCTCCTCGGGCTTGTCCCAGTACCCCAGGCACAGCTGGGGCGAGCGGTAGACCACCTCGCCGAGCTCGCCCGGGGCGACGTCCTGGCCTTTGTCGTCGACCACCCGCAGCTCCACGAACAGTGCCGAGCGCCCGGCCGAGGCGGGGCGGTCCGCGTGCTCCTCGGGGCGCAGCACGGTGGCCAGCGGACCGATCTCGCTCTGCCCGAAACAGTTGTAGAAGCCCAGCTCGGGCAAGGCGGAGCGGAGCTTGTCCAGGACCGGGCCGGGCATGATGGAGGCCCCGTAGTAGGCCTTGCGCAGGCTGGACAGGTCCTTCTCGGCAAACTCGGGGTGGTTGGCCATCGCCACCCACAGCGTCGGGGCCGCGAAGAACGCCCCGTGACCGTCGGCCTCGATCCGGTTCAGCAGATCGGTGGGGTCGGGCGCCTCCACCAGGGTGTTGCGGGCGCCCACCGCCAGCCACGGCATGAGGAAGACGTGCATCTGGGCGCTGTGGTAGAGCGGCATCGCGTGCAGCGGGTTGTCCCCGGCGTCCAGGTCCAGCCCGACCAGGCACGACAGGTATTCGTGCACCAGAGCCCGGTGGGTCATCATGGCGCCCTTGGGCCGGGAGGTGGTGCCGGAGGTGTAGAGCAGCTGGACCAGGTCGGTGTCGGCCACCTGCACGTCCAACTCCGGCACCGGCCCCTCGGAAGCTTCGGCCAGCAGCGACCCGGGGCCGTCCCTGAGTTCCAGGACCTGCTCCACCCCGGTCTCAGCACGCAGGGCGTCCACCGCCGACCGCAGCGCGGGGTCGGCCAGCACCACGGTGCTGCCGGACTGCTCCAGCAGGTAGGCCAGTTCCTCGCCCTGGAGGGCGAAATTGACCGGTACGTGCACCAGCCCGGCCCGCGCGCAGGCCAGGTAGCCGATCAGGTAAGCGTCGGAGTTCTTCCCGTAGGCCGCCACCCGGTCGCCCTTGACCGCGCCCAGCCCCAACAACCGTGCGGCGGCCCGGGTGACGGCTTCGTCCAGTGCGGCGTAGGTCCACTCCCGCTCGGCGAAGACCAGCGCGGTGCTGGCAGGGGTCCGGGCCGCGCTCCGTCGAAGGATGTCGTCCACTCGGCTGGAGGTGGTCGAAGCGGTCATGGCATCTTCTCTTCCCGACGGCGGGGCCCGAGGGCGGGCCGCGAACACAGGACCATCCTGTTGTGGCCCGCTTCCCCGGCGCAAGACCCGAATGATCCGCGATCCCTGCGCCGTCCGGACAGGTTGTCCACAGGCTGGCGGGACGCCCCTTGCGGGCAGGTATCCCATCGTCATACGTTTTGCCTGATTCATCGGGCTGGGCGAGCTGGGAGTGACATGAGGATCCTTGTCGTGGGTGCGGGAGCCGTCGGCGGCTACTTCGGCGGGCGGCTCGTCCAGGCCGGGCGCGACGTCGACTTCCTGGTGCGGCCCGCACGTGCCGAGCTCCTCAACGAGCACGGCCTGAACATCCGCTCCGTGGACGGGTACACCGAGAACATCCCCGTCCGGGCGGTCACCAAGGACCAGCTCACCGCCGACTACGACCTGGTGCTGCTCTCGGTCAAGTCCTACGGGCTGGGGGGCGCCGTAGAGGACCTGGCGCCCGCGGTGGGACCGCGGACCGTGGTGGTGCCCTTCCTCAACGGCATGCGCCACCTGGACGTCCTGGTCGAACGCTTCGGCGAGGACCGCGTCTACGGCGGTGTGTGCATGGTGATGACCCGCCTGGACGAGCGGGGCGGCATCGTGGAGGTCGGGAAGATGGGCGAGCTCGTCTACGGCCCGCTCTCCGACTCCCCCGCGGTCGGCCTGGACCAGGTCCACGACGCCCTGGAGGAGGCCGGATTCACCGCCCGGCCCACCAAGGAGATCCGCCAGGAGATGTGGGACAAGTGGGTCTTCCTGGCCAGCCTGGGCGCCGTCACCTGCCTGATGAGAGCCCCCATCGGCCGGGTCAACCGCGCACCGGGCGGTTCGGAGTTCAGCGCCGGGATGTTCGCCGAGGCCATCGCCGTGGCGACCGCCGCCGGGTACCCGCCCAGCGACCGGATCCGGGGGTTCGCGGACAAGGTCATCTCCGACACCGAACGCGAGACCTCCACGTCCATGTACTGGGACCTGACCCACGACAACCCGGTGGAGGGCGACCACATCGTCGGCGACCTGGTCGCCAGGGGCAGAGAACTCGGGGTTCCCACCCCGCTGTTCGCCCTGGCCCACACCCACCTGAGCGTCTACTCCGCCGCCCGGGGCTGAGGGCGAGCACGGAGCTGAGCGGTGCGACCGCGGGAGGACACGCCGAAGCGGCAGAGCGGGGAGGATTTCCCGAAGGCCCGGTGTGACCTGGGTTCTTCACGTCCAGTACGCACCGCGGCCGCCGCCCGCCCCGCACGGAGCGCGACAGCGGTTGGCACAATCGCGGCATGTCAGTCCTCGACAGAACCACCTTCAGACGGCTGGTGCTGCTGCCCCCGGCGTGTCTGCTCCTGACCTCGTGCATGGCGGACGGCGGCGCCGTGGGCGCGGTCGCCACCGGTCACTTCTCCGCCCGCCACCAGTTCCCCGTCGTCATGATCTCCTGGTGCGGCGACAGCCCGCCCGCGCAGATCGACCTGACCGCGGAGGACCACGGGTGGCGCCTGAGCACCACCCGTGATTTCCCCGGCCACGAACTCGAGGTGGACCTGGCCGCCCCCGGCGAGGACTGGAACATCACCGACACCGACGGAGCCGCGACCTACCGGGTCGTTCCAGCCTCGCCGGACACCGAGTACACGCTGGGGGTGACCTCCGCCACCGCGCTCGACAGCGACACCGAGCACGACATCGCCGCGTTGAGCTTCGACACCGAACTCCTGGCAGCGGACGATGGTGTGTACGTGGGTACGGACGAGGGCGGCGAAGGCACCCTGATGAGAGCCGGTGAATTCCCGCCCGAGTGCTGACGCGGCGCCGTAACGGCGCCGCGGAAGCACGGCGCGCGGTCAGGCGAGGAGGCGCAGAGTCTCAGCCACCGGGGTGGTGGGGCGGCCGATCAGCTTGGTCAGGGTCCCCGAGGTAGCGGACAGCTCACCGTCGCGGGTGTTGCGGTCCAGCCCGACCACGAATCCGGCCGTGCCCGCGTCCAGCCCGGCACCGGTGAGCACGGCCTCGTGCTCCTCGTGGCTCAGGTCCCGGTAGACGATCTCACGCCCCAGCAGCTCGCTGACGTACCCGGCCAGCTCCTCCCTGGTCCAGGCGGTGTCGCCGCTGAGCTCGTAGACGGCCCCCGCGTGCGGCGCGGGGTCGGTCAGCACCACGGCGGCGGCCTCGGCCAGGTCCCGGCGGGCGGCGCTGGCGGTCCGCCCCTCCCCCGCGCTGCCGATGAGGGCCCCGTGCTCGCGGGCCTGTTCCAGGACCTGTTCGAAGTTCTCGTTGTACCAGCCGTTGCGCAGGATGGTGTGGCTCAGCCCGGAGGCGGCGAGGATCTCCTCGGTCGCCTTGTGCTCGGGGGCCAGGATCAGCGTGGTGTCACTCGCCCTGGGCGCGCTGGTGTAGACGAGGTGCCCGACCCCGGCTTCCTTGGCGGCCTCGATGGCGTTGCGGTGCTGCTCCACCCGCTTGCCGAGTTCGGAGCCGGAGACCAGGAGCACGGCGTCCGCGCCCTCGAAGGCCTCACGCAGTGAGGCCCGGTCCTCGAAGTCGGCGTGCCGGACGGTCACACCGCGTTCGGCGAGGTCGGCCAGTTTGTCGGTGCTCCGGCCGGTGGCGGTGATATCCGCCGCCGGGTACCCCCGCTCCAGGAGGGACTCGACGACGAGGCGGCCGAGGTGGCCGGTGGCTCCGGTGACGACGACGGACATGGGGGTTCCCCTTCGAGTGGGCCGGGGTTCTTCTCCCGGCGGTTCCTTCGTGTCCAACGGGCGCCTCCTTTCACACATTCCAATGAGAGGGTACGCACCTTTTGGTAAGTTAGGAGGATGAGCCCATCAGCGAGCAAGGACACCGGAAAGAACACGAAGGACGCGGCCGCGGGGCCGGCCCCGCTCCCCCGCATCGGCGGGCGCCGGCTGCCAGCCGGTTGCCCGCAGCGCGCCCTTCTCAGCGACGTGACCAGCAAGTGGGGCATCCTGGTCCTGGTCGCACTGTCCGAGGGGCCCCGGCGCTGGAGCGACCTGCGCCACGGGATCGACGGCATCAGCGAGAAGATGCTCGCCCAGACCCTGCGCGCCCTGGAGGCGGACGGCCTGCTGTTCCGCGATGCCAGGCCGGTGGTTCCGCCCTACGTCGAGTACGGCCTGACCAGTGACGGCCGCGAGGTCACCGCGCTCCTACTTCCCCTGCTGGACTGGGTCGAAGGACACGCCTCCCAGGGCAGGAGCACGATCTTCCGGGGTAAACCGAATCCGGACTAATGCGGATTGAACACAGCCATCACCTTTACGCCATAGATTACGATTGTCCGGTTCGAGGGCGTGTCGCGCACCCTGCGCCAGCCAGCGCAACACGAGCGAACCGTCCGCAAGCCGCTAACGTCCTATGTGTGTCCCGCCCGTCACCTGCAGAAAAGGCGGTTTCCACCTTGTCGGCAGCGCGCTCCCTCCTCCCCCTCGCCCTGGTGGCCGCCGCTCTTCTCACCGGGTGCGGGAGCGCCGACACCCTGGGACTCTCCGCCTCCGTCCCGGGAACGGACGAGATGATCAGCGTCGGAAACGACCCGCGCGTCCTCGTACACGACTTCAACTGGGCGCTGGAGGCCATGATCATCGGGGAGCTGGAGTACCTGCCCGAGCCCGGCTGCCTGATCATCAACCTCCGGGACGAGACCACCGGGGAGATCGTGAGCTCGGCCGCTCCCGTGTGGCCCAAGAACGTCGAGCCGCTCATGGAGGAGGAGCGGGGCGGGGTCAGGGAACCGACGGTCGGCCCGATCCTCGACGGAGACCCTGTCTACGCAGGGGGCGGCTCCGTCAGCGGCGGCCCGACCTGGGAGGTCGACCTCTCCGGGGAGTGTGTTCCGGGCGGTGAGTACATCGTCCTCAACGAAGGTTCCTTCCAGGCCGAACCGTTCGACCTGAGCTCTCCCTGAACATGGGGCCCCGGCGCGGACGGAACGTGCCAGCTCCCCGCCTCGGACGTGTGCCGGAGGGCGCGTGGCCGCCCTCTGCGCCTGCCCGAGGCGCTGCACGGCCCCTCAGGCCGGTGGGCGCCGCCGAGGCCTTTCACCGGGAGTGGGTTCGGGAAGGCCGATTCGCCGAGCGATGCGCTGGAACGACCCGGCTGCCGCCGACCCGGTCCGCGTCAGAGCCGGGTCAGCCCTGCCAGCTGCGCCACAGCCGGGCGTAGCTTCCCTCCCCGGCCACGAGGTCGTCGTGGGTGCCCTCCTCGACGACGCGGCCCTGCTCCATGACGACCACGCGGTCGGCCGCCTGCGCCTGGGTGAGGCGGTGGGCGACCACCAGGGTGGTGCGGCCCTTGGTCGCGGCGACAGCGGCCCCCTCCAGACGGCGCGCGCCGGAGCTCCCTGCCTCGGCGGTGGCCTCGTCGAGCACCGCCAGGTCCGGGTCGGCCAGGACCAGGCGGGCCAGGGCCAGGTGCTGGGCCTGTTCGGCGGTGAGTGCGTGACCGCCCTCGCCGACCACGGTCTCCAGCCCTTCGGGCAGAGCGCGCACCCAGTCGAGGGCGCCCACGGTCTCCAGGGCCGCCTCGACCTCCTCCGCGGTGGCCTCGGCGCGGGCCAGGCGCAGGTCGTCCAGGAGGGTTCCGGCGAAGACGTGGGTCTCCTGGCTGACCAGGAAGACGTGTTCGCGCACGCGCTGTTCGCCGAGTTCGTCCAGCGGGATCCCGCCCAGGTACACCGTCCCCGCGGTGGGGGTGCGCAGCCCGCTGACCACGGCGGCCAGGGTGGTCTTGCCCGCCCCGCTCGCACCGACCAGGGCGACCCGTTCACCGGGGGCGACCTTGAGCGTCACCCCGTCCAGGGCTTTGGGGGCGCCGGGGGCGTAGGCGTGGCTGACCCGCTCCACCCGCAGGGAGGAACCGGCGGGGCCCTCCTCGGCGCGCGGATCGTCGGCGACCGGCAGGTCCACGACCCCGGCCAGGCGGGCCAGGCTCGCCCCGGCCTGCTGGACGTCGTTGAAGTTCATCACGAGGAAGCCGACCGGGCCGAAGAGCCGGTGGAAGTACAGGGCGGCGGCGGTGACCATGCCGACCGTGACCAGGTCACCGCGGACCAGCCAGAAGCCCACGACCAGTACGGCGGCCAGCCCCACGAACTCCGAGCCGTTCATCCGCGCGCCGAGGCGGGTGAAGAGCCGGAACACGTCCAGGGTGAGCTGCATCGCGGTGCGCGAGCGCTCGGCGATGCGCTGCTCGTGCTCCTCCTCCAGGCGGTAGGCGCGGACGGTGTCGCGGCCCCGCAGGGCTCCCATGAGGGCGTGTGAGCGCTCGCCCATGGCGATGCGTTCGCGGGCGTAGTACGGCCCCGACCTGGGCATGTACCAGCGCACCGCCCAGACGTAGAAGGGCATGGCGGCCAGCCCGGCCAGGCCCAGTCGCCAGTCGAGGGCGGCCATCCCGGCGGTGGTGAGCACGACCATGGCCAGGGCGGTGACGACCTCGGGTCCGTTGCGGGCGATGGCGTTGGTGACCACGGCGACGTCGTCGCCGACCCGGGAGAGCAGGTCGCCGATGCGCACCTTCTCCAGACGGGCGGCGGGCATGTGCAGGACGCGTTCCATCACGCGTTCGCGCAGGCGGGCGAGGATGGTCTCGCCGAGCCGGCTGACCTGCCAGGCGCCGAGCCCGACAAGGACACCGCCGACCAGGGCAGCGGCGGCGATGAGCGCCGCAGAGCGCAGGATGGCGTCCAGGCCCGCGCCCGCGGAGATGTCGTCGACGATCGAGCCGAGCACCCAGGGCGCAACGAGCCCGGCGGCACTGCCCGCCAGGACGGTGACCAGAGCCAGGGCGGCGGCCCAGGGGGTGGCCCGGATCCCGTCGCCGAGCACGGCCCAGGTGCGCCGGGCGGTGGCGGTGGGCAGGAGCTCGGGGCCGCCGGGCTGACCGGGGCCGGTATCGCCCGGGCCGTCAGGGGCGGCCTCGGTAGTGGTCTCCGTGCTCAACGCAGCACCGCCTCGCGGTAGTGGGGGTCGTCCTCGGCCAGCTGTGTGTGGGTGCCCAGGGCGTGTAGGCGGCCCTCGCGCAGCACCACCACGCGGTCGGCGCGGGCCAGCAGTGCCGGACTGTTGGCGATGACGAGGGTGGCTCCACCGGGTGCGCGGCGGGCGCGCAGCGCGGCCGTGCCCTGGGCGATGGCCTCCTCGGTGACGGCGTCCACGGCGGTGGTGGGGTCGTGCAGGACCAGTACCGACGGGTCGGCGGCCAGGGCCCGGGCCAGGGCGACGCGCTGGCGCTGCCCGCCGGAGAGGTTGGCGGCGCGGTCGGTGACGGGCCGGTCGAGACCGTCGGGGTGACCGGTGACCAGGTCCTCGGCGGCGGCCGCGGTCAGCGCGGTGAGCAGGGGTGCCTCGTCGCCGCCCTGTGCGTCGTCGCCCTGTTGAGCGCGGCCGGGGGCCGGGCGGGAGCTCAGGTCCAGGTTGGACCGCAGAGTGCCCTCGAACAGCGTGCTGCCGTGTTCCTCCACCAGCACGGTGCCGCGCAGCGAGGTGAGGTCGAGTTCGGTGATCGGGACACCCCCGATCCGGACGGTGCCACCGGCGCCCTCGGCGCGTCCGGAGAGGAGGTCGACCAGGGCCTCGGCGTCGCGCGGGTCGGTGGTGAGCACACCGACGTGCTCTCCCTGGTCCAGGGTCAGATCCACCCCGTCGAGCGTCCTGTGGGTGACCCCGCGCAGCTCCACGGCGGGCGCGACCTCGGGCAGTACCCCGGGGAGAAGGCGGTCTCCGGGGTTGACGGCGTCGGGTGCGTTGAGCAGCCGGACCAGCCGCTGGGCGGAGGCGCGGGCGGTCGCGAACATCTGGCCGACCATGCCGAGCGCCCGGACGGGTTCGGCGAGGAACTGGGCCAGGCCCACCACGATGATCAGTTCACCGATGGTCAGGTGCCCCTGGAGCGCCATCCATCCGGCGGCTGCGGCGACGCAGGCCAGGAACACCGCGCCGGTGGCGGTGACCAGGCCCTTGTAGAGGCCGTTGGTGGCGGCGGCGCCGACGGAGGCGGTCAGTGCGCGGTCACTGGCCCGCCGGTAGCGCAGGGCGGCGTTGTGCCGGGCCCCGATGCCCATGAGCACGCGCAGGCCGCCGACGAGGTCGGTGGCCATGGCGGTGGCGCGGGCGGCGGTGGCCTGCTTGGCCTCGGTACGGCGGGTGATGCGGGCCGCGGGTACGCGCAGCAGCAGGAGCATCATCGGGACGCCGAGGAGGACGCCCAGGCCGAGGGGGACGTTGATGGCGAGCAGGACGACGGTGGTGACCACGATCCCGGTGACCTGGGCGATGCCGATGGCCCAGGCGCGTACGTAGGCGGCGGCCTGTTCGGCGTCGGAGGTGGCCACGGCCAGGACCTCGCCGGAGCGCAGGCCGCTGCGTTCGCCCCTGGGGTGCAGGACGCGGCGGGCGGACTCCAGGCGCAGCAGGTGGGCCTCGCGTTCGACGGCGCCGAGGGTGAAGCGGGCGCCGAAGCGGTAGGCGCTGGCCAGGACGGCGAAGAGCAGGGCCAGGCCGCCCACGCACCACAGCAGGGCGGTGGTGTCGCCGGTGGAGACGGCGAGGTCGATGGTGAGGCCGATGGCGACCGGGACGAGGGTCTCGCAGATCTGGTGCAGGGAGAGCAGGAGGACGCCGAGGGTGACCCGGCCGCGGTGGCGGCGCAGGGTGCGTGAGCGCAGGGCCTTGGCGGTGGCGGGAACCGGGGGTGCCGGAGTTACAGGAGGCCGGTCCGGGCCCTCGCGCACGGTCATCCGTTTCCCGTCCCCTCGGTTCTGCTGTCCCAACTGGCCCAGCGTAGCCATCCCAGTCATGACCTCCGACCACAGGACGAGTCTTATGTCGTGCATGAGATGATTTTTCAGCGGCCGTGATATTGGTTAGGCTAACCTCATACGGCTTTGCGGGCGAACGCCCCCACGCCCTGTCCACGCACACGTCCGCGAAGGGTCCCTCGCTTGCGTATCCAGTCGCCGCGCCACCGCCAGATGATCCGCGCCAGGGTCACGCGCACCGAACGGACCACCGACCACTTCGTCACCGTGACCGTCAGCGGCCCCGACCTGGCCCGGTTCGAGTTCCTCGGCCTGGACCAGTGCGTGCGGGTCTTCCTGCGGCGCCCCGGGCAGGAGAAGCTGGTCCTGCCGGACTCCGACCCTGACAGCTGGTACCCGGAGTACCGCGAGATGGCCGACGACGTGCGACCCTACGTGCGCAACTACACGATGCGCCGGTTCGACGCCCGGGCCCTGGAACTGGACATCGAGTTCGTGGCGCACGGCGACGGCGGACCCGCCTCCGCCTGGGCGATCTCGGCGAGCGAGGGCGACGAGGTGGGCCTGTACCCCGAGGGCATCTACTACCTGCCCCCGGCCGACGCGGACTGGCACCTGCTGGTCGGCGACGAGAGCGCCGTGCCCGCCCTGCTGTCCATCGTCGAACAGGCTCCGCGGGAGCTGCGCGCCCAGGTCTACCTGGAGGTGCCCTCCCCCAGGGACGTCCGCCCCGTGCAGGCCCCACCCGGCGTGGAGGTGCACTGGCTGCCGCGCGAGGACGCGCACGCGACCCCGGGGCGCCTGGCCCTGGAGACGGTCAGCAGGGCGGCCCTGCCCGAGGGGCGCCCGTACTGCTGGGTGGCCGGGGAGAACGCCCTGCCCACCGGGCTGCGCCGCACCCTGGTACGCGACCACGCGGTACCCAAGGACGACATCACGTTCGTGGGCTACTGGCGCGCGGGAGTGGCCGGGGTCGACTGAACCCGAAGCCTCCGAACCCTTGCCCCGGGCATCTCCGGCTCGCCGAGACCGGGGCGCCCCTGGGAGCGCGACCACCGGCGAACGACAGGCATCGCCCCACCGGTCACACCATTCACAGAACACGCTAACCTGGTCAAATCCTGCTTAGGCAAGGCTAAGCTCAGTTCATCAGCGAGGTCCTATGAACCCCGGTCTGCCCGCCCGCTTCGGCATGTTCGCCGCCGGTGCCCTGTCCACCGTCCTGCTCGCCGCCTGCGGTGGCGGCGGCTCCGACACGTCCTCGGAGTCCTCCGGTGAGGCGGCCGAGGGCTACCCCGTCACCGTCGAGACGCTCTTCGGCGACGTGGAGATCGGGGACCGCCCCGAGAACGTGGTCGCCCTGGGCTGGTCCGACGCCGAAGCCGCGCTCGCCCTGGGCGTGCAGCCGGTCGGCGTCGCCGACTGGCTGGGCTTCGGCGGCACCGGTGTGGGTCCCTGGGCCGCCGACCTGGTCGACGCCGAGCCGGTCCTGCTCGACACCATGGAGCCCAACGTGGAGGCCATCGCCTCCCTGAACCCCGACGTCATCCTGGACACCCGCTCCGACAACTCCCAGGAACGGCACGACCTCCTCGACCCGATCGCCCCCGTGGTCGGCCCGCCGCCGGGCGTGGAGGTCACCTACGGCACCACCTGGCAGCAGCAGACCCGCCAGGTCGCCCAGGTCGTCGGCGAGGAGGAGCGCGGTGAGGAGCTGGTCACCGAACTGGAGGACCGCTTCGAGCAGATCCGCGAGGAGAACCCGGAGTTCGCCGACCTCACCATCGCCGTGGGCGCCTACTTCGACGGCCAGTACGGCGCCTATGTCCCCGGCGACACCCGCGCGGACGTGCTCGCCGAGCTGGGCTTCGAGTACAAGCCCGAACTGGTCGAGATGGCCGACGGCGCCTTCTACGCCGACCTCAGCGCCGAGCTCGTGGAGGAGCTGGACGCCGACCTGACCATCGTCTTCCCGATCGGCGACGTCGTGGACACCCTGAACGAGGACCCGGTCCTGCAGGGCATCGGCTCCGCCGAGGACGACCGCCTGATCATCCTGGAGGACCAGGAGCTGTCGGACGCCTTCTCCAGCGGTTCCACCCTGGGCATCCACCACGCCCTGGACCAGATCGTCCCGATGATCCTGGAGACCCTGGAGGGCTGAGGCCCGAAGGACCGGGCGGCAACGCGGGGCGCTACTCTTCGACGGGTCACTGACAACAGGTGTGATTCGGGGGTGGACGGACCGATGGCTCGCTGTCCGATGTGCTCGGCTCAGGACCGGACCACCAAGGTGTCCGCGGTGGTCCGGTCCGGGACGACGACCACACGAACGACCGGCTCCTCGAAGCTCCAGGCCAGAGACCAGTTCACCCAGTTGGACTACACCGTCGGTCAGGCGCGGCACAACACCACCACGCGCTCCCAGAGCAGCCTCGCGGCACAGTTGAGCTTCCCCTCGGGACCGCGGCCCCCGGTCCGGTTCGCCAGGGGTTTCGGGATCCTCCTGTTCGCGATGGCCACAGTGGCCATGAGCGTCAACGGCGTCCTCGCGCTCGTACCCGCGGTGGTCACCGGTCTGCTCGTGCACCGTTGGGGAGGCGGGTCAGCGAAGACCGCCCTCCTCGCGGCCGTCGGCCTCTTCTACCTGCTGGGCGTGCTCTCCTACCTCCTCACGGACCTGGGTGTCCATAGGATGACCGGCTTCCTGCTCACCCTGGCCATGAGCCTCACCTACGCCGCGCTGGGTCTGGCCCTGATCCTGTGGGATCTGCGCAGAGCCGAGGCCAGGAGGAAACGGGCCAACGCCGGCAGCGCCCACCGGGAGCGCGCCTGGCAGGCCTGGCAACGGCTGTACTACTGCTCCCGCGACGACGTGGTCTTCGACCCCGCCACCCGCTCCTGTGACCCTCCCAGCGCCATGCGAAGACTCATCGGCCACCCCGCCGCCTGACCCGCGTTCCGCACCGTCCGCCCGCCAGGGAGAACCATGAACACCCCGGAGTACTGGACCACCACGCCCATCACCCTGGAACTCCTGCGTGGAGCGGTCGAGGTGGAGGAAACCGAACGCGGCTTCCTGCCGCACCGGCTACCCGCCCGGGCCCGTGCCCAGAACACCGACCCGCAGCTGGCCATGGCCGAGGCCCAGCCCTCGGGCGTCCGGTTGCTCGTGCGTACCCGAGCGACCTCGATCGAACTGGACACGGTGCCCACCAAGCGCGTCTACACGGGCCTCGCTCCCCGCCCCGACGGAGTGTACGACCTGCTCGTGGACGGGCGCCTCACCGCTCAGGCCACCGTGCCCGGCGGAGACACCCTGACCGTCGACATGGCTACCGGCGGCTTCGAGCACCGGACCGGGCCGGTCGGCACCGCCCGCTTCACCGGCCTGCCGAACCGGGTCAAGGACGTGGAGATCTGGCTGCCGCACAACGAGACCACCGAGCTCGTCGCACTGCGCGCGGACGCCCCCGTCGAGCCGGTCCCGGACCGGGGCCGCAGAGTGTGGCTGCACCACGGGAGCTCGATCAGCCATGGGTCCGATGCCGCGAACCCGACCTCGGTCTGGCCCGTGGTCGCGGCCGCCCGCGAGCCCGTGGAACTGGTCAACCTCGGTCTGAGCGGTAACGCGCTTCTGGACCCGTTCACCGCCCGGGCGATGCGCGACGCCCCCGCCGACCTGATCAGCGTCAAGGTCGGCATCAACCTGGTCAACGCGGACCTGATGCGGATGCGGGCGTTCACGCCCGCGGTGCACGGCTTCCTCGACACGATCCGCGAGGGCCATCCGACGACGCCGCTGCTGGTGATCTCGCCTCTCCTGTGTCCCATCCACGAGGACACCCCGGGACCGTGTTCCTTCGACCTGGAGGCCCTGCGCAGCGGGGAGAAAAAGTTCCGCTCCTCCGGGGCCCCGGAGGAGCGCGCCGCCGGGAAGCTCACGCTCACCGCCATCCGAGAGGAGCTGTCCCGGATCGTGAACGATCGCGCTGCCGAGGACCCGCACCTCGGTTATCTGGACGGCCGTGAGCTCTACGGGGAGGCGGACCGCGCCGAGCTGCCGCTGCCCGACGAACTCCACCCGGACACCGCCACGCACCAGCGCATCGGCACCCGCTTCGCCGAACTCGCCTTCGGCGCCGACGGCCTGTTCGCCGACGGGTCTCGCACTAGGATCGCCGACGGAACCGGGGTATGAACTGGTCCCCGATAGTTGGACCGGCTAACTAAAGGTTAGGCCGCCAGGGCCTGAGCTCGGTACTGCACCGGGCTCAGGCCCTCAAGGTAGCTGTGGACGCGTTCGTGGTTGAACCAGGCGATGTACTCCTCCAACCCCGCGGTGAACTCCTCGACGGTCTCGAACTCGGCATGGGTGAAGAATTCCTCCTTCAGGTGGCCGAAGAAGCTCTCGATCACCGCGTTGTCCAGGCAGTTGCCCTTGCGTGACATCGACTGGATGCCCTCGACCCCGGCGAGCAGACGCCGCCAGGACACATGCTGGTACTGAAACCCCTGGTCGGAGTGGACCAGCGGGCTCTGACCAGGGGCCAGGGTCTTCAACGCTTCTCGCAAGGAGGTGTTGGTCAACTCCAGGTTCGGTGACAGACCCGCCGTGTAGGAGATGATCTGCCGGTCGAACAGGTCCATGACCGGTGACAGGTAGACCTTGTGGCCCGCGACGGCGAACTCGCTCACGTCGGTCACCCATTTCTGGTTCGGCCCCTGCGCGGTGAAGTCACGCTCCAGCAGGTTCGGCGCCACCTGGCCCGCCTGGCCCCGGTAGGAGCTGTAGGGCTTCTTACGGCGCACCCGGCAGACCAGGCCCAGCTGGTTCATGAGCTTGAGCACGGTCTTCTTCGCCACCCGCCACCCCTTCTTGAGGAGCTGGTCATGGATCCGGCGGTGCCCGTAGCGGCCCTTGTTGTGATCGAAGAGCCGCCTGATCTGGGCCTTGAGCGCTGCCTGGGCATCAGGGTGCTCCAGCCGGGCCTGGTGGTAGAAGAACGTCGAGCGGGCCAGCCCAGCGACCTTCAACAGCACGTCCAATCGGTGTTCGGCCTTGAGGGCGACCACAGCGTGAACCCTCACTCTGGTGGATGTTCCCTCAAGGCCCGCACTTTTCCCAGGTAGGCGTTCTGGGCGCGCAGGAGCTCGTTCTCACGGCGTAGTCGTTCCAGCTCTGAGGCTGGCTCTGGTGGTGCGCTCTTGGGCGGGCGTCCTCGCTGCTTGGGGCGTAGCCCCTCCGAGCCCTGGGTGCGATAGGTGCGCACCCACGATTCCAGCAGCTTGGGTGAGGACAGTTCCAGTTCCTTGGCCAGCTCGGTCTTGGGCTCGCCAGCCAGGAGGCGGCGCACCGCCTCGACCTTGAACTCGAAGGAGTAGGACTTCTTCGCCTGTTTGGTCACCAGCGCTCCCGGGCCGTGGATCCGCCACCGTCGGTACAGGCTTCGGACCGCCCATCGCGAGACCCCGAGAGAGGCCGCTACCGCGTGATCGGCTCTGCCTTGCTCGAACAACGCTATCGCTTGGTGGCGTTGGTCCTGGGTGAGTGAGCTGTTCGCTCTCATGGGACTGCTCCCTGGTCGATGGAACTGGATTTCCAGTCCAACTTCCAGGGAGCAGTTCAGGTATCCGTGAACTGACGGGTCCTCTCAACAAGAACCAGAGGAGCTCCTGCCATGTCCGCACTCCCTGACATCGACCTGGTCGTCTTCGACGTGCTCGGCACCATGGTCGACGAACCCGGCGGGATCACGCGCGGTCTTCGGGAGCTGCTGCCCGACCTCGGGGACGTGCGGGCGGAGGAACTGGGCGAGCTGTGGCGCCGGTACGTGGACGAGCAGCAGCGGGAGATGCTCGCGGGCCGCCGCCCCTACGCCAGTAGCACGGTGGTCGATCGGGAGGCCGCGACGCACGTGGCGGCCGAGACCGGGTTCGAAAACGAGGCTGCGGTGCGCTCGCTGACCGCCGCCGCACTGCGCCTGGACCCGTGGCCGGACTCCGTCCAGGCACTGGGCCGGCTCGCCTCGCGCTACCCCGTGGTCGGTCTGTCCAATGCCAGCCACGCGGCGCTCACCCGGATCAACGCCCATGCCGGGCTGCGGTGGCACCAGGTGCTCTCGGCCGAGGAAGCGCACGCCTACAAGCCGGACCCCGAGGTCTACCGGCTCGCGATCGCCAACGCCGGCTGCCCGCCCGAGCACCTGCTCATGGTCGCCGCGCACGCCTGGGACCTGCGCGGCGCCCAAGCCCTGGGGATGCGGACCGCCCACGTCGAACGCCCCGTCGGGGATCCGCCGAGCACGTCGGACTCCTTCGACCTGTCCGCGAAGGACCTGGACGACCTGGCCATCCAGCTCGACGCCATCTGAGGGCCGGCCCACCGTTCGCCTCTCCCACCACCGGCGTCTCCCACCACGCGCCTGACTCATCATCCGCCCGCCTCGGCGTCGGGCGCACGCCCGCCGGTGGTCCCAGCGGCACCGTTCACCCGAACGGGTCGCCCCTGGACCGCCGGTGGGCCCTTTCGTGTGCCTTCCCCTGCCGAAATCGGGCGCGGGGCGACCAAACCCGCGCTTATAATGAAAACCGTTTTCATATCCAGGCAGGAAGGGAGGTCGGATGCAGCACGCCCCCGCTTCGTCCGGGCAGGACACCGGGGCCCCGCCCGGCAGCGCGTCCCCCGACCGGGGCGACACCCCCACCACGTCCGAAGCCGTTCCGAAGATCCGCTGGATGACCACCCCCGCCGGGACCGCCACGACCGCCCTGGTCCTGGCGTTCGCCCTCGCCCTGTCAGTGGTGATCGCGATCGGCCTGGGGTCGGCGGTCATCCCGCCGGGTGAGACCGTCCGCTACCTGTGGGCCGCGCTGACCGGCGGGACCATCCAGGCCGACGAACTCATGCGCTACCAGGTCATCTGGCAGATCCGCACCCCGCGGGTGCTGCTCGCCGCGGTGGTCGGTGCCGGGCTCGGGGTGGTCGGCGTGGCCATCCAGGCGATGGTGCGCAACGCCCTGGCCGACCCCTACATCCTCGGTGTCTCCTCCGGCGCGTCGGTGGGCGCGGTGCTGGTCGGCGTCCTCGGCGGGCTCTCCTTCCTGGGCATCTACGCGGTCTCCGCCGGGGCCTTCGCCGGAGCCCTGGCCGCGACCCTGCTCGTCTACGCCATCTCCTACTCGCGCATGGGCATCACCCCGCTGCGGCTGGTGCTGACCGGGGTGGCGCTGTCCTTCGGCTTCCAGGCGATCATGAGCGTGATCGTCTACCTCGCCCCCAGCAACGAGGCCACCAGTACCGTCCTGTTCTGGACCATGGGCAGCTTCGGCGCCGCCACCTGGGGTTCGCTGCCGGTGGTCGCGACCGCCGTGCTCGCGGGTGTGCTCCTGCTCCGTTCACTGGCGCGTTCCCTGGACGTGATGGCGCTGGGCGACGAGACCGCCGCGAGTCTGGGCGTGAGCTCGGACCGCCTGCGCCGCTGGCTGTTCGTCCTGACCGCCGTGATGACCGGCGCGATGGTGGCGGTCAGCGGGGCGATCGGGTTCGTCGGCCTGGTCGTTCCGCACATCGTGCGCATCCTCGTGGGCGCCGACCACCGCAGAGTGCTCACGATCGCCCCGCTGGCGGGCGCGGTGCTGATGGTGTGGGTGGACCTGGTCTCCCGGGTGGTGGTGGCCCCGCGCGAGCTTCCGCTCGGGGTGATCACGGCGCTGGTCGGCGTACCGGTCTTCATCATCCTGATGCGCCGCCGCGGCTACCTGTTCGGAGGCCGCTGATGGACCTTCGTCTCGACGAACTCTCCGTGGACCTGGGCGGGGCGCGGATCGTGCGGGAACTGACCCTGGACGTCCCCGAAGGACAGGTGGTCGGGCTGGTCGGCCCCAACGGGTCCGGAAAGTCCACCGCGCTGCGCTGCGTGTACCGGGCGCTGGGCCCCAGCGCGGGCCGGGTGCTGCTGGGCGGGGAGGAACTGTCCGCGATGAGCCTGCGCCACAGCGCCCAGCGGGTGGCCGCGCTCACCCAGGAGAGCGGGACCGACCTCGACTTCACGGTCGAGGAGCTGGTCGCCCTGGGCCGCGCTCCCCACCTGCGCGGGAACCAGCCGTTGAGCGCACGCGAGCGCGACCTGTGCCGGGATTCGATGGAGCTGCTGGACGTGGCCCACCTGGCCGGGCGCGGCGTGCTCGAACTGTCGGGCGGCGAACGCCAGCGGGTCCTGGTGGCCCGCGCCCTGGTACAGGAGCCCCGGGTGCTGGTCCTGGACGAGCCCACCAACCACCTGGACGTGCGCCACCAGCTCGAACTGCTCTCCCTGCTGCGGGCGGCGGGCGTCACGGTGCTCGTGGTCCTGCACGACCTCAACCTCGCCGCCTCGGCCTGCGACCTGATCGGCGTGCTCTCCGAGGGCGCCCTGGTGGACGCGGGCTCCCCCAAGGAGGTCCTGACCCCGGCGCTGCTCCGGGAGGTCTTCGGGGTCGAGGCGTCCGTGGTCCCCCATCCGCTCACCGGCGACCCCCAGCTGCTGTACCAACTCCCACCCGCGAGGAAAGGCCTCCGTTGAACCCCAGGAAGAACCCCAGAAGGAACCGTCTCCCCCGGTCCGGCGCCTGGTCCGGCCCGCTCTCCCTCCCCCGCTCCGGTGCGTGGACCAGCCCGCTCCCCCGGCCACGAACCCTGCTGCCCCTGGCCGCGGTCTCCGTCCTGCTCGCCGGGTGCGGGGCCGAGGTCGAGGGCGTCTCCGAGGCGGGTGCCGGACCGGTCACCGTCCAGCGCTGCGGCGAGGAGGTGGAGTACACGACCCCGCAGCGGGTGGTCGCCTACGAGGGCGGCAGCGCCGACAAGCTCTTCTCGCTGGGTCTGGTCGACCACGTGCACGGCTACGTGATGCCCCCGGCCAACCCGCCGGTCTCGGAGTCGCCGTGGGCCGAGGACTACGCGGCGGTCGAGTTCCTCAGCGACGACCTGCTCAACCGCGAGCTGGTGGTGGACGCCGAGGCCGACCTGGTCGTCGCGGGCTGGAACTCGGGCTTCAGCGACCAGCGCGGCATCACCCCGGAGATCCTGGACGGGATCGGCATCCAGAGCTTCATGCACTCCGAGTCCTGCTTCAACTACCCCGGCCACCCCGAGCGGTTGACGCCGTTCGAGGGGCTCTACACCGACCTGGAGCGGCTCGGGCAGATCTTCGGTGTGGAGGAGCGCGCCGAGGAGCTGGTGGGTGAGTTCGAGGAGCGGGTCGCGGCCGTCGAGGAGCAGGCGCCCGAGGGCGACCCCGTGCCGGTCTTCCTCTACGACTCCGGTACCGACCAGCCCTTCACCGCGGGCAACCAGGTCCCGCCCAACGACATCATCAGGTATTCCGGTGGCGAGAACATCTTCGGCGACCTGGAGGAGCGGTGGACCCAGGTGGGCTGGGAGGCCGTGGTGGAGGCCGAGCCGGAGGTGATCATCATCCTGGACTACGGCGACCAGCCCGCGCAGGAGAAGATCGACTTCCTCACCTCCTCCCCCGCCATGGCGGAGGTGCCCGCGGTGGTCGAGGAGAACTTCTTCGTCCTGGACTACAACGAGGGCATCTCGGGGCCGCGCAACATCGACGGCCTGGAGAAGTTCGCCGAGTACCTGCGCGAACAGAAGGGCTGAACACCCGCGAGTGGGCCGTCCCGAGCAGGCCTGTTCCTGGCAGGCGTTGCGGGACGGCCCTCTCATATCTGGACTTCTACGTCTGACGAGAAACTGTGCGGGTGCGGCAGCGGACCGGCGCGATGCGAAGGGTGCTCGAGGTCAGTCGATCTCGGTACTGGCGTCGCGGAACCCCCGGCCCAGCTCGAAGAGGCGGACGAGGCGACTGGCGAGCTGAACGGTGTTGAAGGCCTCCGCCATCTCATCGCCGAGAGCGATCTCGATGTTCGCGAGGCGGTCGGAGGCCAGCTGAACCCTCATGCTCAGGTCATCGTCATCGACGATCAGGAAGTCGGGGGTCTCCCTGTCGAAGTCCTGAACCGGCAGGCCAGCGGCCCGGAGCAGGTCCCGGATGGTGACGCAGTACCGGGCGAACTGCTCGGAAGACAGAACCTGGGGTGCCTCGTTGTCGACGGAGGTGTCGATCTTGTCCCACTCCTGGGCAACAATGGGGGTGGGGATGTGGACGTCGTTCACCGGCGTTCCCTCCTCGAAGGCCGCCCGAGGTGGGGGTAGAGGGTGCAATCTCAGTACCCACCCCGGGCGGCTGCCTTTGGGTCAGTAGGCAGTCTCTATCCGGCGCGATCGCACCCCGTGAGACCTGCCTCACTTACTGCTAGAGTGAGGCAGGTCCAATAACAAGTCAAGCTGTAGGTACAATTTTCCTAGACATCTTCAGGGAGGCGCAGATGCCGAAGCGAAAGCCGACACTGCGGGCGCAGTGGCTGGGAAAGATGCTGAAGGAGCTGCGCGAGCAGAACGGGCTCAAGCTCACCGACTCCGCCGAGTACCTGCAACGCAGCTTCTCCGCCATCAGCAAGTTCGAGTCGGGCGCCCTGCCGATCCGCGAACCCGAAGTGCTCGCACTGATGGACCTCTACGGGGTGGAGGGCGAGCACCAGCGCGCTTCCCTGCTCCAGCTCTCCAACGAGATCAGCAAGACCGGTTGGTGGGAGAAGTACTCCTCCGAGGTCGCCGACTGGTTCATCGACTACATGTGGCTGGAAAGCCGCGCCGAGCGCATCCAGACGTTCGACATCACGCCCATCAACGGGCTGGTGCAGACAGCGGCATATGCGGAGGCGCTGTTCCGTGCTGCCAACCCGCATGATTCATCCGCTCAGATCGAACGAGGCGTTGAACTCAGGATGTCACGACAGGCCATCCTCGAAGGTGAGAACGCGGTAGAACTCGAAATCATCATGGAGGAGGCTGCCCTGCGCCGGGTGGTGGGCGGTCGTGAGGTCATGAAGGACCAGCTTCAGCATCTTCTGACCTGCTCCGAGCGACCGAACATCGAGCTCCGGGTGGTCCCCTTCGACGCTGGTGCCCTGGTGAGCCCGAACGGCGGTTTCATGCTGATCACCATGGAGAACCCCTTCCCGATGATCGCCTATTCCGTGAGCCCGGCAGGCGGTTTCTACGTGGAATCCGAGGAAGCGGGGCGGCTGGCTGCCTTGTACGATCGGCTTGAAGAGATGAG
Organism: Nocardiopsis exhalans; assembly: GCF_024134545.1. Classification (GTDB taxonomy): domain Bacteria; phylum Actinomycetota; class Actinomycetes; order Streptosporangiales; family Streptosporangiaceae; genus Nocardiopsis; species Nocardiopsis exhalans. The sequence continues at coordinate 4,213,778 of NZ_CP099837.1, forward strand.
CTTGAGTCCTGAGGACTCGGTCGCGTTCATCGCGGCCTTGGAGAGGAAGCAGTAATGAACCGGGACACGTCGGCCGTGACTGGCTGGCGCACCAGCAGCTACAGCGCCGATGGCGGTGGGCAGTGCGTCGAGGTCGGCTGGCACATCAGCAGCTACAGCCCCAATGGGGACCGCAGCTGTGTCGAGGCTGGCCCCTTCCTGAACGAACCTCAGCGGTTCGCGGTGCGTGACTCCACCCAGCGCGATCTGGGCTACCTCTCCTTCCCCTCTTCGGAGTGGTCCGCGCTGCTGCGCTCCTCCTCGATCTAAGACACGTTCCGAACTCTGGCCGCGCCCCCTGAAAAGACCCGAACCGCCCCGGGAGAGGTGACTTCCTCTCCCGGGGCGGTTTCTGTTGTCCTACTACCGACTCAATCGCTGCGATGGACTGCCTGCTCGGGGGCGGGCTGACGCCCCCAGTTCATCCGGCACCAGGGCGGGGACAGCTCCTTGAGGCCGCCGATCTCCCGGGGGTAGAGATCGGCGACGTCGCGGGCCTCCTCGTGGCGGGCGAAGACCGAGTCCACGTACCGGTGTCCGGTGTCGGCTGCCACGAACACCACCCGGCGGTCGGGATCGGCCGCCGCCTCCCAGCGGGCCACCAGGTAGGCGGCACCAGTGGAGAGCCCGGCGAAGACCGCGTGGCGGCGCAGCAGGTCCACGCTCCCGGCCAGGGCGGCGTCGAAACCGGTCCAGTGCAGGGTGTCGTAGAGGGTGTGGTCCACATTGCCGAACGGGATCGAGCTGCCGATGCCCGCGATGATGATCTGCGGGTCGGTGACGTGGTCGCTGCCGAAGGTGACGCTGCCGAACGGCTGGACCCCCACCAGCGGGGTACCCGGGTCGCTCTCCCGAAGGTAGCGGGCGAGAGCCCCGGTGGAGGCCCCCGAACCCACCCCGCCCACCAGGGTCAGCGGACCCTCCCCCGCCTCCTTGCGGATCTGGTCGGCCACCGCCCGGTAGCCGAGACCGTGGATGACGTCGTGGTACTGGCGCATCCAGTGGTAGTCCGGGTGCTCCCGCAGCACCTGCTTGACCCGGCGGACCCGGCGGTTCTGGTCCAGCCGCAGGTCGTCCGAGGGCGGCATCTGCTCCAGGGTCGCGCCCAGGACCGCGAGCTGGAGGCGGAGCGGGTGGTCGATGGTGGTGGATCCGATGATGTGGCAGCGCAGCCCGTACCGGTGTGCGGCCAGAGCCAACCCGTAGGCGTAGATACCGCTGGAGCTGTCCATGAGGGTGTCGCCGGGACGGACCGCCCCGGTGTCGAGCAGGTGGCGTACGGCCGCCAGGGCGGAGGCCACCTTCATGGACTCGAAGCGCAGGCACAGCAGGCCCGCGCCGAGGTCGATCAGGTCAGGTCTGGCGATGGCTTCGGAAACGTGGTCGTCCAAGATCGCTCCCCGGTGCTCTGGGTCGGAGGGGCCGGTGCTGACGAGACCGCCGCGAGGGCGGCCGGTGCGGGGACTGCCGATTCGAAGGAGAGGGGTTTGACGGCGGAGGAGGAAGGAGTGCGGGCGGCCGAGGTGGAGAAGACACGGTGCGGGGTGAGCCCGGCCCCGCCGAGCCGGTCGGCGGCGGCGTCGATCCGGGCGCGGAGTTCGGGGTCGGTGGCGTCGAAGAGGACTCCGGCGACGTTGCCGCTGTGCGCCACCTGGATGCCGACCGCCCCACAGCCGCGGGCGACCTCCCGGAGCGTGCCCAGTTCCGCCTTGGGCAGCGCACGCTGGTTGAGTATGGCGCTCTCGGTGCACACGTGCCCGACCCCGGTCACGTCGCGTTCGGTGATCGCGGTACGCAGCGCGGCACGCAACCTCTCGTAGACGGCGATGTCCCCACGTCGTGCGGTACCCACCAGAGAGAGGGTGTCCACCGGTTGGCCACTTCCGGTCAGGCAGCCCACGACCGCCATCTCCGGGAGCTCGGGGCCCAGTTCCTCCAGAATCCGGCCCTCACGCTGGGCGAAGAGCAGCGGCCGGTCACCGAACATGACCGGATCGCTGGCCCCCTCGGCGGCGACCGCCACCCGTGCGACGGCGTCCGGCGTGAGCTCCACCCCGAGCCCCGCCGCGACCGCGCGCACCGCCGCCGTCACGTCACTCGTGGACGACCCCATGCCCAGGCCGGGCGCGGCCCCGCCCCGGACGCTGAGGTAGCCGCCCACCGGCCGTACCCCGCCCACGCGCGCGCACTCGGTGACGGCGAGCTCCGCCGCCCGGGCGGCCTTGGCCCGGTTCGGCGGGTCGACGACGACGCGTCGGGGCGCCCGAGGCGAGAACGGGGTGAACACCGCCCGGGTGCGGGGGTCGGCCATCGGCAGGGTGACCAGACCACGGGTGGGGCGTCCCCTCTCGTCCAGGAACACGCCCTGGAGGATCTCGCCGTGGTGACAGGTCGCCTGTCCAGTTCCAAGGGTCACTCGTCGGTTCCTTCTCGGTATCGGTAGAGGTGGGTCGGTTCCGCGCTGAACTGCGAGAACGGGAAGGGTTCGGCGGACACCGCGGTGACGCCGGAGCCGAGGAAGGCCCGGGCGACCGCGCTGCCGCTCTGGGCGTACACGACCAGCGGCACGGACCGCTCCCGGCAGCGCTCCAGGATGCGGTCGAAGGTGCCGTTGCCCAGGGTCATCCCGGTGGCGACGACGGCGTCGGCCTTGGCCAGGACCTCCTCCATGTCCGGGCTGACGGGGTCGCCCCACTGGGTGCGGCGCAGGTTCAGGTCGCAGGGCAGGCACTCGCCGCCCCGTTCCCGGATGGCCGCGACGAGGGGGTTGACCACGCCGATCAGGGCGATGCGGCGCCCGTCGGGCTCGGGGAGCAGACCGGCGATGGCGCGGTCGCGGGCGACGGCACGCTCCTCGGGGGTGCCGTAGGGGAGGGTGACCCGCTCGGCGCGGGGGTCCTCGGAGTGGGGGCGGGCCTGGCCCAGGTAGGCGTCCAGAGCGGCGAGCCGTACCGGGGCCGGTGCTCTGAGGAGGTCGGTCAGGGGGCTGCCGGAGAGTTCGGCGCAGATGTCGGGGTCCAGCCCGCCCGCTTCGAAGGCGCAGGCGCCGAAGGCTCGGCCGATCCGGACCAGGACGTACTGGTTGAGGTAGGTGACGTCGCCCCCGGCCAGGCGGGTGCCGTGGTGGACCCAGAACACGCTGGTGGCGACGGGCAGGTCGGGGGTGGCGAGGACGGACTGGCGGAGTTCTTCGAGGTCGCGGGGGCGATGGAGGCCCTGGGGGTTCTGGGGCGCGCCGGAGTCCTGGGGGGAAGTCACTTGCCGGTCTCCCTGGTGAGGCGGAACAGGTAGGTCAGGACGCCGTCGCCCCAGTCGTGTCGGTGGTGGACGTGTGCGGTGAAGCCGCACTGGGCGGCGTGGCCGATGATCTGGCGCAGGTCGGCGGTGTTGGAGGCGACGAAGTAGACCGCACCTCCGGGGGCCAGGAGGTCGCGCTCGGCGAGCTGGGTGAAGAAGGCGTCGGTGACGGGGCGGCCCGCGCAGACGTTGCGGACGATGTCGGGGTCCTCGCTGACCTGCTGACTCACCGCCGGCGGGTTGAAGGTGACCACGTCGAGCAGGGGCCGGTCCGGGACGTCGGTGAAGAGGTCGGAGACCAGCGGGAGGAACTCGGGGCCCTCTCCACCGGAGCCGCCTCCGGTACCGACGATCCGGTGGTAGTTGTGCTCGGTCGCCTTCACGCTGGCGGGGTGGACGTCCACGGCCAGGATCCGTCCGGCGCCGCGCAGTCCGGCGACCACCGCCTCGACCCCGAGCCCGGCGCCCATGGCTGCGTAGACACGTCCGCGGACGTCAATGTCGTCGTCAAGAATGCGCTGGTGGATCATACGGCTGGTCGCGCCGGGAAGGAACACCTCTGGGGGGACGTCGAACTCCCAGCCGTTCCAGGAGTAGTCGCGGCGGGTGTGCAGGTCGACCTTGGGCTGGTTGAGGCCGATGATCTGCTCGGGCGGCAGCGGAGGGGGCAGCTGGGCGATCTGGGAGGGGTCCACGTGCGTCCTTTCGGTGGTTCGAGGGGCTTCGCGAGGGATCAGAGAGGGGTGACCCCGAAGACCATAGCGAAAGCGATAATCATTGTCACTAAGAGTTCACTCACCCCAGGGAGTCGTTGCCCCCTCCACCCGGGCGCCAACCCCGACAGAGGGGTTCATCAAGCACACAACGGGCAAAGCGCCAGGCTCGGGCCACCCACGAGCCGGTTGGTCAAGTATGGCGCAAGTGATTATCGTTTTCATTAGAGTAGGACCGCACACACCCCGAACCGAGATGAGTACTCTTCGTGTCCTCGACGATGACGCCGAACACGTCCGGCCCGCTCCGGAGCCGCCACAGTCCACTGCTCCAGCCGACCTTCGCCCGCCTGTGGTGCGCGACCACCGCCTCCGGTCTGGCCACCTGGGCCATGCCGTTCATCCTGGGCCTGGCGGTCCTGCACGGTTCGCTGACCGCCGTGGGGCTCGGGCTGGTCCTGGCCACCCGCACCGCCGGTTTCCTGGTCGCGGTCCCCCTCGGCGGGCTTCTCGCCGACCGCTACTCGCGCCGCTCGGTGGTCCTGTGGTCCGGCCTGGCCGCGGCGATCGCCACCCCCGTCCTCGCCGCGGGCCTGGGCACCTCCGTCACGCTGATGGCCGTGGCCGCCGCCGTCGTGGGCGTGGGCCAGGGGGCCTGCCGCCCCGCTTTCCAGGCGCTGACCGCCGAGGTGGTCGCCCCCGACGACCGCCAGCAGGCCAACGCGGCCCTGACCTTCTCCGTCCGCGGGGTCACCTTCCTGGCCCCGGGACTGACCGCTCTGCTGGCCACGGTCACCGGCCCCCAGACGCTTCTGCTGATCACGGGGGGCCTGTGGCTGGCCGCCGCTCTGCTCCCCCGCGCCGGCACCGCCGCGCCCTCCCCGCGCCCGGCCCGCGCACCCTTCCACGTGGAGTTCGTCGAGGGCCTCACCGAGGCCCGTCGCCACACCTGGTTCCTCGCCGGGCTGGGAGCCCTGACCGTGGTCATCGCCCTGGGCTACTCCTCGACCAGCGTGCTGCTGCCGCTGGCCAGCGGTGACCACTACGGCACCGAGGCGGTCCTGGCCGGAGCGCTGACCGCCTACACCGGCGGAGCACTCATCGGGGCGCTACTGGTCTCCCGCTGGAAGCCGCAGGCCCAGGGCTGGTGGGCCCTGTTCGGCCTGGGCCTGTACGCCCTGGCCCCGCTGAGCCTGGTGTTCCCGGTCGGCGCCGTGTGGGTGTTCGCCGCCTACGCGATCGTGGGCCTGGGCGTGGAACTGTTCAACGTCCCGTGGTTCACCGCCGCCCAGCGCGAGGTCGCCCCGGACAAGCTGGCCCGGGTCTCGTCCCTCGACTTCCTGTTCGCCTACGGTTTCGCCCCGGTGGGCCTGGCCCTGATCGCCCCGGCCGCCCAGGCCTTCGGCCCGCAGAACGTCCTCCTGGCCTGCGCCGCCCTGTGCGTCCTCGCCCCGGCCCTGGCCGCCCTGGCCCCAGGAGCCCGCGACTTCCGCACCCGCCGCGCCCAGACCTTCTCCTCTGGAAACTAAAAGCCTTTCGTGCGGTTCCGTGATGTCCGTCGCCTCGGCCGTTCACGGTCGACGGCCCGGAGGAGACCGAGGCGATGCTGTTGGGGCTGGGCGCCCACAAACCCGAGGAGCAGCCCGGGGGTGACCGGTGGCGGGTGTTGGTGGACCCGGCCGGGCATCCCTTCTGCCTGACCGGGAACTGACCTTCAGGGACGGACCAGCGCTTTGAGGGTCTTGCGCTCGTCCATCAGCCGGTACGCCTCGGGGACGCCGTCGAGGTCGGTGTGGTGGTCGAAGACCAGCCCCGGGTTGACCTTTCCTTCCAGGATGGCGGGGAGGAGCTTCTCGATGTAGGAGCGCACCGGGGCGGGGCCACCGGTCAGGGTGATGCTCGCGCCGAACATCGAGGCGAAGCCGATCGGCCCCTGGTCGTACTGGGGCACTCCCACACGGCTGACGGCACCTCCGGCGCGGACCACACCGAGGGCGGTCTCGTAGGCGTCGAGGTGGCCGACGGCTTCGATCACCGCGTGGGCGCCCTCGCCGCGGGTCAGTTCCCGGACCCGCTCCGCCCCTTCGGGGCCGCGTTCGGGCACGACCTCCGTGGCCCCGTACTCGCGTCCCAGGTCGGTGCGGTCCTTGTGGCGGCCCATCAGGATGATCTGCTCGGCGCCCATCCGGCGGGCCGAGAGCACGGACAGCAGCCCCACGGCCCCGTCGCCGATGACGGTGACCGTGGTGCGGGCGTTCACCCCCGCGGTCAGGGCCGCGTGGTAGCCGGTGCCGTAGACGTCGGCCAGGGTGATCAGGGAGGGCAGGAAGACGGACTCCTCCCCCACCGGGAGCCGGACCAGGGTGCCCTGGGCCTGGGGGACCCGGATCAGTTCCGCCTGGGCGGCGCTGAGGAGCCCACCGTTCGGGCAGGAGGCCTGCACGCCCTCGCGGCAGAGGTCGCAGGTGTTGTCGGCGTAGGCGAACGGGGACACCACCAGCTCGCCCGGTTTGACCCAGGTGACCTCACGGCCGACCTCCTCGACCACGCCGACGAACTCGTGTCCGGCCTGGACGCCGGTCTCGGCGGCGGGCATCGCCCGGTAGGCGTGCAGGTCACTACCGCACACGCAGGCGGCGACCACCCGCACGAGCGCGTCGGTGGGCTCCACCAGCACGGGGTCGGGCACGTTCTCCACGCGGACGTCACCGGCGCCGTACATCAGGGCCGCTCGCATCGGAGCCCTCCTTCGGGTCGGGCCACGGACCAATCCCGTGACCAGAGGTAATGGTTCGACTACGGGTGGCAAGATAGCGCGTCGCGACCCGCACCGGGGCGGGTTTGACCGGGACCGGGCGACCTCACGTGGAGTCGCTGGAGACTGTCGGTACCGCCTGGCACGATGAGTCAGGTGACCAGCACATCCGCCGCGGAGCGGCACCTGAGCGATCTCGTCCGTCTGCGCCGGGTACGCGACCGGATCGACCGGGAGTACGCCCAGCCGCTGAACGTCGAGGCGCTGGCCCGGGACGCGCACATGTCCGCGGGCCACCTCAGCCGCGAGTTCCGGCGCGCCTACGGCGAGTCGCCGTACTCCTACCTGATGACCCGCCGCATCGAACGCGCGATGGCCCTGCTGCGCCGCGGCGACCGCAGCGTCACCGAGGTGTGCTTCGAGGTCGGTTGCTCCTCGCTGGGCACCTTCAGCACCCGCTTCACCGAGCTGGTCGGGGTGCCGCCCAGCACCTACCGCAGGCAGGCCGTGGGCGAAGCGGAGGGCATGCCGTCGTGCGTGGTCAAACAGGTGACCAGACCGGTCAGGAATCAAGAAGCGCGGGCGACCGGCCGGTCGTAATGTTGCCGGCATGGACATCACGATCAACGCCAGCTTCCTTCCGCACACCGACCCCGAGGCCTCCCTGGCCTTCTACCGGGACGTCCTGGGCTTCGAGGTCCGCGGCGACGTCGGCTACAACGGCATGCGCTGGATCACGGTGGGCCCCGCGGGCCAGCCCGACACCTCGGTGGTCCTGGAGCCGCCGGTGGCCGACCCCGGCGTCACCGACCAGGAGCGCCAGACCATCGTCGAGATGATGGCCAAGGGCACCTACGCCTTCCTGAACCTGGCCTCCCCCGATGTGGACGCCACCTTCGAGAGGCTGGCGGCCGCCGGTGCCGAGGTCGTGCAGGAACCCGTCGACCAGCCCTACGGCGTGCGCGACTGCGCCTTCCGCGACCCGGCGGGCAACCTGCTGCGTATCAAGGGTCTGAACTGAGACCGTGCTGGCCGCGAAGACAGGGCAGCTGAGTTGACCGCCGAGAGGGAGTAGTCACGATGAGCAAGGACACCGGTCCGCCCGAGCGGCACCCGGCCGACTCCCACGAACTGATCCGGGTGCACGGCGCACGCGAGAACAACCTCAAGGACGTCAGTATCGAGATCCCCAAACGCCGGTTGACGGTGTTCACCGGGGTCTCCGGTTCGGGCAAGAGCTCCCTGGTGTTCAGCACGATCGCCGCGGAGTCGCAGCGGATGATCAACGAGACCTACAGCACCTTCGCACAGGGCTTCATGCCGTCCCTGCCCCGGCCCGAGGTGGACGTCCTCGACGGGCTGACCACCGCGATCATCGTGGACCAGGAGCGGCTGGGCGCCGACCCGAGGTCGACCGTGGGCACCGCCACCGACGCCAACGCGATGCTGCGCATCCTGTTCAGCCGCCTGGGCCGGCCCTATGTGGGTTCACCGCACTCCTTCTCGTTCAACGTCGCCTCGGTCAAGGCCAGTGGCGCGATCACGGTGGAGCGCGGCGACCGCAAGACCGTGAAGGCCACCTTCACCCGCACCGGCGGCATGTGCACGAACTGCGAGGGCCGCGGCAAGGTCACCGACTTCGACCTGCGCGAGCTCTTCGACGACTCCAAGTCGCTCGCCGAGGGCGCGTTCACCATCCCCGGCTGGAAGTCGGACGACTACTGGACGGTGCGCACCTACAAGGCGTCGGGGTTCTTCGACCCGGACAAGCCGATCCGCGAGTACACCGACCAGGAGATGCGGGACTTCCTCCACCACGAGCCGGTCAAGGTGAAGGTGGACAAGTCGAACCTGACCTTCGAGGGGCTGATCCCCAAGCTGCGCAAGTCCTTCCTGTCCAAGGACAAGGAGGCGATGCAGCCGCACATCCGGGAGTTCGTGGAGCGCGCGGTCACCTTCACCGACTGTCCGGTGTGCGAGGGGACCCGGCTCAGCGAGGCCGCCCGCTCCTCGAAGATCAAGGGCGTGAGCATCGCCGACGCCTGCGCCATGCAGATCACCGACCTGGCCGCGTGGGTGCGCGATCTGGACGAGCCCTCGGCCGCGCCGCTGCTCACGGCGCTGCGCCAGACCCTGGACTCGTTCGTGGAGATCGGCCTGGGATACCTCTCCCTGGACCGGGCGGCCGGAACCCTGTCCGGCGGTGAGGCGCAGCGCACCAAGATGATCCGTCACCTTGGCTCCTCGCTCACCGACACCACGTACGTGTTCGACGAACCCACCGCGGGGCTGCACCCGCACGACGTCGAGCGGATGAACAACCTGCTGCTGCGGCTCCGGGACAAGGGCAACACGGTGCTGGTCGTGGAGCACGAACCCGACACCATCGCGATCGCCGACCACGTCGTGGACCTGGGCCCCGGTTCGGGTTCGGCGGGCGGCACGGTCTGCTTCGAGGGCACGGTCGAGGGGCTGCGCGGCAGCGGCACCGCCACCGGCCGCCACCTGGACGACCGGGCGGTACTCAAGGACGAGGTGCGCACCCCCGACGGCAGGCTGGAGGTGCGCGGGGCGAACACGCACAACCTGCGCGACGTCGACGTGGACATCCCGCTCGGGGTGCTCACCGTCGTGACCGGCGTGGCCGGTTCCGGCAAGAGCTCGCTCGTGCAGGAGTCCCTGGCCAAGGGGCGCGCAGTCCAGGGAAAGGCGGCCGGGGGGAAGGCGGCCGCGGGTACGGAGGTGGTCTCCGTGGACCAGAGCCCCATCCGCGGTTCGCGGCGCAGCAACCCGGCCACCTACACCGGACTGCTCGACCCGGTCCGCAAGGCGTTCGCGAAGGCCAACGGAGTCAAGCCCGCGCTGTTCAGCGCCAACTCCGAGGGCGCCTGCCCGGTCTGCAAGGGCATCGGCGTGACCTACACCGACCTCGGGTTCATGGCCAGTATCGCCAGCACCTGTGAGGAGTGCGAGGGGCGCCGGTTCGACAACTCGGTCCTGGAGTACCGGCTGGGCGGGCGCGACATCAGCGAGGTGCTCGCGATGTCGGTGGCCGAGGCCGACGCGTTCTTCGGCGAAGGCGAGGCGCGGACCCCGGCGGCGCAGAAGATCCTGACCCGGCTGGTCGACGTGGGGCTGGGCTACCTCGGCCTGGGCCAGCCGCTGACCACGCTCTCCGGCGGTGAGCGCCAGCGGCTCAAGCTGGCCACCCACATGGCGGACCGGGGCGGGGTCTACGTGCTGGACGAACCGACCACCGGGCTGCACCTGGCCGACGTCGAGCACCTGCTCGGGCTGCTGGACCAGCTGGTGGAGTGCGGGAAGTCGGTGATCGTGATCGAGCACCACCAGTCGGTCATGGCGCACGCCGACTGGATCATCGACCTCGGGCCGGGCGCCGGGCAGGAGGGCGGCCGGGTCGTCTTCGAGGGCACCCCGGCCGACCTGGTCGCCGACCGATCAACTGTGACCGGCCAGCACCTGGCCCAGTACGTCGGCGCCTGACCGGAGCCGACGATCTTCCGGGAGCCGACCGGCCCGCCGGTTCAGACCGCGTCCACAGCCCGGTGGTGCCTGCCGATGGGCAGCATCAGCGGCTGGCCCGAGGTGGGGTCGGTGATGATCCGGCTCTCCATCCCGAACACCGCCCGCACCAGCTCGGGGGTGAGCACCTGCCCGGGCGGGCCCGCCGCGTGGAGTCCGCCGTCGGCGAGCGCGATGAGGTGGTCGGAGTAGCGGGCCGCGAGGTTGAGGTCGTGCAGGACCAGCACGATCGTGGTGCCGCGCGAGGCGTTGAGATCGGTGAGCAGGTCCAGGACCTCGACCTGGTGGCTGACGTCCAGGAAGGTGGTGGGCTCGTCCAGGAGCAGCAGGTCCGTGCGCTGGGCGAGCGCCATCGCGATCCACACCCGCTGGCGCTGTCCGCCGGAGAGCTCGTCCACCGGCCGATCGGCCAGCTCCACCGTCCCCGTGGCTTCCAGGGCCTCGGCCACCGCCTCGTCGTCCTGGCGGCTCCACCGGGTGAGCATCCGCTGGTGCGGGTGCCTGCCCCGGCCGACCAGGTCGGACACGGTGATGCCCTCCGGGGCCACCGGCGACTGCGGCAGCAGGCCGAGCGTGCGCGCCACCGACTTGGGTCGCATGCGGTGCACCTCCTGACCGTCGAGCAGCACCCGGCCGCTGCGGGGCGCCAACAGGCGTGACATCGAGCGCAGCAGCGTGGACTTGCCGCAGGCGTTGGCGCCGACGATCGCGGTGATCCGGCCGGGCGGGACGGCCAGGTCCAGGGCGTCGATGACGTCGCGGTCCTGGTAGCCGAGGGTGAGTTCCTCGACGAGGAGCGAGTGGTCCGTGGTCACAGGGAGCCTCCCACGCGGTTGCTGCGGACGATGAGGTAGACGAGGTAGGGGGCACCGAGCACGCCGGTGACGACCCCGACGGGGAAGCGGGTCCCGAAGGCGAACTGTCCGCAGAAGTCGGCCACCAGGACCAGCAGCGCTCCGACCAGCGCCGAGGGCACCAGCAGGGAGCCGTCCGAGCCCACCAGGCGGGCGGCGATCGGCCCGGACAGGAAGGCCACGAAGGCGATCGGTCCGGCCGCGGCGGTGGCGAAGGCGATCAGCCCGACGGCGCCGACGATCGCCAGCAGCCGGGTACGGTCCACCCGCACGCCCAGGGCCGAGGCGGTGTCGTCGCCCAGCTGGAGCGCTGAGAGGTCGTTGCCCAGGCCCAGCAGCATCGGCGCGATCAGGACCAGCGCGACGACCACCGGCAGGGTCGCGTTCCAGCTGGTGCCGTTGAGGCTGCCGGTGAGCCAGCGCATCGCCTCCTGCAGGTCCCAGGTGGCGGCGCGGTCGAGGATGTACGACGTGATGCTGTTGAGCATGGCGGCGACGCCGATGCCGATCAGGATGAGCCGGGTACCGGAGACACCGCTCTTGTACGAGAGCGCGTACACGAGCAGGGCCACACCGAGCCCGGCGACGATCGCGAAGACCGACACCCCGGTCCTGTCCAGGGAGAGCACCACGATGGCGAAGGTCGCGGCCGCGCCGGCGCCCGCGCTGATGCCGATGATGTCGGGGCTGGCCAGCGGGTTGCGCAGCATGGTCTGGAAGGTGACACCGGCCATCCCGAAGCACATTCCGGCGGTGACGGCGAGTACGGCGCGGGGCAGGCGCAGTCGCCCCACGGTGAACGAGGCGCCGGGGACGTCCTGGCCGAGGACGACCCGGGCGACGTCACCGGGCGGGTAGAAGGTCTGCCCGACCATGAGGGTGACGGCGAAGCCGAGGACGATCAGGGCGGCGAGGACGCCGACCACGGTGTGCCGTCGGCGGGCGCGGAGCCTGCGACCGCGGGTGACGGTCTCGACGGTGGAGATGCTCACAGGGCACGCACCTTCTGGCGTCTGACGATGTAGATGAAGAAGGGGGCGCCGACCAGGGCGGTCACGATCCCCACATCGATCTGTCCGGGGCGCGCCACGATGCGGCCGAGCACGTCCGCGGCGGTGAGCAGCGCGGCTCCGGTCAGGGCCGAGAACGGCAGCAGCCAGCGGTGGTCCACCCCGACGAGCAGGCGGCACACGTGCGGGACGACCAGGCCGACGAAACCGATGGGGCCGGTGACGGCGGTGCTGGCCCCGCAGAGCACGACGGCGCCGGCCGAGGCGGTGATCCGTGCGGCCTCCACGCGTTGGCCCAACCCGGCTGCGAGTTCGTCGCCCAGGGCTAGGAGGTTGAGCCCGCGCGCGGAGAGCAGGCAGACGACGAAGCCGACCGTGAGGAAGGGCAGCACGTGGGAGATGGCGTCATGGGTGCCGCCGCCGACCCCGCCGATCTGCCAGGAACGGATCCCGTCGGCGATGTCGTTGCGCGGGAGCACGACGGCGCTGATGAACGAGGCCAGCGCGGCAGAGGTGGCGGCTCCGGCGAGGGCGAGTTTGAGAGGGGTCGGGCCGCCGCGGCCCATGGAGCCGATGACGTGCACGAACAGCGCGGTGATCCCGGCCCCGGCGATCCCCCACCAGATGTACTCGGTGGCGGTGGCCAGCCCGAAGAAGGCCACGCCGGTGACCACGGCGAGCGAGGCGCCCATGTTGACGCCCAGGATGCCGGGGTCGGCCAGGGGGTTGCGGGTGGCGCCCTGCATGACCGCGCCGGAGACCCCGAGGGCCGCACCGACGAGCACGGCGAGCAGGGTTCGGGGGATGCGTTTGGCGACCGCGGCCTCATTGAATCCCTCGGTCGAACCGCCGAAGGCCGCCACGATGTCGGCCCACTCGACATCGCGGGAGCCGACGGAGACCGAGAGGAACATCAGGCCCAGCAGGACCGCGAGGGTCAGGAGCAGCCAGAGGGGGCGGCCCCGGCGCGGGGGCCGCACGGTGGCGGCCCCCGTCTGGGCGGAGGCGCTCTGTGTTGAGGCGTTCTGGGTCGAGGCGCTCTGGGTGGAGGAGTGCTGCGCGGTCACTGTGCCCCGTCAGCGGCCCCGGCCAGGAGCGACAGGTAGTCGTCGAGAACCCAGGAGATCGACAGCGGGGTCGGGTTGGCGGCGGTGCCGAGCGGGCTGTCGCCGGGCAGGCTGACCACGGCCGAGTTCTCCACGGCGGGCATCTGGGCCAGCAGCGGGTCGTCCTCGAGGGCCTCGACCAGTTCGTCACCGCCGTAGGTGACGATGATGTCGACGTCGTCGAAGGTGTCGGCCTGTTCGGCGCTGTGGGTGAGGGAGAACTGGTCGGTCTCGGCGGAGGCGTCGGCCACGCTCTCGGGGGTGGTCAAGCCGATGTCCTCGAAGAACAGCGCGCGGGTGTCGTGCGTGGTGTAGAAGCTGACCTCGCTGAGGTCGCTGGTGTCCACGTGGGTGAGGAACATGGCCGAGGTGCCCTCGAACTGGGGGTGTTCGGCGACCGCGTCGGCGATCTCGGCCTCCAGCTCGGCGATGAGCTCGGCGCCCTCGTCGGCCATGCCGAGGGCGGCACTGTTCAGCTCGATGGTGTCGCGCCAGGAGGTGCCCCAGGCGGTCTCGGGGTAGGCGACGACGGGGGCGATCTCGCTCAGGGTGTCGTAGTCCTCCTGGGTGAGCCCGGAGTAGGCGGCGAGGATGACGTCGGGCGCGGTGTCGGCGACCGCCTCGAAGTCGATGCCGTCGGTCTCGTCGAAGAGCACGGGGGTCTCGGCGTCCAGCTCCTGGAGCTTCTCCTCGACCCACGGGAGCACGCCGTCGTCGTTGTCGTCGCCGAAGTTGGCGGCGGCCATGCCGACCGGGACGACGCCCAGAGCCAGGGGGACCTCGTGGTTGGCCCAGTTGACCGTGGCGACCCGCTCGGGCGCGGAGTCGATGCTCGTCGTGCCGAGCGCGTGCTCGACGGTGACGGGGGTCCAGTCACCGGAGTTCGCGGAGCCCTCCCCGGCGGGGGAAGAGGAGCAGGCGGCGAGGGTGAGGGGGATCAGCGCGGCCGTGGCGATGCCGGCCAGCCTTGAAACGCGGGGCATGGTGTCCTTCCGGTGGTGTCCCTGTGCACCCCCGAAAACCGGGAGTTAGGTTTGCCTAACCGAATTTAGGGTGCACTCAGTAGGTTCGCAATCGCGCGAAGAGGACACCCTTCATCGCAAAACGGACACCACGCCGATGACGGGCCCGGCCACTGACCCGGCGGTTACTGTGCGCGGAACCGCCCGGGGCTCATCCCGGTGACCCGCCGGAACACCGTGCCGAACGCGCTCGCCGAGTGGTAGCCGACCCGCTCGGCGACCTCCTCGATCTCCTCTCCCCCGCACAGCAGCGTGATCGCGTGCTGCACGCGCGCGGCGGCCAGCCACTGACTGAACCCGAGCCCGGTCTGCGCCCGGAAGGCCCGCGTGATGGTCCGGCCGCTCACGCCCAGCCGCGCCGCCCAGGCCACCAGGGTGGTGTCGTCGGCCGGGTCGGCGCGCACGGCGGACACGATCGGCGCCAGCAGCGAGGACTCGGGAATCCTCAGGAGGAGTTCGACCGGGGCGGGCGCCAGCAGGTCCAGCACCAGTGCCTCGGTCTTGGCCCGAGAGTCGGGGGTCAGGTCCCCGGTGTTGAGCCGCTCCAGCAGCAGCCGCAGCAACGGGGTGACCTCCACCGCGACGGGGGTGTCCGCGATCGCCGGGACCGCGTGGATGCCGAACTGCGCGGCGTGGTGCCAGGTGCCCGCCGGGGTCCACCCGGAGTGGAGTGTTCCGGCCGGGATCCACAGGCCCACCGACGGGGTGATGGTCCAGACCCGCACCCCGATCCTGGCCGTGGACGCGCCGCGCTGGTTCCAGAGCAGCTCGTGCGTGGGATGGGAGTGCTCCTCCCAGTAGGTGTCGCGGGCGATGACCTCGTCGGTTCCGTAGACCACGAACGGCACGTCGATCTCGCCCGCCGTGTAGAGGGGGAGCCTGCGGCTGTCGACCGTCTCCGCCCGCCCGCGGCGCTTGCCGCGCCCGGCTGCGGGGTTCGGCGCCATGTCTCGTATGACCACGTCACCAAGGTTATGCCCCGATGAGAACTCCCAGCGAGAGCAAGGGGAGCCCTGCCTTGTTCTCTGGCTCGGGAAGGTTTCCGGTGACACGGATGGCGGTGAGAGCGTCCGGCGCTCTGGCGGTTCTGCTGATCGCAGGATGCGGAACGGCCCAGGACCCGGAGGAGGGCCCCAGCGGCTCGGGCGACGGAACGTACCCGCTGACGGTGCGGACCCGCCCACGGGGAGGTCACCGTCGAACGGGCGCCGGAGCGGGTGGTCGCGCTCGGCTTAGCCCCGGCCGAGGAACTCCTCGCTCTGGGCGCGGAGCCGGTCAGCGTGGCGGAGGACCCCGACACCCTCGAACAGAGTGCGCCGTGGCTGGCCGAGGAGATCACCGAGCGACCAGCCCGCGTCACAGTGAGCGCTGGTCCCGGCGCAGGGGGTGGTCGTCGGGGATCTGGACCAGGACGATCCGCACCCCGTCGGGGTCGGCGATCCACGCCTCGACCAGCCCCCAGAACTCCGTCCGGGGCCCACGCAGCCCGGTGACCCCGGCCGCCGTCAACCGGGTGTACTCGGCTTCCACGTCGCGCACCTGCAGCCACAGGGCCAACGGCGCGACCCCGGAGGGCTCAGCGCTCCCGGAGACCTCAAGGAGCCCGTTACCCAGGAAGAACACCGTCCCCGGAGCCTGCGGGTCGCCGAACTCGCGGTGCACCGCCAACCCCAGCACGTCCCGGTAGAAGTCACGACTGCGCTGAAGTTCGGTGGGCCGCAACAGCAGGCGGCTGCTCAGAACGTCCATGTCCGGCATGGTCGCATCCCCCGATCCGCCTGGGAAGCGCACCGGCCCGCGGCCCCTTCGGCCGTCGGGCGGATCACACGGCCGCCGCCCTCCCCCCGCCCAGGGTGAGAACGTGGTCCGCGCCCCGCGCCTCCTCGGCGAAGTGGGTGGCGTGCACGACCGTGACCCCCTCGGCCGCGATTGCGGCGATGGTCCGACCGATCCGTCCCCGGGCCTCGTGGTCCAGCCCGGCCGAGGGTTCGTCCAGGAGCAACAGGTCCGCCTCCTGGGCCAGCCCCTGGGCGATCAGGGCGCGCTGGCGCTGACCGCCGGAGAGCTCGCCGAGGCCGCGGTCGGCGAGGTCGGCGACCCCGGTCCGTTCCATGCAGCGGGCGACCACCGCCCGGTCGTGGCGGGTGAGCGGGCGCCACAGCCCCCGGTGCGCCCAGCGGCCCATGGCCACCGTGGCCCGCACGGTGAGCGGCAGGGTGTCTGGGACCGCGCTGCGCTGCACGACGAAGGCGGGGCGGGCCGCGCGGGCGCTTCGGGCGCCCCGGTCCGGTGTGACCTTTCCCCGTCTGAGCGGCACTGTGCCCGCCAGGACCCCGAGCAGCGTTGACTTTCCCGCACCGTTGGGCCCCACCAGGGCGGTCACCGCCCCCTCGGGGATCTCGGCGCTCACCCCCTTGAGGACGTCGGTCCTCCCGTAGCCCGCGTACAGGTCGTCCAGCAGCACGTCGCGCCCCTCTGCTCTCCGGGTGTTCGGATACCGACCGTTCGGCCCGATTTGGAAACGATAATGGTTATCGTTATAGAGTGTCCCATCATGGAAGCACTGATCGAACCCTTCGGGGTCACCTTCGTACAGCGTGCGCTGTGGGCCGGGCTCCTGGTCTCGGCCATCTGCGCGATCGCGGGTACCTGGGTCGTCCTGCGGGGCATGGCCTTCCTCGGGGACGCGATGTCGCACGGCATGCTGCCCGGGGTGGCCCTGGCCGCCCTGCTCGGGCAGAGCCTGTTCCTGGGCGCCGCCCTGGCCGCGGCGGCCATGGCAGCCGGGGTGACCGCACTGAGCCGCTCACCCCGGCTGTCCCAGGACACGAGCATCGGCCTGCTGTTCGTGGGGATGCTCTCGGTGGGTGTGATTCTGGTTTCGCACTCGGCGTCCTTCGCCGTGGACCTCACCGCCTTCCTCTTCGGCGACGTCCTGGGCGTACGGGAGCGGGATCTGCTCCACCTGGGACTCTCCCTCGCGGTGGCGCTGGTGATCGCGGTCGCGGGCCACCGGGCCTTCGTCGCGCTGGCCTTCGACCCCCGCAAGGCGCACACCCTGGGCCTGGCCCCGCGACTGGCCCACTTCGCCCTGCTGGGCCTGGTCACCCTCGCGGTGGTCGCCTCGTTCCACGTGGTCGGCACCCTGCTGGTGTTCGGTCTGCTCATCGCGCCTCCAGCGGCGGCGCTGCTCTGGGCCAGGAGCATCCCCGCGATCATGCTCACCGCCGCCCTGCTGGGCGGCGCCGCGACCTTCGTCGGCCTGCTCGTGTCCTGGCACTGGGGCACGGCTGCGGGCGCGAGTATCGCGGCCTCGGCGGTGGCGTTCTTCTCCGTCTCCGCACTGGCCGCCGGGCTGCGCTCCCGCGGCCGGCCGCGAGCGCGCCCCACACCCTCAGAGGCCGCTGGCTCCCCTGAATCCACACCCCCGTCCACCACTCTGGAGAGGCAGGTGACGTCTTGAGTCGCCCCATGACCGCCCTGATCCCAGCGGCGCTGTTCCCCCTGCTCGTCTCCGGTTGTCTCGGCGGTTCCCCCGAGGCCGCTGGTGAGCCCGACGACGAACAGACCCCCCACGGCTACGTGGAGGGCGCGGAGGAGACCGCCGAACCGCAGTCCCGCCTGGTCCTCGCCGACACCGACACCGGGCAGGTGCACCTCCTGGACCTGATCACCGAGGAGGTCTCCGAACTCGGTGAGGTGCCCGGGGTCGACGGCATCACGGGGGACGGCCGCTTCGCGTATCTGCATTCATCCGGTGATGGGACCATCAACGTCTTCGACAGCGGTGTGTGGACCGTGGACCACGGCGACCACAACCACTACTACCGAACCGGTTCCGCTCACGTGGGTTCCCTCGACCTCCCGGCCTCCCCGTACGTGGTCACCGACACCGCCCTGACCTCGGTGAACGGAGGCGCAGGCGGGTCTTTGGTCCTGGAGCGGTCCGAACTGGAGGACGGTTCGGTCACCTCCGCTGACGCCCTGCCCGACGAGGGAGCCGCGGCCTACCCCTACAAGGGGGTCCTGGTCACCGTGGACAGCTCCGACGGCACCGTCAGATCCACCGAGCGCGACGGTACGGCCGCGGAATCACTCGGCGAGAGCTGCACCGACCCCGACAGTGCGGCCCCCACCCGGCGGGGCCTGGTGATCGGCTGCGCGGAGGGCACCCTGCACGTCACCGAGCAGGACGACACCCTCGAAGCCGAGATCCTTCCCCATCCCGGCCAGGACCGCTCCGGAGCATTCCACCACCGCCCGGGGTCCGCGGTCCTGGCCGCACTGCCCGCAGAGGACACCCTCTGGGTGCTGGACCTGGCCGAGAGCGAGTGGCGGGAGTTCGAGCAGCCCGGCGCCGTGGCGGCGACAGCGGTCGGCGAGGAGGCCCCGGTCCTGGTCCTGACCGAGGACGGGACCCTGCGCTCCCTCGACCACGAGACCGGCGAGGAGGAGGCCTCCACCGCACTGCTCGACGTGGTCGACACCGAGCACCCGCCCACCATCCAGGCGGACGCCTCCCGCGCCTACGTCAGCGACCCCGAATCCGGGGTCGTCCACGAGATCGACTACAACGACGACCTTCGTGTGGCCCGCACCCTCGACCCGGGGATCGCGCCGCACCTGATGGTCGAGACCGGACGGTGACCGACTTGCACCCCCGAACCACCGCGACCGCACGCGCCCTCTCAGCCCTCGTGGCCACCGGCTTCGCCGTCACCCTCACCTCCTGCTCCACCGAAGGCGAGGGCACCGGGATCGTGGTGACCACCAACATCCTCGGCGACATCACCGAACACATCGTCGGCGAACAGGTACCGGTCACCGTGCTGATGCCACCCGACACCGACCCGCACTCCTTCGCGATCTCCGCCCGCGAGGCCGCGACCCTGGAGAACGCCGACCTGGTCGTACACAACGGCCTCGGCCTGGAAGAGGGGGTCGCGCACAACGTCACCGCGGCGGAGGAGGCCGAGGTGCCCACCCTGGAGGTCGGCGCGGGCATCGACCCCCTGCCGTACACGTCCGACGCGAGCGAGGGCGAACCCGACCCGCACTTCTGGACCGACCCGGAGCGGGTGCTGCTGGCCGTGGACCTGATCACGGAACACGTGATCGAGGCGGTCGACGGGGTCGACACCGACGCCGTGCGCGCCAACGCCGAGGCCTACGCGGCCGAGGTCGCCGAACTCGACACCTGGATGGCCGAGGAGTTCGCCGCCCTGCCAGCCGAGAACCGCAGGCTCGTGACCAACCACCACGTCTTCGGGTACCTCGCCGACCGCTACGACTTCGAGGTCATCGGCGCGGTGATCCCCAGCGGCACCACCCTGGCCTCCCCCAGCACCTCCGATCTCAAGGAGCTGTCGGACGCCGTGGCCGAAGCGGGTGTGTCGGCCGTCTTCGCCGACTCCTCACAGCCCGACCGCCTGGCCACCGTCATGGCGGAGGAGGCCGGTGTGGACATCGAGGTGATCCCCCTGTACTCCGAGTCCCTGAGCGCGGAGGGCGGAGGCGCAGAGACCTACCTCGAGATGATGCGCGCCAACACCGAAGCCATCACCGCCGGTCTGCGCGGCGATTGACTGCGCGGGGAGTGAGCCCGTCACCGGGACGCTCCGCACCGCGTACCCCCCAGCCCCCCGTTTCCCCTTTCCCGCACACCATCCATCCCGGAGAGAAGCACGCATGCGCACCAACCGAATCACCCGTGGGGCGGCCCTACCCGCCCTGCTGTCCGCCGGTCTCCTGCTGACCGCCTGCGGCACCGGATCCGACGGGGAGGAGGCCTCCGGAACCGACGAGGAGGGTTCCCCGGCAGAGGTTGTCGCCTCGGAGCCCGTGGTCACCACCTACGACGGCGGACTGTACGTCCTGGACGGCGAAACGCTCGAAGTGGTCGGGGACATCGAGCTGGAGGGCTTCAACCGGATCAACCCCGGCGGGGACGAGCGGCACGTCTTCGTCTCCACCTCCGAGGGCTTCCAGGTCCTGGACGCCGCGGGGGCGGAACTGACCGACACCCTCTTCACCGCCGACACCCCCGGGCACGTCGTGCGGCACGACGACCGGACCGTCCTGTTCGCCGACGGGACCGGCGAGATCACCGCCTTCGACAGCGACGCCCTCGGCAACGGACTGCCCGAGGACCTCGACGTCTACACCGCCGAGGAGGCCCACCACGGTGTGGCGGTCGAACTGGCGAACGGCGAACTCCTCGTGACCCTCGGCGACGAGGAGGAGCGGGTCGGCGCCATCGTCCTGGACGAGAACCAGGAGGAGATCGCCCGCAGCGAGGACTGCCCGGGAGTGCACGGTGAGAGCGCCGCGCAGGGCGGAGCCATCGCGATCGGATGCCAGGACGGGGCCCTGATCTACCAGGACGGCGCGTTCACCAAGGTGGACGCCGAGGACGACTACGGCCGGATCGGCAACCAGGCCGGTTCCGACCAGTCGCCGATCATCCTGGGCGACTACAAGACCGACCCGGACGCCGAACTGGAGCGCCCCGAGCGCATCGCACTGATCGACACCACCGACGCCAGTCTGGAGCTGGTCGACCTGCCCTCCAGCTACACCTTCCGTTCCCTGGGCCGCGGCCCGGACGGCGAGGCCCTGGTACTGGGGACCGACGGTGCCCTGCACGTCATCGACCCCGAGGCGGGCGAGCTCACCGACAGCATCGAGCTGATGGACGAGTGGGAGGAGCCCCTGGAGTGGCAGGACCCCCGTCCCGCCCTCTTCGTCCGGGGCGGCACCGCCTACGTGAGCGACCCGGCCACCCAGCAGATCCACGCGGTCGACCTGGGCGCCGGTGAGTTGACCGGCTCGGTGACGCTGGACGAGACCCCCAACGAGCTGAGCGGCGTCGCCCACTAGGGCATCGGACGCGACAGCCCCCGGGCCGTCTGAGTACCTACTCTTCTCCGAGTGCCGGTACCCAGGCGGCCCGTTCGATGTACGGGCAGCATGACCGCATGAGCGACAGGAGTGCCGTCCCGTCCGCTCCGAAGCCCCCACCGCTGCTCCCCCGCGCGCCTTCCAGGTCTCGGCGCTCCTGGTCGGATCGTCCGCCGCGGCCTGGTGGATCACCCCTGTCGGAGACCGAGTACGCGTACGAGCCCTGGCCACTGAGTGAGGGCCCCGCAGCCACCATCGGCATGGTGGATCATCCGGGGCCCGTTGCCGGTCAGAACGCGCCGACAGCGCTCTCGGCACGGGTGCCGGGGGCCGACATCCCGCCAGCCGCGGGGTTCGGGCGCTTCTTCCGTGGCGAAGGAGGACAGGAAGTGGCCGACCACCCGCTGTGCCCTGCGGTGCGGGTCAGGTTCCCCGACGATCCCCGCCACGGACGAGAAGAGCAGGCGCACGGCGTCCAGGCTGATGTCCTCACGTACCGCGCCCGCCCTGCGGGCCCGGTCCAGGAGCTCCTCGATCCGCGTTCGGGGCACCCATGCGTGCTCCGCCTCCTGTGCGGGGAACCGTTCCGCGAACTTCGGTGAGCACACCCTGCCCCGAACCTGGAGGGCCGCGCAGCTCCTCAGGGCGTACACCAGACCCTGCCAGGGGTCTCGATGGTCCCTGGCGGCGTCGAAGGCGCCATCCGCCTCGGCGGCCCGGAGGATCGGACCGTCTTCGTCGACACACTCGTCTCCGGCCTGCGGGCCAGGTGACGTCGGGCCGACTCATCACCTCGCGACCCTGACGGGCATCACGCCCGCCACCTCCTCACTTCAGCGCCGAGGGACTGCGGAGGGGCTGAGGTGACGGTCACCGCACCCGTTGGCCATGTGATGTCTACGGCCGGTGAAGGCGTAACCTCGTGCTGACCTTCGCCCCCGCCTCCGGCAGGACACACCCGGAAAGGAGCCCCGTGCTCCCTCTCGTCAGCACACCCGACGACCGTCCCGCACTGTGTTTCCCAGGACCCGACGGTGACCGCGTCCTCACCTACCGGGAGCTCTCCGGAGCCGCCTCGCGGCTGGCCGCGGAGCTCCCGGTGGGCGGGAGGGTGGCGGTGTGGGCTACCTCCACCCTCGAAACCTGTGTCGCGGTGACCGCCGCGGTCCTGGCCGGGGTCGCGGTGGTACCGCTGAACCCGCGCTCCGGCGAGCGGGAACTTCGGCACGTGGTCGAGGACAGCACCCCCGAGCTCCTGCTCTGCCCTCCGGGCACCGAGCTGCCCGAGGTCCTGGTCGCGTTGCCCCGTCTGGAGGTGGACGCCTCCCCCGCCCCGGACACTCCCCCGTTCACCCGCCAGGTGGACGACGAGGAGATCGCCCTGGTCGTCTACACCTCAGGTACCACCGGGCCGCCCAAGGGCGTGCTGCTCTCCCGCCGCGCGGTGGCGGCCAACCTGGACACCCTCGCCCGGACCTGGGGGTGGACCGGCCAGGACGTCCTGGTGCACGCCCTGCCCCTGTTCCACGTGCACGGCCTGGTCCTGGGTGTACTGGGGCCGCTGCGCCTGGGCGGGTACCTGCGTCACCTGGGCAGGTTCGACACCGGGGCGCTCACCCGGGCAATGGCGGCGGGCGGCACCGTGCTCTTCGGGGTGCCCACCATGTACCACCGCCTCGCCGAGGCCGTGGGCGAGGACCCCGCGCTGGTGAGGGAACTGGCCGGGGCCCGGCTGCTGGTCTCCGGTTCGGCCGCCCTGCCGCTGCCCGACCACGAGAGGCTGACCGCCGCCACCGGGCAGCGGGTGGTCGAGCGCTACGGGATGACCGAGACCCTCATGAACACCAGCGTCCGCCCCGGTGACCAGGCGGGCCCCGGCACCGTGGGCACCCCGCTCGACGGAGTGGAGCTGCGCCTGGTCGACGACCTCGGCCAACCCCTGGAACCGGACGCCCCGGGTGAGATCGGCGAGGTCCAGGTACGCGGCCCCAACCTGTTCAGCGGCTACCTCAACCGCCCCGAGGCCACCGCCGAGGCGATGGCCGACGGCTGGTTCCGCACCGGTGACATGGCCGTGCTGGACGCCGAGGGGCGGGTGCGCCTGGTCGGCCGCCGCAGCACCGACCTCATCAAGAGCGGCGGCTACAAGATCGGCGCCGGGGAGATCGAGAACACGCTCCTGGCCCACCCTGGCGTGGCCGAGGCCGCCGTCACCGGCGAACCCGACCCCGACCTGGGCGAACGCGTCGTGGCCTGGATCGTGCCGACCGGGCCGGCCGCGCCGACCCTGGCCGAACTCGCGGACCTGGTCGCCGCACAGCTGGCCCCGCACAAGCGCCCCCGCCGCCTGCGCGTGGTGGAGTCCCTACCCCGCAACGACATGGGCAAGATCCTCAAACGGGAGCTCCGGGCCTGAGCCGCGCGGCGCTCAGCGCTCCAGGTCGTCTCCGAACCAGGGCTCGGTGATCCGGTCGTAGGTGCCGTCGTTCAGGGCCATGTTCAGCCACTGGTCCACGTAGTGCTTCAACACGTCATCGCCCCGGGGCAGCATGAACGCCTTCTCGAAGTAGTCGAAGGGCTCCCCGGGGTTGACCGCGCACAATTCCTCGTACTCGTTGGCCACCCACAGCACCTCGGAGGCGTCGGTGGTCATCACGTCGGCGTTGCCCGCCACGATCTCGTCGAAGATGGTGTTGTTGTCGTGCCGGATGAGCTCGCCGTCCGGGTAGTGCTCCTCGGCGAAGATCTCGTTGGTGCCGCCACTGGGCACGATCGAGCGGACACCCGGCTGGTTGATCTGCTCGATCGTGCGGTAGTCGTCGACGTTCTCGCAGCGGGTGATAGGGGTCTTACCGTCCTCCATGAGCGGGGCGGAGAAGTACACCGTCCGGGCGCGGGCGGTGCTGACCGAGATCCCGCCCACAGCGATATCGCAGCTGGCCAGGAAGTCCTCCATCAGGTCGTCCCAGCTGGTCTGGGTCCACTCGATTCCCACCTCGAGCTCCTCGGCGAGGTCGCGGGCCATGTCCACGTCGATGCCGGTCAAACCGTCGTCCTCCGGGTCGAGGTAGGCGTTCTCGTCGGCGTCGGGGTCGAGGTAGGTGAAGGGCCGGTAGTCGCCGGTGGTGCACACGTTGATCGTGCCCCGGTCGAGGATCTCGTCGAGTCTGCTCTGTTCCCCGAGGTGGGGGCCGGGCTCCTCACCGGTGTCCCGCGCCGAACAGCCGGCGACGAGGAGCACGGTCAACGAAGCGGCGAGGACGATACGCGACCTGGCTGGCGCTACGGGCACGTGGGGGCTTCCAGCTTCTACGCGGGAGGAGTGATCTGGGTCATGCTAGTCACCCCGGGGGCGGAGCGATGCGGCCGGGCTCCTCACCCCGTTCGTACTGCTGGCGCAGGATGTCCTGGTCCACCGGGCTCATCTGGTCGTAGCCCGGGTGCTGCTGGACCCGGCGGTCCAGTTCGTTTTCGTGGGCCGTCCGCGAGGCTCCCCAGGAGACCGCGGCCGCCAGCATGAGGGCCCCGGCCATGATCAGGGCCATCCGCCCGATCGGGTGGGACTCCAGGTAGAACCGGAAGAGGATCAGCCCGAACGCCACGGCCAGGGTGTAGATCGAAACCCAGGCCACGGCCGCCGCGCTGGAGCCGTCCCGTTGCAGGAGCCCCGCGCTCCCCGTGTGGAACACGCCCAGCAGCGTTGCCGAGAGCAGCAGCACGGTCGCTGGCTTGGAGCCCGGAAAGCCGGTGGTTTCCAGGTGGCGGTAGAGGAGCACGGTGACCGGCAGGAAAACCAGAATCAGGGGAATGCCGAAAATCAGCGGTAAAAATACGGGGTCGAGCAGGAACATGAACGCGAAGAGCACGCCGAACCCGAAAATCAGTTGTCCGCCGTAGATCAGGAGGACAGGGTAGAAGATCGCCTGGAGGATAATCGCCACCACGGCGGACCGGGGAAGGGGCGGTTCCTCCTCAGCGAAGCCCTCCTCGCGGGGAGGGCGGTCGCTGGAGCCAGGGGGTGGGGAGGACAAACGCGCTGCTCCGATCTGGTGGGGGCCGGTCGAGGTCCGAACGGCGGGAAGACGGCCCTGCTGGGCCAGCACCCGACCACTTCTCACCCCAACAGGCAGCGGTCACACCCCGGTGACCCGGACCGCTCGATTCCATCAATCCCAGAACAGCGAAGAGCGAACATGAAACGAAGCGCCGACACCGTCAGGAAGTGGTGCGAAATCATTCTCGGCCAGCTCGGAAATCCGCGGGTTTTCGCGCTCGACGTCGATGAGGTCGACGATGTGAACACGCTGATCCTCGGCAGCGACACCATTCCCGGACCGACCCTTCGCGCGCTCTCCGAAAAAGCACCGGGAGCCGCCGAGTCCGGCGTGCTGACCTTTGTTTCCCTGCATCCCAGCGGCTCCGGCTCCGGAGTTCGCCTCCCGGACTCCCTCCCCGAACACCAGGTCGTCCTCATGCTCGCCGAGCAGCTCCAGGAGGAGGTGTGGGAGAGCAGCCAGGGTGAAGCCGTGCCCGAGTGCCCGGGACACCAGCATCCCGCGCGAGCCGACGCGGTGGACGAGGTCCCCTCCTGGGTGTGCCCCCGGGAAGGGAAAGTCCTCCGCCCCATCCTCTCGGCGGACCCTCCGGCCTGACGAGACCAGCGGTGTGGGCCCGGGACTTGCCCACGACAGCAAACCTAGGCATATTAGGAAATAACCTAGGAGCCTTAGGATCACTATGCCTCGTGTGGGACTCACCCGGGACACATTGGTGTCCGCCGCCGCCGATGTCGCCGACGAGATCGGGTTCGACCGTCTGACCCTCGCCGTGCTCGCGCAGCGCTTCGGTGTCCGAGACGCCAGCCTGTACACGCACGTCCGGGGCCTGTCCGACCTCCTGGAAAGCGTCGCCCTGCTGGCACACGACGAATGGGCGGACACCCTGTGGCAGGCGGTGGCCGGACGGTCCGGCCACACCGCGCTGCGGGCCTTCGCCGACGCCTACCGAGCTTTCGCGACCGGGCATCCGGGCCGCTACGCCGCTACCCGGTACCCCGTTCCGCCTGAGCGGCTCGCCGAGTCCACCGGAGTACCGCGCATCATCGAAGCCTGCTACGCGCTGCTGCGCGGCTACGACCTCGCCGGAGAGGACGCCACCGACGCGGTCCGGTTGCTGCGCAGCACCTGCCACGGCTTCAGCGACCTGGAGGCGGTCGGGGGTTTCACCGCCGACCGCGACCCGGACGCCTCGTGGCGGCGCGCGATCGACGCGCTCCACCACACCCTGACCCACTGGTCGAAGACCTGAACCCGAACAGGAGCAACCCATTCCATCCAGCACTCTCACGCTGAACCTGAACGACGTCACCGTGGACTACGACCGCCGTGGCGACGGTCCCCCGCTGCTGCTCATCCCCGGCGGGGTCGGGCACGGCGGCATGCTCGACCCGCTCGCCGCGCACCTGGCCGACCGCTTCGACGTCGCCACCATGTCCAGTCGCGTGGCCTCGGCGAAGCAGCCCGAGACCTTGGGCGAACAGCGGCCCGGGGCCCATGCCGAGGACGTGCTCGCACTGATCGACCACCTCTTCGAGGAACCGCCGATCGTGTTCGGCTTCAGCTCCGGCGCCGTCACCACCCTCGAGCTGCTGGCCCAGCGGCCCGACCGCGTCCGCCTGGCCGTGGTCCACGAGCCGCCGCTGGTCAACCTGCTGCCGGACGCCGCACGCCACCGCGCCGCGCTCGCATCGGTCCGCGCCGCCGCCCGCGACCGGGGCCTGGAGGAAGCCCAGGAGCTCATGACCACCGCCATGACCGCTCCCGGGCCCGATCCGGTCCAGGAGGCCGACCTTCCCAGGCTCCAGCGCGCCGGAGCCTGGACCGACGGTTACGCCGGTACCGGGCCCGAGCCGCTCAGCCCCGAGCTGGCGGAACTCCTCACCCGGCTCGGTGAGCTCCAGGGGATCATGCTGGAGCACATCCTGCTCCCGTTCACCACCCACGAACCCGACCTCTCCGTGCTCGGCGCGCACAGCGACCAGCTCGTCCCCGTGGCCGGTGTCGACTCACCCGGGCAACTCCCGTACCGGGCCGCGGCCGCCCTGGCCGCGCGGCTCGGTCTGCCGCTGACCGAACTCCCCGGCGGCCACCTCGGCCCGGTCGAACGCCCCACGCAGTTCGCGGACGCGCTCAGGGAGCTCCTCGGAACCAGCTGACCCCCTCACTCTGCCCGGGGACCCTGAGCCGGCCCCCGGCTCACCCGCAGTCCGCGTCGGCGAGCCACGCGCGCGCGTCCTCGTCGGCCGCGTCCGTGGAGTGGTCGGGCCGGATGGGCTCCTCGTTGAGGTTCACGCCGTCGCGGTCGACGTAGACGCTGCTGGTGAGGACCAGCTCGGCGCCGTCGTAAAGGGTGTGCACGGAGTTACCCGAGGTGTATCCGGCGCTGTCCTCGCCGAAGGATTCCACCGAGTCCAGCCCGCGGAAAACCGTGAGGACCGCCTCGCCGCTCGAGGCGGTCTGTTCGCTCTGGAGCAGGGCGATCGGCTGATCGGTGATCTTGGGCGTCTCCTCGACGCTGATGACGCTGTTGCCGTTCATGCCGACCCCGTCGTCCTGCACGGTCACGCCCATCTCGGTACCGGCGGCCATCCGGAACTGCATCGCGGCCCCGTTCGGCAGCAGCGACGAGAGCCCCGACAGCATCGGATACATGTTGCCGCCGGTGTTCTCACGCAGGTCGATGATCCACCCGCACACCTCCGGAGCGGCTGCGGCGATGTCCGCGGCCGCCTCGTCGGCGTACCGCTGCTGGAGTTCCCCGGACACACTGCCGAGCTCGGGCACCACCACGGTCGCGACCCCACCGTCCACGGTGACCGTCGGAGTCCGGAATTCGGAGGTCGACTCACCGACCCGGTCCGCGGCCTCCCCCGGGGTCAGGAAGAACGTGTGGCTACCGCCCGCCGCGTCCGCGGCCTCGGTCAGGACGCCGTGGAGGTCGGCGTAGCTGTCGGCGCCCTCGGCGGTCTCCAGCACCCGTTCCCGCGCGGCCTCCCACTCCGCTCCGTCCGCGTAGTAGCCCCGCTCCATCAGTTCGAGGGCCACGTCCGCGTACCGCTGCGGCGAGGGCGGGAACAGGTAGACGCCGAACCGCGGACCGTAGGTGTGGACCAGCCAGACCCCGCTTCCGCCCAGCAGGAGCAGCACGGTCGCAATGGCCGCCAGGACCCGGCGCCACAGCTTCTTCCGTGGCTTGACGGGGCTTTCCGCACGAACGGAATCGGGCGTTTCACCATCATTGAGCGTCTTCATGGGGGGAGCGTAATGAGGAGTGTGCGGGCTCTGACACCCTCGAAAGTCATGCGCTCTCAGGTCCTTTCCCTGACCAAAGTCAACTCCGCCCGACGGGTGAGCCATCCGATCAGGTCGTCGGTGACGAACTCGCCCTCGGCCACGGCATCGGGGCGCCCGGCCCCAGGCGCCAGAAACTCCGAACCATCCCGCGCCGTGACGGCCGCGGAGTCCGGGGCACAGGGGCGGTCGTAGGGCGGTTCGGATGGTCAGCCACTGCACGCGGCATCGCGACACCTTCGGCCCGGTGGATCGGACCAGGCCGACGTAGGCAGCCGGGTCGCGCCGTGGCGTCTGCCAAACCTCATACACGTGCGCCCGGGAGAAATTCCGTGGGCCCGTGCCGAACCAACTGGTAACTTACTCCGCCATGAGCACTTTCACCCCGCCGGACTGGCGTGCGGCCAACCGGGCCCACTGGGACGAGCGGGTCCCCCTGCATGTCGCGAGCGACTACTACGACCTGGAAGGGTTCCGCTCCGGAGCAGACGCGCTGCGCGATTTCGAGGTCGCCGAGATCGGTGACGTCACCGGTAAGTCGCTGCTCCACCTCCAGTGCCACATCGGGCTGGACACGATGTCGTGGGCGCGCGACCACGGCGCCGCGCGCGTGGTCGGCCTGGACTTCTCCGTCCCGGCCGTGGCGGCGGCACGGAAGCTCGCCGCCGAGATCGGGCTCGGGCCGGAGCGGGCCGCGTTCGTCGAGGCCGACGTGTACGACGCCCCCTCGGTCGTACCGGAGCAGGCCTACGACATCGTCTACACCGGTACCGGCGCGCTGTGCTGGCTGCCCGACATCGAGCGGTGGGCGCGGACCGCGGCCTCGCTGGTGGCCCCGGGCGGGTTCCTGTACCTGGCGGAGTTCCACCCGCTCACCGACATCCTCGACGACCAGACCGGTACCCGGGTCGTGCGCGACTACTTCGCGCGGGACGCCCACGTGAGCGAGGAGTCCGGCACGTACGCGGAGCTGGAGGCCGAAACCGTCCACAACCGCAGTGTGGAGTGGCAGCACACGATGGGCGCGGTGGTCTCCGCGCTGGCCGCGGCGGGGCTGCGGTTGGACTTCCTGCACGAGCACGACGCCTCGCTCTACCAGCGCTTCGAGTCCTTCGAGCGTTCCGGGGACGGCTACTACCGTTTCCCGGACACGCACGCGCGCATCCCCCTGATGTACTCCCTGCGCGCCGCCAAGCCCTAGTTCCCGAGTAGGCCCTGGTTATCCGGGGGCCGTGATCCGCGGCCCCCGGTACTCGGCACCGCCCATGGGAGCGATCCCAGATTCTTCCCGAAACCCCCTTGTTGCCCACGGAGCGCGCTCGTACAGTCACTTAACACTCATTCAGCTTGGTGCCACGAGCCCTGCCGGACCGCGCGCGACCCGCTAGCCTGCGCGTGCCCGGGGCCTCCCGCACCCCGACCCCCTGGAGCGCGACCATGAGCAGCCGAACCACCACGAGCGACAGAGCGGAGAGGAAGAACTCCCGCACCACCCGCCGCACGGTCACCGCGACCGTCGGTCTGGGAGCCGCTACGGCCCTCACCATCACCACCCTGACCTGGACCGGAAGCGACGTGACCGACAACAGCGAACTGACCGCCACCGAAACCCCGCAGGCCGCACTGGTGTGGTCCGACGAGTTCGACGGCGCGGCGGGCGACGCCCCCGACCCCGCGAACTGGAACCACGAGACCGGCGACCACGGCTGGGGCAACGAGGAGCTCCAGAACTACACCGCCAGCCGTGACAACTCCGCCCTGGACGGCGAGGGCAACCTCGTCATCACCGCCCGACAGGAGGCCGACGGCGGTTACACCTCCGCCCGCCTGACCACGCAGAACAACGTCGAGCACGCCTACGGCCGGATCGAGGCCCGGATCAAGGTACCGACCGGACAGGGGGTCTGGCCCGCCTTCTGGATGCTCGGCGCCGACTTCCCGGACACCCCGTGGCCGGACTCGGGCGAGATCGACATCATGGAGCACATCGGCAGCGAGCCCGGGACCATCCACGGCACCGTGCACGGTCCCGGATACTCCGGCGGCGGGGGCGTGGGCGCCTCCTACGACCACCCCGACGGCGGGGCCTTCCCGGACGACTTCCACGTGTACGCGGTGGACTGGACGCCCGACTCCATCACCTGGTCGGTCGACGACGTCGCCTACAACACCATCACCCCCGCCGACGTGGGCGGTGACTGGGTGTTCGACCAGGAGTTCTTCATGATCCTGAACGTCGCGGTGGGCGGCCAGTGGCCCGGCTACCCGGACGAGACCACCCAGTTCCCGCAGGAGATGGTCGTGGACTACGTGCGCGTGTACGACATGGAGTAATGCCTCCCTGGCGAAGCGGCCCTCCCTCGCCAAGGGGCCTTCCCCCGGCCCTCTCCCCCAGCGGGGCCCGCCGCTCAACGGGCCCCGCTTCGTGTTCCCGCCTCTGTGCTCCCCGCGCGACCATTCCTCTTGAACGCCCCGGGTGGTCAAGCCCCCTGGGCATGCTAGGTTCGCGCCATGAACAGGCCGCCGGAACCGACACCGCGCGCCCCCGCGAGAAGGCACGGCGCCGACGTTCGGCTCACGGCCTCCGAGACCGTCGCGCTGGCTCTGCGCTGCCTCACGGAGAGCCTGCCCATGGAGCATCTGACCGGCCCCGGGACCGTCGACCGGCAGGCCCACGAGGAGTTCGCATGAACCCGCCGCTCACCCCTTCCGCGCGCTCCGTGTTCACCATCGGCGGGGCGCTCCTGGCCCTGGCCCTGCTCACCGGGTGCGGCCAGAACGCCGACCTGGCCGGATCCGAGACCCGGACCGAGGAGAAGACCTACGACGACGTGCCCGAGTTGCTCCTCGTCGAGATCGACGACGCCAGCCTGGAGATCGTCCCCCACGAGGCCGACCAGATCCGGGTGGTCCGCGAGGAAACGGGCAGCGCTGGCGGTGACTGGGAGCTGACCGGTAACACCCTGGACCTGGAGATGGACTGCGGGACGTTCTCCGACTGCCGGGTCCGCTACGAGGTCTTCGTTCCGGCCGACACCGCACTGTCGGTGGAGACCGACAACGGTGACGTCTCCGTGTCCGGGTCCAGGGCGCCGACCGAGGTCCGCTCCGGAAACGGCACCATCGCCGTCTCCGATGTCACCGGCCCGCTCACCCTCACCTCCGCCAACGGCGACATGAATCTGTCCGGGATCGGCTCGGAGAGCCTCAGCGCCGCCACCGGCAACGGCACCATCGACGCCGTCTTCAGCGAGGCGCCCGCGGAGGTGGAGGTCAGCACCAACAACGGCGCGGCGACGCTCGCGCTGCCCGGCGGCCCCTACGCGGTCTTCGAGACGTTCGGCAACGGCGAGGTGACCAACGAGCTCCCCTCGGACGACACCAGCGCCAGCACCGTCACCGCCCGGACCGACAACGGGACCATCACCCTGGTTCCGACCGACTGACCCGGCACCGAGCCCGACCCTGATCTGACCCGGAGCTGGCGCGCCGCGCCCGATGGAGCCGGTTCGTGCTGGGTATCCCCGCCCCTCGGAGCGGACAGGCCAAGAAGTGCCAGGAAGGGAACAGCGGAGGGAACACGGCCGGGTCCGGCCACCACGGTACGGGGTGATGCCCTGGGATCGGGCTGGGTGTTGCCCTAGACTCGCGGCGCGTACCCGTGATCGACCTGACCGTGCTCCTTCGCCCCGGGGCACCGACCGGCTGACCGCCCCGACGGGAGCACGGATGTATCCCACCAACACCGCCCTGGACCTGGTCCTGACCGGCCTGCCCCTCCTGGTGGGTGCGGTCGGGCTCTGCCTGGTCGGGCGCTTCCCCCGCCCCAGGGGCGCCGCGATCACCGGCCTGATCCTGATCCTGCTGGGGCCGCTCTCGGACGTGTTCCTGTTCGGCGTGCTCAGCGGTCCCCTGTTCTCGGCGGGCCTGTACGACGTCGTTTTCTTCCTGGGCTACGTGGGGACGGCGCTCACCGCGACCGGACTGTTGCTCCTGGCGCTGGCCGCCACCCGGGGCCCCCGGAAAACCGTGCGGGAACACCGCCCGCCACAGCCCCATCCGGGCTATCCCGGCCGCCCCGGCCCTCCCGGGTATCCAGGGCAACACAGTGGCCAGGGTTACCCCGCGGGCCACCACCCCCACCAGCGCGGACCGCGGGGAGGGACTCACTGATGGCGCTTGCCTCGATCCTCCTCACGGTTCTGGGCCTCGCCCTGGCGCTGTTCTTCGCGATCACGGGCGTACTGGTCCTGGCCCGCGCCCACAGGGTGCCCCGAGCACGCGGGGTCCTGCTGACCGCGGCCGCGCTGATGCTCCTCTACGCGGTCTGGTCCGCGACCGTGCAGGCCATCATGCTCACCTATCCCCCGATCCTCGCCGTCCCCGGTGAGACCCCGCCCGAGCTGTCCCCCGTCCAGGCCTTCAACTACGAAGTCCTCCAGCCCGCCTGGTACTACGCGAACGGCCTGCTGGTGGTCGCCGTCGTCGTCCTGCTGCTGATCGCGCTGCCCCGCTCCCGCACCGCGGACGAGCAGGCCCGCCCGGGACCCGCCGGGCCTCCCGCGTATCGGCCCGGCCCTCAGCAAGTCCAGTCTTACGGAGACCAGCACCGAGGGCCCCTTCCTCAAGGGCCCCCGCCGCCAGGCGGAGCATCCCACGGCGGCTCCCAGTGGCAACCGGGCCCGCTACCGCACCCGCAGCCGCCACCTCGGCAGGGCCCTCATCCCCAGCAGCCGCACGAACCGCAGGGTTCCACAGGACCGCGGAGTTCCACAGGACCGCAGGGACCGCCCCCGCAACAGCAGCCGCCGCCCGCACCTCCCAAGCGCCCCGGACGGCACCGCGCCCCCGGCCCTCCGGAGTAGCTGCCCCTAGCTGGCGGAACCTGAACCCGGGCCAGCGCTCCGAGCGCTAGCCTGCGGTTCGTGACTCCTCCCACCGCTGAAGCGGCGGGCTTCTCCTGTCTCCACTCAGGCGACAGGAAGGACCAGCCCGGCCCTTACACCAACGTTGACCGCCCCGACCCGGTCGGCGTGCTCTGTATAGCCGCACCGGACGCAACGGAACTTCTCCTGACTGGGGCGGTTGTCCGCACTCACATGCCCGCACGCCTCGCGTGGGCAGGTGCGCGACGTGTTGCGGGGATCGACCGGGACCAACTCACGACCGGCGCTCTCAGCCTTGTGCGCGAGGATTCCCAGGAACACCCCCCAACCCGCATCCTGAATGCTCTTGTTCAGCCCGGCCTTGGCGGCGGCGTTGTTCGGAAGAAAAGCGCCTTGCTGTTCGGGGTCGGGCTTGGGTGCGGGCTTCTTGGTCATACCCGCGATGTTCAGGCGTTCGTGTGCGATCGCGTCGAACGAACGGATGAGGTCAAGCGCGACCTTGTGGTGGTGATCGACGCGTTGACGCCGCACCTTTGCATGCAACCGGGTGACCCTGGCCTGTGCCGCACGGTGCTTGCGCGTGCGGCTCTGCGCCTTGACCCGCTGGGGGAAGGCGGACAGGTCGCGCTGTGCGGCGGTCAGCTTCTCAGCGGAGCGCGCGAGGAACCGGGGGTTGTCGACGTGCTCGCCCTCGCTTGTGGTGAGGAAGGAGGCCACCCCCATGTTGAGGGGCCCTGCAGTTTCCGGACAGGTTTTGAACCGCCATTTTCAAGCGGCCAGTCGCATCTCCTGATGTGCCGCATAAATCTCCGCGGGCGTGTTGTACCCCAGTGCGGAGTGGAGCCGCCTGTGATTATACCAGTGCTCGATATACCTGATGATGTCCCTGCGGGCTTGATTCCTAGTAGGATACACCACCCGATTGACGCGCTCGTTCTTGAGTGCCCCGAAGAACGACTCGGCCAGAGCGTTGTCGTAGCAGATTCCGGTTCGCCCAACCGAACGTTTGAACCCATGTCCAGCGAGGAACTGGCCGAACTCGAACGAGGTGTAGTTACTGCCGCGGTCTGAATGAAAGATGGCCCCCTGCACCACCTTTCCGTTCCTCTGTGCGTTCTTCAATGCCTGGATGATCAGCGGAGTTCGGTAGTGGTCATCCATCGCGTATCCGATAACTTCCTTGGTACAGCAGTCGATCACGGTCGCTAGGTACAGCCACCCTTCCCAGGTCGGAATGTAGGTGATGTCACCAACGAGTTTCACCCCGGGCCTTGGAGCGGTGAAATCGCGCTGGACCAGGTCGGGGATGTCGCCAACGTCATCGGCCTGGGTCAGGCACACCCGGGCCGGACGCGGCTGGCAGGCCTCCAGCTTCATCTGTCGCATGAGCAAGCGGACCAGCTCGGGGCCGGCCTGGACGCCCCAGCGTTGCAACTGGGCGTGGATGCGCCGGTAGCCGTAGGTCTCATCAGAGTCATCGAAAGCTTTCTTGATGAGAAGTCTGAGATGATCCCGGCGTTCAGCGGTCGCCGAATCTGAACGGTTTCGCCATTCGTAGTACCCCGACCTGGAAACGTTCAACCGTGAGCACATGAATCCGATGCTGTAGTCGTACTTCGCCGTGTTGTCGAACCGCATGGTCTCGACGAACTCGTACTTGTCCGTTACGGACGATCCTTGGCGAAGTACGCTGCTGGTCGGGTGGCCCGGGGGAATCTCACCCCCGGGCTCCCACAGATCCCGGCGTGACAGTCTCCCGTCACCGGGCTCTTATTGTTCTGATCGTCAGGTGACGCTGACCCATTTCCAGTGCGCGAAGAACGAGGGGTGTGATGCTGTGACCTGCCCCCAGCGCTTCGAGGCCTTCTTGTAGGTTCGCAGTCGCTTGTATTTCTTTCGGACCCAGCGCAGCAGGTAGAAGTTGATGCGCTGGAGAAGGGGATACAGTTCAGTGCGGTAGAACGCGCCGTAGTACTGCATCCATCCGCGAATGATGGGGTTGAGCCATCGCGCGAACTCGCCGAAGGTGTAGGTGACGTGCATATGGATCCGCCAGGAGCGGACTGCGGAGCTCATCTTCTTCAGGGCGTCCTTGCTGACTGCCGGCAGGAAGGATGTGAAAACCCTTCCGTGGCGATCTTGTGCCGGACGACGACGGAACGTGAAACCGAGGAAGGTGAACTCATCCGCCTCACTAATACGAGGATTTATTCCGCAGTACACGATTCGCGTCTTGGTCGGGTGTAGTTGCAGCCCGACCTCTTCCATTCTGTTCCCCAGCCTCGCCAAAACCTCCTTGGCTTGACGCTCGGATTGGCAGTGAATGACCGCATCATCCGCGTAGCGCTCGAACTGTACCTCCGGGAACTCCCGGGAGAGCCAGGCGTCGAACGCATAGTGCAAGAACAGATTGGCCAGCACGGGTGAGACCGCCGAACCCTGTGGGGTTCCACGGTCTCGGTCCTGCAAGGTGCCATCGGGTTTCTGTAGTGGAGCGGAAAGCCACCGCTTCACATACAACACAATCCATGCTGCATCAGTGTGGGCCTCAACCGCCTTGATGACAAGGTCCCATCGGACGCTGTCGAAGAACTTGGCGATGTCGAGATCGACAACCCATTTCTTCTTCCAGCACCGCTGTCGGCATACCGCCACCGCGTCCAGGGCCGAGCGTCCCGGCCGGTAGCCGAAGGAGTCGGGATGGAACACCGGTTCCACCCGTTTCTCCAGATGGGCAGCCACCACCGTTTGCGCGATCCGGTCCGCGACCGTCGGCACACCAAGCAAACGGACCCCGTCGTCATGCGCCTTCGGGATCTCCACACCTTTGACCGGAGGCGGGAAGTAGCTGCCTGAGGACATCCGGTTCCAAATCTTGTAGAGATTCCCCTTGAGATCCTTCTCGAAGTCCTCGATCGTGCAGCCGTCCACCCCGGAGCACCCTGATTCCCTTTCACCTTCAGGTATGCCTCCCAGACTTCTCCTTTCGAAATATCAAACGGTTTACCCGACGACTTCAGCTCGCCCACGCAGCTCCTCCCGAGACCAGCCCGGTTGACCAGACAAACGAACCACAAACAATCCGGCCCCTTCGCTCCACTCCCACCGCGCCAAGCAGGAGCTTCTTCGCTACTACGGACCGGTCCGTCAACACATCCCGCATCGGTACTCAGCCTCTTACGGGTTCACCGCTTGAGGTTCTCCCTTACGCGGCCTCGTCCAATTCGGGTACGGCCGCAGCATCGGGACGTGCCTTCCCACGTTCCGCACGGGACCGGCAGTCCGGGCTCACGTCGCCTCCACGCCGGGCACCGCCTGGCCAATAAGCGGGTTGCCGCCAGGCTCATCCCGGGGCAAAAAGTAACCCCCGGTTTTGATGCCGCTTAATCCTTAACGACGCGTCAACAGCGTCCCCTCTGCGAGGGATTTGCGCTCCGTCTTCCCGGACCCCACCTGACATCTCTAGGATGCCTTTTCCACATCGCTCACCACGGTCGCGTCACCGCTTCCGCAGCATGTGGCGGTTTGAAGCCTCCCCCGCAGGGCGGCTTCGAAGGGCCAATCCTTCATCTCCCGTGCAGCACCGCGTTCAACCGCTTATCTACCTCAAGCGGCCTCCCGCGTTCGTGGCACACCTTTTTTTAGGAACTCAATCTCCTTGGCCTGTTCGCGGTTAATCCGCTCGAGTTCCCTGAGGCGTGCGCGTTCGTTGATGTCGAGCCCGGGCTCGCTTGATGGATTCTCTTCCCGGTGACTCTTTACCCACAGGCGCAGGGTCTCGGAGTGAACTCCGATGTCCTCTGCAACTTTCTTGACCGGGAGACCACTCTCGATCACCATTTTCACTGCTTCTTCGCGAAACTCTGGTGAGTACTTACTTTTCCTGCCCACGTTTCCCCTCGTTTCCTTACGGGACCATTGTATTGGGTCCCTGTCCGGAAACCTCGGGGCACCTCATGTCGATACCGGTCACACGCCCGGTCGGTTCCAGGGGTTGGGCCGGCACCTGGTCACAGGCCACAACCACGAACCACCGGCCGCCCTCGCGCTTGACGCTGACCGTCTTCACACGGCCCTTGACCGGCCGGTGCCGGTGGACCCGCACGTGTCCCACACCCTGGAAGCGGACGCGGGTCACCGCATCTTGGGGTGTGGAGTCCCAGCGGCATCCGTCGCCGTCCTTGGGAAAGACCACGGTGTCGAACCGGCCTACCCCACGGAACCGGGGATACCCGGGCTTGTGCCCGGACTTCACCCGGCGGAAGAACGCTTGGAACGCTTTGTCCAGGCGTCGCAACGTGGCTTGCTGGGAGGAGAACGACCAACGCCCCTGCCGCTCGGGATCAAACGACCGGATCTCTTTGAGCTGCGCGGACTGGTCGCCGTACCTGATCTTCGTCTTCGAGGGGTGGGCGTAGGCGTCGCGGCGTTCCTGCAATGCTCCGTTGTACAAAGAGCAGTGGTCGCGCAGCATCTGCGTGAGAGATGCCTGTTGGCGCTTGGTAAGGCGAAGAAGGAACTTGTACGCGCGGATCACGTACCCTCTCCCTTCTTCCACGGGCGTTCCCACTGGGTGTCGATGTACCGCTGCACCGTGTCAGCGCTCACGGCTCCCACGGACGCGGCAAAGTACGACGACGACCACAGGGTGGGGAGCTTCGACCGAAGGTGGGGAACTCCTCACGCAGAACACGCGATGTGTGCCCCTTGAACTGGTTGGCGACGTATGACGCCGATGCCTTGGGGCCGTGCTTGACGAACAGGTGCACGTGGTCGGGCATCACCTCAACCGCGATGATCTCCCACCCGCGCTCACCGGCCTTGGACCTGATCAGTTCCTCCAAGCGCTGTGCCACACGTCCACCAAGGACCGGGCGGCGGTACTTCGAACACCACACGACATGGAGCCCGAGGTCGTACACGCCACCGGAGAACCGGCGAACCTTGCGAGTCACAGACACGAGACAAGTATACACACGACACAGGTCTACTTGCTGTGTCCTGTGGTGGACGCCGGACCGCCTGGCGGCGGTTCGGCTGCCCTTGTCCCGCTACGCGGGAAACCTGATTCCCCCACCGGCTAAAGCCGGTGGTCCCCTCAGGAGGATTTGATGGACCTGCTGCCGGGCGGAGTGGAGGAGATCCTGGGCGCCCGGCCCTCGGCCGAGGAACACGCGCGCCGAATCCTGCGCGCGGTCGGCCTGGAGCGCGAAACGGGGGTTCAGGGAGAAACGGCGAAGGAGGGGCCCGAGAACGCTCCCCTCCACTCTTGACCTGTGGCGCGTCCCGGGGCTTGCGGCATGCCCCGGGGCATGCCGCACAATCGTTCTTCGTCGCCCGAAACTCCAGGTGAGCGGGGTTAATCAGGTGAGCGGGAGGGCGCGTTGTGGACGTGATCGTGGTCGACGGCGGGCCGAACGGGCTGCTACTCACCGGAGAGCTGCGCCGACCCCGGCTCCGATAGCCTGCGACCGGAAAGCGACGAAGGGATCGAGATGGGCGAGGTGCAGGAGCTGCCCGAACGCAGCCGCGAGGTGGCGCGGGCCCTCGAAGCGCTCGGGGCGCGGGGACGGGTACGTGTGCTGCCCGCCTCCACCCGCACCGCGGCGGAGGCCGCCCAGGCGCTGGGCTGCGAGGTCGGCGCGATCGCCAACAGCCTGGTGTTCACGGCCGACGACAAGCCGCTGCTGGTGATGACCAGCGGTCGGCACAAGGTGGACGTCGCCCTGCTGGCCGAACGCCTGGGGAAGACCCGTATCCGGCGCGCCAAACCGGAGGAGGTCCGGGCCGCGACCGGCCAGGCCATCGGCGGGGTCGCGCCCATCGGCCACCCGGCCCCGGTGGAGACCGTGGTGGACCCCGCCCTGGCCGACTACCCCACCCTGTGGGCGGCGGGCGGAACCCCGAACACCATCTTCCCCACCGACCACGCCGAACTGCTCCGCATCACCGGCGGCACCGAAACCTCCGTCAACTGACCTCCGCTCCGGCCCCGGTGGCCTTCTACCGACACTGCCACCGGGCACGGCCGTGTCCGATGGTCACCGGGGTGCCGGGGTCGCCTCCGTAGCGGTGGGGTTCGGGGAGCGGACAAGGAAGGCGGCAACGAACACCCCGAGCAGGCACACCGCCGCGATCACCGCGTAGACCGTGCCGGTGGCCTGGCCCAGCGCGGTCAGTGCGGGCGCCGCTCCCGGCTCGCCACCGGTGGAGAGGGAAGCGGTGAACGCGGCGCCCATCCCGAGGGTTCCCAGTGCCGCGCCGAGTGGAAAACTGCTGTTGACCACGCCCGTGGCCATGCCCACCCGTTCGGCGGGCACCACCGCGGTGGCCACCGCCATCAGCGGCGCGTTGACCACCCCGTTGGCCAGCCCCCACAGGGCCATCGTCGGCAGGTACCAGAGCGGGTCGTGCACATTCCACGCCTGCCAGGCGAACACCGCTCCGCCCGCGGTGAGGAACACGAAACCGAAGGTCATCACCGACCCGGCGGAGAACCGGGCCTGGGCCTTGCCCGCGGCCAGGGCACCGACGACGGTGCCCACGCCCACCGGGAGGATCAGCAGTCCGGTCTCCAACGGGTTGAGCCCGTGCCCGTCCTGGAGGTAGAGGACGAAGTACACGGTGCCGCCGATCAGGCCCACCCTGGTCAGAAGGGCCAGGACGGTCACCCCGAGGAAGGACCGGATCCGGAACAGGGCCAGATCGAGAACGGGAAGCTCCACCCGGCGCTGGTGCAGCGCGTACCCGAGGGCGAACACGGCGGCCGCCCCGGTCCACACCGCGACCCACCAGGAGCCGCCGTCCTGCGCCGCGGTCAGTCCCAGGTTGACCAGGAGCAGCACCAGGGCGACCAGTACCGCGCCGGTCCAGTCGAACCCCGCTCCCCGGGCGCGCCGCGTGTCCGGGCTCAGCACGCGCAAGCCCACCAGTAGCGCGACGGTCCCGATCGGCAGGTTGATCAGGAACATGGAACGCCACCCGGCCGTTTCGACCAGGAATCCGCCCAGGACCGGGGCGAGCGTGGCTGCGGCCATCAGCGAGGCCGTCCACACCGCGATCGCCATCGGCCGCCGATCCTCGTCGTAGGCGCGACTGAGCAGGGGCATCACGTTCGCGGACACCACTGCCGCGGCCGCACCCTTGACCAGCCGGAACGCCACCAGCGAGGTCAGGTCCCAGGCCAGGCCGCACAGCAGGGAGGCGACCGTGAACACGACCACGCCGCACAGGAACATCGTGCGCGCGCCGATCCGGTCACCGAGCGAGGCGGCGGGCAGGACGAGGGTGCCGAAGGCGAGGGTGTAGCCGACCACGACCCACTGGAGGCCGACGAGCGTGGCCCCGGGCAGGTCGGCGCCGATCTGCGGCAGGGCGACGGCGACGATGGTCAGGTCGACCGCCATGAGGGCGGCGGCGATGACCAGGACCGCCAGGGTCCAGCCTGGTGAGGGGGATGCAGCGGTTTTCATCGAGCTCCAACACGGGAGGAGAGTGTCGGGGTCCGCGGGGACGGGCCAAGGCTAGTGCGGGAAGAGTAGAGCGGCAGCACCCGCCCCCTGGTTCACGGTCAGTCGAGCGGGTAGCCGTTCTGGGCCAGGCAGGCGTCGTTGTCGACGAACCCGTGGGCGGTATCGCAGGGGTCCATCCCCTCGGGCCGGTAGAACGGGTCGTCGGGGATCGGAATCGTGTCCCCGGGCGGAGGCGCGGGGTCCGGCTGAAGGCTCGGTGCCTCGGGGGCCTGGGACTCTTGGGGCGCCTGGTGGATGCTCGAACCCGTGGCGGTGGCGCTGGCCGGAGGTTCGGGGCCACGGGGTTCGGGCGAGTCCCGTTCCTCGGGTTCGACGAAGAACTCCCGTTCGGGTGCGTCCTCCTCGACCGGGGTCTGGGCGGCACAGGCGCTCAGGATCAGGGCCGAGACCAGGGTCAGGACCGCTGCGGCAAAACCGGAAACACGCATCTGTGCTCTCCTCTGTCAACAGAGGTAAGGACGCCGCCGGGGGTCGGCCGGTTGTCCGGCTATGTAACCGCTCAGCTCTCAGCGGCGCAAGAGCTTGCCGGTCGCCCAGGCGACGAGGCCGCAGACGGCTCCGACGAGGGTTCCGGTGACCAGACTGCTCAGCGCCGCGAAGCCGCGCACGATCACCTCCTGGAGCGCGGGCGAGAGTCCGCTGAGATTTCCCCCGAGGCTCGGCGGCGCACCATCCCAGGCGGTGTTCCAGAGGATCTGGTGCCCGAGCACGAGAAGAACCCCGTACACCGCGCCCACCGCCAGGAGGGTCAGGAACGGGTTGGGCACCCGGCGCCACAGCACCACGGCGATCCACATCAGCGGTGGCACGAACACGAACAGCGCGTTGACGAAGGTGCCCTCCTGAATGATCCCGAGGTCGTGCAGGGCCACCCGGGGCGCCGCGATCAGCGCGAGGGCGACGACGGCGAGGAACGGCAGCCCCAGCCCCTCGCGCTGGCCGGGCTGGCCGGGCTGGCCGGACGAGGGGGAACGGTCTGCTGAGTCCATGCCCCCACGCTAGGAACGCCGGGACCGGAGCACGTCAGCCCCAGGTCTCGACCTCTTACGTCGACGGGCGCCACCCGTCTCCCCGTCTGCGTCGTACCCGGCCCGTGCGGGGCGGTGTGCGGTACGGTCGCTGCGAAGCTCGGGCCCGCGCGCCCGCCCCGGGAAGGACGCCCCCACATGACCAGAACCGGTTGGATCGCTGCCGTGGTCAGCACGGTGATCGCCCTGATCGTCGGGTTCGGTACCGGTTGGTGGGCCCAGCGGGCCGCCACGGCCTCACCCGAGCCCGCCACGGCCGCCCAGCGGCCGCACCCCGACGACGTCGAGGACCGGCCCGAGACCGGGTTCGAGGCGGTCGTCGTCAGTCTGGACGAGACCCACGACTTCGGTGACGGCCTCACCATCCATCTGAGCGGTTTCGAGCGCGGGGTCGAGCAGAGCGGAATAGACCCGGTCAGCGGGCAGGAGGGCGACCTGCCCTACCTCTCCTGGACGGTGGAGGTCGCCAACGAGGGCGACGAGACCGTACCGACCGGCCTGGTGACCAGGTCCTGTTCGGTCGGCGACCCCCTGCGCGAGTCCGGTTCCCCGGTGCTGGGCGACAGCGTGAACCCGCCCGACAGCCTGGACCCCGGCCAGTCCGGCTCCTGGGACGAGGACTGCTGGGCGGACGAGGGGGACACCCAGATCCGGTACACGGTCGAGTTCCACGACCAGGACTTCGTCCCGCTCTACCCGCCGGTGACCTTCGCGGGCACGGTCGACTGACACCGGCGGGCCCGCCTTCCCGAGTCGGGGAAGGCGGGCCCGTGGCGTCTGACCGGGGAACGGGGCTGCACGGCCAACGGGGCTATCCGGTGAACAGGGCGGCCGCCTGGATCGCGGTCCGCGTCACCCCGTATCCCAGGGCCGCGATCACGACCACCCACAGGAAGATCGCGGCGGCCTTCGACGCCCGGTCACGTGTGCTCTGCTCCATCGGTTTCTCCTTCACCGACTCCATCGGGGCTCCTTCGGCGGGTTCGGCAGGCTCGGCTGGCGGGGTCACACGCGCTCACGGGACGGGTCGGTGGTCGCGGGTTCCGCCTCCGGATTCGGCTCGGCCTTCGGTAGGGGCCGCACCAGCGCGTTGGCTGCGAACCCGACCGCCATCACGCCCACCATCAGGTACAGCGAGAAGGTGTAGAGGTCGGCGCCGGAGCGGCCCGCCGCGAGCTGCTGGTCCGCGATCACGTTGACGATCAGCGGTCCGGCGATCCCCGCGCACGACCAGGCGGTGAGCAGGCGGCCGTGGATGGCACCGACGTTGAAGGAGCCGAACAGGTCCTTCAGATACGCGGGGATGGTCGCGAAGCCGCCGCCGTAGAAGGACAGGATGACACCGGTGACGGCCACGAAGAACACCACCGAGTTGGTCCCGGCCACGGCGATCAGCAGGTAGAGCAGGCCGCCGATGCCCAGGTAGCCGATGTAGGTGCGTTTACGGCCGAGGAGGTCCGAGGTGGAGGACCACACGAAGCGCCCGATCATGTTGCACAGGGACAGGAAGCCGACGTAGCCCGCCGCCTCGGCCGGGCCGACGCCGCCGAAGAAGTCCTGGACCATGGGCGCGGCCTGTTCGAGGATGCCGATGCCCGCGGTGACGTTGCAGAAGAGCACGATCCACAGCAGCCAGAACTGGCGGGTGCGGAAGGCCTTCTCGACGCTCACGCCCTCGGAGGCGGGCTCCGCGGCGGGGGCGGCGCCCGCGCTGTCCGCCGGGGGCTCCCAGCCGTCCGGCCGCCAGCCGGGCGGCGGGACCTTGACCGTCATCGCGCCGAGCATCATGGCGGTGAGGTAGACGGCGCCGAGGATGAGGAAGGCCGGGACGATGGCGTCGGCGGGGGTGTCACCGAAGCGTTCCAGGAGCGCGGCGGACAGGGGTGAGGCGATGAGGGCGCCGCCGCCGAAGCCCATGATCGCCATGCCGGTGGCCATGCCGGGCCGGTCGGGGAACCACTTGATCAGGGTGGACACCGGGGAGATGTAGCCGATGCCGAGGCCGATGCCGCCGAGGAAGCCGTAGCCGAGGTAGAGCAGCCAGAGCTGGCCGGTGGCCACGCCCAGGGCTCCGACCAGGAAGCCGGTGCCCCAGAACAGGCCGGAGACGAACATGGCCTTGCGCGGCCCGTTGCGCTCCACCCACTTGCCGCCGAAGGCGGCGGACAGTCCCAG
Source organism: Nocardiopsis exhalans (assembly GCF_024134545.1). Lineage (GTDB taxonomy): Bacteria > Actinomycetota > Actinomycetes > Streptosporangiales > Streptosporangiaceae > Nocardiopsis > Nocardiopsis exhalans. The sequence goes on from NZ_CP099837.1 coordinate 4,257,987, forward strand.
CATCACGATGGAGATGCTGAAGACCACGCCGATGGCGGTCAGCGTGGTGTCGAAGCGCTCGACCAGCGGGGTCTTGAAGACGCTGAACGCGTACACCTGGCCGATGGACAGGTGGACCGCGAGTGCCGCGGGCGGAATGAACCAGCGGCTGTAACCGGGCGGAGCGACACTCTTGTCACGATCGAGAAACGCCAGCACTGACCATCCTCACGATTGATTTCCGGCCCGGAATACGTATCCGCTTTCCTTGTTTTCCGCATCAGCGGCAACAAGCACGCGCTATCGTCACACCTTTTGTGACAGGAATCAAATACACGTTTATTGTCGAGCGATAAGCGTTGGTTATCGAGGACCGCACGGGTGTCCGGAGACTGTTCCCGGGGTGCCCCGAGAGCGCTCCCGGTGACCGTCCTGAGAGCGCTCCCGGCGAGCGTCACCGAGTGGTATCGGGGGCGGTTCCGGTGGGGTGGTAGCGGTCGATCCGGGCCTGCGGATCGGTGTCGGACAGGGTGTCCAGGAGGGCGCGGGCCAGGACCGGTTCGGGATCCCGGTCCGCGACGACCAGCCCGATCTCCTTACTCACCTCGGGTTCCACCAGCGGGATCGCGCGCATGCCCTCGGGTACGGAGTGCAGGGCCAGCCAGGCGTGCGGCATCACCGCCGACCACCGGTTCTCCTTGACGTACGAACACAGTGCGCTCACCGAGTCGGTCTCGACCTTGGGCACGGCCTCCGCCCCCGCCCGGCGAAAGGCCTGGTCGATGATGCGGCGGTTCTGCATGTCCGAGGACAGCAGGCACAGCGGCACCTCGGCCGCCTCGGCCCAGGTGATGGTCTCGTGCCCGTCGAGCAGGCCGTGTTCGGCGGTGAGCAGGGCGTAGCGCTCCCGGTAGACGGGGTGCTTGCGCACGTGTTCCAGGGGTTCGTTGTCCACGTAGGTCAGCCCGACGTCGATCTGGTAGTCGGCCAGGCTCCGCTGGATCTCGTCGGAGGTCATGGAGGCGATCGACAGGGTGACCATCGGGTGGCGTTCGCTGAAGGTGCTGGTGATGAGTGCGATCGAGCTCAGGGTGGTGGGTATGGCCCCGATGCGCAGACGACCGCTGAGCCCTTCGCGCAGGCTCCGGACGTTGTCCACCAGGGTGTCGTGCTCGGCCAGGACCCGCTGCGCCCAGGCGACGATCCGCTCCCCCTCGTGGGTGAACCCGATGAACCGGTTGCTCCGCCGGACGATGGGGACGCGGAACTCCGCCTCGAGCTTGCGGATGGCGGCGGACAACGCGGGCTGGGACACGTGGCACGCCCGGGCCGCACGGGCGAAATGCCGTTCCTCGGCCAGCGCGGTCAGGTACTTCAGCTGGCTCAGCAACATCGCGCAAGAATACATGCGCCCGATCCCGACAACAACAACGTTGAAGTCCTTGATATCGTTCGGTCCATTCAGCCGCAAAAATCTGGGCCGCAAACATTCGGGACCTCTGGACAGAGGCCGACTCGGTGAGAGAATTCGAACTGTGACACACCACGACTCGGACATGCCCGATCCAGCACAGGACGCGCCGGAGGTCGGGCCCCCCAAGAAGAGCGCGGCGGGGATCCCGGCCGTGATCAACAGCGTGCGCCACGTCAACGACCAGGCCGGGGTGCGGCGCGGGCTGCCCGCGATGCTCGCCCTCAACCAGAAGGGCGGTTTCGACTGTCCCGGATGTGCCTGGCCCGAGCCGGACAAGCGCCACAAGGCGGAGTTCTGCGAGAACGGCGCGAAGGCGGTCGCCGAGGAGGCCACCCGCCGGACCGTGGGCGCGGACTTCTTCGCCCGGCACCCGGTCGCCGACCTGTTCGAGCGCTCCGGGTACTGGCTGGGCCAGCAGGGCCGCCTGACCGAGCCGATGTACCTGGCCGAGGACGCCACACACTACGAGCCGATCTCCTGGGACCGCGCCCTGGACCTGGTCGCCGACGAGCTGCGCGGGCTGGAATCGCCCGACGGCGCGGTGTTCTACACCTCGGGGCGCACCAGCAACGAGGCGGCTTTCGCCTACCAGCTGTTCGCCCGCCAGCTCGGCACCAACAACCTGCCCGACTGCTCCAACATGTGCCACGAGTCGTCCGGGTCGGCGCTGGTGGAGACGCTCGGTGTGGGCAAGGGCAGCGTGTCCCTGGAGGACGTGTACGAGGCCGACCTCATCATCGTGGCCGGGCAGAACCCGGGCACCAACCACCCGCGGATGCTCTCGGCTCTGGAGAAGGCCAAACGGCGCGGGACCCGCATCATCACGGTCAACCCGCTGCCGGAGGCGGGTATGAAGGCCTTCCGCAACCCCCAGTACGCCCGCGGCCTGGTCGGGAGGGGCACCGAGCTGACCGACCTGTTCGCGCAGATCAGAGTGGGCGGCGACCTGGCGCTGTTCTCGGCGGTCAACCGGCTTCTGCTGGCGGCCGACCGGCGCGGCGAGCAGGTCCTGGACCACGCGTTCGTCGACGAGTTCACGCACGGGTTCGAGGACTTCGCCGAGGCGCTGCTGGCCGAGCCCGAGGACGAGTTCTGGGCCCGGACCGAGCGCGACACCGGGCTGGCCCGCGAGCTGATCGAGGAGATCGCCGCGATGACGGTGGCCTCGGAGCGGATCGTGGTGTGCTGGGCGATGGGGCTGACCCAGCACAAGCACTCGGTGCCCACCATCCGCGAGGTGGTCAACTTCCTGCTGCTGCGCGGCAACGTGGGTCGGCCGGGCGCGGGCGTGTGCCCGGTGCGCGGCCACTCCAACGTGCAGGGCGACCGCACGATGGGCATCTTCGAGCGGCCCGCCGCCTCCTTCCTGGACGCGCTGGACGCGGAGTTCGGGATCGAGTCGCCGCGCGGGCACGGGCACGACACGGTCAACGCGATCCGGGCGATGGGGCGCGGCGAGGTGGGCGTGTTCTTCGCGATGGGCGGCAACTTCGTGGCGGCCAGCCCGGACACCGGGGTGACCGAGGAGGCGATGCGCCGGGTGGGGCTGACGGTGCACGTGTCCACCAAGCTGAACCGTTCGCACGTGGTGACCGGTGCGCGCGCCCTCATCCTGCCCGCGCTGGCCCGGTCCGACCGCGACGTGGTCGACGGTCAGTCGCGGTGGGTGACGGTGGAGGACTCCATGGGGCTGGTGCACGCCTCGCACGGGGTGCTGGCGCCGCTGTCCGAGGGCATGTACGCGGAGGTGGACATCGTCCGCGAGCTGGGGCGCAGGCTGTTCGGCGACTCACCCGTGGACTGGGACGCGATGGCCGACTACGACCGGATCCGCGACCACGTCGCCGGGGTCGTGCCGGGGTTCGAGGACTTCAACGCCAAGGCGCGGCGGCCCGGGGGCTTCGCGCTCCCGCACGCCCCGCGCGACGACCGGAAGTTCCCGACCGCGACCGGCCTGGCCAACTTCACCGCCAACGGCACCTACGCCCCCGAGGTTCCCGAGGGGCGGCTGCTGCTGCAGACGCTGCGCTCGCACGACCAGTACAACACCACGATCTACGGGCTCGACGACCGTTACCGGGGCATCCGCCACGGTCGGCGGGTGGTGCTGGTCAACCCCGAGGACGCCCGGGAGCTGGGGCTGGCGGACGGCGCCTACACCGACCTGGTGGGCGAGTGGTCCGACGGCCGGGAGCGGCGGGCGCCGCACTTCCGGGTGGTGCACTACCCGACGGCGCGGGGCAGCGCGGCGGCGTACTACCCGGAGACCAACGTGCTGGTGCCGCTGGACTCCACGGCGGACGTGAGCAACACCCCCACCTCCAAGTCGGTGGTGGTGCGCTTCGAACCGTCGACCCAGCGGGTCTAGGCTCCGTCCGTTCCGTTCGCGGGCCCCTGAGTATCCGTGCTCAGGGGCCCGCGGCGCGGATACGCCATGCTGGGGGCACAACCGAACAAGGGAGCACCGTGCGACACCTCCTCTCGGCCTCGGTGGACAACGCGCCTTCGCGTGTCTACCTGGCGACCGCCGCCCTCCTGCTGGTCGGAGCGGCCTTCGTGTACCTTGGCCCGGGATTCGACTCGGGTATACCGGAACTGGCGCTGGCGGTGCTGCTCCTGCCGTGCGGAGCGCTCGCGGTCCTGGCTTTCTCGCTGCTGGACATGGCCCTGGACGGGATGCTCCCCGAGGCGCAGCTGCCCGTGTTCTTCGTGTTCTTCGTGCTGGCCGCGCTGGGCAACGCGCTCCTGCTCGGCCTGGCCGGGCGTGCGGTGCGTGCGCTCACGGCCAGGCGGCGGGGGGCCGGTCACTGAGGGCCGGGGCGGCGGCGCCGGGACCCCAGGGACCTTCGGCCCCTGCGCCACCGGGGCCGCCAGGGCAGCCAGGGCAGCCACGGCTCCTCCTGCGGATGGGGCACCCGGGGTTCGTCGAGCTCGCCCTGGAGGACGTTCTCGACCTCGTCGAACCTGATCCCGGCGAAGACCATGATGTCGCTGGCGACCATCTCCACCGCGAGGTGGGTGGCGTGGGTGACCGGGTCGTCGCCCGGAGCCCCGGGCCCGTAGGCGCGCGCCGACCCGAGCACCCGTTCAACCGCCTGTTCGCGGGCCTGGCGGCTGCTGAGGTCGTCGGCCAGGGTGGCCAGCGCATCAGCCATACCCAGCACGATGGGCGCCAGCTCCCGTCGTTCCTGCGCGCCCATCGACGTGGTGGTCCTGGAGAGGAAGAGGCAGCTCTCGCCGAGCAGGATCAGCCGTTCGATGACCTCGTCCTCATCCAGCACCGGCTGCGGATCGCCCCAGCGGATGGTGGAGAGCCGGATCGTGGACCTGCTGTTCTCCCGGGCCTTGCTGAGCGCCGCCATGGGGTTGCTCAGCCCGCCGAGCCTGTTGACCACCTGTTGGCTGCAGGCCTCGCCGTCCTCGCTGAGTGAGCGCCCGACCACGGCGAGCATATCGGCCATCTCGTTGAGCGCGTCCTCCTCGATCCGGCGCAGCATGGCCACGAGTCGGGCCGGGAAGAAGAGCTGGCTGAAGGCCAGGGCCACCCCCGCACCGATGAGCGCGTCGACGAACCTGTCGGCGCCCGGGCTGGCACCGTCGACGAAGATCGTGGTGAGGACGGCGCTCGCGGCGGCCTGGGCGAGCACGATCCGCTCGGTGTTGATCGCCGCCGCGGCGGCCGTGGCGATCGCGACGGCCATCGTCATGGCCAGGGTTTCGTGGTCGGTGACCCAGAGCGCGAACTCGCCCGCGAGGATGCCGAGGAACACGCCCGTGAGCAGTCGCACGGCGTTGGCCCCGCGTTCTCCCCCGGCGGCGTTGAGGGCGATGGCGGCGGCGATCGGCGCGAAGAAGGGGCTGTGGTCCTGGACGAGACCGCCCGCGATGGTCCAGGCCAGCGTGGCGGCGATGACGACAAGCACGATGAGGGAGGCCTTGGCGTACAGGCGTGCGCGCGCCTGCGCCAACGCGGACCGGATCCTGTGCCTGAGGGGGCGGCCTCCGCGGGACAGCTCTGCCATGTTCTCCTCACCGGCGAAGGGGCACTCCTTCGGGGGCGGGGGACGACGCTTCCCTTGATACCGGCCAGGAGGGGGAAAGTGTGGTTGCTGGGTCGGCGTTTCGCGCTGGGCGGGGGCCGGGCGGCTCTGGCGCGCGGGGCCACCCGTACTGTGTCGGCATGCCTACGATCTACCTGATCCGCCACGGTAAGGCCTCCCCCGAGGCGGCGGACTACGACGAGCTGAGCCCCACCGGATACGAACAGGCGCGCCTGCTGGGCGCCGAACTCAAGCGGCGTGAGCTGAACGTGGGCCCCGTGGTGTCGGGGTCGCTGCGCCGCCAGCGCCAGACCGCGGTCACCGCGCTGGCCGAGGCCGGGATCGATGTCGAGCCCGCCGTGGACGAACGGTGGAACGAGTACGACCACCTTCATCTGCTGGGCCGCTACCCGGTCGGGACGGGTTCGCTCCAGGAACGGCTGGACGCCTCCCTCACCTCCTGGACCGGTACGGACGACACCGACGAGGGTTCGTGGACGTCGTTCCGCACGGGGGTGCGGTCGGCGCTGGGTGAGGTCGCGACCTCACTCGGCAAGGGACAGACCGCCCTGGTGTTCACCTCGGCGGGGGTGATCGGGGCGGCCTGCTCGACGCTGCTGGGCACCCCGGCCTCCGGGTTCATCGCGATGAACAGGGTGGTGGTGAACGGATCGGTGAGCAAGCTGGTGCACGGGCGCGGCGGCACTCAGCTGTTGTCGTTCAACGACCACGCCCACCTGGAGCACGGCGGCCCGGAGCTGATGACCTACCGCTGAGCGGAATTTTTCTGCGCCCATGACATACCGACCAGTCGGTCCCGGTTTCCGCCTGGACGCGGGACCGGGACCGGGGCCGGACACCGCCGCGTGCCCGTGTGCGGCTCCAGGGCAGGCACGGCATTCTGGAAGACATGACCGAGCACTCCTCCCCCGCCCCCGCGACCGGAACCGCTCCTGACATCGAGCACCTGGCCGCCACGTTGCGCCGTCGTCGCGCCGAGTTGGCCGACGCGAAGGCGGCCCGGATCGGCGACGGCGATATCGTCCACGAACTCACCACCCGGCTGTGGGTGGGCGTGGAGATCCCGGCGGTGGTCTGCGCGGCCGCCCCGGACCCGATGCGGCTGCGCCCCTCCACCAGCCCGGTCACCTGTCTGCGCTGCCGCTCCCGACGTTCGGGCAGCGGCCGCGAACAGGTTCCCGGCCAGGAGGAACTGTGGAGCTGAGCCCGCCGGGCCAGCAGTTCGCCGCCGCGTTCGCCCGACCCGGTTCGGCGACCCCCGTCAGGCGGAGCACGGTGTTTCAGGAAGAGCGTTCGGCGGCGCGGGCCAGGGCGGCGCGCAGCCCCAGTTCATAGCCGAGGACCCCGCAGCCGGCCACGTACCCGGCGGCGACCGGAGCGGTGACGGAGGTGTGCCGGAACTCCTCACGGGCGTAGACGTTGGAGATGTGCACCTCCACCACGGGCGCCTCGATCGCGTCGACGGCGTCGCGCAGGGCGATGCTGTAGTGGGCGTAGGCGCCGGGGTTCATCACGACCCCGGCGTAGTGGCGGGCGGCGTGGATGCGGTCCACCATGCCGCCCTCGCTGTTGGTCTGCGCGCACACGACCTCCACCCCCAGCTCCCTGCCGAGCGCGGTCACCCGCTCTTCGACCTCGGCCAGGGTGGTGGTTCCGTACTGCTCGGGGTCGCGGGTGCCCAAAAGGTTGAGGTTGGGGCCGTTGAGCAACAGGACGGTGGGCGTCTTCTCGGGCATGCGCGCTTCCTGGCGTCGTTTCGGGCTGGTGGGACCAGGTTAGACCCGCGGGGCCAGGTGCCCCGCCTCACCCGGGCCTTGCCTCGGCCAGGTAGCATACCGACCAGTCGGTTCTTTACTTTGGGAGGCAACCCGTGGCGTCCACCCTGCTGTCCGCGCGCGACCTGCAGTTCCTGCTCTACGAGTGGCTCGACACCGAGGCCCTCACCCGGCGCCCCCGGTACGCCGACCACTCCAAGGAGACCTTCGACGGCGCCCTGGAGCTGGCCGAACGCGTGGCCGCCGACCACTTCGCCCCGCACAACAAGGCCAACGACGCCAACGAACCCCACTTCGACGGCGAGCGCGTCCACGTCATCCCCGAGGTGAAGAAGGCGCTGGAGGTCTACGCCGAGACCGGGCTGTCCTCCATCGCCATGGACGCCTCCGTGGGCGGCGACCAGATCCCCCGCGTGGTCTCCAGCGCCTGCAACGCCTACTTCCAGGCCGCCAACCTGGGCAGCTCCGCCTACCCCTTCCTCACCTCCGGCAACGCGTCCCTGCTGGTCGCGCACGGTTCCCCCGAGCAGGTCGACACGTTCGTGCGGCCCATGGTGGAGGGGCGCTTCACCGGCACGATGTGCCTGTCCGAGCCGCAGGCGGGCAGCTCCCTGTCCGACATCACCACCCGCGCCGAGGCCGCGGACGACGGCACCTACCGGGTCTTCGGCAACAAGATGTGGATCTCGGGCGGCGACCACGAGCTGACCGAGAACATCGTCCACCTGGTCCTGGCCAAGATCCCCGGCGGCCCGCCCGGGGTCAAGGGCATCTCGCTGTTCATCGTGCCCAAGTACCTCGTCAACGAGGACGGCTCACTCGGCGAGCGCAACGACGTCGTCCCCGCCGGGCTCAACCACAAGATGGGCTACCGGGGCACCGTCAACGCGCTGCTCAACTTCGGCGAGGGCCGGTACACCCCACAGGGAGCGCCTGGAGCTGTCGGCTACCTGGTGGGCGAGCCCCACCAGGGCCTGAAGTACATGTTCCACATGATGGACGGGGCCCGGATCGGGGTGGGCGCGGGCGCGATGGCGGTCGGCTACACCGGTTATCTGAAGTCGCTCCAGTACGCCCGCGAGCGCCTCCAGGGCCGCCCGCTGGGCGCGAAGAACCCCGAGGAGCCGCAGATCGCCATCATCGAGCACACGGACGTGCGCCGGATGCTGCTCGCGCAGAAGAGCTACGTGGAGGGCGCCCTCGCCCTGGTCCTGTACTGCGCCCGCCTCGTGGACGAGAAGGCCAGCGCCGAGGACCCCGAAGCCGCGGAGCGGGCCCAACTGCTGCTGGACGTGCTCACCCCGATCGTGAAGAGCTGGCCCTCCCAGTGGTGCCTGGAGGCCAACAGCCTCGCCATCCAGGTGCACGGCGGATACGGCTACACCCGCGAGTACGACGTGGAGCAGCACTACCGGGACAACCGGCTCAACGCCATCCACGAGGGCACCCACGGCATCCAGGCCCTGGACCTGCTGGGCCGCAAGGCCGTCATGGACGGCGGCGCCCGGCTGTCGCTCCTGGTGGACACGGCCCGCGCGACCGCGGAACGGGCTCGGAAGCTGGGCGGCCGCGAGGCCGAGTACGCCGAACTGCTCGACGCCGCCCTGAGCCGCACCGCCGAGACCGCCGCCGCCACCTGGTCCGAGGGCGACCCGGCGGTGGCCCTGGCCAACGCGACCCCGTACCTGGAGGCGGTGGGGCACGTGGTGGTGGCCTGGCTGTGGTTGGAGCAGCTGGTCGCCGCGCACGGCAAGGAGGGCGGTTTCTACGAGGGCAAGCGTGCCGCCGCCGCGTACTTCTTCCGCCAGGAGCTGCCCCGCACCGGCCCCCAGTTCGACCTGGTCACCTCCCGCGACCGCACCGTCCTGGACGTGTCCCCCGACGTGCTCTGAACGCCCGGGGCGGGACGGCAGACCCTGCTGGCGCCAGGTCACTGAACGCCGTTTTCCTGGCGTCGCGGCACGAACCACGAGCCTCTGGTCCGCATCGAAACGTGTCGAGTGTTCCCGTCGCCTTGGAAAGGCCCCCATGCGTTCTGTGACCGGACGGCTGTCCGCGCTCGCTCTGCTCCCCGTCCTCGCCACGGTGACCGCCTGCGGTGCCGCACCGCTGGAGCTCCAGGCCAGTGACCGCCTGAACGGCCTGCTGCTGACCGCCTCCGACTACCCGCGGGGGTACACGGTCGAGGCGGTCGACGTCGAGGACTTGGAGGACACCTCCCCGGGATCAGCCGATCTGGGTGCCGTCGATCCCGCCGAGTGCGCCAGCATCCTCGGCGGCGGCGCGAGCGAACTGCCCGACAGCGCCGTCGAGGGTGCCGGTCAGGTGGCCTCCCATGGGGAGGACGCCTCCGTTTACGCCTACATCCTGGTCTCGGGTGACCTGGGCGAGGACGCCCTCGACACCACCGACTACGACGCCATGCTCCGGGAGTGCTCCGAGATGACGGTCACCTCGGAGGGGCTGCGCATGGACGCCACCATCGGATCACTGACCTCCCCCGCCCTTCCGGAGACGGGCGGCATACTCACCATGAGTTTGGAGGGCGAGGGCATGGAGATGACGATGACCACTGCCTGGGGGCAGGTGGACGACGTCTTCTTCACACTCATGCTGATGGGCTTCGATACAGCTTCGGGACCGGTCACGGGCCTCCCGTCCGGGGATGCCCGCGACCGGTGCCGCGACGCGAACAACCCCGTCGTCTGTATGAGGGAAGCCAGTGAGACGGAAGCGGAGGAGGCCTCCGAAGAGGCCCGCCAACGGTCCCTGGACGAGTTCGAGGAGGTACTCTCCGCGGCCGTCGCCAAACTGGAGCAGGGCGTGTGAGCGGGGCTGGTCGGACCGGGGCGGCGGGGGCCCCTCCTGCCTCGCGACGACCAGTGACTGGCGGACCACAAAAGCACGCCGCGTGAGGAACACGGGACGGCCGCCCGCTGCCCCTCGGCGACGGGCGGCCGTCCCGTGTTCGGACAGCGCCCGCCGAATCGCGGCTCAGGCTGGGCGCAGCCGCCCGGTCTCGGGGACGTCGAGGACGAACACGTGGCCGAGGTCGGCGTCCTCGTAGCCGTAGTCGGCGTTGGCCACCCGCATGCGTTCCGGGGTGACCTCCACGATCCGCACGGTGATCGGTTCCTCTCGGTTCGGGAGGGTCAGGAGCCAGGGCCCGGCCAGGTAGGACAGGCCCAGGTTGTCCAGGGCGACGCGGGCCTCGGCTTCGGGGAGCGGGCCGGTGACGGGGTGGCCGAACGGGGTGAGGGGGACGTGGCCGCCGGGCTCGGGTCTCAGGTAGCCCAGGACCTCTCCGTCCTCCTCTCTGTGGTGAGGGCTCCAGTGCTCGGGGATCACCCGCCCTCCCCCGACAGACGGCGCTCGGCGTAGACCCGCATGGCCTCGCTCTGGTAGTCGGCCAGCCCCGGGGCCACCCGCTCGTAGACCTCGCGCCAGGGGCCGTCCTCGGCGTAGACCCTGCCCAGGTGGGCGAAGGAGTCCGCGTCAGGGGCCCACATGAGGCTGACCTGCTGGTAGTGGATATCGATCTCGGCCTGGACGTCCGGGGAGTCGGGCGGGCTGCCCGCCCTGAGGTGCCCGGCCATCCGGGTCATCTGCTCGGCCGCCTCGGCCCGCATCCGGTCGGCCTCCTCCGGGGTGATCCGCTCCCCGGCGGCTTTGGCCTGGTCCCACTGCTCAGGCCAATCGGTGCGTGCACGCTCGGTGTAGTGGTCGGTGTCGAAGCCCGCGAAGAGCTCCTCAGGGTTGCTGGACACGTCGTTCTCCTCCAATGCGTCGACGGTGCGACGTACGGTCTCGACGAGGAGGCTGAGCCGGTCGCGTTCGACCTCGAGGTCGTGCAGGTGCTGGCGCAGGGCCGTCACCTCGTCGTGCTCGGAGTCCAGGACCCGGCGGATGTCCGCCAGGCCCAGGCCGAGCTCGCGCATGACCAGGATCCGTTGGAGTCTGCGCAGCTCGCGCCGGCCGTAGTGGCGCAGCCCGCCCGGCCCGGTGCTCTCCGGGAGCAACAGGCCCACGTGGTGGTAGTGGCGCAGGGTCCGGGAGGTCACCCCGCTCATCCGGCAGACCTCGCCCATCGGCCACGACATGGCTTCTCCCCTCGTCGGGCCGGTGTTCTCCGGCCCGGAAACGACGCTAGGCGTTGACGCTACGTCAAGCGCAAGTCGGGGAGAGTTCGGTGTGCCGAACCGCTGTGAAAGGGAAGGGTGAGAGGTACCTCCGGCGCGGAAGGAAGGGCGCCCCCACAACAGAACACGAGGCAGTCGTGCGGAAACTCATCCCCCAGGACCCGACACACATCGGCCCCTACCGGCTGACCCACCGCCTCGGCACCGGTGGCATGGGGCGGGTATACCTCGCCCGTACACCTTCGGGGGCACAGGTGGTCGTCAAGGTGGTGCTGCCCTCCCTCCTGGAGGAGTCCAGGCTGGTCGAGGGCGGCACGGACTACCGCGGGCGGTTCGCCCGCGAGGCCGAGCTGGCCTCCCGGGTCGACGGCTTCTACACCGCCGAGGTCGTGGACAGCGACCCCGAAGCCGACTCCCCCTGGATCGCCTACGCCTACATCCGGGGCCGCTCGCTCAGGGAGGCCCTTCAGGAGGGGCCGCTCGACCCGCCCTCTCTGCGCGCTCTGGCCGCGGGTCTCGCCGAGGGGCTCCAGGCCATCCACGGCAGCGGGCTGATCCACCGCGACCTCAAACCGGGCAACGTCATCCTGGCCGAGGACGGGCCCCGCATCATCGACTTCGGGGTGGCCCGTCCCACCGAGGGCAGTTCCATGACCGCCACCGGCCACCTGTTCGGCACGCTGCCCTACATGTCGCCCGAGCAGGCCGAGGGGGCCCCACTGTCCACCGCTTCGGACGTGTTCGCGCTGGGCACCCTCCTGGCGTACGCCGCCACCGGCCTCAATCCCTTCGACACCACATCCGGACCCCGGGTCCTGTTGCGGCTGGTCAGCCCGCCACCGGTCGGGATCCTGACCTCCTTACCACCGGACCTGCGCTCCCTCATCGCCAGCTGCTGGAACCACGACCCCGAGCTGCGCCCCTCGCCTCGGCTGATCATCGAACGCTGCGCGCACGAGGACCTCCCCCGTACCTGGCCGCCCCGGCTGCTGCCGCCCCGGGCGTCGGCCCCGCCCGACCGACTGCGCTCCGAAGGGCCCACGCGGCCCTCGTGGCCCCCGAATCCTCCCCAGGACGACCGGACACCACAGCCCGGCGCTCCGGGGGACGGAACGACACCCCCACGTCCCGGTACAGCCCGCTGACGGGCCGGCTGCCGTTCGAGCGCACGCGGGAACCCGCTCCGCCCGGCCCCTGGCGGGGTGCGTTCCTGGCGCTGGCGGGAGCGATCATCGCACTCGTGGTCGGGGTGTCCGTGTGGCTTGGGCCCTGGTTCGACAGCGCTGGGAAGGTTCGGACGGTCAGGTCGGCGCCGGGCCCCGTCACCCGCGCCGTCTCCCGTCCCCTCCTCCGACAGCGCAGCGCAGACCCTCTGGGCAAACGGGCGGGCCGGTATCCCCGGTGAGGTGCTGGGAAGCACCGGCGGCGCCGACCTGTGGCCCCTGGCGGTCAGCCCGGACGGTTCCCTTCTGGCCACCGTGGGAGCTGACCGGCTGGTGCGCGTGTGGGACGTCGCCGGACGCGAGGAGCTGCGACAGCTCACCGGCCACAGCGCCTTCACCCGGGGTGTGGGTTTCTCCCCCGACGGCGCCACCCTCTACACCTGTTCTGACGACGGCACGGTCCGTGCCTGGCCCGCCAGGGGCTGGCCCGGGGCCGGTCAGATCGCCTCGCGGCGTTGCAGGTAGCTGAAGGCCGCCCAACCGGGCAGGACCGGGAACCAGAAGGTCAGCAACCGGAAGAGCAGCACCGCGGGCAGGGCCACGGCGGCGGGGATGCCGGCCACCGCGGTGAGCCCGCCGATCAGGGCCGCCTCGACCGCTCCGAGCCCGCCCGGGGTGGGCGCGGCCGAACCGATCGCGTTGCCCGCCAGGAAGACCACGGCGACCGCGACCAGGCTCACGTGGAGCCCGGGCCCGGCGAACGCCAGGACCGAGAAGTGCAGGCACAGCACGAACGCCACGGTCAGCAGAAGGGTGCCGCCCACCCCGAGCAGGAGGCTGGCCGGGCGCTGGAGCATGTCCAGCAGCCGGGGCAGGACCCCGCTGAGGTAGGGGCGCAGCCGTGAGGTGACGGCACGGCGCATTTTCGGGTGCAGGAGGACGGCGGCGACGCAGGCGGTCCCGGCGATGACGATGACGGCCACGGTGGGCGAGGGGGTGAAGCCGGTCCAGTAGGAGGTGCCGGTCAGGTAGGCGCACACCAGGAGCAGCGGCACGTGGATCAGGAAACCGACCAGCTGGGTGAGGCCGACCGCGGACAGGGCCAGGGAGGTGGGCACCCCCGACTTGATCACGAACCTGCTGTTGATCGCGATCGACCCCAGTCCGGCCGGGGCTGCGATGCGCACGAACGACGCCGCGTACTGCACCAGGAGGGTCCGCCACCAGGACAGGGGTGCCGGGACGAAGCCGATCAGCACCATGGCGGCGGCGAACATGCAGATGGTGGCCATGACCAGGGCGGCCATCGCCCAGCCGGGATCGGCGTGGCGGACGGCGGACAGCTCCACCCCGGAGAGCTGGTAGACGAGTACCAGGCCGACCAGGGTGGCGACCACGACGCTGACGATGGTGCGCGGGCGCATCCGTTCCAGGCGCGCGGGTTCGGCGGGGGCCTCGGGGGCGACCGCCGCGATCTGCCGTCTCAGCTCGCCCAGGAGCTTGCGGTCGGAGCGGCTGAGCTCGGCGCGCAGGCCGTGCGGCAGGCCCGGGGGCTGGAGCAGGGGCAGGACCGCGGCGGTGGCGGGCACCCCCAGCGCCCGCACGGCCGAGGCCACCGCGCGCTCGGGGCCCACCCGCAGCGCCAGCAGGGTGATCATCGCGGCCGTGTCCAGCAGAGTCCTGAGCTGGGGTGCGGCGACCGCGCCCCGGTCTACCCCGGTCAGGGCGGCGGTCCCGGGGGCGGAGGCGTCGGCCTCCGGGGCGCCGGTGCCGGTGCCATTGGCGTTGGCGGAGGTCCGGGCGTGTGCGCGGGCGCGGGCGAGCACGCCGACCGTGCTGCTGTTGAGGTCGCCGTGGGCCACGCGTCTGCGGTGCAGCAGGCCGAGCTGGCGCCAGAGGCCGTCGATCAGGGTGTCGGTGATCTCCGCGGGGTCCAGGGTGGCCAGGCTCCTGACCTCGGAGCGTTCGCGGACCAGGAGAACGGTGCCGGGGGTGAGCTCGCCCAGAGCCAGGACGCGGGGGACGTCCACCCCGGCGTCGCGGGCGACGGAGCTCATCAGGGTGGCGTGCTCGGCGCGTCTGCGCACGCCGTAGAGCATGCGGGGGGCGACCGGGCCGCGGAGCAGGAGCAGGTCGAGCAGGCGCTGCCAGAACGCCCTGGAGTTCTCGGAGTTGAGCACGGACAGCTCGATCTGGCGGCCGTCGGCGAGGTCGGCCAGGTAGAGGGGGTCGCCTTCCTGGTTGGTCCCTACCAGGGTGATGCGGTCCGCGGTCAGGCCGAAGCGGTGGAGTTCGGCGTGCATGCGGCCGGTGGCGGGCGGCGGGACGCTGGTGCTGATGGCGTAACGGGTCAGGGCGGCACAGGTCAGACCGACGAGGATGGTGAAGAGGACGGCGAGGATGCTGGTGACCCCGGCCATGACCGCGGTGACCGCGACCACGGTGTTGGTCCCCCACAGCAGGGAGCGTACCCGCGGCTGCCCGGTGGGCATGGTGCGGGTGAACGCGATCCCGGCCGCGACGTAACCGAGGGTGGCGGCGGTCAGGACGCCCTCGGGGAGCCCGGGGAGCGGGCCGGCGCTGTAGGTGGCGTTCTCCAGCTGGGCGTTGACGTAGGACGTCATGGCGTAGGCCGACACCGCCGCGACGATCGCGCGCAGCAGATCACGCAGCTCCCTGACGAACAGCGTGCGCAGGACGACGAAGACCATCAGGACGATGAGCGTGAGGTTGGCGCTCACGGCGACGGTGAAGAGCAGCCAGGACGGGATCACCGCGCGGAGCTGGGTGGCGTCGTCGGTCGGCGCACCGTCGGCGATCGCGTCGCCGACGAGGATCAGGACCACGAAGACCAGGAAGAGCCCGGCGATCCCCGCCAGCAGGTCGACGGGGCTGCGCGGGGCACGTGCCGCGGTTCGGCCCGGGGCGGGGGGCGGTGTGTCGGTTGGGGTTGTTGTCACGGGACAAGCCTGCCCGACTCATGGGGATTCGGGCGCCAGGGGTGGGGGTGTTTCGCCCGGCCCGTTCCGCCGTACCGGACCGGCCACTGGCTGCCCGGGCACGCGGACGGCGCCGCCGGTTCGGGTCCGGCGGCGCCGTGGTCGGGTCCGTCGCTGCCTGTGGGGCAGGCGTTGCCTACGGGTTCCCCGGGCGGGGCTACTCGGGCAGGGGGATCAGGCCGCGCTGGTAGGCGCGGACGAGGTTTCGGGGGACGCGGTACTCACGCCCACGGATGTGGACGGTGACCAGCTCGGGGGTGGTGGCCTTCCACTGGGATCGGCGCGTGCGGGTGTTGGACCGCGACATCTTGCGCTTGGGTACGGCCATGTGACCTGCTGCCTTTCGGTTCGGGTTCCGGGACTCGTGCCGCGGAGGCGTGTTCGGGGGCCCGGGCGGTGCGGAGCAGAGGAGAGGGCGGTGGGCCGTGTGCCCACCGCCCGTCGGCTCGCCGTTCACCGGACCCTGTGCGGATCCTGGTTACTTGCGCTGGTAGCGGCGCTGGAAGCGCTCCACCCGACCTGCGGTGTCCACGACGCGGGCGGTGCCGGTGTAGAACGGGTGGCTGGCGCTGGAGATGTCCACGTCGACGACGGGGTAGGTCCGCCCGTCCTCCCACTCGACGGTCTTCTCGCTGGTGCGGGTCGACCGGGTGAGGAAGGCGAAGTCGGCCGCCTTGTCGCGGAAGACGACGTGCTTGTACTCGGGGTGGATGTCCTTCTGCATACGGGTCTCCGTAGGGTTCGGGCCGTCGGGCGTCGGCTGCGGGGCGTGCTCCTCGCGGAATGCGGGTCAGCGCTCCTCGCGGAACTCGACGTGGCGGCGGAGTTTGGGGTCGTACTTGCGCAGGACCAGGCGGTCGGGGGTGTTGCGTCGGTTCTTCCGGGTCACGTAGGTGGTCCCGGTCCCCTCCGTGGACTTGAGCTTGATGATGGGCCGAACGTCGTTGCGTGCCATGAGCGCCTCCTCTGGGATGTCAGACCTGCCAACCAAATGATAACCGTTTTCATTCCCAGTAGAACCACGCGACCCCAGGCGCCGCCACACGCCCCAATGCGCGGGAAAAGCTACTTTCTGTGATTACCTCGTGACAAATAGTTGAGATCGGTGCGGTGCGCACCCCGGGTCGGAGGAGAGCCATGGTGTCCGAGCACAGTCCCAGCCGACGACAGATCCTGCGGGGCGGAGCGGGGATCGGCGCCCTGACCGCCGCGGCCCTGTTCGGCGACGCCTCCCGCCCGGCCCCAGCCGCCGCAACCGTCCCCGACACCGGTTCAGCGCCCGGCTTCACCGGGGTCCCGGCGGCCCGGGCCGACTCGATCACCGTCCCGCCCGGCTACACCGCCCGGGTCCTGCTCCCCTGGGGCGCGCCGCTGCACCGCGACACCCCTCGCTGGCGGGCCGACGCCACCGACGGGGCCGACACCGCCGCGCGCCAGGTCGGCACCGGACACAGCGGGCTGCACTACGTTCCGCTGCACCCCGGCCACGACGGCGGGCGGCGCGGGCTCATCGTGGTCAACCACTCCTGGATCGACCCGGTGCTGCTGCACGCCGACGGCGGACGCTCGGCCAACGGCGCCCGCACCGACAAGGAGATGGCCTCCCTCGGGGTGACCGTGGCCCGCGTCGAACTGACCGACGGGCGCTGGCGGGTGATCGACGACGAACTCAACCGGCGCCTCACCGCCACCTCGCCCACCACCGTCGCAGGCCCCCTGGCCGGGCACCGGAGCCTGGAGACCGGCACCGATCCGGCGGGGGTCATCGGCGGTTCCGCGCACGCCACCACCCCCTGGGGCACCTATCTGACCGGAGAGGACACCCTCACCGACGTCTTCGGCACCGACGAGCGGGGATGGAACGCCACCGCCGCCCAGCGCCGCTACGGGCTCACCGCGGACGGTTCGTCCTACGGCTGGCACACCCACCAGAGCCGCTTCGACCTGGCCCGCGAACCCAACGAGGCGCACCGGTTCGGCTGGACCGTGGAGATCGACCCCCTGGATCCTTCTTCCCGGCCCGTCAAGCGCACGGCGATGGGACGGCTGGCGCACAGCGGCGCGGCCGTCACCGAGTCCCGCGGCCGCGCGGTGGTCTACATGAGCGACCGGACCCACATCTACAAGTTCGTGGGCGAACGGCTCTGGCGCGATTCGCGGGGCCGGGGCCCGGCGCCGCTGGACGCGGGCACCCTCTACGCGGCCCGATTGGACTCAGGCGGCCTGGGCACCTGGCTGCCCCTGGTGCACGGCCGGTCCGGGCTGACCCGCGGCGACGGTTTCACCGACCAGGCCGACGTACTGCTGCGGGCCCGCGAGGCCGCCGACGCGGTGGGAGCCACCGAGCTCCGGGGGCCCGGCAGCCCGGCCGTGCACCCGGAGACCGGAACGGTGTACTGCCCCGAGGCGTCCGGAAGCGGCTCCGGGCGCGTGCTGTCATGGACCGAGGGCACGGGCGACCACGGGGCGACCCTCTTCTCCTGGAGCGAGTTCGCCCGGGCCGGGGCGCCTTCGGGCGACGGTCAGGGGGCGGTCTTCGCGGCTCCGGGCGGGGTGCACTGCGGGGACGACGGCCGACTGTGGATCCGCACGGATGTGGCCCGGCTCGGCGATACGGCCGAGGGGGCGCGCGAGCGGGTCGGCAACAGCGCGCTGCTGTGCGCCGACCCTGCCAGCGGCGAGGTACGCCGTTTCCTGACCGGACCGCACGGCTGCGGGATCGCGGGGACCACGGCCAGCCCGGACCAGCGCAGCCTGTTCGTCACCGTGCAGGGGCCGGGTTCGGCCTCGGCCCGGCTGGGCGGCCCCACGGTGGACGACCCGCGCGCGCTGAGCAACTGGCCGGGGTTCGACCCCGCCGGACGGCCCCGGTCCGCGGTCGTGGTGGTGCGCAAGGACGACGGCGGGATCATCGGGACCTGAAGGGGCCGACCGGGGTAGGGCGGGCCCGTAGCCGGAAGGTGGGGCGTCCCGCCTTCTTCGGCGGCGGCCCTCTCCCGTAGTTTGGGCGCGTGAACAAGGAGACCACCGCCCCGCCAGAGGACCGGAAGACGCCACCGGGCACACCCTGGGAAGCGCTGCGGCGACCGCGCTTCCTGTGGTCGCTCTGGCCCTGGCGGAGCCTGGGCTACCTCGCCTCCACCGTGCTGACCGGGACCGTGCTCGCCGTGCTGATCTCGCCGATCACCTTCCCCTTCCTCTCCCTGGGCTCGGCCCTGGAGGAGATGGTCCAGGGGCAGAACCATCCGACCTGGTTCCTGGCCGTCCTGCTCGGTCTGGGGCTGGCCCTGCTGCTGGCCTTCGGCCCCCTGGTCTCGGTCCCGGTCGCCCGGCTGGAGCGGTGGCGGGTACGCCTGGTGCACCCCCGGCTGCGCAGCGGGCACCGGCCCACCGGCAAGGGCGCCCTGCGCTGGGTCCGGATCCGCTACACCGAGGCCGCGACCTGGCGGGAGTTCGCCTACCTGCTCCTGCTGGTCGTCGTCTTCGGATACGTCAGCTGGACCGTGGTGTACCTGTTCGTACTGATGGGCCCGTTCCTGATCGCCAGCCCGCTGATCACCGCGTTCGGCGAGACCGTCGCCCTCTTCCCGTGGGAGTTCGACACCCCGGCGAGCACGCTCCCCCTGGTCGCCGCCGGGCTCGTCCTCCTCGTGGCCGCCCCCTACGCCGTCGCCGTCACCGCCCACGCGCACGCCGCCCTGGCCCGCCTCCTGCTGGACGACCGCGGCACCGAGGGGCTGCGTTCGGAACTGGTGGAGGTCACCCGTTCCCGCGCCCGGTTGGTGGACGCCTTCGAGACCGAGCGCCGACGCATCGAACGCGACCTGCACGACGGCGCCCAACAGCAACTGATCTCCCTGGCCATGCAGGTGGGTCTGGCCCGCATGGACGCCCCGCCCGGCAGCGACATGGAACGCACCCTGACCTCGGTCCACGCCCAGGCCAAGGAGATCATCGGTTCCCTGCGCGAGATCGTCCACGGCATCCATCCCAAGGTGCTCAGCGACCGGGGACTGCCCGCGGCCCTACCGGAGCTGGCCGACCGCTCCGCGGTACCGGTGCGCACCCGCGTCGACCTGTCCCGGCGCCTGCCCGTGCACGTGGAGAACACCGCCTACTACGTGGCCGCCGAGTCACTCAGCAACGTCACCAAACACGCCGGGGCCACCGGGGTCCGGTTGAACGCCTCCCTCGACGGTGACACGCTGGTCCTCGAAACCATCGACGACGGCCAGGGCGGCGCCGACCCCGACGGGGGCACCGGGCTGACCGGCCTGGCCGACCGGGTCGCCGTCGTGGGCGGTCGGATCTGGCTGTCCAGTCCCCCCGGCGGCCCCACACGGCTGCGAGCGGAGATCCCTTGTCATCCATCCGGGTAGTACTGGCCGAGGACGGCGCACTGCTGCGCGAGGGTCTGGCCGGCCTCCTCCAGCGCTTCGGGTTCGCGGTCGCCGCCTCGGTCGGCGACGCCGAGGCCCTGGTCGCGGCGGTCGAAGAGCACGAACCCGACCTCGTGGTCACCGACATCCGCATGCCCCCGGACTTCAGCGACGAGGGCCTGCGCGCCGCCGTCCGGATGCGCCGGACCCGGCCCGCCCTGCCCGTGGTGGCGCTCAGCCAGTACGTGGAGTCCAGCTACGCGGCAGAGCTCCTCGACTCCCAGAACGGCCACGGCATCGGATACGTCCTGAAGGAGCGCGTGGTGGACGTCGCCGACTTCGCCGACACCCTGCGCCGCGTGCACGGCGGCGGAACGGTCATCGATCCGGCCGTCGTGCGCCAGCTCGTCCGCCGGCGCAGCACACCGCTGGAACGCCTCTCCGAACGCGAACGCGAGGTCCTGTCCCTGCTCGCCGAGGGGCACTCCAACGCACGGATCGCCCGGGACCTGGTGGTCTCCGAACCCACCGTGGGCAAGCACATCGGCAACATCCTCGCCAAACTGGATCTGCCCCCGGACGGCACCGACGTGGACCGCCGCGTCATGGCCGTCCTGACCTACCTGCGGGAACAGCCCGACTGAGGCCGCGCGAGCGGCCAGGGCACGCCGCACGCTAACTCGTCGAGGAGGAGCGGGTACTTCCCAGGGAGCTGGCCGAGACCGAACGGGATCTGCTCGTCACAGTCCAGCAGTCGGTGGACACGATCGTGCGCTCTCCCCTGAACGAACGGGAACTGCTGGACGACGCCACCCGTGTCCGGGTCGTCCTGACTGATGTCGAATGGAGTATCGCCCGACAGCTGCGGGAGCAGTCCGTGTGGCGAACGAAGATCGAGCAGACCCCCCTCTCGGGGCCGCAGAGCCGGGCTGCCGCCGATCAGGCTCTCGCCGAACTCGTCGAACAGCAGCAGCGCACCATCGGCCAGATCGAGACCATCGCCCGGCACGCATGACACGTCCTGGCGGCACAGGAGCGGCTCCCTGACGCGGAGGCCGCGCACCGCCTCACCCACCTGCGGTCCAGCATGAGCGAAGAGGGCGCGGGCAGTGCGGCCGCGGCGGAGGCCGACGCTTCCTCCCCCGAGTCGCTACGCCTGGCCCGGGAAAGCGCCCGCCGGGTCACCGAGCTCGTAGATCCACCCACCCGCTGACCGAGTCGGCCCGTACGGAGACCGGGCCGGGATCGGTCTCCGTACGGGCCGCAGACCGCGACAGGGGCGAGAACAACCGGAAAAGAAGCCGTTACCCCCTGGGCGCGGAGGGCTTCACCCGGTAACCTGACCGCGACTGGGAGCGCTCCCAGTCTTCGGGAGGGGCATCCGGCGCCGAAAGGCACCGGGTGGCACGGGAACCGCAACGGAGGCAATCCACCGAAGGAAGGCTATGTCCCGCACACGCACAGCCCTCGGAGCCGCCCTGGGCTCCGCCACGGCCCTGGTAGCAGGAGCCGCACTGCTCGGCCTGCCGCCAGCGGCCGCGCAGGACTCCGAGTTCTACGCCAACCCCGACACCTCGGCGGCAGTCTGGGTCCAGGAGAACCCGGACGACCCCCGCGCCGAAGTGATCGGCGAGCGCATCGCCTCGACCGCACAGGCCACCTGGTTCACCCAGTACAACCCCGACGAAGTCCGTGCCGAGGTGGACGCGCTGGTCGGCGCAGCCCAGGCCCAGGGACAGATCCCCATCCTGGCGGTCTACAACATCCCCGGCCGTGACTGCGGCAACCACAGCGACGGCGGGGCCCCGGACCACGATTCCTACCGCGCCTGGGTGGACGAGGTCGCCGCCGGGCTGGAGGACCGCCCCGCCACCATCGTCCTGGAACCCGACGCCCTGCCCCTGGTGAGCGGTTGCAGCGACCCCTCCGACCTCCTGGAGTCGATGGCGCACGCGGGCAAGGCACTCATGGCGGGCTCCTCCGAGGCCCGGGTGTACTTCGACATCGGCCACTCCTCCTGGCTCTCGCCCCAGGCCGCCGCCGACCTGCTCAACGGTGCAGACATCGCCAACAGCGCCCACGGTGTGTCCACCAACACCTCCAACTACAACTGGACCGAGGACGAGGTGGCCTACGCCGAAGCCGTCATCGCCGCCACCGGAGTGGCCGGACTCGGGGCCGTGATCGACACCAGCCGCAACGGCAACGGTCCAGCGGCGGACGAGGAGTGGTGCGACCCGCCCGGCAGGATGATCGGCCAGCCCAGCACCACCGACACCGGAAACCCGACGATCGACGCCTTCCTGTGGACCAAACTCCCCGGCGAGGCAGACGGCTGTATCGCACCCGCCGGGCAGTTCGTGCCCCAGGCCGCCTACGACATGGCGGTGGACGCGCCCTGGCCCCCGAACGGGCCCGGCGACCCGGGCGAGGAGCCCACCGACCCCGGCACGGATCCGACCGATCCCCCTTCCGGTGAGGACTGCACGGCGGAGTACCGTCTGGTCAGCGACTGGGGAAGCGGGTTCCAGGCCGAGGTGACGGTCACCGCTGGCGCGGACCTCACCGGTTGGGCCGTGACGTGGACCTATGCCGACGGCCAGCGGGTCGACCAGGGCTGGAACACCGGTATCAGCAGCAGCGGAGCGCGGGTCACCGCCACCGACCTGGGCTGGAACGGCTCCCTCAGCACCGGGGAGAGCACCAGCTTCGGACTGACGGGTACCCACACCGGCAGCAACGGCATCCCAGAAACGGAGTGTGCCGCTGCCTGACCGCGCCGCGCCGGGGCAGACGGGTGGGTGGGGGTAGGGCCCCGCAACCCCACTCACCCTCACCCGGTGGCCGCCCCGCACGCATGAGCGGTGACGGGCTCCGCTGACCCGGTAGAGGGTTCGGGCACCGACTAGCAGGTCCTGGGCAGATGGTGCGGCGAGCCCTGCTCCTGGGGCTGTCGGCCTCTAGCTTGAGAGCATGAACCCGACCGAGAGAATCTACTCCGCTCTGGTCAAGCGCGACCGGGAGCCGGAGGAGCGGCTGCCCGACCGGGTACGCGGCGACGTTCCGCGCAATGGCCTGCGCTTGATCTGGGCCAACACCCTGCAGTCCTCCGGGGACCAGGTGGTCAACGCCTCCACCGTCCTGCCGTGGCTCTTCCACGCCCTGGGCGTGCCCGCGGCGCTGGTGGGCGCGCTGGTTCCCGTCAGGGAGGCCGGTTCGATGCTGCCGCAGGCGCTGTTGACACCGCTGGTCCTACGGGCCCGGTACCGCAAGCGGGTGTTCGTCACCGGCTCACTCGTCCAGGCGTGCTCGGTGGCGGTCATGGCGGGAGCGGCTGCGCTGGGCCAAGGGCTCTCGGCCGGTGTGGTCATCCTGGCCGCCCTGGCGGTGTTCTCACTGGGCCGCTGTCTTTGCTCGATCTCCTCCAAGGACGTGCAGGGCCGCACCGTGCCCAGCGGAGAACGCGGCCAGGTCAACGGCCTGGCCACGGCCGCGGCGGGGCTGGTAGCCATCACGTTGGGTCTGGGGATCCGGGTGTTCGGCGGTGATGACCTGGACCCGGCACCTCTCGCCTGGCTGTTGGGCGGCGGCGCCGCCCTGTGGGTGGGGGTGGCCTGGGTCTACGCCCGGATCCGGGAACCGGCTGACGAACCAACCGCGCACGGGCGCGGCACCGACTCGGGCGATCCCCCGGTGCGCTGGCACGACTGGCTGGTCCAGACCTACCGGCTGCTACGCGAGGACCGTACCTTCCGGCGATTCGTCTCCGTGCGCGGTTTCCTCCTGGTCTCGGCGCTGAGCCCGCCGTTCGTGATCACCCTGGCCACCCAGTCGGGGACCACCGGTCTGTCGGGCCTGGGCAGCTACATCCTCGCTTCGGGGGTCGCCGCGTTGTTGGGCGGCCGCCTGTTCGGCCGGCTCGCCGACAGGTCGAGTCGAAAGCTGATGACGTTCGGGGCCGCGGTCGCCTCAGCCGTCATCCTCGTTCTGGTGCTGGTCGTCTCCCTGCCGGGCTTCACCGGTACGACGGTGTGGGGGTCGGCGCTGTTCATCGGCTGCTACTTCCTGCTGGCCCTGACGCACACCGGTATCCGGGTGGGGCGCAAGACCTACGTTGTCGACGTGGCCGAAGGGGACCTGCGCACGACCTACGTGGCGGTGTCGAACTCGGCGATGGGACTCATCCTGCTCGTGGTCGGCGGCCTCAGTTCGCTGTTGGCGGTGTTCGGCGTGGTCTGGGCGCTGGTCTTCCTCGCCGCGCTGGGACTGGTCGGTGTGGTCGCCGGAGGCGGGCTGCCCGAGGTCTCCCGGGGGTAGGGCGTGTCCGGGAGCAGTACACCCCCGGGAAGCGGAACGACAGAGGGCTTCGGAGACCAAAAGTTCACATTGCTTACTTATGCTACTTTTATCGATCCTCGTCACCCCTTGCACCAGCTGCGGGCCCCTCCCTGTTCTGGCTACCGCACGACAGTGCGGTCCTCGGGGTGTCCCCCACCCAGGCCTGAGAGCACGATGCCGGACACCGACCAGTTGACACCATCCTCTTCCACCCCCACGGCACAGGCCTCGCCACCCGCGCCCGAGGCAAAACCCGGTGCCGACCCGAAACCCAAGGCCAAGAAGCCCAAGCCCGGCAAGATGTTCGGGCCGCGCTGTCTGGTTCCCCTGCTGGACCTGGAAGCAGGACAGACGGTCCTGTTCCTCAAGCATGACCAGACGCTCGTCCGCTCGGTGCAGCGACGCGGCGCCGTTCCACTGAGTGTGGTGTACACCGAACCCAAGGCGGGCGAGTCCGCCAAGGGCAAGATCCACCTGGACTCGCCGCACGCGCCGCTGCCGCTGGAGGACGCTTCCGTGGATCACATCGTGCTGGCCTCGGTCAACGCGGCGTGGTGGCGGCCCGAACGCCTGGCCGAGCTGGCAAGGGTCGCGGCCCCGGGCGCCTCCCTGCTGTTCGGTGCCGACTCCCGAGCCCGTTTCCCCCGGCGGCGGGCGGCTCAGACACCCGGCAGCGGACGGCGTCTGCTGGCCGCCGCCGGTTTCACCCGCGCGCAGGTCTACGGGGTCCGGCACGGTTTCCACGACCCCCGGTTCCTCGTGTCCCTCGATCGGGCCGGTGCGCGCTCCTGGTTCCTCAGCTCGGTCTATCCTCCGCAGAAGAACCACCACGCACGCATGGCGGCACTGTTGGCTCGCCTGCCGCGCACCCCGCTCGACCAGATGTTCTTCCCGAACGTACTGTTCGCGGCCGCGCGTGAGCGAGGGCTCTGATGCTGAACAGGATCGTCGACGTCATCCGTGCCGGACTACCGGAGTCGGCCCCGCCCCAAGCGGCGGCCGCGCTGTCCCAGGCCCACTCGGCGGTGGTCCTGGGCAGCCGGTGGGAGGGCCGTGTGGTCTACGCCCTGTTCGCACCGCGCGGGCGCGTCCCCGCGGTGGTGGTCAAGGCCGACACCCACCCCGATTACCAGCCGCGGCTGCGCCAGGAACACGACGCCCTGGTCCGAGCCGCCGCGAGCCCGGCCATGGCCGGGCTCGCTCCCCTGCCCCTGGGCGTGCACCAGTGCGGAGACGCTGTGGTCATGGCCCAGACCGCCCTGCCCGGCACCCCGCTCAATGTGGTGTTGCGCCGACGGTTCCGGCAGAGCAGGCGCCTCAGCGCCCGTGACCATGCCAGGGTCCTGACGTGGTTGAACACGTTCCACGGCTCCGTGTCGGAGGAGTCCGTGATCATCAGTCCGGCGGTCGTGCTGGAGCGCCTGGCACAGGCCCTGCCGAGTGAGGCGCCCGGTGCCGAGGAGCTGACCCGGTGGGTGAGCGGCACCGGCGCCGACCTGGGCGCCCTCACCGTTCCGGTACGTCCGCTGCACGGGGACCTGGCACCCAGCAACTGCTTCGTGCACCGGGGCCGCGTGCGCGTGGTCGACTGGGAGGGTGAGGTGGCGCAGGGGCCGCCCCTGGCGGAGGTGCTGGTGTTCCTGAACCACTACGCCCGCGCCATCCCCGGTCCGGACTCCCGGCTGCGCGATCCCCAGGAGAGGTTCCTGGAGGCGTTCTCCGGACAGGGGTGGCTGAACGATCTCACCTGGGACACCTGGCGCAGGCAACTGCGCGCACTGGGCCTGCCCGAGGAGGCCGCCGAGTACCTGCTCGTGGCCACCCTGGCGGACCTGGCCGCCGGACAGGCCCCCACCGCGCACGCCAAGCGGTCGGGTTCACGGCACAACTGGTCGGGCCTGCTGGCCCTGTACGCCGAACAGCGACAGACGGCGTCCGTGGAAACGGCCTCCCACGGGGGCGCACGGGTTCCGGCTGCCGCCCCCTGACCGGGGCGCCGCCCGCCGCTCACCCAGTGAGTCGGCGGGCGGGCAGGGGCCGGGTTGACAGCGCACACGCTCAGCGGCCCCGGCGGGCACGATGCGGCGCGACGGCCGCCGCTCAGCCGTTCATGTAGAGGTTGGAGGTGCCGCTGCTCTGGTAGCCCTCGGTCGCCAGGATCATGTAGTGGCTGAAGGAGCCCAACTGCATCCCGGCACCGGTCCAGGCGTCGAAGTGGTTCCCGCTGGTGATGGTCCCGCCGGTGCGCGTGGACTGGCGGACGCTCCAGTACTGCGGGAACGTCTCGCTGTCACCTTCCACGGACGGCGCGTTGTAGCGCATCGTGCGGTAGAGGTCGTAGGTGCCGCCGTCGCTGTACACGGTGCCCCGGTACTCCCCCTCGGGCCGGTAGGTCCCGAAGTTGTCGACGACGTAGTACTCCACGAGCGGGTTCGAGGTCCAGCCGTACAGGCACAGGTAACCGTTGCCGGACGGGTTGAAGTTCCCGGAGTAGTTCACGCTCCTGCGGCCCCCGTTGCTCCATCCCTTGCCGCAGACGAAGTTTCCGGTGTTGGTCCAGGACGTGCTGTAGTTTCCGCCGTTGCCCAGGGTCATGGACACCGAACCGCCGCCGTCGGTCCAGAACGAGTAGAAGTAGCCGTCGTGGGTTCCGGTCTGGTTCTCGGTGATGGTCTGGGCGTGCGCGGTGCCGGGCAGCAGCAGTGAGGGCGCAGCCACTGCCAGTGTTCCGGCCCCGGTGAGACCGATGAAGTTCCTACGGCTGAACGGGGGTCTGGGGGTGTCGTTCACGGTCAGCTACCTCCTGGTGGGGGCCGTCGGGAAGTCGGCGGATCGCCGTGCCACGAAGTATCTGCTTCACGTTCACCGTCGTCAATAATTTCCGGAAAATTTCGGAAAGATTAATGCCCATTAAGTTGGCATCTCACCAGTTCACACCGCTTTTTGATGATCGAAACCATCAACTATGCCGGAACTCGGTTCCACATTCCCGCAGACTCAGCGAGGATTTCCGAAAGTTTTCGGCCACTTCCGAGCAATGGCGGAGGCGTCGGGGCACCGCGAGCTGTCAGCGCCCGAAAACGAGCCTGGGGACAACCCGGTTGACCCGCTTTCACCGGCACATACTGGAAAAATGCTCTCCCCGAACGCCCGCGCCCTGCTCGACGCGCTCCTGCGCGACCTGCCCGGCGACCGGTACATCCTCACCCTGCACACCCGGCACGCGATGTCCACCGCCCTCGACCGCCGAGGCGAGGGCTTCGATGTCGAACACCCCGAGGTGGTGGAGCGGCTGTACACCGCCCTGACCGCCGAGGCCCCCGCCGCCGTGATCGTGCGCACCTTCACCGACCGCCCCTCCCACACCCTGCCCGACGGGACCGCGATCCCGGTCAAGCGAGTCCTGGGCTGGCGGCTGGGAGGAGGGTCCATCACACCCGTGGACGAGGCGGAGATGTTCAACGCCCACTGCGTCGACGCGGCCTCGGGCGAGCCCGTTCCGCCCGAACGCGGCGTGGAGTACGCGAGCGCTCCCGCGGTGGAGCTCCCGGCCTTCGAGCAGCCCTGACCGGTCCCCGGCCCGCAGGCCCCGGCCGCGCGGTGGTCACACCTGTCCCGCGAAGGTGAGCTCCGGGTAGAGCTCCGCGAACTCCTGGTCGAAGAACCGGATGGTCCACTGGAGGTACTCGTCGCCCTCCCCGGCGAAGCAGTCCTGCTCCCAGGCACCGCTCTGCCCCGGGGCCAGGACGTCGGGCGGGTTGACACTGCTGCCGTAGACGGGCGCCTCGGACTCCATGAGCGGGTCGCCAACCGAGCAGGAACTCGTCACGGAACCGGTGTGCAGGTTCTGGTCGGTGCCGTTGGTGATGTGCACCGTCCACGCGAGGTAGGGCAGGTCTCCCTCCTCACCGGTGGTGGCGTTGTAGCCGTCCTCGGCCACGCGTCGCTCGAGGCCGTCGATCCGGATGGTGAAGCCGTCACCGAAGTCGTGCTCGGTGTCGAGGTCGACGACCAGGGGCTCGTATGCGGTGTCGGGATCGTTCGCGTACCCCTCCGTCTCCGCCGTCCCTTCCTGCACGTACTCCATGCCCACGACGTCGTCCGAAGCCCCATCCGATTCAGAGCCCGAGGAGCAGGCGGCCAGCCCGAGCGTGAGTACCACGGCGGCGGGGAGCTTCGAGGTGTGCATCTTCGTTCCTGAGGAGAGTCGAGGGGCGACAACCGCCCCGGAGAAACAGATCATCGGAATTCAGTACGTTGACAAGATCAACGCGAATCCAAACAGCGAAGCGTGGCAGGCGCCGTCCAGCGCCCGCCACGGCGACTACTGCAGGGTCCACTCGCAACCGCCCGAGAGCTCCAGGGCGACATCGCCCTCGGCGACCACCACGGTGCCGGGGCCCTCGATGTTGTTGTTGGAGATGATGTCGTCGAGCTCCCCGGACAGGCCGGACAGGCGGGCGTAGTAGCAGAGCGGGAAGAGGTCGTCGGGGTCCGGGCCGTCCGTGGAGTAGGTGCC
The DNA here is from genome assembly GCF_024134545.1 of Nocardiopsis exhalans. GTDB lineage: Bacteria > Actinomycetota > Actinomycetes > Streptosporangiales > Streptosporangiaceae > Nocardiopsis > Nocardiopsis exhalans. The sequence continues at coordinate 4,286,813 of NZ_CP099837.1, forward strand.
GGGCTCGATGCCGTCGCCGACCTGGTGGATCCCGTTGCCGATCGTGGAGGAGGCCTCAGGTTCGGGCTCGGGCTCCGCCGCCTCCTCTTCCTGGGGCTCGCCCTCGGACGCCTCCTCCGTCTGCTCGGAGGCGTCCTCCTCAGGCTCCGTGGACTCTTCACGGACCGCGGCGTCGCCGCCCTGCCCCGAGGAGGTGTCGCTGCTGAGGACGGAGAGGCATCCGGCGAACATGAACAGGATCAGCAGGAGGCCGAGGCACCCGCCGCAGCCGGCACCGATCTTCTTTCCGGTGGACATACCCTGCTTCGGCGGAACCGGAGCCCCGGGAGGCATGGGCGGACCGAAGGGAGGCTGCTGGGGCGTGGTCATGGTGATCTCCGGTGTGTATAGGGGGGAGGGATCGAACACCTCCAGGCCGTGCACACACAACATACATCAAATACTGTTAACTACGCCAACACTGTTAACAAATTCAGGTTGACCGCTGCAAACCTCTACACGGCCGGGGTCCATGGCCATGGTGGCTCTGTGGCAGCATGAACGTGTCCGGCAGCCAGCTCGACCCGGCACGTCACCAGGAGTCCCCCACTGTCCCCGCGACACAGCACACGACCCGGCGCCGAGGCGCCGTCCACAGCGCAGCCTCTGAGTCCCGCTGCCGAAGAGGCCAGGGATCAGATTGCTCAGAGCACCGGCTTTCTGACCATCGGAAGTCTGGTGTGCGTCGGCCTCGGCATCGCCGCCGGGCCGGGACTGGGCACCGCGTTCATCCTCGTGGCCGTGGTCGTGTTGCTGGGTTCCCTGGCGATCTACGTCCCACTAGAACTGAAGGAACGTCGCTTCCTCAAGGACGAGGCTCAGCGCGGGCAGGCCCACGGCCGGGACTATGTCGACCCCGAGCTGCTCACACAGCGCGATCGCGACACGCTGGTCCCGCTACAAAGAGCGGTCGACTCTGTTCTGGCGTCGCCCCTGCACGGCTCCGGCCAACTACTGGACACGACGCGAAACAGGGTCGTACTCCGTGACCTGGAATGGCAGATCGCCTGTGACCTGTGGAAGGCATCGCGGGCGGAGGTCGAGCTCGCCGCGGTCGGCGAGCCCCGCGGCGACGGTGAGATGGCGTTGTCCGCGCACGAACGGGCCACACGGGCGATCGAGGAGATCCGTTCGGCCGCGACCAACCGCACCGACGCGATCACCGGCTACGCCGCCCGGGTCCGACAGGCCCAGGAACGTCTGGAGGACGCGGAGCGAGCCGCGGAGTACGAGCGGATCGCCAATGACCTGTTGGCGGAAACCTCCGGCGGCACCCAGCAGGACGAGGCCCTGCAATCTCTACTGGCGGTCCAGCAGGAGGCGCTGAAGATCGCTCAGCTCCACCATGAGCTGGGGCTGTGACCCGTGAACGGGGGTCGCTGACCGCCCGAGACGAAAACGCGCCACAAGTTACGCAGGTGCGGACAGAGACAGCGACCGCTCAGGCCCTGGCCAGAGACTCCGGGGTGGGAGGAGCAGCGGTCAGCTCTTCGGGGGCCGTCAGGTACCAGGCTTCCAGGGTGAGCTCGCTGAGTTCGTCCAGCTCGATCCCGTCCAGGTGGACGACCACCCAGCCGAACCCGCCCGCGGTGAACTGCACCTCGAACACCTCGGGCCGTTCGGCGACCAGTGCGGTCTGCTCCAGCAGGGTCTGCTTGAGCCCCACCGTGGCGGTACGCGGCCACAGGTACCCGAAGGGCTTTCCGCCCACGCGGAAGGTCGTGTACCGCTCTGCCTCCTTGGCCTCGCACTCTGGTAGCGCACGCACCAGCCGCAGGAACCGCTCGATCTCAACACCCATGATTTCCGCACCCATGGGATGAGAAAACCACACCCCACCGACACGCGGACCCCGACCCCGTCGGTCTCAGGGTGTACACGCCGGGCACGGGTAACCACGGGCAACGGGGAGGTCCGTGGGCTACGCCAGCGCCGCCACGACCCACTGCTGGCCGCCGTACCGCGCCAGCAGCCTCCGTGTACCTTCGGGCTCCTCCCCCAGAACACGCGTGAGCAGGACCTGTTCTCCTCCGGCGGCCTCGGATGCTTCGCTCTCACCCCCGGTTTCCCGAAAGATCAGCACCTGCTGCGGTCGGTGCTCCACGACGCGGCCCTCGTCCCAGACCTCCAGCTCCGCCTGTTCCTGCTCGCCCTCGAGCGCCTGCCGGAAGCAGGCCAGCGCCACCTCGTCCGCGGTCCCGTCGTAGACCCAGCGCGTGCCCAGAACGGAGTGCTCCAGGGTTCCCACGAGGTGACCACCGTGGTCGGGCAGGGGTGCGCCCCGGTAGGTCAGCGGCAGATGGAGGAGCTGCCCCGCGTGCCGGAGCAGGAACACCTCCACCCCGACCTCACCTGCGGGGTCGTCGAACCTGTAGGTGCCGAGCACCTCGGTACTCCCCTGCCCCGCCCATGACTGGCTGTCCAGCCACGCGTTGATCAGATCCGGTTTCTTCGGTGTGAGAGTGGCCTTGTGGATGATCGCCATGGGCGCCAGTATCCACCCCGGGGCCGGGGAAGGTGCGTTCGGGCACCGGTGGACCGGGCCCGGCCCGAGGGGTGGTCGGGCCGGGGAGCGGGGTCAGACGATGTTGACGTCGACGCAGACGTAGAAGGCGTTGGCGGTGTCGGCCACGTTCCAGCGGGCCAGGACGGTCTGGTGGCCGCTGTAGCCGGACAGGTCGACGTTGTGGGAGAAGTTCCACGGCGGGCGTGCGCCGCCGTCGTTGAAGCTGTCGACGAGTTGGCCGTTGATGAAGTACTCCCACGTGGCGGTGGAGTGGGCGGCGGTGATCGTCCAGCTGAAGGTCGCGTTGGTGCCGACGTCGGCGACCTGCCAGCCGTAGTTGTCGTTGTCCAGCTCGGCGAAACGCGCGTTGCCGCCCGAGCAGCTCATCAGGCCCTTGGGGCCCTCGACGCTCTGCGGCTCCCACCGGATTCCGCCGCACTGGACGACTCCGGCGGCGCACTGGGCCTGACGACTGGCGGGGGTGTCGATGTAGCCGTGCGCGTTGGCCGCACCGGCCGGCAGGAGAGCGAAGACGAGTGCGGTGGCGGCGGCGACCGCGGTGGTGGCGCGGAGCTTGCGGTTCTTCATGGGCTTCGTCCTTCTCGGGGGTCACAGGCCTCCGGGGCGGGCCGGAGGCCGTAGCGGGGGGACCGGGGCCGTTCTCCAGCCCAGGACGGCTCGATTCGCGGCCACGGGGCTCGAACTCTTCCCGGTGTTCGCGAAGGAGGTGTTCTCAGGAATTCCGAGCTGTCCCGGAATTTTCTGGACCTGTTGTCGAGCAGATTAGGCAGCCGACAATTACCTCGTCAAGGCCTGTTTTCGCTTTGGAATCGGGTACCATTGACACGGTTCCGCGAATCACAAGGAGCCGTTTCCGCACTGGTACTGTCGGGCGCTTCGGACCGCGATCCCCCAAACTGGAAAGACTCTTACCAGATCCTCGACTGGTCTACCGAGAGGATTTCCGAGTTCTCTCCGGCGAGTATCCCGGCCGACAGTGAAAACTGTCGCCGCGGACAGATCTTCCTTCCCTTGCTGGGGGCGCTCCACAGCCACTGAACAGTGCATCAGCGGGCACGGGAAAACCAGGACCGCGCACAGGGCCCTCCGCGCCCCGGAACCGGACCGGTGAACACGGACAGGAAAGCCGCATGCTCGGGTCCACCGGTTCACAGACGCCAACAGTACCGACCGAGCAGTGCGCTCTTTGTCTTCCTGACTGCGATTTCGGTGCTTTCGTTCACCACCCGACTACCAGCGCTACCGGAGATCGTGGATACGTTCGGTGTCGATTTCGCCCCGGTCCACCTCTCGATCGTTGGATGCGGGTTCGCGACCGTCCCGGCGGAGGCGATTTCCGCTGCCCTCCTTGCGGGAAAGGTCCGCGTGCAGGAGCATCCGCCGCCGCAAAGGAGTGAGCGTGTCATGTGCGCGGTCGCAGGAGCGGAAACAGCGGACAGTACTCACCGATCAGGCGGCAACCCAGCACCAGGGCGGCCACGAGTGCCGCCAGCACGGGGGGCAGCAGACCGTAGGGGGCGGGGAGTTCCTGGGCTAGGACGAACAGGCCCATGAACAGCACGAAGATCCCGAAGACCTTGCGTAGGGCGGCTTCGGGCACTCGCGAGGTCAGCAGCGACCCGACCAGCGAGCCCGCGACAGCGAGGGCGGTGACCGCGGACACCAGGGCCCAGTCCACGCTGACGGTCGTCAGGTACCCGCCAAGCCCGGCGAAGGACTTCATCGTGATCACCAGCAGGGAGGTGCCCACGGCGGCCGGCATGGACAGGCCGCCGAGCAGCATCAGGGCGGGCACGACGAGGAAGCCGCCGCCGGCTCCGACCAGGCCGGTGACCGCCCCGACCGCCAGGCCGTCGAGGACGACACGGCGCAGGGGAAGCGTTTCGGTCTCCCCGCCTCCAGGAGGCGGCTTCCTCCCGCCCCGGAGCATGGCCGCGGCGGTGGCGACCATCATCAGGGCGAAGGCGATCATCAACACGGCGCCGGGAAGGTATCCGCCCGCCACACCGCCGAGGAACGCACCCGCCATGCCCGCCGCCCCGAAGACCAGCCCGGTGCGCCAGCGGACGTTTCCCCCGCGTGCGTGCGTGAACACGCTGACCAGGGAGGTGACGCCCACGACGAACAGGGACGCGGCTATGGCTTCCTTCGGTTCCATACCGGCGACGTAGGTGAGGAGCGGAACCATCAGGATGGAACCGCCGCCCCCGAGCAGGCCGAGCGCGAGACCCACCACCACTGCGAGGCCAAGGACGAGGACGATCTGAAACTCCATGTTGACTCTGCTTCCATGGCTCGCCAACGCGAACGAGGGTCGATGTGACAGGAAGGGCCGGGGCGGGGCCCGGCGGCTACGGGGGCGGTGCCCGACCCGGCGGACACCGTCCCCGCGCCTGCTCAGCGCACGGCGCTCCGGGCGGGGGCGCGCCGGTTCGTTGCCTGGTCCGCCCAGGCCGGGTAGCCGCGGTCGAGTTCGACGACGTCGTATCCGGCGCGGCGCAGGGCCGAGGCAGCCACGGAGCTGCGGGCACCCGACTGGCAGTAGCTGACGATGGTGCCGTCGGCGGGCAGGACGTCGAGATTCCACAGCACCCGGCCCGCGCTGAGCTGCCGGGAGCCGGGGATGTGCCCTTCTGCGTGTTCGCCCTTGTTACGGACGTCCAGCACCAGCGAGGCACCGGATTCGGGCATCTGCTCCGGGGTGATGCGCCGCGGCACGGTGGTCGGCAGCCCTTCCGTGCTGGTGGTGTACCCGATCACATGGTCGATACCGACCCGCAGCAGGTGGTCGCGCACCCGCTGGGCCGTGTCCCCGTCGGGGGTGAACAGCACCAGCGGCCTGGTCTCGGTCTCGGGGTCGAGGGCCCACGCGCCGAAGGTGGCCGCCTTGGCCGGACCGGGAACGTTGAGCGCACCGGCCACGGTTCCCCGGTGCACCTCGGTGTGGGGCCGGGTGTCCACGAACACGATCTGGTCCTGCTCCAGGGAGCGGCCGATCCCCGCCACGGAGAGCTCGGGCGGCGGAGCCGTCGGACCCAGCACTCGCGGGCCCTCCTTGTTCTGACGTTTCATCCGCGCGAAGTAGGCGTGGGCGTCGGGCTGCCCGTCGAGCAGTTCCCGGACGAAGCCCTCCCTGTCGTCGTTCCGCAGGTAGGGCCCCCACCAGGCGTTGAGCCGCTCGTACCCGACCGTGGTGGCCGGGAGCGCGCCGAGCGCCTTGCCGCAGGCGCTGCCCGCGCCGTGCCCGGGCAGGACCTGGACGTGGTCGGGCAGTGCCAGGAAGACCTCGCGCAGGCTGGTGAACAGCTGGTGCGCGCCCTCGAAGCGGGTGTCGACGCCTCCGGCCGCCTCGTCGAGCAGGTCGGGACGTCCCAGGTCGCCGGCGAAGACGAAGTCCCCGGAGATCAGGTAGCCAGGGTTCCGGCTGAACGCCCCGTCGGTGATCAGGAACGACAGGTGTTCGGGGGTGTGTCCCGGGGTGTGGCGCGCCTGGACGGTGAGACGGCCGATGGTGATGGTGTCGCCGTCCAGGAGCCGTTCGGCGTCGAAGCCGTACTGCCAGTTCTGGCCGCCCTCACCGGAGACGTATACCGCGGCTCCGGTCGCCGCGGCGAGTTCGCGGGTTCCGGAGAGGTAGTCGGCGTGGATGTGGGTCTCGGTCACGGCCACGATCCGCATGCCGTGTTCGGCGGCCAGGTCGAGGTAGTCGCCGATGTCGCGGCGGGCGTCGACCACGACGGCCTCTCCCCTGGCCTGACAGCCGATGAAGTAGCCCGCCTGGGCGAGGTCGTTGTCATAGAGGCGTTCCAGCAGCATGTCCTGCTCCTTGTCTGGTGGTGTCTGCACTGTTGCGATACTCCGGGGAGTATCCAGAAGTCAGAGGAGGGCCCTACCCGCGCCGCTCATCGGCGGGCAGCGATCCGCGCCAGCGAGTCTTCGATGTCGAGGTCGTTGCGCGGCTGGTTGTAGGGCAGCCGGGACAGCGCCATGCCCATGGCGCAGGTGTCGGTGACGGCCGCGAAGACCAGACCCGCGCCCACGAAACCGGCGGCCGCCACCATCGGGGGCCACAGCAGGGAGGCGAGTACGGAGATCAGGACGAGGCCTCCGGCGACCAGTCGGACCTGGCGCTCCAGGGCCCAGCGTCTGCGGCCGTGTTCGACGGGCGCGCCCTGGGCCTCCCAGGCGTTCATGCCGCCGTCCATCACGACCGTGTCGTCCAGACCCGCGGCGGTCAGCTTGCCCTGGCAGCGCACCGCCCTGTTCCCGGACTGGCAGACCAGGACGAGGCGGCCCCCGGCATCGGCGACGATGCGCTCCAGATGGGCGTCCACCCGCCCCAGCGGCAGGTTGATCGCTCCGGGGATGTGGGAGCTCTCGTACTCGGCGGGTGTGCGCACGTCGACGAGCAGGGTGTGGGGGTCGGTTTCGACCAGGTGGCGTACGGAGCGTGCGTCGATGACGTGGTCACTCATATGTCGGTTTCCTTGGGTGGTGTCGGATCTGAACTGGACACCCCGGGGGGTATCCAGTGGTCGGACGCGGGCCCCGAACCTGATGGGCCCAGGCTTGGCGACCCCCGCCTATACAGGGGGGAGTATCCGGAGGTGAGAAGTCGGTGTCGGCCTGGAACCGGGCCAGGCCCCGGCGAACAGGCCAGCCCCGGGCGCCTGCCCCACGGACAGCGGTCGGCGCCCGCGGGGCTCAGGCCAGGGCCAGGAAGAGCTTCTCCAGCTCCTGCTCGGTGAGCTCGGGCTCCTCGCCGTTCTCACGCGCGGCGTTGCAGTGCCGCATGCCGCTCGCGACGATCTTGAACCCGGCCCGGTCCAGGGCGCGGGAGACCGCGGCCAGTTGCTGGAGGACGGCGGCGCAGTCCTCCCCCTCCTCCATCATCGAGATGACCCCGGAGAGCTGCCCCTGAGCGCGCTTGAGTCGTGTGATGGCGTCGCCCACCATTTCAGGCTTCATGTGGTCTCCTTTCGACCCGCACCCCCAACATACCCCCGGGTGTATCCCTTTCGCCAGTCGCGTGCGTCACAGCCCCAGAGGTGCCCGCCCGAACCCGGGTGCCGCCATTCGGAGTCCCGGAAGGGCTCCGCCCCACAGCCGCGGCCGCGAAGGGGACCAGGGACACCATCCGATCTCATGTGTCCGATCTCCTCCCCCGCCGGGCCCTCCCCGCGTATCGGGAACGCCCCGGGTGTCCTGAACGGGCAGGTGAGGAGCCCGCACTCGCAACGGCCGACCCCCGCACCGGCTACCGCACCCGAATCCCCGTTACTGGCGTGACCCGGCTGTTAGCATCGGCTCATGAGCTCACAGCCCTCGTCGCTCTTCGAGGAGGGGATGTCCGCGCTCGCCGAAGGCGACTGGGCGGCGGCGGCCCGTTCGCTCTCCGAGTTTCTCGGATCCCGGTCCGGCCCCGACCCCGAGCCCGCAGCCCATTTCGGGCTCGGCTCGGCCCTGTGGTGGACCGGCGACATCCGCCAGGCCCTGCAGCACTGGACCACGGCCTACCAGGGGTTCCGTCGGGCGGGAGCGGCGCCGGAAGCGGTCATGGCCGCCATCCAGCTCTCGTTCGTCCACAGCGCCAACCTCGGCAACGAGACCGTGGCGGCGGGCTGGGTCCGACGGGCGGTCCGTCTGGCCTCGCAGGCCCAGCTGCCGCTACTCGACGGCTGGGTGGCCCTGGCCGAGTCGGTGTTCGCGGCCGACCCGGAACGCGCCGTCGAACTCGGCCGCCGAGCCCATGCCGTCGGTGTCGCCCACGGCGACGGCGACCTGGAGGTCTCGGCGCTGACCGCCGTCGGCCTGGCCCAGGTCAACGCCGGGAACACCGACGAGGGATGCGCCCTGCTCGACGAGGCGATGACCGCCGCGGTGGCGGGCGAGGCCGATTCGCCCGACACCGTCGTGTTCACGAGCTGTCTGATGATGCGGGCCTGTTGTTCGTGTGCCGACTTCGCCCGGGTGGTGCACTGGGTGCGGGCCCTCGACGACTTCATCGAACGTTTCGGCAACCCGTACCTGCACACGAGCTGCCGCACCCATTACGGCGAGGTGCTCGCCGCCACCGGCGACTGGGAACGGGCCGAGACCGAACTGCTGTGCGCCGTCGCACTCGCCGCCCACGGCCTGCCCAAGGTCCGGGCCGACGCCGCCGCATGCCTGGCCGACCTGCGCATCACCCAGGGCAGGGCGGACGAGGCCCGCGGGGTGATCCGCGGCTTCGAAGGTCTGCCGTCACTGGCCGCGGTCACCGCACGGCTCCAGCTCCTGGACGGCGACCCCGCCGGAGCCGAGACCACCCTCGCCCGCGGGCTCGAACGACTCGGCTCCCAAGCCGCCCCCGGCGCCCGGCTGCGAGAACTTCTCGGATTGTGCCGTCTGGCCGCCGGGGACCCGCACACCGCCGCCGACCTCGGCCGCCAGATCACCGAGTTCGGGACTCAGACCGGTTGTGACATCGTGCGCTGCCGCGGCCAACGCCTGCTCGGGATCGCCCTCAGCGCCGGGCGCGACGGAGAGCCCGCCGACTCCGACGCCGCACGCGACCTGCTCGAGGCCGCCCTCGCCGGGTTCGTCGAACTCGACCTGCCCCTCGACGCGGCCAGCACCCGCATGGCCCTCGCCGAACACCTCGACTCCGTCGCAGACGCCCAGGCCACCGCCGAGGCCCGCTCGGCCTACGCGGTCTTCTCCGCTCTCGGGGCCGTCCCCGACGCCGACCGCGCGGCGAACTGGCTGCGGGTGCGAGGAGCGACCGTCGCGCGTGCGCGGGGGCGGTCGGACCTGGCCGGTCTGACCCGACGCGAAACCGAGGTGCTCCGGCTCCTCGGCGAGGGTTTGTCGAACCCCGAGATCGCCGGGCGGCTCTTCGTCAGCCGCCGCACCGTCGAACACCACGTGGCCAACATCCTCTCCAAACTCGGCCTGCGCAACCGCGCCGAGGCAGCGGGGGTCGCCGTGCGGCACCGTGACGGGCTCGCGCCGAAATAGGTGAGCTCACGGATGTGACCGGGCCCGGTCCGGAGGATCCTCGTCCCTAATCCACAGACGGGGATGATCACGATGGCCCACACCGGAACACGACCGCTGAACGGCGTGAACGCGCAAGTGCTGACAGACCTGTTCACGAGGGCGCACGCGGACGGCGAGCCCCTGCGGATCGAGCTGAGCACGCACCTGCGGTGGCGGGACGGGCTCGCGACCGAGGGGGCGGGCGCCACCTTGCACCTGGACGCGCCGCAGGACCGGTCCCATCACGCGTTCCGTACCGACCTGCCCGAACCACTCGCCGGTTCCGACACCGGCCCGGCTCCCACGGAGATGCTCCTCGCCGCCACCGCCGCCTGCGTGAGCGCCACCCTGGTCGAGCTCGCCACCGCCGAGGGAATCCGGCTCGATCGCGTCGAGGCCCACGCCTGGACCGCCCTGGACGCGCGCGGAGCGCTCGGCGTCGAAGGCGTCCCGGTCGGCCCCGGCGAGGTGAGACTGCGGTTCGACATCGACGCCGACGCCGCCCCCGAACACCTCCAGGCCCTGACCCGGGCCGCGGTGGCGGCCTCACCGACCGCCCAGGCCCTCATCCGACCCACCTCGATCCGAACGGAGCCGAACCGATGACCGCCACAGTGCCCGCCCACTCCGCTCCCGCCCACTCCGCTTCCACCGCCGACACCGACCGCGCCCAGGCGTTCGCCGAGCGCATGGTCGGGGTCCTCAACGACGGGGCGCTCGCCCTGATGGCCGGCATCGGCCACCGCACCGGACTGTTCGACACCATGGCGGGCCTGCCGCCCTCGACCAGCAGCCAGATCGCCGAGGCCAGCGGCCTGCGGGAACGGTACGTGCGCGAGTGGCTCGGCGCGATGACCACCGGCGGTGTCGTCGACCACGACCCCGCAACCGGCACCTTCCACCTGCCGGCCGAACACCACCTGCCGCTCACCCGCTCCGGAGGGGCGGCCAACGTGGCCAAGACCATGCAGATCCTGCCGATGCTCGGCAACGTCAGCGCCGAGATCACCGAGCGGTTCGAGACCGGAGGGGGTGTCCACTACGCCGCTTTCGCCGACTTCCACCGCTTCATGGCCGAAGAGAGCGCGGCGGTGTTCGACAACGCCCTGATCGAGGTGATCCTGCCGCTGGCCCCGGAGTTGCCCGGTCGGCTGGCGGAGGGGATCGATGTCGCCGACATCGGCTGCGGGAGCGGCCACGCGGTCAACCTCATGGCCCAGGCCTTCCCCCGCAGCAGCTTCGTCGGCTACGACTTCTCCGAAGAGGGCATCGCCGCGGGCCGAGCCGAAGCCGAGCGCCTCGGCCTCGCCAACGCCGACTTCCGGCTCGCCGACGTGGCCGAACTCGACGCTGTCGGGGCCTTCGACGCGGTCACCGCCTTCGACGCCGTCCACGACCAGGCCCACCCCGCGCGGGTACTCGACAACATCAACCGGGCGCTGCGGCCGGGGGGACGCTTCCTCATGGTCGACATCAACGCCAGCAGCGACGTGGCCGACAACGTGGAGCACCCGCTCGGACCGTTCCTCTACACCGTGTCGACCATGCACTGCATGACCGTGTCGCTGGCCCTGGGCGGCGACGGCCTCGGCACCGTGTGGGGCGAGCAGTTGGCCCGCGCGATGCTGGCCGACGCGGGGTTCACGGACGTCGAGGTCACCACCCTCGACCAGGACCCGCTCAACAGCTACTACCTGGCCGCCAAGCGGTGAGACCGGGCGCGCACCGCCGCGACCGGTGCCCGGGACCCCTGCCGGAGCAGGCGGCCCCGGGCCGTGCCCATCGCGCGGGTGCCAGCGCCCCCTCGGCGAACTCGGGATCCTCACCGCGCGCAACCGCCGGGCTGAACACCTACCGTGCTTCGGAGTCGGAAACGGACTCGCGCTGTCGGTGGTTACGGCTGGCGACGAGGCTGGCGACGGTGACCAGTATCAGCAGGCTCACGACGACGCCCAGGGAGACCAGCTCGGGCGGGGAACTCACCGGCAGGTCCGTGGTGTGCTCGATGGCGTGCAGGATCAGGGTCACTCCGATGTAGCAGAGAATCAGCGCCAAACCCTTGTTCAGGTACACCAGGCGGGTGAGCAGACTACCGATGAGGAAGTAGAGCTGGCGCAGACCCATCAGCGCGAAGGCGTTGGCGGTGAAGACCAGGTACGGCTCCTGGGTGATGCCGAAGATCGCCGGAATGGAGTCCAGGGCGAAGACGATGTCGGCCATGCCGATGGCGATGACCACCAACAGCATCGGGGTCAGGTGGCGCCGCCCACCGAGCAGGACGGTCAGCCGGGCGCCGTGGTAGCGGTCGGTGGTGGGCAGCACCCGCCGGACCGTACGCACCAGCGCGTTCTCCTTGTACTCGGCGTGCGCCACGTCGTGGTCGGCCGAGACCAGCAACTTGATCGCTGTGACCAGCAGGATCGCGCCGAACAGGTAGAACACCCCGACGTAGGCCTCCACCGCCGCCGCGCCCGCCACGATGAACAGGGCACGGAAGAACAGGGCCAGGCCGATCCCGATGAGCAGTACCCGCTGCTGGTGTTCGGGTGGGACCTGGAAGGAACCGATGATCAGGATGAGGATGAACAGGTTGTCGATGCTCAGCGAGTACTCGACGACCCAACCGGTGTAGAAGGCGATGCTGTGTTCGGCCCCCGCCGTGAAGGCCAGGGCAGCACCGAAGGCCACCGCCAGCAACGCGTAGAAGCTGACCCACAGGGCCGCTTCACGGGTCGAGGGCTTGCGTGGATTGCGTGCCACGATCACGAAGTCGACGCAGATGAGGCTGACGATCACGAGGACGGTCGTGACCCACAGCCACAGGGGGACGTTCACGGGGCCGAACTCCTTGGGGTGGGGAACAGGCAGGCGGCGGGCTCACCCAGGGCAACGGGGAAGGAGCGGGATGTACTCCTGTGTGACGTGCGCTGGCAACCTGGTCAATCCTGCCAGGTGGAGCCCGGCATTCGACTTCTGCCCATGCCGTCCGCGCCCCGAAACCGGAACCCGAACAGCGGCGCCGCTACGGAGCAGCCTTCCGCGCCCTGGGCGAGTGTGAACGCCGCGCCCGCGAGCTGTCGACACCGGCCGACAAGGCCGCCGAACTGACCAGCGAGCGCCTCACCTCAGGGGCCCTGATCCCGGAGAAACACGTTTGAGGTAGCCGTGCCGCCCTCCGACGCACCGGAGGGCGGCCTCATACCCGCGCCGCCTGGCCCGGTTCGAACCGAGGAGCACCCCGCTTTCGCCTTCGGGCCGGGCCCGCACCACGGGTGCGCGTTCACGGATGAGGACGCGCGGCGGACCATGCCGCGCGTCACCTCCGCCTCACCCGATGAGGAGTCAGATCCTAGGGCTCAGCCGGGTGGTCGGGCAGCGCGCCGGTGATCCGCGACAGTTTGCCGTGCCGGTCGCTGACGTAGATCCGTCCGTTGGCTCCGTCCAACGCGAGACCGCAGACCGGGCCCAGACCGCCCAGGACCACACGGCGAAGGCCCTTGTCCTCGCCCTCGGCCACCACGACCTCATGCAGCCTGCCACCCGAGTCGCAGACGTAGGCGAGGGCTCCGCCGTGCAGCGCCACGCGCACACTCCGTCCGAGATTGGTGGCCACCTCCCGCGGAGCCCCTCCCTCCGCGCCCAGGTCGATCTCGTACAACCCGCCGCGGTCGTACTGGCCGACGTAGGCCCGACCGCCGTTCAACGCCACCCCAGCGGCCCTGGGAACGTCCCAGGTGCGCTTGCGCTCGGCCGATCCGCCGCTCAGATCGAACTCGACCAGCTTGCCCTGCGCGTAGTCGGAAGCGAAGAGCCTGTTACCAGGAAGATCCAGTGCGAGGCCGTACACGCGGATGCCGTCGGCGACCGCGACCGGAGGGGCGGTGTGGTCGGACAGGTCCACCGTGAAAACGCGCCGACCGCTGTAGTCGGCGACGTAGGCCCTGTCCCCGGGCAGGTCCAGAGCCACGTCGTTGACTTCGCCGAGCTTGTCCAGGACCCAGTCCGTTTCGCCGCTGGCGAGGTCCACCTTGTACAGCTTTCCGCTGTTGTACCGGTCGGTGACGTAAGCCTTCTGCGCCACCGGGTCCAACGCCAGACCGTCAGCCGTTCCCAGGCCGGTGCGCACCTCGGCAGTGGTCGCCTTCGGGTTCCTGCGCTCCGCGCCCTCTTCGTGCAGCGGGTGGTCCTTCATGTCGAAGTGGAGTTTCTCGAGCTCGAAGACCTCGTGCACGCCGGCGAGCGTGGAGACCAGTTCGGCTTCGCCCTTCTGCATGAACGGCCTGCCGTCATCGTTCAGGTCGAAGGTCCTGCCCGCCGCGCCGGACTCCCCGAGTTCCCACGGGACCACCTGTGAGTACTCCGGTTCCTTCGGCGCTGGTCCGCCCGGCCGGGTCTTCCCGACCTCCACCGGCTCGGGGTAGTAGAGAGCCACTCCCCCGCCGAAGGAGACGGGGTACTCGTAGTCGAACCTGCGCACCTGGCGCCGCTGCGTGGCCAGGACGTCGACCCGGCTACCGACCTCACCGCTCAGCGTGGAGGAGGTCTTGAACGCGGTGGTCAGCGAGCCGCTGACGGACCCGGTGATGCCCAGCATGAGCTGGGCGGACAGTTCCCCGGTTCCCGTCGCGCTGCTGGTGGCCGTGGTCGTGCTGGTCGACTGCGACTGGGACTCCATGTCGACGCCCTGGTTGTCCTTGCTGTTCTTCAGGGTGGTCTTCTGGGAGTTGTTCAGCGCCATGCTCTTCTGCAGTTGCTGCTGCAGCGAAGCGATGGCCTTGGCCCCGAAGGTGAGCTGTACCTGCCCCTGGAGCGACCAGTTGATGGTGTTGGAGACCGAGAACTCCACGGTGTGCGACCAGGTCGTGGGCTTGGGGTCCGTTCGGTTGACGTAGGTCTGCTTGGAGACCACGTCGGGCGGCGGCTGCGTGATGTCGTTTCGTTCTTCGACGAGCGGAACGCCCACCGTCATGTAGGCCCGCCAGCCGAGCTGGTGAGCCGTTTCCCGTGCGGTCGGGTATTCCCCGAACCTCCCCCTGTTCAGGGAGAACCCGGTGGGGTACACGAACCGGTCCGAACCGTCAGGCGCTTTCCTCTCGGCCTTCGCCTTCAGCCTTTCCCTGTTCCGCTCCAGGAGCCCCGGCGCCTTCTCGTCGATTTCGAGTTCCTTCAGGTTCCTCCCGGTCAGCGGATGCCGCATGAACCGCTCACCGAGATAAGCGGTACTCACGTTGTTCTTGATGGCGCCGGACATGGACATCGACCTCCTTGAAGAGTGGAAATGAACCATCTGTCTGTTCCGTGGAACGGTTCCCGCCCTGACCCGACCGGACATTCCGCATCGCCAAGAAACCCGACGGTCCTGTTTTCTCGGGTCGGGGCCCATGAGGGGAAAGGCTCCTGCGGGTGCACATCCGGTCCGCGGAAAAGGCCGCGGAACCGCCTTCACCCTTCGGTGAAACCGTCGTCAGTCCTCCTGAGGTTCCCGGTTGACTTCTGGTTGGCCTTTTTCAGGTTCGCCCGCTCCTCATCGCTGATCTCGGGGCGGTCCTCGTCCCTGATCTCCACCTCCACCCTCTTGAATGCCTCGTCCTTGGCCGAGGACGCCATCGAGGTGGTTGATTCGGGGTCTTCGCTGGTCCCGCGCTGCTCGGCGGCGGCGGTCTGGGTGTTCCTGAACATCGGGGAGATGAAGCCGCCCATGACCTTGAGCGCTTCAGGAGACGTCTCGCGGATGATCTTGGGGTCGCGCTCGACCTCGGGGATCCCCTCGACGAGCTCCGGGTCGATCCCCTCCCGTTCGGGCCGCGCCCCCGGGATCCTTTCATACACCGCGCGGGCCGATTCCTCCGCGGATCCGGCTTCGTTTTCGCCGTTGTCGAAGATGTTCTTGAAGGACATGGATTCTCCGTAAGTCGGCAGTTGGCCCGGCAGGGCCGGGTGTGGCTGATGGTTTCTTGCTCTTCAACGGCTCACGAGGAGCGGCCGTCCATGACAGCCCTGATTCCGTTCGATGGCACACCCCGCCCCGACCCGAATGCTTTCTGGCAGGGACCGGATCTTTTACCGCCCCTGACCTTCTCTGCATCCGGACCCGGGGAACGGACCGTCGTTCCCCCGCGAAAGGCGCTGGGCACCAGAGATCGAAAGAGTTCTCCAGACTCCCCCGGAGGCGTTGCGAATCAGATCCAGGGAAAGGCGGGTCTGGCCCTGAAAGGACCTGGATCGAACGAACCCCGGAAACCATCGAAACCGTTTACCCCAGCCACCGGGGGCACCACTGCCCCGACGCCGGGGGGAGGCAGGAGTTCCAGGACGGCAACAGCAGAGGCTTTCATGATTCCCCAGGGGCATTGGGCCGCGGATCACTCTTACACCATGCCTACGGGGGCGCAGCAAATCAATAGGATCAGCGAATTTATCGCACCGACATAACAGACAATGCGGTAAAATCATAATGATCCATACATCCCCGGGATTCCGGGGGCGCACCAAATGATCTTCCGAGCTCCACCGAATGCCGACAGCACCGGCAGGCACGCACCGCCTCGGACTCACCCTGCCCAGGCAGCGCCTTACGGCCAGGCCCCTCACTCCCTTCGGGCAGCGGGGCTCCTGCTCGTTTCCCTGCCGTTCCCGCTACTGCGCTACGCCGCCCGGCTGGTCAGAGCGAGCGTGTGGATCGAGTGCCCGCCGCCGGAGGACGTCACCACCACCTCGGTCAGGTATCCGAGGCCGACGTCGAGCCGCAGGCTCAACGACCGTCCGTCGGGAACCGAGAAACCGCTGTACGGGGAGGGTTCGTTACCCAGGGGCCGGGCCGCGACGCGCACGAACCCGCGTTCGCCCCCGTCCTCCTCCTCAACGGCATCGACGAGGACCCGGGCGAGGAGATCCACCGGACGCACCATCTCCACCAGCCACGTGTCCACGACCGCCAGCCACGTGGAGAAGTACCAGGGCTCGTCCGGATCGGACCCGTGGGGAACCGGGCTGCGAAACGTCCTCTCGTCGGTGACGTGCACGAGTTCGCCGCCGTCACAGGACCAGCGCGCCTCCCGGCCCCCGCTGGAAACCGTGTACTCCCAATGCAGCGGGTCGTCCACACCCAACCGGTGTTCGGACCTGCCGCCCTCTCCCCCACCGTGCGCATCGTTCCCACCTCGCACGAACGCCGCCCGGGCGTCGAAGGAACCGCTCCTGCTCACCAGGGTGAGCCACGACTCCACGTCCACACGCATCCCGAACTCCTCTCACACCTGCGGGCGCAACAGCCACGAGGCGGACGCGACGTCCACGGCCCCAACCGTCATCTCCGTCGGCCATGCCGCGTGCACGACCAGTCGACCCGCGGAGTTCGGGGGATCGATCACGACACGGGCGACCCGGGGGCTCCACCTCGCCCCCGTCAGTTGTTCGCGATGGTGTTGCCCCTGACAGAAAGACTCCACACGCGTGTGGATCTGATCGTTGGTCGCATGCGAGGGACGGGGCAGGTCAACGCGGACACGTGAGAGGAGATCAAGCGCAATAGGAACCCCATCACCAGCACCCGAATCTGACACCGGTGATTTTCCCCTGACGCAAGAAATGAAACCCAAGTCCTATCGCACCAAATGCCACTCATTCGCTAAAAACAACGACAGGTTGAACGGACGCAATTTCCGCGACGGTGTCGCAGAGCTCCGGCCCCTTCGACCCGGCGTTGAAGTGCGGGCGCGCGGTCGTGACGCCCTGGGCAGGCGCGGGTCCCCCGATATCTGGCTGTTGGAGGAACCGCTCATCCCGGACGGCAGGGTCCCGGACGACCTGAAGTCCTAAGCCTTCCCGAGGGGACATCGCCCGGGCCCCTCGGAGAACCCGACGGGCGCCGGGCAGCCGGGGAGACCCGTTCGGAGCACTACCGGTCAGCGGTTTCCAGCCCGGACACCAGGAGGTCGAGGAACTCCTCGGGGCGTTCGATCTGGGGGCTGTGTCCAGCCCCCTCCATGACGTGCTCCGTGTAGGCGCCGCCCGCCGCGGCGTAGGCCTCCAACACGTGCCGGGTCTGCGCCACCATCGGCTGCGGCGGTGCGGCATCGGCGCCCGGCCAGCCTTCGACCGCTCCGATCGACCCCAGGTACGCCAGGTCGTGCGACGAGGTGTCGGAGACGATCGCGTCGTCCGCGCCGCGGATCCACCGGATCGGCGGCTTGGGGGCGATCGTGTGCGAGTCGTCCAGGCGGCAGTACACCGGGGACATGGTGTTGAGCACACCCTGGTCTCCCGGCAGCACGCCGGGCCACACCGGGCCCTGGCGTACGTCGCCGGGGTAGTGGGCCTCGCCCACCGCGGTGGCGAGCATCGACTCAACGTAGATGTCCGGGTCGGCCGGGTCCTCGGGGGTCCAGCCGGGGCGCACGTACGCTCCCAGCATTACCCGGCGGGGCGAGGTGGGTGCTTCCTCGGAGCGGTCGGCCGCGGCCAATCGGGAAACGAAGTCCGGGTTGGCGCAGCCGCCACCGGTCCCGGCACCGGAGGGATCGTTGAGCACACCGTCCACGCCGTGCGTCCCGCCGAAACCGTACGGGGAGACCGGGTTGACGAGGGTCAGCGAGCGCACCCGCCCGGGGGTGTCCCGCACAAGCCGGGTCACCACACCGCCGCCCATGCTCCAGCCGACCAGGTGCGGCCGGTCCAGGTCGAGCGCGTCCAGCAGAGCGCGCACGTCGTCGGCGTAGCCACCGAGGCCTCGGCGCGCGTCCACCGCCTCGCGCGGGCTGTCCCCGAATCCGCGCAGGTCCACGGCAATCGGCCGGTAACGCTCGGGCAGGGCGAGCATGGTGCGCTGCCAGAACAGCGCGGAGGAGACATTGCCGTGCACGAACACGACCGGCTCGCCCGCACGGTCCAGGTGCAGCAGATGGGTGCGCAGCCGGTCGGTGTCCACGTGCTCGGACACCACCGAAGGCAGTAGGTCGTTCATGGGGTTCCTCCGCTGAAGCCGACTCACCGGCTGGCCGCGAGCGTCGGCCGGGCACTGCTGTGATTGTGCCGTTCGCAGGTGACCCGCGACATGTGCCCCGTGCATACAACCACCGCTCCGGGGGCGTGGCCACCGCGCGTGAAACAGCAGATGCGATCAGCTGGTCACGTCCGTCAGATGGTCGAAGGCCAGCAGAACCAGCTCCTTGGTTCGGTAGGTTCCGAACCGGGCGATCTCGTTGTGCTTCAGCCCGCCCTTCTCCGTCTGGAAGGTCTCCAGGACATAGTCCGTGTCCTGCCGGTCGACTCCGTAGAGGCGGAAGCAGTAGGCGTCCAATTCCGCTCGCAACTCCGCTCTGCGTTCCTCGTCCCAGGGGAAGGGCGGGCCGGTACAACCGAGGTCGCGAGCGAGCGGGGCCATGTCGTGGGTGGTGTAGACGAGTTCGAGCACGCGGGGCACCAGGAAGTCCAGGTGGGGTTCCAGCTGCTCGGGTCTGGGCACGGGAAGCTGTTTCCAGGTCATGAGGGACAGGTGCGCGCCGTTGATCTTCTGTCGGGCGACGAAGTCGAAGACGAGTGAGCTCTGCACCGCGCACAAGGCGGCGACCAGGCGCGGGCTCCGTTGGACGAACATGAGGGGGAAGGTGTGTCCGACGGCCGCCCGCGGCAGCAGGGCGGGGATCGCGGTTCGCTCGTTGGTCATGTTCGTCACGTCACGCCAGCCGTAGAGCCATTCCCGGTCCCAGCCGACCCCGGACAGCCGTGTGTCGAGCCCTTCCCTCGCACCGTCGTCCTCGGGAACCCAGTAGCGGGACAACGGCGCGTACTCGGGGTCTGCCTTCTCGGGCCGCTCCGGTTGTCGTGCGGCCCCTGCTGGTGTGAAGCCGTTCCACCGATGGTCGAAGTGGTGGACCATCTTCGCTTCGTAGAGCGGCGACATTCGGCTGCCTTCGCGTTCGAAGACGTTCCCCCGCAGCTGCCACCCCTCATCCTCCAGCTCTGTTCTGGTTCGGAAGAGCCCGGAGTCATCGGTCATGTGGAACAACGTCGCCTTGAATCTGACCGCCCAGGGGTTGCCGTTTCGGCGCCCCTCCGCCCACAGCACCGGAATACGGCGGTAGATCGAGAGGGTGAGGTCGGCGTCGCGCCTGGAACGGAACAGCGGGAGCGAGCCCGTGTTGGGGCTGAGCAGGGCGACTTCGTCCGCGGTGAGCGCGAAGGCCCTGCTCCCGTCATCGAGGTGGGCCGGTTCGTGGAGAAAGAAGGCGTAGTCGGCCACGGGCACCGGGACCTTGGCACCGTGCAATGACAACAAACTGAACCTCTGCCGCGCGTCGACCCCGGGAAACAGCTGTTTCAGGTTCTCGAAGTCGTACAGCGAGGCGATCGACCGGTCGCGGGTCAGGGTCGCGAAGAGCTCCTGGGCCCCGGCTCCGGTGGCGATGGAAGTGGGCACGATCGCGCCGATCCGACCCTGCGGCTTGATCAGGCCGGTGAACAGCTCGACGAAGAGATGGTCCACCTGAAGGGTGCTCACCCCTTTGATACTCAGTCCCTTGGCGCACGCGGGGAACCCCTCCGAGCGCCCGGCGAAGTGCAGGGTGGACTTCACCTGACGTCGCGCCGACCGGTACCGCTCCGCTTCTTCGGGGAAGTCACGCTGCCACTGGGCGATCGCCTCCCTGCGGGCCAACCCGGCGATACCCGCGAGCGAGGGCTGCACCACGCTGAAGTACTTCTTGTCCTCGAAGTCGAGCTTGTCCCAGGGCGGGTTCGACAGCACGCAGTCGAACCCGCCCTGCCAGCCCCGAGCGCCGTCGCTATCAACACCTTGGTCGTCGCAGACCGGGAAGATGTCGGGGAACTCCAGATGCCAGTGGAAGAAGCGGTAGCGGTCTCGGAGCCTTCTGATCTCCGTGTGGGTGGCCTCGGTCGCCGCGGCGCCCTCGGGGTCGAAGAACCGGTGGAAGGTCTCGTCGGTCACCGGCTGCGGTGCGCCCTCGGTCTTCTCCCACAGGAAGGTGGCGCACCAGGCGTCGGCGATGTGCACGGCCCTGCGGTAGTCGGCCGATCGGCGCCAGACCCGGTAGACCTGTTCCTGTTCGCGGACGTCCCGCAGGCTGCCCACCTCGATGGCGTAGAGCCCGTGGAGCCCTTCGGCGTAGGTGGTGTTGTCGACCTTGACCGCGTCGGGTTCGGTGTCGAACAGCGCGGCCTGACCGGCCCGTTCGAGGTTGTTGGACCTGCCCAGTGCGGCCGCGGCCTTGCGGTCGTCACCCTCCACCGGGGTGAAGGCGGCGTCGGGGATGCCCCCGCGTAGCTGCGCCGGGGTCGCACCGATGAGCGCGTTTCCACATTTGAGGTGGGGATCGAGCAGGTCGAGTGGTCGGCCCGGGGCCATGCCTTCGAGCCACAGCGACATCTTCGCCACGTCCAGGGCCATGGGGTTGATGTCGACCCCGTACAGGCAACGGGCGACCACGGTGTGCAGCGCTCGGCGGTAGGCCTCCTCCCCCGGTTCGGGCGTGCCCTCGCGGACGGCCGCCACCCGCTTGGCGATGCGCTGGCCCGTGGCCACCAGGAAGTGCCCGGAGCCGCATGCTGGGTCACAGACCGTGACGGAGAGGAGCGACTCCGCGATGGTGTCCGCTTCATCGAGTTCAGGGTGTGCGGCGGCCTGGTCCGCACCTCGCTTGACCGCCTCGTCGAGGACGGGTTCGAGGGTGGTGTCCAGCAGGCGGGAGATGAGGGAGGACGGGGTGTAGTACGACCCTGTCATCTTGCGCGCGTTGCCCGCCCGGTGGACGAGGTGGAAGGAATGGTCGCCGGGTCGGTACTCGGGCAGGCTCTCCAGGAGCGACTCGTAGACCGCACCCAGTTCTCGGGAGGAGAGCGTGCGAAACGAGACCGGCCGCCAGCGCCGGGTTCCGTGGTCGCGCACCCGTGACAGCCTGCGGACCGCGCGCAGCAGGGCCTGGTTGTTCAAGGAGGCATCGTCCAGGCAGCGGTCCTCTTCGGTGCGGGTGAAGAGGCCGCCGAGACCCACCAGGCCGAGTTCGGGGCGGCCATCCTCGCACCCGAGGGCGTCCAGGACGATGCGCAGTGTCGTGTTCAGGTCCCGGTGGTGGCCGCCGCTGCCACCCCGATCAGCTACCAGCCGCAGTCGCGCGAAGGAGAAGTAGTCGGCGTAGCGTCCGCGGGTGCGCGGATCGGTGTGCGGTGGGTGGAGCAGGTCGCGTTCCTCCACGACCGCGAGGAAGAGGATGCGGAACACGAGGCGCAGCAGGGCTCCGTGGAGTTCTCCGACCCTCGTCGGCCGTCGCAGGTGGTGGTTGTCCGGGTGGCGCAGGAAGCCGGTTCCGAGGATGGCCAGGGCCTCCTCGACGTTCTGCCGTAGCGCGTCCAGGGCCTGGACGCCCGAGCGCAGCGCCTCGTCCCGCCACCGCTCCATCAGGCAGGTGGACGGTGGTTCCCCGTCGGAGACCTCGAACCTGGAGGCGTGGAAGAGCCGCCACAGGCCGATGAACTCGTGGACCAGTTCCCCGTCGAATATCTCTTCCAGGTCGACGGAGAGGTAGGCGGCCCCGGCCAGGGAGGTGGAGTCGCGCAGCAACCGCAGTTCGCGGCCGTTGGTCACCAGCCCCCAGAGGTGCGCGCTGCTCCGGTTCAGCGCCTCCTGCATCTGTGACTGAGGGGA
Organism: Nocardiopsis exhalans; assembly: GCF_024134545.1. Classification (GTDB taxonomy): domain Bacteria; phylum Actinomycetota; class Actinomycetes; order Streptosporangiales; family Streptosporangiaceae; genus Nocardiopsis; species Nocardiopsis exhalans. The sequence continues at coordinate 4,309,057 of NZ_CP099837.1, forward strand.
GGCGGATCCGTCACGGCCTCGCGCGTCGAGTTCGGTGTCCCACGGCACCACCGTGATCAGGAGCCGCTGGTACCGGTGGGTCATCGGGAAGACCCTGCTGGAGTCGTCGTCGGCGGGGATCCCGGGGATCCGCAGACCGGCCAGGCGCCCGAAGCCCAGCGCGACGAACAGCGGTTCGACCCAGCCGCGCAGGGCTGACCGGGTGGGGTCCCCGGGTAGACGCCCGTCCCCGTCACGACCGGGCAGGGTCCGGCGCAGCACCCACCAGGCGCCGCGCAGTTCGTGCCACAGGCGCTCGGCCTCGTCCTCGACCGACCGTGTGCCGATGATCCCGTAATCGGCTGGCCGCCCGCCTTCGACGTCGCGGCCGTCGAAGATCCGTAAGAGCATGTCGGCGGGCATGATCCCGCCGACGCTACGGACTGCGGACAGGGACGGGGGCAGGGTCGAGGGGGGCATCGACACGTCCTTTTGCAGAGGGCGAGACCGCAGGTGCATCAGCACCCGCATCCACAGGAACACCCGCACGCGCGCAAAAGGAAGAACCGAAGGTCGCGTTTGAAGCTTCGGGAAAAATCCCTTTTCTCACCAACTACACCGGAAGGGAAGTGCCGTAACTCCAGCCCCACGGAAACCCGGTGGGAAGCCAGCGAGAAGCCGGGGTCAGATCCGTGACCAGCCGCCGCAACTACTGGTTTCGAACGCCACGTCCGAACCGCTGATGGTCACGACCTGGCGGCCGCCACCGAAGTTGTTGGCGATGATCGAGTCCAGGGTGCCGCCGGTGTCGGACAGCCGGGCCCAGTAGCAGCTGGAGGTGTCCTCGGAACGGTAGGTCCCGGGTGAGATCTCGTCGCCGACGAGGAAGGTCCCGGTACCGGGGAAGCTGTTCTCCTCGGCCTCGGTCTCCAGGCCGGTGACCTCTTCCTCGCGGGTGTCGAGGTCGCTTTCGCGCTCGTCGAGTTCCTCGGAGAACTCGTTCAGCTCCTCCTCGCGCTCGTCGAGTTCTCCCTCCCGGGTGTCCAGACCTTCTTCGCGTTCGTCCAACTCCAGGATCGGAGCTTCGAGCTGCTCCAGGTCCTCTTCCAGGCTGCTGACGGTGTCCTCGTAGTCCGCTTCCTTTGCCAGAGCCTGTTCCAGGTCAGCCCCGGTGGACTCGTGCTGTTCGGACAGTTCCAGGTACACCGGGGCGTTCTCGGGCACCCGCAGCGACCAGCCCGCGAGAACGCCCACACCCAGCGCACCGGCCAAGAACAGGCTCACGAGCACGGGCCTTCTCGCGCGACCGTTTTCTTTCCCCTCATCGGGCCCGTCATCCTGCACACCCACAGGTTCCTCGGACATGGCAGCTCACCGCTCCCCGGCGCCTGGGCACCGAACTCCGGGCCCGAGCACCAGAATGCACTTCAGGCCCACCAGCAACATAACAACAGTGAACATCAAACTGAAAACCATGTCAACACTCTCCATGTGGAGGGCTTGTGGGATCCTGCTACCAGCACTCCGGTTCGGCGAGACAATGGCTCACATGGGCACCGACATTTCCCTCTGGCGGGTGGACGGGGACTCCCTCTCCCGCGTCGAATCGCAGGGCATCCCCCTGGAGTCCCAGCTCGAGGACCTCATCGAGAAGGACCCGAGCGTTCTGGGCGAGCGCGTCCTCGTGATCGGCCGACAGGTCCGCACCGATCTGGACGGCCGGATCGACCTGCTGGGGGTGGGCGACGACGGAACGGTCCACGTCATCGAGCTGAAGCGGGGCCGCACCCCCCGCGACTCCGTCGCCCAGCTACTCGCCTACGGGGCCTGGGCGAACCGGTTGACCCACCACGACATCATAGACCTCTACCAGAGGGAGAATCCGGGCCAGACGTTCAACGACGCCTTCTCCCGCACCTTCGGCACGGACACTCCGACCGAGCTGAACAGCGAACACCGGCTCACCCTGGTGGCGCACAGCAGCAGCGCGGCCGTGGAGAACACCGTCGAGTACTTGGCCGCCCATGGCGTCCCCATCGCTATCATGCTCTTCTCGTTCTTCACCGACGGAGAGAACCGCTATCTGGCCCGCACCCTGGTCTCGGACGACGCCTCCTCGACCGCACCGGCCCGCCCCGGCGGCACCCGCGAGCCGTGGAACAAACGCGACTGGTACGTCTCCTTCGGGGAACAGCACGGTTCCCGGAACTGGGAGGACGCCCTGCGCTACGGTTTCGTCTCGGCGGGCGCCGGCGCCTGATATTCACGCACCCTCGCCAACCTCCCGGTGGGCGCGCGCATCTTCGTCCACCTGCCCAAGACGGGGTATGCGGGGGTGGGCGAGGTGACCGGCGAAGCGGCCCCCTACACCGAGACCGTCCTCGAGGTGGACGGTGAACAGCGGCGTTTCACCGACCTGGATCTGGAGGGCGCCTACACGCGCCCGGGCGAACAGGAGGACGAGAACCTCCTCGAACACATCGTTCCGGTGCGTTGGCTGCGCACACGGTCGAGGGAGGACGCCGTCTGGCGTCTGGGATTCTTCGCCAACCAGAACAGCGCCTGCCGTTTCAGGAACTCGGAGACCCTGACCCGGCTCCGGGAGGAATTCGGCTTGGAGGACTGAGTCTTTTCCAACCTGAAGGAACAGGTTGGAAAAGGCTCCTTGTAGAACTCGTTCATGGTGGCGCTTAGCTAGGGCACAAGACCGCATTGCGAAGGACAGCGCAGCCCTCGACCCAGTTGTACCCACCATGGGCCCCGAGGTTCTACGGTAATGGCATGCACTTCCTCCCTGAGCTTTCCGGTGCGGACAGAGACGAGCACACTCGCATACGGTGCCGTGTTCGTTTCTGGTCAGCGGTGAGCCTTCCACCCATCGTCGTCCTCATTGGTGTGTCGACGAAGCGTCTGGCGGTGGACCATCTGGCATCTCTGGGTCTACCCGCGAACACTGCTCTTACAGTGCTTGCAATCCTCTGGTTCCTGGTAGCCGTCAGCGCACTGACCTTCCTATACCCCGACCCCGAGCCGACCCCTGGGCGACCGCTCGACGCACCTCAGCAGAAGGTACGTCTGACCCGACTGGTCTTCATCGCCTGGATTATGAGCATCTGGGTGATTCTAGGAATACTCGCTGCTACATGGTTTGCTCTGGGCCATCCGCCCTACAAACCGCCTGCCGAGCTGACGTCGAAGATGGTGGAATCCATGGTCACCCGCGCCTTCGCGGTCATCGCTGGACTCGGCGGGGTGGCCTTGCTGGTGACTGCCTACCGTCGACAGAAGACCACCGAGCAGGACTCCCAACGCGATACCAGTCGGCTGTTCACCGAGCGTTTCGCCTCCGCCTCCAGCCAATTCGGCCACGAGGAAGCCGCGGTCAAACTCGCCGGGGTCCATGCTTTGGCACACGTCGCGGACCAGGCGCCCAGTATCAGTGAGCGGCAGATGGTGATCGACGTTCTGTGCGCCTTCCTACGCATGCCCTCTCCTCAGGAGCCGCCGACGCAACCAACTGGTGCAGGCGAGAAGCCACAGGTCTCCTACCAGGATCAGGTGCAGGCCGTGCAGGCGTACCGGGAGGTGCGCCACACGATCATCGACGTCATCGCGTCCCGCTTGCGAACAAACCCCGGCTGGCAGGAACTGTCTTACGACTTCAGCCGGGTCACCTTCGACGGCGCCAACTTCACGCGCATCCGTGCCCGCGGGGTGTCGTTCCGACAGGCGAGCTTTCGGGCGAACCGACACGGAAACGTGTACTTCGATGGCGTCCACCTACACCAGGCAGACTTCACCGGTGCGCACTTCACCGGGGGCATCGCCGCAAAAGGGCTTCCCGGAACGATCTCGTTCCACCGGGCAACACTCACCGGATGTTCTTTCCAGGACACCGTCTTCGACGGCGCTCGGGTACAGATCTTCGATGGCGCCACACTCGACTCGACCAGTTTCGATGGTGCCCAGCTCAAAACAGGCAGCATCGAGATCCGAGATTCCACACTCAAGGGCACCACAACCTTCAGGCGAGCCAGATTCACCGGCACCCCCGTCCTCTTCCTGCGCTGCACCTTCCAGGGAAAGATTGACCTCTATGAAGCCTGGTTCACCGATGAAGGAACGGGATTCATCGTCAACCAGGGCGGGATCACCGGCGAGGTGTCCTTCCAGCGGACCCTCATGGATCAGGGCAGGGTGCACTTCGCCGGAGTCACCCTCGACTCGGGCACGATCGACTTCCGGTATGCCTCGCTCAACGAGCCGACACTGCACTTCAATCTTCCTCGGTCACCGACTCTCAGGAAGGGAACGGTGGATTTTACCGCCATCACGTTCCCAAACCCTGAGCACGCACGGGGCCTACGCCCTCAGGGTCTGGTAGAAGCCGAGCGGTCCGGAACCGTGAGGGTTCTGTGGCCGCCCCAGTGGGACCCTGCCTCTGCGGACCTACCAGAGGACACCCCACCACCGCCCGCCGACTGAACCATCCCCTTGCTGGAGTGAGGTCGCGGGAACCCATCCGGACCCGGGTGGTCACGCTCCGGAACCGTTGCCTCGGCCCAGACACGGACATCGAACAGAAGCGGGTAGCAGGCACGCTTCAGCATCCCGGTCACCGACATCTCCCATCACTCAGGAACGCACCTCCAGTCCAGCATCGGAGGAAGGGGAGGCGGGCGCGATGGCAGGAACCACACCGGTATCGAGGGCTCAGCCATCCAGAACCCGGCACGCGACCTCATTCCGTTCGAGGTAGCGGGCCACACGGTCGAGATCGCCTTGGGGGACGCCGAGGGTCAACAACCGACGCGCCCGGGAAACTGCCACGTACAGGATGCGCGCCGCTTCATCCTCCCGGCCGTTGATCCAGTGATCGATCATCCCGGGCCTGTACCCCTGTCGCGGGGCGAGGAGCATGAGAACCGCGTCGGCCTCGCCACCCTTCGCCTGGTGGACGCTGCTGGCTGTGCCCACCCCGTCCCCTCCTGGGGTGGGTGCCCCGGCCACCTCCGCAGCGGTGCCGACGGAGGAGCCCACGTTTTCGGTCTCCCAGCAGAGGGCCCCTGGCGGGTGGTTGCCTCTCACGGTCGGCCCGTAGGTATGGAACACCTTCGCTGCCTCCGGCACCCATGAGGCCAGGGGCGTATCGAGTTCGGGCAAGTGAGCGAGGACCAGGGCCTCCGCCCGGTCCACTCCGACCTTGGGCAGGCCGGACCGGCGGATCCGCTGTTCCTCGGGGAGCCCGCCCTCCGGGCACCACAGGTCGAGGACGTGTTCACGCAGAATCCGTGACGCCTTCTCCCGGCGCCTGCGCGGCGAAGCCGCTGCCCGGAGCACCCCGATCGCCCAGAGGAGGCGGTTCAGCGGCTCCAGGGGAGCATGAGGGGTACCGATGAGCTCCTTGGGCAACATGCCCCACTGCCGGGCGAGAACCAGGCGCTCGCCTCGGGGGATGCTGAGCCGGTCCGCTTCCCTCCGGAACACAGCACGCGGCCCGCGGTCACCGTCATCGCGCGGTACGAGCAGGATCGGGGTGTCGTCCTCCCGGTACGGCCCCACCGCGGTGTCGGTCCCGCTCCCCTGGCTCAGGGTGGCGGTGAGGTCGCAGATCACCTGGCTGCTGCGCCAGTTGTGACGAAGCTCCATACGGGGGAGGTCATCCGCCAGCCTCGTCCCCGATACAGCGCCCTGGTCACGATCACGGAACCCGTAGATGCTCTGGCCAGTGTCACCCACGAGCATGAGAGGGAGTCCCAGCGCGTTCACCCTGCGGAGTACGGCGTCGTCCGTGACCGAGCAGTCCTGCGCCTCGTCGACGATCAGCTCGTGGAAACGGCCGGAGAGCATCCGCGCCGCTACAGCAGCGGTACTCGGGTCGTCCAGATTCCGCAGCGCCCTCTCCCGCAGTTCTTCGCCGGTCAGGTAACCACTTCTGATGAGCTGTGCCTTCCGCTGGGCCGCCCACTGTTCGAGTTTCCGCACACTCTCGTCCGTGTACTCCTTGCACTTCGGAAACTTCATGCACGCCTGTGGCACTCCCCCGGGAGAGAGCGTGAACTTGAAGTCGTCCAAGCTCACGTGTCCCTCGACACGGGCCTCCGGGTGGTCCTCCCAGCTGTCCAGTCGGCTCCAGCCATCCGCGTCCACCGCTGAAGCGCCCAGGTAGGGGCGGACCAGGTAGCGCCAGATGAACCCGTCCAGCGTGCCGATGAAGTGCGGGTGTCCGCTGAGTTCGGGCCTGCCGCGTTCCCGGCTCCGGGCCCGCAGTTCACGGCCGGCGGCCCTGGTGAAGGAGACGATGGCCCGGCCCCGCCTCGCAGGCAGGGGGCGTTCCAGGTGGCGTTCGACGATGACTCGTGTCTTACCGGCCCCCGGACAGGCCTGGACCCATACGGCCTCTCCCGGAGCCAGGTCGCGCTCCACGATGCCGCGCTGCGCTGTGCGCGCCTGGTCGGCCAGCGCGTTGTTCTCCGTGGGAAGAGGAGCGTACTCAGCAACCACCGGTGACCCCCTCGGTGATCCACGTCAGTGCACGCTCGAAGTACCCGGGCACGACGAGGGGAACGTCCTCCTGTGCCGATACCGCCAGCAGATCCTGGGCGAAGTCCCCCTTGCGCACCTTGTACTTGTTGAACATCTTGGCGAACTTCTCGTCCTGCTCTTCGTCCGGCAGCCCCATGAGTTCGCGCCAGTCGTTCTCGCCCGCCCTGGGGCGCTGACAGATCCAGGCCTTCTTGAGGATCTCGGTGTTGCTTTCGGCCGCCCGCATCAGCTCGGGTTCCAGAGTGGTCTCGTTGGCGAAGACCTGTGCGACGTCTCCATCGGCCGAGAGTTCTTCGAGCAGGGCGTTCAGGTTCTTTCGGCGATCGGGAACAGGGCCGTCGCTGGTCGCGTGGAAGTCCCCGTCGGTGATGACGGCGACGCGCTGTCCGATCCGCTGGCCGCTGATCTTGTCGCGCTTGAGCAGCACCTTGAGGTAGGGAGCGAAGTCGACCCCGTCGATGGGGACGACGGCGGTACCGCGCAGGCGCCTCTGGGCGACCGGGTCGAGAACCAGCTTCCCGAACGCAGGCACCAGGATGCCTTCGGCGATGCCCTCCACCAACAGCACCCTGGGAGAGAAGAGCATGGTGCTGCGCGTGGCGTTCAGGTACTGCCGCACCTTGCCCAGTTCACGCGCACCCATGTTCAGGTTCCGCACCGCGACAGCCGTGGTGTGGTGCTTCTTCTCCTGGACCGGGGCACTCGTCGTCATCTCCCCCAAAGAAGGGAGCAGCGGTGTGGTGCGCCGCTGGAGGACGACGAGGTCCTCAGGCGGCACCGAGGTCGCGATGTGGGGCGCGTGGGTGGTCACCACCACCTGGATGCGCCCCAACCACTCCTTGCCGCTGGTGTCGGCCTGCTGGCTCCGCTCGGCCTCCTCCTGGAGGTGGTCCATGAGGATGCTCTGGAGCTGGGGGTGCAGGTGGGCCTCGGGTTCCTCCACCAGGAGCAGGGTCAGGTCGGCCTCGGCGGCGTTGCGCAACTGGGCGAAGAGCGTGGCCATGAACAGCAGGTTCGCGTACCCGTGACCGCTCTCGGAGATCTCTTGGAGGCCCATGCCCTGCTCTTCGAGGCGCAGTCGCAGCGAACGCGCCACCGTGGGGAGGGTCGGTCGGGAGAATCCGAAGCCCGTGTCCTGGGTGTGGGCGCCCTGGGTGAGTTCGACCAGGCGTTCACGGACGGAGTCCGCGGCCTGCGTCAGCGGTTCGAGTTCAGTGATCTGTCCGAACCGTTCACCCACATCGCCCAGGAACGAGTCGACCTCCTTCTCGTCGAGCAGGAACCCCCCGATGAAACCGTGCAGGTAACGGCTGGATGCGGACGCCAGTTCCCGTTGGGCGTCCCTCAGCGGCGGCAGGTACAGGTGCCGGATGCGCTCGCGGGCCGCGGGTTCGGGGTCGCGGTCGGTGGTGACGGCGTCGCCCGCCTGCCAGGTCAGCTTGCCGCGCTGCGCTCCCGTGGCGGGCGGGGTGTAGGCCAGGTGGTAGACGATGCTCTTCCCGTCCTCGGCCAGGGCGGAACCGTACAGGGCCAGATCACTGGGTTCCTTCGAGGTGTACCGCGCGGAGAGTCCGATCTCGGTGCGGCAGGAGTCGTGGTGGCCCTCGGAGCAACCGTCCCGGTGGAGGTCGTCCGCCCGGAGGTGGATGTCGCGCCTACCGTCCAGGGGCGCGGTCAGATGGCGGATGGCGTCCATGACGTTGGACTTGCCCGCGTTGTTCTCCCCCACCAGCACCGTCACGCCGGGGCGGAGGGTGACGGTCTCGTCGGCGAGCGACCGAAAGCCCTTCAGTTCCAGTTGACACAAGTACACGGGATGACCTCAACTCGTTGTGAACGTCGCTAACAATTGCTTACTTTACCTGCGACGGCCACACCATGATGGTGGTTCCCGAACGACCAGACTTTTTCGGAGGATCCACGCCAGACGGCATGCCCCTGCGCTCTCGCCAAGTCGGCCGACGGCAGCACCAGTACGTCGGGTGATGAGGTCACCGGAGTGACCACGTGCATCACAAGGCGCTGTTCCAAGACCTGTGACGAAAGCGTCGACCTGAGAGCCGGGAGACCAACCCCACGCGGTGCCGGACAGAAGAGGAGTCATCGCTGGGCGAGGCGCCCACGGATGCCCCTTGCCCGTGGGTCAGCGTGCGGGGGCGCGTACGGCGTCCTCGTTCGCCCGGGCGCTCAACAGCAGGTCCCGGTACGGGGAGGTCACCACCGGGTGGGAACTCAGCCCCAGGAGTCGTTCGGTCTCTTCGAGTTGCCGCACGGCCTCCTGGCGAGAGCCTTCGGAAACGATCTCGGTCTCGACGAACGCTCCCAGGCCAGCGATCGTGTCCACCACCACCGACAATTCCGGGCGCTCGGAGAGTCGGTAGGAGGTTCGCGACTTCTCCACCCGGGCTAGCCGGACCATGCCCAACGCCTCCAACAGAGCATGAGCGTGCACGGCCTGGGCGACGTTCGCCAGCGCCACGTTCGTCTCCTGTTTGGCGATGACGCCCGCGGTGCTGTGGGTGGTGGAGTCAGAGGCGGGCTTGTAGGTGACCTCGCACCCGCCGTCACGTTCACGGACCCGCAGGCACTCGACCGTAACCAGGAAGTCGACGTCGGGCCTGCTGTAGTAGGTATCGACCTCCACCATCGGTCCCGTGGCGACAAAACCCGACTGCTTCAGCCGCTGCTCCAAAGGCTCACGGCCCTCCAGCGCTCGTTTGCGCTCGATCTCGATCAGTGACATCGAGGGTTCATTCCCTTCCAGGGGCCAGGGACGCGTACACGCGTGCGAGGTTGTGTTTGCTGAACGACTCTCGAACACCGGCCAGCGCCTCGGCCAGCATTCGGGAATCCGACACCGGGATGTTACGAAAGAGCACGAGCTGTTTGGCGTCCCACAACGGATTGGCGAGTCGCTTGGTCAGGTACCGGTTGTAGTAGTGGCGCTGCCTGACCACGATGTCCTCGGGCCTGGAAGGTAGGAGCACGGTCGGCCTGGCTGGCTCGGCCTGCACGGAGTTGACCGCGAACTCGGTGAGCAATTCGTCAGCGGTCAGATAGGCGTAGGTCTCGTGTCCCTCGCGAACGCTCCACTCGTTCCAGACCCGGGAGCATTCCATATCGCCCGCCTCCGCTGCGGCCAGGAAGGTGTTCAGGGCGACATCAGTGCAAGAGTCGAAGATGTCACCGTCAACGGTGCGGTGGTCGGCGTAGGGCTCGCTGAGCGCGTCCAGCATGCCTTGGAAGGTCTTGGGCAGCCAATCGGTACCCGCGAGGGTGTAGTGCACGAGCTTGTGCCCGGTGCGTGCGTCCAGCCATTCCGCCGACAGCTGGCCGTCCAGCACGGGTGTGAAGCCCAGGGCCCCGGAACGCCACACATGGTCGCGGAAGGTGATGTAGTGGCGCTGGATCTCGCGAAACAACCCGATGGGGGCACTGATCACGGCACAGGTCCCCACATCCAGGTCCGCGGCGTCCACTTGACGGGAGTCTTGTCGGACCACCAACTGGTCGTGGATGTGGTGGTAGGGGTGCCTCCCGTGTTCGAGGTAGTACGGGGTGAACATGCGCAGGAACCGCAGCCAGGAGGGCGCGTCGTAGGCGTGCGTGACCCGTTCGTGTAGGTTCCGGTCCCGGACGGAGAACACATCCCTGTAGACGAAGTATCCGTAGGGTTCGATCACTGAGCCGAGCACACGTATGAGCGAGTGCAGCCCGCTGTAGCCGCCTCCGTAGGAGTAGACCTCATGCACCAGCGCCGAGGCGCTGACGACATCGGCGGAACGCGGCAGAAGCTTCCCCAGGTCCTGGGCGAAACCGTGAACGAGCTCGCAGGTACCAACCTCGTTGAACTCGTCGACGGCCCGCGACAAGGTGTGCGACGTGACACCGGGAACTTCGATCAGAGTCAGGTCAACGGGAGCGGATTCGAACTGGTTACCGCGCAGATGGGATGCCAAGAAGCTCACCGCAGCGCCTCCGCCAGGGCCGACCTCCACCACGTGGGGACGCTGGGCCCTCACCCGTTCCAGCGCGCGCAGTACCAGGAACGCTTTCTCCTCACCATGGGTGTTCGCCGCGACATCCAGATAGCGGGGGGCGGACTTGTGCTCGGTAGCGAACACGGTCAATGGGCACCTCCTCGGTCGGGTGCCCCGCCGCGTCCGAGAGGTCAGGGACGAGGCGGGGCGGGGACGATACTTCGAGGAGAACCGGGATCGCCCAGGTGAGGCCAGGATGAGAAGGGTTCAGTCACGATTCACTCATACGATCACGCTCCGTGTGCGCGATAATCAGCCATATGGCCTCCCCTCACGCTGCCGATTTCCCCACCGCGCTCACCCACTGGCGCAAGCTGCGCCGCCTGACGAAGAAGGCCCTCGCCGAAGCGATGGGATTCGACCCCTCCTACATCAGCCATGTCGAGTCCGGACGCTATCCGGCCAGCGAGGAGTTCGCGCGCCTGGCCGAGCAGAAGCTGTCCAGCGCCGGAGAGCTCTGGGGCTCCTGGAAGGCGACTCCCGACGCGCGGCCCACAGCAGCCGGAGGCGGTGAACTGTTCGTTGACCTCGACCACGCCGAGCTGCGCTATCACGAGGGCACCTACATCGCGTCCATGCGGCGCCGCGTGGTCAACGGCGGCAACGAACCGGTCACTCGCTACCTGGTACGCATCAGCGTCGACCGTTACCCGGGCCACCCCGAACTGTCGAACGAGCTCTACCGCAACCACCCGCTCACATGGGAGCGGCTGAACCTGACCGCAACCTGCGACGGCGAGCCCATGACATGGGTGGCCAAGCACGACCGGGACTCCTTCAAGGAGGTCTGGCTGAGCTTCGAGAACGAGAACTCGATGTACCCCCTCTACCCGGGGCAAGCCGCCTTGCTCGAATACTCCTACGTCGTCGGCTCGGACCAATGGGGACAGTGGTTCCAGCGCGCCATCCGACTGCCGACTCGGGCGGTGAGCGTGGAACTGCGCTTCCCGGCTTCGCTGGGGCCCGGCGTCTGGGGCACCGAGACCTCGACCACGGCTGCGGCCGTACCGCTGCGTTCGGCAGTACAGCGCCAAGAAGAAGACGGCGAGGTGTCGTTCACCTGGCACACGAACGATCCGCCGATCGGGGCCCGGTACAGGTTGGAGTGGCGCTGGCGCAACACCCCCCAGCGCGACACCGAAGCACGCCCTGCACTTCGTACGGCCAGCGACCGTATGCGGGCAGCGGGGATCCTGCAGGAGGGCGAAGAGATACTGACCCGGGCAGCGAAGCCATTTCACCTCCCTGAGCAGGCAAAGCAAGCTGAGGAGACCGTCGATCAACTGCACCGCGCTATCCAGCGTGTACGCGACCACCACCACTTCGGCAAAGGCATGGGGTTGGCCGCGCCTCAGATCGGTATCGACCAGGCCGCGGCCATCGTGCTCCCGCCGGACCCCGATGCCGCCCCGGTACTCCTACTCAATCCGGCGATCATCAGCGAGTCCGGCGAAAGCGATTCCCAGTACGAGGGCTGCCTCAGCTTCTTCGATGTGCGTGGACTCGTCCCCCGCTCACGCCGCATCGAGGTTGAACACACCAAGGCCGACGGGTCCACAACCATCACCGTGTTCACAGACGCCCTGGCCCGCTTGGTGGCGCACGAGGTGGATCATCTTCACGGCGTGACGTACAAGGGCCGAATGGCAGAAGGGACCTCTCCGATCCCGGTGGAGGAATACCGGGGCACCGGAAGGTCCTGGAGCTACGACCAGGGCACCGTACAGACATCACCGGCGGAGAAGTAGCAGTCAGAGGCCGCGTCGGAGCGGGTACACCGGCACAGTTCTACTGGGCGAGTGCGATCTCGGGTGGCTACGACCGAACCGTGGACAGGTGGTGAGCGAGTGCGCCATCGGTGAGGATGCTCAGGCGGCAGAGTGAGGAGGCGATCGGGAACTCAGTAGATCCGGCCACGTTTGGTCAGGGGTTTCATTCCTCATCCAGTGCCTTCGTGGTCGCTCGGCGGCATAGCTCGGCGGATTCGGCCAATTCCGCGAGAAGGTCCTCCCCCACACCCGGGTCGGATTCGACGGGACCTCTGTCAGCCAGCCGAGCGCGGTAACGATCCTTGAGGGCTGCGTACTGTTTGCGGCGCCGGGCTCGGCTGATGTGAAAGAGCATGGCGTATTCTCCTCCAGGGCCGCTACGCGCTCAGTGACCGGAGCGCGTTGACCATGCGGCGAAAGGACCGGCTTCGTCCCGCGGCCAGGTTCGGGGTTATGTCGGCAGAGAGCTTCGTCTGATGGAGGGGCTCCTTGCCGGGCTCGTTCATGATGCCGGGTCACTGTGTTCTGACATGCGGAGGTATTCCGGAGCGGGGAGGATCTGGTCGGTGCGGAGTAGGTTGCCGGGGGTGTGGAGATGCTCGCGCATGGCCAGGGATCCGGCCTGGTCGAGAGGGCCGATTCTCGTCTCGCCTCTCACGGAGCGGACCGCGCAGAGTTCTTCGGGGTGGAAGTCATTCCGGTCCAGTAGGTCCGGGCTGTGGGTGGCGATGATGACCTGACGTCGTTCGCTGGCTTCGCGCAGGGCGTCCAGGAGCGCGCCCGCGGCTGCGGGATGCAGTGCGCTCTCGGGTTCTTCGATGCCGATGGTGCTGAGCGTGTGACCGGTGTCGGCGAAGAGCGCGACCAGGACCCCCAGCGCACGCAGGGTGCCGTCGGAGACGGAATGGGTTTGGGAGCGCCACGGGTTGTCCGAACCCTGGACGTCCTGGGTGAACTCCAGGGTCTCCCAGTTCTCGAGGTCTTTCCGGGAGACCCCGTGCATCCCGGGGACGATGGTTTGCAGATAGTCCCCGATGCGTCCTCTCGCAGCGTTGTCCAGCCGGTGCAGGACACTCGCGACGTTGGACCCGTCCCTTCGCAGGAACTCGCCCGAATCCGGGGTCTGGGGGTCCCGCATGGCGTCCGGGTTGAGGCTGAAGACGCTGATACCGGCGAGGCCTTCGAAGACCAGCTCGAAGATGCCGATACCAGCCGCGGAGACCAGGTAGAGCCGTTTCTCGCTCGAAGGCGGCATGACGGGTTCGGAATGCTCCACCAGCTCCCCGCCACGGATCTTGAAGTACCCGTGACGGGGTTCGCTTCCACCGGTGGTGTGGACCCGGCACTCCTCACGGGTGATCTTGAAACCACCACCCTGACCGGTGCCCACCTCGAAGCCGTAGGAGCCCGAGAACCCCGGGCCGCGAAACTCCAGGTCGATGCCGAAGTGGTGCGGATGACCGGTCGATCGGCGGCGTACTTCCCCCACCCCGCCTCGGCTCCGAAGGGCCTGGTCGAGAGAGGTCTGGAGCGCTTCGGAGAGCAACCTGAGCGCATCCAGGACATTGCTCTTGCCCGAGCCGTTGGGGCCCACCAGGAAGAGGAGGTCGCCGAGCCTGATGTCGGCTTTGGCAATGCTTCTGTAGTGCTTCAGCCGCACCCTGGTGAGCGAGAATCGGTTGTCCTGCACGGACCCAGTCTTTCAGTAGCTCAGGGGCTGAACACCACCACGACCCACGAGGGCCAGATGAAGGCTGGGCGAGGCCCTGGTCTCTGGGTTCGGAGAGGACGAAGATCCGGGGGTAGGCGCGAACTCCGGTGACGGGGGCCTTCAAAGCGGGGATCGCAGGCTGCGCAGGAGCGTGGAAGCCGAGGCGGTGAATGCTGCTCTCGGGCCTGAGAGCGGACCGAACCACACGGGCGCACGCGTTCTCGGTTCATCCCGCGTGGGCAGCGCCTTCCCTGAAGGCGTGCTCCACGCGCAGGCGCTGGGTGTGGTGCATGTCCAACTCCGAGATCTCCTCGGCACTGAACCAGCCCGCCTCGTACGACTCGTCGCTGACCGCGAGCCCTCCCCCGACCACCCGGGCCCGGAAGCACACGTTGAACTGGCGGCGCACCTCCCCGTCGCTGTAGGCGATCACGTGCCGGGCGTCGGTGTAGGTGCCCACCAGCCCCGTCACCTCCACCTGGTAGCCGGTCTCCTCGCGCACCTCCCGCACGGCCGCCTCGGGCAGGCTCTCGGTCGTCTCCATCGCCCCGCCCGGCATCGCCCACAGCCCGTTGTCCACCCGCCGCTGCAACAGCAGACGGCCCGCTTCGTCGAGGACGGCCGCGCTGGCCGCCACCACCAGGCTGTTGGGCACGGGGGCGTCCGGGTCGTCGTAGTACTCGGTCCTGGCCATGTGCTGGTTCACTCTTCACGTGGTCGGGCTGTGTGCCATGCGGCGTCCGTACTGGCGGCATGCTGCCCGAGAGGGTGCGGGCGCTTCGGGCTGGCTGTGTGCCCGCTGTTTGGCGGGCACACAGCGCCGTCATCAGGAGGTCTCGAAGCGCAGGTCGGTGATGGCGGACAGGTCGATACCGTAACGGGCATAGACCTTGGTGGTGTTCTCCCCTGTCAGATCGCTCTCGTCATAGCCGAGCAGGGCCGAGACACGCACCACCTCGGCGTGGCTGTCGGCCTCGATTTCCAGGTAAGCGGGGATCCGCGGCCAGGTGTCGATCTCCAACTGGGCGCCGTCCAGGGTGAAGCTGCGACGACGGTTCTCCTGGTAGGCCTTTGGCGCATAGCCGAGCTTTCCCAGAAGCGCGTTCGCGATCTCGAAGTCACCCACAGTGGTCTCGGTCTCGCGGGTGCCTCCGATGGCGTCGGAGTCGATCTCCTTGACCGTTAGTGTCACCTGACTGCCGGTGTCCCGCAGGCGCACCCACCTGGAGAGGTCACCGGGTTCGATGTCGTAGACATAGCGGCGCTGAAGCACCTCCCCCAGGTCCGTGCCGCCCTTGTCGAGGATGCGCCGAGCCACCAGGGCAACGTCGATGCCCAGGACCTTGGCCTCGTACTCGATCACGCTCATAGCGTCGGGTTCCTCTTCCTGCTGGATGTCGTCGTTGGAGAAGAATCGGTGGCACAGAGGGGTCCGCACCCGGTCCGGAGTCGGTTTCGGGCCCATTCTGGCTCCCAGAGGGGGGTGTGAGTGAAACACTGGCCCCGGGGCGCGTCCAGCAGCACTGCCAGCACTCCCAGAAAGACGAGGGTCCCGGTGCGGGCCCAGGACTACGGTGATGTGTATGCGCATCGTGGAGTGGGCCGAGCGGACGGCCGAGGCCCTGTTGTCGAATGTGGGTACCCGGTTGGCGCATGTGCGCTGCGCGGCCAGGCGAGCCGGACACGCGGCCCCGGCCCTCCCGGTTCAGGACCGGGAACTGTTGGTCGCGGCGGCCCTGGTGCATGACATCGGCTACGCACCGCCCCTGGTGAACACCGGCTTCCACCCGCTCGACGGCGCCCGGTGGTTGCGTGACCAGGGCGCGGACGACCGGCTGGTGTGTTTGGTGGCGCACCACACCGGAGCCGCTTTCGAGGCCGAACGGCGTGGTCTGTCCGACCAGTTGAAGGCCTACACCCGGGAGGAGTCGGCGACCGCCGACGCCCTGTGGTACGCGGACCTGACCAGCGGTCCCGCCGGGGAGGCCACCACGTTCGAAGAGCGGGTGAATGAGATCCTGACCCGTTACGAACCCGGATCGGTGGTGCACGAGTCCGTCACCGCGGCCAGGCCCTTCCTGGCCGCGGCAGTAGAACGGACCAAGGAGCGACTCGCCGCCTATCCCAGGTAGGGCTCGGACCGCTTCTCCAGGGCGTGGCGCACCCGCAGCGCCATGGACGGGTGCATCCCGTATTCGGTCACGGCTTCGGGGTCCACCCACAGCACCCGTGTCGATTCACTGCTGGGCGTCGGTTCTCCGCCTGTGGCGCGAGCCCGGAAAACGAACGAGCACTCCTGTCGGCACTCGCCGTCACTGGTGTAGTAGATGACATGGCCCGGGTCGGTGTACATCCCCACGAAACCCGTCACCTCGCAGCGGATACCGGTCTCCTCCAGGGTCTCGCGCACCGCGCACTCAGCCAGGCGCTCCCCCGGGTCCATCGCACCGCCCGGCATGGCCCAGTTGCCGTTGTCACTCCTGCGGATCAACAGCACACGTCCGGCGTCGTCGAACACCGCCGCGTTCGCCGAGGGCACCAGGCTGTTGGGCTCGGGTGCGGACGGGTCGTCGAGGTAGTCGATACGTCGTCCCACGGGATCAGGACCTCTTCTCGCGCGATGCCGGTGTGCCGAGCTCCCACACCTTAGCGAAGCTGGACATGTAGTGACCGAAGAGGCCGGGCTCCGGTGTTCTCCTCAGGTGCATGACGGGGTTGTGCGCGGCGGGGAATCCGTAGACGTGCGCGTTGACCAGAAGGTTGTCGTCGAAGCGGAACAGTGAGTTGTAGAGCGTCGTCCCATGGAGGCGCACGGTGATTCCCCGGCGGGTGAACACGGAGCCCAGTGAGGCCGTGGCCAGGTCGATCCTGGCTGCCATCGCGCTCCCCACACCTTCTTCCCCTCCCCGACGGGCGACCGCCTCGGAGTCTGGGTCACCGAGGAGTATGCGCACACACAGACCTTCTTCCGCCTTCCTCTCAAGGAGCCGGGGCAGGCTCGCCCGGTTGTCGGAGAGGAAGAGGCCGGCGTAGACGAGTACGTCCACGTTCTCCTTCGCGGTTTCGAGCAGTTCGTACCAGAGTCCGGCGGGCACCGAGCCGCGGTCGGGGTAGACGCGCACGACCTCCGATGCGGTCGCGGGTCCGTTGCCGGTTCCTTCGAGTTCCGGCCACAGGTGGAAGACGTCTTCTCCGAGGGCGCGCGCCACCGCGTGGGCGTTGCGGCGGTGGGGGACGCGCCCGGTGCTGATCCAGCGGGCCACTGTCTTGGGGTCGGTTCCCACACGCGCGGCGAGAGAGGCTGCTGTGTGCCCGGACTGCTCCAGGCAGATGCGCAGACGTTCGTTGGGGGGCATGGGGACGTTTCTACCGCACCGGAGACGTCCTTCGAAGCGTCCCTGGTGCGGTAGCGGCGTCCCCCAGGTCGGGAACAGACTTGTGGCTCCGCGAACAACGCCAGCAAGGGAGCGATCAGCCATGCAGGATCAGAGCCGGTCAGCAGAGGCAGCAGTGTTCGAGTCGGACGACAGCTCTTCCGTCGTTGTCGAACTCGGGGATGCCGTGGAGCTGACCGAGGGGACCAGCAGCAGGAGCGGTAGCGAGGACAAGCGCTACAAGTACCAGTAAGCCGCACACGGGACCGGTGGACGCACACCCCGAGGAACAGGAGAGACATGGAATGGTTCGGCGGGGTGGTCACGGCCACCGGCTCCCTTTCTCCACGGCCGACAGCGCCCGCCTGGTGCCGGGCACTCCCCTTGGGGGAGCTGTGGACGGCGGGTCCGGGTTCCGGGACCGCCGTGACCACCGCTGAGTCCGGCCCCTTGTACGGGGCGGTACTCGGCACCCACACGGTCTCCGCCTCCTGCCTGCGCACCTGGCTCTCGGGGGACTGGCGGTCCGGGCCGCCCGCCTGGGCCGGCACCTACGCGGTGCTCGTCGCTCACCAGGCAGGGGCGAGCGTGTTCACCGATCCCGCCCACGCGCTACCGATCCACTTCTGTGAGGTGGAGGGTTCTGCGGTGTGGGCGTCCTCCAGCCGTGCCCTGTCGGGTCTCACCCGTACCGGTGTGGACCCGGCGTGGGTGTCTGGTCTGCTCCTGGACCCGATGGGAGGGCACGGAAGGGAGCGGAGCGCCTTTCAGAGAGTGCGCACCGTTCCTCCGGGGCACTGCCTGACGATGCGCGTAGGAGAGCTGGCCACACTCACCCGGTGGTGGTCGCCACCCAGGAGCTCACCCCGAAACGAAGCCGCACTGCTGCTCAGAGATGCACTGGAAGAGGCTGTGGCGGTACGGCTCGCACAGGCAGAACACCTCTCCTGCGACCTGAGCGGGGGCCTGGACTCGACCACGCTGTGCCTTCTCGCCTCGCAACAGGCTGCGGGCGCACACCCCCTCACCGCCTGGACCGTCCACCCCGCGTCCAGGGACCACGGCGGCGACATGGACCACGCACGTGAGGCGCTGCGCGGACGGACCGGCGTGAACCACATGCTGTTGCCCCTGACCGAGGCGGAACTCCCCTACAGCGGCTTGGACCGGGTTCCGCCAACCGACGAACCGGCTCCGGCAACTATCACCAGTGCCCGGCACGTATTGGCCTACGAGCGGATCCGCGCTGGCGGCAGCACACTCCACATGAGCGGCGACGGGGGCGACGCGCTGTTGATGCAATCGCCCGAACTCACGCTCAGACTGGCTGCGTGCGGCCGGGTGGTCCGCGCTCTACGGGATCTGCACGGGTGGGCCAAGCTCGATCGCAGGAGCCCGCTCGGCATGCTTGCGAGCATGGCCCGAGGCGCACACGGTTCCTCCCCCCGCTGGCTCACACCGAAGGCAAGGGGCACCGCAGCGGCCTCTCCAGGCCATGGCGTCGTGGAGCTGTTGCGCGGCGACACGGAACTACTCGCGCTGCGCGGCATCGGGCGCACCGCCCACGCCGACACCCAGTTCGCCGCGTCCCTCGGGGTGCGTCTGGAGTCTCCGTTCCTGGACAGGGCCGTGGTGGAGGCCGCTCTGACCTTCCGTGTCAGGGACCGGGGGTCGCCCTGGAGCTATAAACCGCAGTTGCCGGAGGCGATGCGGGGCGTCCTGCCCGAGGCGATTGCTCGGCGCCGCACCAAGGGCGGCACGGACGCCGACCACCACCTGGGGTTGCGTGCGCACCTGCCGGAGGTGTCGGCCCTGCTCGTCAACGGCTGGTTGGCGGGTCACGGCCTGATCGATCCACAGGCTGTACGCGCGGAACTGCGATCGGCGGCTTCGGGCAGAGACACGTCGTGGGGGCTGTTGGAGCCGGTGGTCGCCGCCGAGGTGTGGGCGCGTGCGGTCGAAGCGAGCCCTCCGACCGTATGGACGCGGGCCCCGGCGCGGCAGGAGGCGGGAAGATGACCCTTCCACACTCGCTCTCCCCCGCCCCGCACCTGAGGTTGGTCTGCTTCCCGGCCGTATGCGTCGCACTGGACGTGCAGAAGGGGACGGTACAGCTGTTCTCTGAGGAGGCCGCTCGGGCCGTTTCGCACCTGCGGGGTACAAGGGGCCTCACCACCACGGCTCTCCTTCCGTCTCCCGTGCAGGAGCGGACTTTCATGGCCCTGGTGGGCGCTGGAGTACTCATTCAGGGCGATAACCCCGGCGCCTGGGACAGTGCCAGGCCGGGAGTTCCTTCCTCCCCAAGTTGGGGCACGCGTGACAGCCCCGCCGCGCTCGAACCGATCCCCCGGGCTTCCCTGCGCTGGTACGCCCTGGGGAGTCTCGCGCTGCTCGCTGTGCTGAGCGGCGGGCTGGGAGGCCGCAGGAGCGCCTTCACCCGCACCCGGCGGCTGGTGTGGAAGACGACGGCAGACGCCACCGACCACGCCGTTGCGCTGGAGGCAGCGCATGCGGTGCGGAAAGTCGGCCGCTTATTGCCACTGCGCGTGGCATGTTGGGAGGAGGCTGCGGCGACCAGTATCGCCCTGCGCTGGGCGGGCTACCGGTCCGCTTTCCGACACGGAGCGGCCACAGATCCGGTGCGGTTGCACGCCTGGGTCGAGGTCGGCGGCCGAGCGGTCGCCGAGTCCGACGACATCACCGACTACACACCCTTCGAGGAGCCTTGTGAGTGACATCGCCGAACCGGTCCTGTGGGCGCGGGCCGAGGGCATCGCCCTGGGAGCGCTGCGCGCCGACCTGGCCCGCGAGTACTGGCGGTGGGAGAGCGACCCTGGCGCGGTGCTCGGGTACGGGCGGCAGGTGCCCGAGAGTCCCGAGTCGCGGGCCGAAGGACTGGAGCACCAGTTGCGCGGAGCCCCCGACCAGGCCCGCTTCACCGTCTACGACCTGGGCGGGGACGAACCGGCCCCGTGCGGGCTGGCCAGTCTGCTCATCGACCATCAGGTACGCAGTGCCGAGTTCATCCTTGTCGTCGCCCCGGAAGCCAGGGGCAAGGGCGTGGGCACCACGGCCACACGGCTGACGTTGGACTACGCCTTCCACGTCATCGGTCTGGAGATGGTCTGGTTGAAGGTCCTGGAGCCCAACACCGCAGGACGCAATGCCTACGCCAAAGCCGGGTTCCGGGAGGTCGGCACCATGCGCAGCGCCGGGTCCTGGAAGGGGAAGCGTTGCGGCGAGGTGGTCATGGACGCACTTCCCGAGGACTTCCCCTGGCCTTCAGTGCTCGTGGACGAGAACAGCTGAGGGAGAGGCGAAGGGACGGGTGGAGGCCGCGCCGGGTGGGGGTCCCGGCGCGGCCTCGCTGGGGTGCGGTGGCGGGCGGCTAAAGCAGGACCGTGGCCAGGTGGTGGGCGAGGGCGCCGGTGGCGGCGGCCAGGGCGTAGGCGGCCAGGCGCCAGCCGGTGCGGGAGCGGGGTTTGCGGTGGCTGCGCGGGCGGCGCGGGCGGCGCGGGAGCGGGGGTTTGGGGCGCGGCCCGTCGTCGGGAGCCGGGCGGGGGCGCGGTACGAAGGGCGTCGGCGGACGGGCTGGTGGACGGGTCGACGGAGGCGGAGGGTCGCGCGGCTCTTCGGGGGCGGGGGCCGCCTGTCTGGTCAGGCGGGCGGCGTGCGTGGCCATCCAGGGCGGGACTTCGCCGTGTTCCACCCGGTAGCGGACCTTGGGGTGCTCCATCATCTGGTCGAAGAGCTCTTCGCGGGTGGCCGGCACGGGACGCCTGCCGGTGCGGGTGTGGGAGAAGCGGTGGCCCCGGGGCGCGGTGAGGACCTCCCGCACCCCGGCGCTGACCTGTTGGGAGCCGTTCACCGGTTGAACTCCGGGAGGGAGAACTCGGCCCAGGTGACGGTGCCCAGGCCCTCGCAGAACGGGAAGTCCAGGACAGAGCGGGTGCCCCAGTGGTCGGCGAGGTGGTTGATGAGCAGCAGGCCGCGACCGCGCTCGGCCTCGGCCCACTCGGCGAGGGTGCGCTCGGGGATCTCGGGTCGGGCGGAGGCGTCGACGTCGGTGCGCCAACCGTCATCGATGACGGCGACCTGGACGGTGGTGGCGGTGGGCATGTGCAGGGTGCGGATCACCCGGCCGTCGGGGTCCTGTCCGGAGAGGCTGTGGTCGACCGAGTTCGCGAACATCTCGCTGGCGCAGAGCACCATGTTCTCGCTGGTCTCGGCGGGCAGTCCGGCCAGCCGGTGCAGGTCGGCGGCCAGGTCCGAGCGGACCCAGCCGGTCTGGGCGAGGTCGCCCGGGTAGACCCGGGAGGACCAGCGCCGCCCAGCGAAGGGCGGGGTGGGGTTGTGGAACGGGGCGCGCACGTGCGGCACACTGGACATGTCGATCTCGCTTTCTGGTTTCGCAATCGTGGAATCGGGTCGGCCTGCTCTGGGGGTGTTGGCGCACCCGCCAGAGCTTTTTTGCGTGTGGGTTCGGTTGCTGGGGTTCAGGGGTGCAGCGCGCGGCGTTCGGGGGTGGGCACGCGAGCGGCGATCTCGGTGATGCGGTGCAGGGAGTCGTCGGCGGAGAGCGCGACGCCCTGGAGGGTGGCGTAGAGGTCGGTGTAGCCCTTGACGTGCGCGGGCTCGCTGATCACGTGCCCGGGGCCGCGTGCGTGCGGGGAGTAGACGAGGGTGTGCGCCGGGGAGAAGGACAGCGTCCAGAAGGCTCCGCGCAGGCCGGGGTGGTAGGGCGTGCCGGTGGGGATGATGTGCACGGTGATCCGGTCCGACTGCGCCAGCCGGTGCAGGTGGAGCAGCTGAGCACGGGTGGTGTCGGCGTCCGCGAGGGTGCGGGTAAGCGCGGTTTCGTCAATCACCAGGCAGTGGTGCGGTGCTGCGCCGCTGGTGGGGAGTAGCCGCCCGACATGCGGCCGGTCGTCGTCGAGGAGTAGGGACTCCATGGGACGTTCCGCGCGGTGGAGCGCGGTCGCGTAGGCGTCAGTGAGGTAGGGCTCCGGGAGAACGAGGGGCGCGTAGGCCCGGACCTGGAAGGCCTCGGGCAGGACGTCGGTGATCGTCACGCGGCCTTGGAGCAGCGTGCCCAGGTGGGCGGAACCCCAGGCGTCCCAGAGCTCCCCCTCGAGGTAGAGGTTCCGGTCCAGGTCCTGAGCGACTCGACGCCCGGGGTCGAGAGCTCCCGTTTCGATCTCCTGGAGCATCTCGCTGGTGACGTACACCTGCGCCGCCAGGTAGTCGAGGGAGTAGTCGTGCTCCCTGCGAGCCGCCCACACCCGCGCCCCGAACCCCTCCCAGTGATCCAGAGGGCCCACCGCTCCCCCGCCATCTACTGCCCTTATCGCTCGTTCACCCACCACGTGACCTCTTCTCCGTAGCTCCGCGAACCCCAACCTCACCGACTGCCATCAGTACTGCCCGGGGTTCGTCTCACCACCTAAGCTAGGGAGCGGCCTTCAAACTTACAAGGCCTGCATTTAAAGTGGTCCGCATTATGAACACATGTCCTTTTTCTGGTTGGTGAGATGATGACTACGACCCCCGCCAACCGGCGCGACGTCGATGGAACGAAGGAGGCCGTCGTGGCCCAGGGCTCCCCCGTCCGCAGGCACTATCTGGTGAGTCAGCTCAAGCGCCTCAGAGCTCAGGCCAAGATGTCCCAGGAACAGGTCGCTAAGGAGCTGGGGTGGGACACCAGCAAGCTCTACAGAATCGAGAACGGCCGGTTCGTCAGACTGACCACCGAGGCCGTGGCAGCGCTCTGCCGCCTGTACGGCTCGAGCGACGCACTCCGTGAAGAGCTGGTGGAGATCGCCAAGGCCGCGAGGAAGCAGAAGCCCTGGTGGTTCCAGCACGAGGACGTAGCAGGCAACGCCTTCTACAGCCTGGAGAACGAGGCCACCAAGATCCAGGAGTACGCCATGGGTGTCGTCCCGGGCCTACTCCAGCATCCGGATTACATCGAAGCGCTGATGTCCCGCGGCATCGTCACTGACCCGGAGGAACGCCAGAAGCGCATCGCAGCCCGGATAGAACGCTGCGAGAGCCTCCTCAACCGCGATCACCCACCTCGCATCTGGGCAGTCATCGACGAATCTGCGCTTCGCTGCCTCGTCGGTGGCTCGCAGGTGATGCGCACCCAGTTCCAGCACCTCTTGGAGTTGAACAAGCGCCCCAACATCGACATTCAGGTCCTGCTACTGTCCAAAGGAATGGCACAGTCCTGCGGCTACATCCTGCTGCACCTCGGCGAAACCGACCGTGTCGGCTACCTGGACGTCCCCCCGAGCGGCCACTTCTTCGAGGGCCCGGATGCACTCGCCAACCACGAGGACGGATTCGAGTACATGCAGGCCGCTGCATTGCCGCTGGATGATACGCAAGATTTCATCCGCCAACTGGCGGACGAACTGGAGAAGGCCTGATGACTGAATACGAAGCTGTTGAGCCGAAGTTGGGACCCTCCGCCTGCTGGCACACCGCGAGCTACAGCGTCGAGCGGGGAGCATGTGTAGAGGTAGCCGAAGGCCCCGTCACCGGGGTTCGGGACACCCAGAACCGCGAGCTCGGGGGACTGTTCTTCGCTCCCAACGAGTGGCAGGCCTTCCTTGGACCTACTCGCGGCGATGTACTCTAGCCCCTCCTAAAGACACGTGCGGCCCCGCCTGCTGTGAGCTAGCAGTCGGGGCCTTGTGCTTGGCGGATCAGGCGGGAGCGTGCCGGGGACCCTGGCCAGGCGGCGGGGTAAGTGCGGAAGTGAAATTCTCACCGTCGATCAGGGGGTTGTCGAGCGAGACCCCAGCTTCCGCCATCCGATCGTAGATTTCCAGGATGAGGTCCTTGGTGCGATAGGTACCGTACTTGGCCTCATCCTTCCTCTTCACAATCGGAAAAGTCTCCATAATATAGTCCACGTCATCACGGTCAATCCCGTAGAGGTGGAAGAACAGAGCATCTAGCTCCGCCCGCATCACCGCACGCCGTTCCTCATCCCATCGGAACGGCTCCCCCTCATATCCCAGATCTCGAGCGAAGGACGCCATACCAAAAGAAGTATAAGTCAACTCGAGAACACGAGAAGAAATAATCCCCACATGACCAAACAAAGACCCAGGAGGAATAACTGGAAGCTGCTTCCACGTGAAGAACTTCATTGAAGTTCCACCCAGCTTCTGGCGACTAGAAAAATCGAAAACAAAAGATTGCTGAAGTCCCCCAAGAACAGACGCCATGGCAGGTTCAACATTCGGGAGCATCAATAGATATTTGTCGCCAACTGCAACCCTAGGAATGAACGCCCCGATTGCAGTGCGCAAATCAGTAGAACGGCAAATATCACGCCAGCCAAGCAGCCAATCACGATCCCATCCAGCAGAGTCAAACCGACCCTGAACACCAGGGTATTTGATCGACTCCTTTTTAGCGCCCACCTCCACGCCCTCAGTATCATGATCTGCCACCCAGTACCTTGGCATAACCTCGGCACTTGGATCAATTTTCTCGTCGAGCGTCACATCTCGTGTCCCGCCATCTTCAATGTAAGTCGACCATCTGTGATCATAGTGGTGAATCATCTTTGCTTCGTACAGCGGCAGCATGCGCTCGTCATCCTTGACAAAGACATTGCCAATAAGGTCCCAATTGTCCCCCTCCAACTGATCACGGGAATAGAACAAATGGGAGTCATGGGCCATGTCGAACATGCGCAAAAATGACACACCCCAGGGGTTGCCAGCTGAGTCGCCATCTTTCAAGAGGACAGGCATCCGCTTGTAAATTGCCAGGGTAATATCCGCGTCACGACGAGAACGGAAGATCGGACAAGTGCCCGTGTTGGGATTAAGGAGCTGGATTTCCTCCGGAGTCAGCGCGAACGACTTGTTAACATCGTCAAGCTCCACTGGATCACGCAGAAAGAAGGCAAACGATGCCACAGCCTCATGCAGGCCTCGCCCAGCCATAGACAGGATGCAGAACTTCATCCGAGAGTCTACTGCCTGGAACAAGCCACTACGATTCTCAAAGTCGTAGAGCGCAGCGATAGAACCGGTCTTCACCAGATCCTTGAAAAAGTACTGCGTTCGCGCGTCGGTAGCGATGCCAGTCGGGACGATCAGACCCGAACGCCCCTTGGGCGCAAGGAGTATTCGGTCCGTCTCGGCGAAGACCGCGTAGACGTTCAGATTTCCCTGACCTGTCAACGGAACGCGACCGGACCGGCGCAGAAAGTGGCTTTCCGCGTAGACCTTCCTCTTGGCATCAGCGTACTCCTGGTAGAGACCAGTCTTCTCCGGGTTATCCTTCAACGCTGCGATGAGCTTCTTACGTTCCGAGGCCCGAGCGACAGTGGCGATCCCTGGGTCCCGCTGAGAGAAAAACTCCTGCTCCTTGAGCTCGACACTGTCCCACGGCGGGTTGCCAACTACACAATCGAACCCGCCCTTCCAGCCCGTATCCTCGTTGGCACCTGCATCCAACTCGGGGACCACAAAGACGTCTGGAAATTCCAGGTACCAGTGAAAGAAACGGTACTGCTCGCGCAGACGAACGATCTCGTCGTTAACCTCAACCGAGCCGCCCGCGCCCTCCGGATTCTCCAGTTCCTTGAAGACGTTCTGGGTGATCGGTGTCGGGTATTCCGGGGTCTTAACCCACATGAAGGCTGCACACCAGGCGTCAGCGACATGCTGCGCCCTGGCGTACTCCTCAGAGCTCCCCCACTCCCGGTATGCCTCCTCCTGCCGGAGCACATCAGCCAGAGAATCAACGCTCACCGAGGTGATGCGCTGCAACCCACGAGCGAAGTCGGTATTACTGACCTTGACCGCGTCCTCATCAAGGTCGAAGAGGCTTTCCTGGCCGCCGCGCTCCTTCGCGTTGATCTTCTCGAAGGCTCTGGCGTGCTTCTTGTCATCACCTTCGGTCGCGATGAAGGCAGCATCGGGGATACCGTCGCGGAGCAGCTTCGGAGTCGCACCGATGAGCGCGTTACCTCGCTTGACGTGCGCGTCGAGGAAACTCAACGGCTTCCCCGGTTCCAGAGCCTCCAACCAGAGCGAGACCTTGGCCAACTCAACCGCCATCGGGTTGAGGTCCACCCCGTAGATGCAGTGGGCCACCACCTCGTGCATCGCGGCACGAACCGCGTCCAGGGTCGGCTCCGGGTTGCCCTCACGCACCGCTGCGACCTTCTTCGCGATACGCCTCGCCGCCGCAACCAGGAAGTGCCCGGACCCGCAAGCCGGGTCGCAGACGTTCAGCTTGAGCAGCTCAGCGACTATCGCCTCGGACTCGTCTGGTTGCCCCGCAGCGCTGGCCTCCACCTCCCCCCGCTTGATGGCGTCGTCGATGACCGGGTCGAGGGACGAGTCCAGCAGCGTCTCGATCAGTGAGGAAGGCGTGTAGTACGAACCCGTCGTCTTGCGGTCGTTCCCCGCGATCTCCACCAGCTCGAAGGTGCGCTCAGCGGCACTGTGCCTAGGCACCAGCTCCAGCAGCGACTCATAGACAGACCCCAGCTCCTCTGCGTCCAGGTTTCGGTAGTCCACCGAACGCCAGCGCTTGGACGCCGTGTCACGCACCTGAGCCAGGTGCCGGACCGCCCCCAGCAGCGCATCGTTGGACAGCTCCAGGCCACGCAGCGGAGCGTCGACCTCCGTGTCAGTGAACAGACCACCGATCCCCGGCAGAGCGAGCTCGGGACGACCGTTCACATCGCCCAGGGCGTCCAGCACGATGCTCAGCGCCCGGTACTGGTCCCCATGCGCAGTACCCCGACGGCGGCGAGCGTGGCGTCGCAACCGCTCCGAGGAGAAGTACTTCGCGTAACGCTCCTTGGCCTGTTCCGAAGCCTCCGGCGGGTGCAGGGCTTCACGGTCCTCAGCCACGAACAGGAACAGCAGCCGGTAGACCATGCGCAGCAAAGCCGCGTGGAGATCCTTGGCATCCAGGTTCTCGCGCAAGTGACCATTGGCCGGGTGCTTGAGGAATCCGGTCCCCAGCGTGGTGATGGCCTCCTGCACCCCCTTGCGCAACTGCTCAAGAGCCCGCGTGCCCGACGTGATGGCGTCGGTGCGCCACTTCTCCAGCCAGCAAGCGGCGGGCGGCTCATCCTCCTTGACCTCGAACCTTGACGCATGCAGCAGCCGGTACAGCAGCACGAACTCGCTGAACAGCTCGCCGTCGAAGATCGCTTCCAAGTCGAACTCGACGTACGACGCCGTGGCCAGCGCACTGGAGTCCCGCAGCAGCCGCAGCTGCCGCCCGTTGGTGACCACCGCCCACAGGTGCGCCGAAGTCCGGTTCAGTGCCTCCTGCACCAGCGACTGCGGCGGAACGGTCCCCGCTCCCCCTGGACGCTTGTCCAGCTCGGTACCCCACACCGGAACGTGGATCGGCACGTGGTGCCAGCGGTGGCTGAGCGGGAAGACCTTCTCCGGGTCATCGTCGGCGACGACCCGCCCCGAACCGACCTCCCCCAACCGGCCGAAGCCGAGTTCGTCGAAGAGCGGCAGTACCCATTGGCTCAGGGCCAGGCCGGTCGGGTCACCGGCAGGGGTCCCGTCCTTCTCGGTGGGAAGCCGCTTGCGCAGGTCCTTCCACACCGACTTGAGGAACTCCCAGTGCCGCTCGGCGTCGTCGCTCACCGAACGTGAGCCCACAACCCCATAGTCAGAGGGCTTGGAGCCGGCAACGTCCTTGCCCTCAGCGATGCGCACCAGCATGTCGGCGGGCAGCAACCCCCCGACCGTGTGCACGGCGGTGAACACCTGGTTCTTGGCGATGGCGGACATCAGGCAGTACCTCCGGCGGCGGGGGCGGGCAGGTAGACGTAGGCGCCGAGGACGTCGGCAGGCTCTTGGGGTACGACCTTCAGACCACGGCGGATCTCACCGGAAGCCCCGCGCACGCGGCGGTGAGACTCGGTGAGCTCATCGGCCAACTCACGGCCGTACTCAACCAGGCGGTCGGAGACCGAGGGCAGACCCTCCAGGATCTTGGTCATGGAGCGTTCAGCGGACGCGGGATCGGTGTTGGCGTCCGGCCGGGCGTCGAGCAGCGCAACAGCCTCGGACGGGTCCAACCACTCGGCACGATCAGGCGCCCCGCGGAAGGCCAGCAGCTTGGCGTCCTCAGCCACCAGCTGCTTGGTTCCGTGCCTCGAAGGCAAGGTCAGATGGAAGCGGTACCTCACCAGCAGCAGCGTGGTTCGCTTCTCCACAGCCGAAGTACGGACCACACCACACCTGCGCGCGGGCCGGGGCCCAGCGGTGTCGGGATCCAAAGCAGCGTCCAGCACGTGCGAGGCCAGGGCCCCCACCAGGGGATCAGTCCGGACCAGTGCCGCCTCCCCCCGAGCAACAGCGGCGGTATCACGGAACGGGAAGGGTTTGCCGTCCTCGACAGCAGCAGAACCCAGCACCGGGGAGAAGGCGTCGCGCAGCCCGACCGGGGTCCCGGACACATCGGCGGTGAAACCGTCCGGGGTGGGGCGCAGGATCGCCTCCAGCTCCCGAAGCGAACTCTCAACGAACGCACGCACCTCGCCGGTGCCGCCCAGGGCCGCCCGGACCGAGGCGACCTCGCGGGCCACCTCCTCGGGGTGGATGGCACGCTGGGCGTATTTGGAGCGGGAGAGCTTCTCCCTGTCCGCCGCCGACTTCCACTGGGCTTCGAGCTCGTCGGCTCGGACCGTGAGTTGGTCGGTGCCGAACAGGGCTTCCTGCTCACCCGAGCGGGAGCGCACCAGCAGCCAGTCGACGATGGCGTCGGTGACCCCGGCCGAGGATTCATCGGGCACGGAGACGGCGATGCCGAGGTCCTTGCGGATCTGCCGGTACTTGCGCAGCAGCACCTCCAGCACGTTGCCGTCGATGCCGTTGTCCTCGCCGTACAGGGTGATGACACGAACCTGGTCGCGCCGCTGCCCGTAGCGGTCCACACGGCCTTCGCGCTGGTCGTGTCGGGTGGGGTTCCACGCCAGGTCGTAGTGGACGACGGCGTCGAAGTAGTGCTGGAGGTTCACGCCCTCGGACAGGCAGTCAGTAGCGACGAGCACACGGCGGGCAGCGGTACCCGCACCAGCCCCGTCCTCGGACTCGGCCTCGGCCTCGCGGGCGGCCTCGGCCGCCGCTTCCTCGGCGAGTTCCTCGATGCGCTGGACGCGCTGCTGCGGGGAAAGCGTGCCGGTGACCGACTTGACGGTGGTCCTCCAGCCGGGCTTGCCGTCCTTGGCGCGCCCGTTGAGCTTGCCGTCCAGGTGCTCGGCCACGTACTCGGCGGTGTCGATGTAGTGGCAGAAGACGATGGGGTTGTAGCCGTCGGCCAGCAGGTCCTTGAGGTGCTTGACCAGGGCCTTGAGCTTGGCGTCCTTGGCGGGGCCCTCCAGCTGCTCGGCCCGCTCCGCGAGCAGCAACAGCGGGTGCTTGGCCTGGTCCTCCCCCTCATCCGACTTGGCGCCGGGGGCGGTGTCCATCCCCTCCAGCTGGTCGGAGTCAACCGAGTCACGGACCAGCGGGGCACCGAGCTCGTCGGCCTCCTTCGCGGTCCTGGCCGCCGCAGCCGCCGAACGCGTGGTGAGGGTCTTGGCTGCGGCCCGGGGTGAGGAGACCAGGGAGCGCAGCATGGCGATCGCTGACCACCAGGCGATCCGGTAGTTGCGCTCGCCGGGCGCCCCGGCCTGTTCGACGCGCTCGCTCGCGTAGGCGATGGCGTCTTCGAGCAGCTTCTTGTACTCGGGGGCGAGCTTGTACTTCTCGTCCTTGAACTGGCGGTCCGAGGGGAAGGCGGTCTTCTCCGCGAGGGAGTCGTCCGCCAGCCCGTCGCCCTCGCGGGTCAGGTACTGGCGCACGTCCGCCCGCTTGCGCTGCACGAAGTGGCGGGCCAGCAGCTCACGCCCGGCTTTCTTATCGAAGTCGGCGGTGGCCAGCTCGGGGTTGACCAGGCCGAGCAGGTTGCGGAAAGCCGACTCCTTGCCGCTGTGCGGGGTGGCGGTGACCAGCAACAAGTGGCGCTCCGGATCAGCGGCGACCTTCTGCAGCAGCTCGTAGCGCAGCTGGCTCTGGTTGGCCTTGGTGTCGTCGGCGGACACACAGGTGTGCGCCTCGTCCACGATCACCAGGTCCGGGCAGTGGCGGACGAAGTCGTCGCGGTGCCGGGTGGACTTGATGAAGTCGGTGGAGATGATGACGTGCCTGTGCTTGTCGAACAACGACTGCCCCAGGTCCAGCCCGCGCTCCAGGCGGGAGACCGTGGAGGCCAGCACCAGCTCGGCGTCGATGTTGAACTTGGTGCGCAGCTCCTCCTGCCACTGCTCGGCCAGGGCCGGGGAGCACAGCACCGCCAGGCCCTTCGCCTCACCCTGGGCGAGGAGTTCGGAAGCGACCAGCCCCGCCTCGATGGTCTTGCCGATACCCACGTCGTCACTGATCAGCATGCGCACGGTCTGCTGGCGCAGAGCCATCAGCAGCGGCACCAGCTGGTAAGCCCGCGGCTGCACGGCGATCCCGGCCAGTGAGCGGAACGGACCCGCCCCGGAGCGGAACCCGATCCGCAGGGCGCTGCGCAGCAACCCGGCCGCCTCGGCGTTGCCCAGGTCAGTGGGATCGGGCGCGTCGAAGGTAGCCGCAGCCACCTTCTCGAAGGCGGGGAAGAGCGCGGCCACGTCGTCGTCGCTGCCGCCCAGGGGGCGCAGCACCAGCATGTCGGCGGCGCTTTCGGGGAGCACCACCCATTCACGGCCCCGGGCCGAGACCAGGGATCCGGGTGCGTACGTGGTGGTCATGTGACGGAGTTCCTCGTTCCTCACGGGGGTGTCGCGGGGGGTCAGCGTTCGGAAATCTACGGTGGCTGCCCCTCCGTGATCTTGCTACCAGAAGCAAGTTCGGCGCCGAACTTGCTTCTGGTAGCAAGATCACGGGGGTTAAGGTCAGGGTCAGGGGGTCAGCGGCGGGAGCCGGGGCCGAAGAAGGACTCGTGTCGGTCCATGATCACCTTCCAGTCGGCGTCGTGGGGCACCCGGACGATGTCCCAGCCCGCGTCCTCCAGGCGCTCCTCGGCCTCGGCGTCGCGCTGGGCGATCCGCTCGTCCTCGTGCACGGGCCCGTCCACGAACACGGCGACCTGGGCTCCGGCCAGACGGTAGACGAAGTCGGGCTTGGCGGAGGCCTCGGCGACCAGGGTCTGGGCCTCGTCGGGCATCCGGTAGCCGTGGTCCTTGAGCCAGGTGAGGAAGCGCTGTTCGAGCGCGGTGTCGGACTGGAAGCTGAGCGCCGCCATCTGGTCGGTCCGGGACACACCCTGACCGGTGGTGAGGGTCTCGGAGTCGGCCAGGCGCAGCAGCAGGTTCCGGATCAGGCGCCGGTCGATGAGCTGGTGGTGAAACTGGTTGCCGTAGGTGAGCAGGCAGTCGTAGCAGCCGCGGGCGCAACCGGCGTCCTCGAAGTCCACCCCGTCGGCGTCCATGTGGCAGATGGCCAGTGCGGTGCTGGCGGCCCTGGCCAGCTTCTCCGGGTCGGCCTGGAGCTGGCGCAGCACACCGGCGCCGCCCTCCGCCGCCTCGGTGAACAGCATCCGGTCACGGGGGCCGTCCTCGGGTGGGAGCAGCTCGCTGGTGAGCTCGGCGTCCTCCAGTTCGAAGGCGGCCTCGATCCCCCGCTCCAGCGCGTACATCAGCGTCAGCGCCTGCTCCTGTGGCAGGGCCTCCGCCAACCTCAGCACGATGATGTTACGGCGGTCCTCCACGAAGGGGATGACGCGCTTGCGGGTGCCGCGCTCCTCACCGGTCCCCTCCACCAGGGGCAGTTCCATCTGGTCGCCGACGGCCTTCTTGGCGTCCTGTTCGTTGAGCCACTTTCCGGTGACCGGGTCCAGCCAGAAACCGTCCGGCTCGTTCTCCTTGGCGCGCAGGCGGCCCAGGTTGGTGATGCGCACGGTGGCGGAGTCGCCGTAGTGCAGGGTGGCCAGCTTCCCGACCGGGTCGGACACCTGCGCGTCCTGGCGGCCCAGACGCTCACCGTGGTCCTGGAAGCGGTAGGAGGTGACCAGGCGGAAACCGGCCCGGCGGCGCTCCTCCTCGTCGGAGGAGATCTTCTCCCGCTTGGTGGTGTACACGGTGTGCAGCTGGAGCAGCCCGTGGGTGGAGGCGCCCAACCGCTGTTCGCACAGCTCGCAGCGGTCGGCGAGGCGTTCGGGGTCGTGGTGGTAGCCGCAGTTCTGGCAGCGCACGGCCTTGCTGGTGGACAGTTCCCCGGCGGAGTCCGGCGGGAGCTGGACGCGCGTGACCTGGTAGCGCGAGCCCTCGTGGTAGATCAGCGCGCCCGGGCCGAACTCGCGCACGGCCACGAAGCGGGGGCGCTGGAGGAAGTCGCCCTCGTCGAAGCGGCTGCGGCGGGTGGGGATGTAGGCGGCCAGCGGCAGGCGCGGGAAGGAGTAGCCGGGCAGGAAACCCTCACTGGCCAGGTACCGGTAGGGGTTGAAGTCGCTCATCATCGACTTGCTGTCCTGGCTCTCGTTCTTGAGCAGGGTGATCTGGGTTTCGGCCTCCCTCCGGCGGTTGGTGGCCTGGGCCCGGTCGCGTTCGCTGAGGCTGTGGTCGAGCACGCGCCGGTTCTGCTCGGCCTGGTCCACCAGGGCGGCCCGGAACAGGTCGCGCCAGCGGTCGAAGGAGCGGTCGAAGCGGTCGGGGGCAGTGGTGATGACCCGCTCCAGCCAGGAGTCGTCCCACCAGGTCATCTGCTCCAGCTGCGGGAAGACGTCCGCGAAGACCTCGCGGGCCGCGGCGATGGCGCGGCGCTGGGCGGCCGGGTCGGAGATGGCGTCGCGGGCGGTGTCGTGCAGGGGCAGCGCCGGGTCGGGGACGCGCTGCTCCTCGTCGTAGGCGATCTCGATAACCTCGGGGACCGCGCGTCCCAGCAGGAGGTCGGTCTCGGCGAGCCAGATGGCCTGGAGGTGGGCGATGGCCAGGTCCTCGTTGGCCAGGTCCAGCCTGGGCGGCTGCACGACCCCGGCCACCATGCGTTCCGAGCGGCGGAAGTAGTACTGGTCGTGGCTGTTGCCGGTGGCGCAGTAGGTGGTGACCAGGGCGGGCTGGCCGCCGCGGCCCGCGCGGCCGCTGCGCTGGGCGTAGTTGGCGGGGGTGGGCGGGACGTTGCGCATCATGACGGCGTTGAGTTCCTTGATGTCCACCCCCAGCTCCATGGTGGGCGAGCAGTACAGGAGCTTGAGCTCGGCGTCGCTGAACAGCCCCTCGCGCTTCTCCCGCTCCTCCGGCGGCACCTGGGCGGTGTGCTCGCGGGCGAGCAGGCCGGTCAGGGAGGCGGCGGCGCCCCGGTACAGGTCGCGGAAGAAGGTGTTGACGCGGGGCCCGTCGCCGCTGGCGTAGGTGCGGGTGAGCGGGTCCTGGGCGCCGAACTTGCCGTCCCCGGCCCGCCAGACCAGGCAGGCGGCGTCCACCTGGTAGCCGGTCGCGGTGTCCTGGTCGGTGCGGTGGAAGCGGTTGCGGCGCCCCCGCGGCGCCACCTCGACCCTGTTGACCAGCCCGGCCTCGGAGAGCGCCGAGAGCAGGTCCGCGATGACCTTCTGCAGCTCGTCGGCGCCGAGGTTCCTGAACTCCTTGTGGGCGCGGGCGAGGTACTTGGCGAACTTGCCGCGGCCGGACAGGAAGATCCCGCTGCGGTCCGCGCCGCGCCCGGAGGGCTGCGGGTAGGCGATGCCCACGCGGGGGCGGTCGGACTTGGACAGCACCCACTGGTCGGCCAGACGGGTCTCACTGGCGGTCTGGAGGGACTCGAAGCTCTCGTCGCGGAAGTAGGGGGTGTCGATGGCCAGGCCGCGGCGCATCTCGTCCATGAGGGCGCGCAGGATCACCTTGCGCACGTGCGGCTCGGTGGCGCGGAGTTCGGGTGCGGCCGTGGACCACAGGTCCTCCTGCTCGGCCGTCCAGTCGAGGTCGGCGTACTCCACCCGCAGCAGGCCGGTCTGCTCCAGGTTGGGCATGGTCACCCGCCAGCCGCGCTCCAGGTCCAGGTAGAGGCGGAAGGCGAGGACGTCGCGCAGGGTGGTGGCGGCCTGCTTGGCCAGGCGCGGGGCGACGCTGCCGGACTTGGTGTAGTCCTCCGGGGTCAGCTTCAGGATCTCGGCGACCCGGGTGGCCAGGTTCTCGTGGGTCAGGCCCCCCTCGCCCTCCTCCTCGGCCTTGACCAGGGCCCGGTACAGGCCGCCGCGAAGCTCGGTGACCTGGACGAAGTCATTGAAGTGTCCGGCTTGAAGCGAGGCGTCCTGGCGGTTGTCCACGAAGGTGAGGAGCTTGCGGGCCTCCTTGGGCAGGGCGTCGGCGGGCACCGCCTTGAGGGAGCGCACGATCGTGCCCGAGACCAGGGAGGTCGCCGACGATCGGCCCTCCTGGCCCAGGCTGGCGAGTTTGGCGAAGTCCTTGCCTCGCTTGTTCTCGTAGCTGACCCCGCAGTGCAGGCAGAACAGGAAGGGGGCCGGGATGAACGCGGCGTGCAGCCCGTCCTCGCCCTCGCGGCCCAGCACGTCCACGGTGACAGCGCGCGGAACGTTGTCGCGGTAGTTCTTGCGCACGCTCACCTGGTGGTTGTCGTCCGCCTCGGTCCAGGACTCGGGCAGCAGGTTGCGGTCCAGGACCGCTTCCAGGCTGTCCGGCCAGGGAGCTTCCGGGGAGACGTACAGGTAGCCCTCGGAGGCCCCGTCGGAGCTGGCGGTGGTGTCGCGCCGGGACTGGTAGACGGTGCCGGTGGGCTTCTCCACCCGCCAGACGGTCATGTACTCCTGACCGCACTCGCGGCAGAAGGACAGCGGCAGCAGGACGTGGCCGTCGTGGCCGGGGCGCTCCAGCTGGTACTCGCGGGTCAGGTGGCGGGTCTCGGGGTCTTCCAGGGTGACATGGACCGTGTCGCCCTTGGACAGGAACTGGTGCAGGCGGAACGCGAACAGGGGGCGGCGGTTGCCGGGGTGGAAGGCCTCGGCGCCCGCCTCCAGGGTGCGGCGGATCGCCTCCACGCACTGCTGCTCGGGCACACCGGTGTCCCGGGACAGTTCCTGTGCGGCGTCCTCGACCTTGGTGGGGCGCTGCCGGACGAGCCTGCCGGCGGGGTCGGTGGTCAACCCGAACGTGGACTCGATCCACCGGGCCAGGGGGTCCTGGTACAGGTCGTTGTAGGCGCGCGGGGCGTCGGGGGCCCTCAGTCGCTCGGCCGGGACCGGTGCTTCACCCTCGGCGGTGGCGCGCACGAGGGTTTCGGTGATGATGTTGTCCGGGCGGACCTCGGTGCCGAAGATCTTGGTGGCGACCTCGGCGACGGTCTGCCGCTGGTCCTCGGCGGTGCCCTCGGAGGACATGGTCGCGGAGGTGCCCACGCACTGGACGTCGGGGGCATCGCAGGCCTGGCGGACACGGCGGATGAGCATGGCCACGTCAGCGCCCTGGCGGCCCCGGTAGGTGTGGAGTTCGTCGAAGACGAGGAAGTCCAGGCCGCTGGCCATCTTGATGAGGGACTTGCGGTCGCCCGGCCGGGTGAGCATCAGTTCGAGCATCACGTAGTTGGTGAGCAGGATGTCCGGCGGGTCGTCCCGCAGGCTCTTGCGGGTCTGCTCGCTCTCCTGGCCGGTGTAGCGGGCGAAGGTGACCGGTTCGCGGCCCGCCCCGTAGCCGTCGACCAGGAACTTGGTGAGCTCCTTGATCTGGCTGTTGGCCAGGGCGTTCATCGGGTAGACGATGATGGCGCGGACCCGCTTGGTCCGGCGGCCCTCGGCCTTCTCGCGGTCGCGTTCGCGCAGGACGCGGTCGACGATCGGGACGATGTAGGACAGCGACTTACCGGAGCCGGTGCCGGTGGTCAGCACGTAGGACCGGCCGGTGCGGGCGGCCTCGATGGCTTCGCGCTGGTGGCGGTGGAGGGTGAGCGGTTTGCCGTCGCAGACCGTGCTGCCCTCCTTCTTCTTCGCCTGGAAGATGCGAGCGGCCTCCGCGTGCAGCAGCCCCTCGCTGACGAGTTCGGGGACCGTCCCGCCGGAGGCGAAGAAGGGGTTGAGGGACAGCCAGGGGTCGGGCCACTGCGACTTGCCGTCCAGGTCCTCCTTGAGGAACTGGGCGATCCGGTCGTCGCGGATGGTGGTGCCGCCCTCGGTGAAGTCCCGGTAGTCCCCGATGAGCTGGTCGTGCAGGGAGAAGACGTCCATCACGCCTAGGGGCGCGTTGTGCGGCCGCTGCCCGGCGGGGTCGGTCAGGACGGCGGCCGGAACGGCGGAGGGCAGGTGGGCGCGCGGGTCGAAGTCGGCCCAGCCGGAGACCTGGCCCTCGTCCGTGACGACGGCCAGGAGGGCCTGGCGCACCTCGGCGGCGTTGACCGGGCGGTTCGCGGGCTTCTTCTGCAGAAGCTGTTCGAGCAGGTAGGTGAGCTCGCTGGGAATGTCGTTGCGGAGCAGCCCCAGGGGCGGGACCTCGTCGTTGTTGTGCTTGTAGCCCAGCTCGAAATTGGTGGCGCCGTCGAAGGGTGGGGCACCCGAGAGGAGTTCGTAGAGGACGCAGCCCAGCGCGTAGAGGTCGGCGGCTCGGGAGACCTTGCCGCCCTCAAACTGTTCAGGAGCCATGTAGCGGGCGGTGCCCACGGTGGTGTGGGTGCTGGTGAGCTTGGTGGCGTCGGGGTCGTCGACGATCAGGCCCATGCCGAAGTCCAGGACCTTGACCAGGCCGCCGCGGGTGATCATCACGTTGGCGGGTTTGAGGTCGCGGTGGATGACCCCTTCGGCGTGGGCGGCGTAGAGGGCGTCGGCCATCTGGGCCCCGAACGCGGCCGCCCACGAGACCGGCAGCTGGGGCGCATCGTCGTTGAGGTCGCGCAGGGTGTGCCCGTCCAGGAGCTCCATAACCAGGTAGGGCAGGTGGTCGCCGTCGGTGCCGTCCACGCCGCCGTCGATGACCCTGGGGATGCGGGGGTGGTCGAGCTTGCGCATGATGGCGACCTCGCGCGCGAACCGGCGGACCGACTTGTCCCGGGGGTCGACGGGGGCTCCGGAGCGGCGGCGCAGGATCAGCTTGAGGGCGACCTCGTGGTCCTTGGCGTCCAGCACCGTCTCGAGGTCCTCCGCGCGGTGCACCTCGCCCATGTTGCCGCGGTCGATGATCTCTTTCAGGCGGAACCGGTCCGCCACGATCTGCCGTTGCATCGCTGTGCCCTCACACTCTCGACCCGCGTGTCCGTGCGCCCTGCGGGAGCGCCGCCCCATCCTCCCAGGGGTGGCGCTCACGTTCGCCTCACGTGCACAGGTATCTTCTCGATCCACCATGCAAGCTGTTTACATAGCAAACATACATGTGAGTTGGTGGCACGACAACCCATCGGGACAGGAAGCCTGCCGGGCCATCAGAGCCCACCACTGTCCCCCTACCCCCAGAAGACGCACCCGGCACCCTTTCGGATGACACACCGGCCGACTCCTGTCCCGAACGGCACTGCGTTCACCCCGCCCCGCCACCCAACCCACCCCGGTCGTTAACGCGGCCAACAGGCCAGGCCTGGGGTTGGGAGCAGTATCCGTGTACTGTGACCTCCATGGATTCCCGTGCCCAGGCCAGTACCGACGAGCAGCAGATCACCGCCGCCGACATCGCCCGGCTGGCCGGGGTGACCCGCGCCGCCGTGTCCAACTGGCGGCGCCGCCACGACGACTTCCCCGCCCCCAGCGGGGGCACCTCCTCCAGCCCGCTCTTCCCGCTCGCCCAGGTGCGGACCTGGCTGGAGAGCCAGAACAAGGGCGCCCAGGAATCCCCCGAAGTACGGCTCTGGCACACCCTGCGCGGCGACCACCCGGGGAACATACTGACCGGGCTGGCCGACCTGGCCGAATACCTGGAAGACCCCGCCGGGGGGTCGGGCGAGCTGAGCGCGGCCGCCGTCGAGCAGGCCGACAAGCTGGTCCGGGAAACCTCCGCGGCCGAAGTGTCGCGGGCGCTCGCCGAGCGGTTCCTGAACTCCAGCGAGCGGGCCGGGACCGCGGCCACGTCCACCGCGCGCCTGGTCCGGGCGGTGACGGCGTTGACCCGTACCGACGCGGCCAGTGTGTTCGATCCGGCCTGCGGCAGCGGGGCGCTACTGCTGTCGGTAGGCGCTCCGCAGGCGCGGCGACGCGGCCAGGACACCGACCCGGACGCGGTGCGCTTCGCCGCCGCACGTGCCCGGATCGAAAAGCTCACCGACGCCGAGTTCGCCACCGGGGACTCGCTGCGCGAGGACCGCTGGCCGGGGGAACAGGCCGAACTGGTGGTGTGCGACCCGCCGCCCGCCACCACGGACTGGGGCCGGGAGGAACTCCTCATGGACCCCCGCTGGGAACTGGCGCTACCGCCCAAGGCCGAGGGCGAACTGGCCTGGCTCCAACACGCCTACGCACACACCGCGCCCGGTGGGCAGACCGCCGTGGTGCTGTCCACCTCCTGCGCCTACCGGAGAACGGGGCGGCGGATCCGCGCCGAGCTGGTGCGCCGGGGTCTGCTGACCGACGTGATCGCCCTGCCCGCGGGCCTGGCCTCCTCCCACTCCCAGCCGGTGCACCTGTGGCTGCTGCGCAGACCGGTGGAACGCGAGGACGCGGCCACGGCTGTGCGAATGTGGGACCTGACCGGGGCCGACCCCGACCAGCCCTGGCAACTGCCTGACAGGCCGGGCGCCGAGATACCGCTGATCGACCTGCTGGCCGAGGATGTCGACCTCTCCCCCGCCCGGCACGTGGCCCCGGACCTGGCCGAGATCCCCGAAGCCCTGGCCGAGGTGCGCGCCGACCTGGAGCGGCTGACCGGGGAGCTGGGCCAGCTGCTGCCCATCGTGCACGCGGGTACGGCGGAGCGCTTGGAGCAGCAGGTGCGGGTCGGGGACCTGGTCGACGCCGGGTTGGTCCAGCTGGACGGGGACAGACCGCGGGCGGTCGACCAGCGGCTGGACTCGGACTTCCTCAACGGATTCCTCACCGCCGCCGCCAACACCCGGCGCTCTACCAGCGCCAGCGGCACCTACCGCACCGACGCCCGCGCCGCCCGGGTCCCGAAGCTGGAACCGGAGGAGCAGCGCCGCTACGGTGCGGCCTTCCGTGCCCTGGGAGAGTTCGAACGCCGCGCACGTGAGCTGTCAGCTCTGGCGGACAGAGCCGCCGAGTTGACCCGTGAGGGTCTGACCTCGGGAGCGCTGGCCCCGGAGCAGGACTCCTGAGACCAGCCGCTCCGCGTGGTGACCAGTGTGGTGAACAACGGGGGTCAGAGCGGCCAGAGGTGGGTGAGCGTGGTCGTCACGGCGGCACCGGTGGCCATGAACAGCAAGAGCGAACCGGCGCAGCACCCCTTACGCTCAGCCTGAGCGGCGGCGGAAGACGACGCCGCGGCAGCTGCCCGGGCACGATCGCGCTCTTCGAAGGGCGCCACGAACCTCTGGTGGTACTCACCGGCACCGAGCTCCCGGGGCCGCCAGAAGCTCTGCCAGGGGCGTTTCTCCTCCTGTTCGGCGGAGTCGGACCTCATCCGCGCGGCCGCCTGGGCGCTGCCGCTGTCGGCGAAGAGCCCGGCCTCGCGGCGGTCCGAAGCGGCCCGGAGCACGTCCCAGGCCTGGGCCGGGGTGACCACCCGGTGGCCTTCCTGCTGGGCGTGGTCGATCTTGGGGTCGGAAGTACCAGGATCGGCGATCACCAGGCGAACGGTCTTGGTGATCTTCACCCCGGCCGTCGCGCCCTGGGAGACGGCGTGGTCCATGACGGCGCTGATCGCCGGGGAGTCCCCCACCGGGACGATCCGCCAGCCCTTGAGCGGGCCGTTCTTGCGGGCCTTCTCCTGTTCGGCGACGTAGAGCAGGTCCTTGATGGCGTGCCCGGCGCCGAGGTTGCGAGCGGCCTTCTCCAGTTCCCGGAGCTCGGTGCTGGTGACCACGCCGTCGGCCTCGGCGCGGGCGCGGGCTTCGAGCAGCACCTGTTCGTGAACCTGCCGGATGGTGGTCTGGGTCAGCCCGGCCGCGGTGGCGAGTTCGGCGAGGTGGTGGGCCTCCTCCCCGACGATCCTGCCGTCCTCGAGGGCGTGGCCGAGCGCGGAACGGTAGGTGGCCACCCCCTGGGGGTGCGGGCGGGGCGAGGGGTTCATGTCGGGCAGGCCGGCGGCGACG
This sequence comes from Nocardiopsis exhalans, assembly GCF_024134545.1. Lineage (GTDB taxonomy): Bacteria > Actinomycetota > Actinomycetes > Streptosporangiales > Streptosporangiaceae > Nocardiopsis > Nocardiopsis exhalans. The sequence continues at coordinate 4,349,641 of NZ_CP099837.1, forward strand.
TTGGCCAGCCACCCCTCCTGGCCCTTGCGCAGCCCGAAGGTGCGCGGGGCGATACGTCCGGTGCGGGGCAGCGGCGGGGCCGTCATGGGGTTGGGCCCCGCCCAGGCCAGCGGTTGAGGGCTCTCGTTGAGCAGGACGGAGAGCATGCGGGCCAGGTGGCGAGCGTCGGCGAGGGCGTGGTGCTGGCCGCGCATCCACTCCCCCGTCATCAGCTGGTAGAGCTGGTTCTGCTTGTACCCGTACCGGTCCAGCTGGGTGCGCAGAGTGTGGAGGGTGCACAGCCCGGGGAGCCCCTGGGCGCTGACGTTGAGTCGGCCGAACTCCGCCTTCAGGAAGCCTTCCTCGAAGGGCAGGTTGTGCGCGACGACCACGGCGTCGGAGAGGTAGGCGACCAGGTCACCGGCGATGTCGGCGAACACGGGGGCGTGCGCGGCCTGGGCGTCAGTGATCTCGTGGAACTCGGAGTTGCGCAGGGGCATACCGGGGTTGACCAGGGTGGAGTACTCGTCGAGGACGGTGCCGTCGCCGCGCATGCGCACGACGGCCACCTCACAGATCCGGTGCCCGGCCTGGGGGTGCAGGCCGGTGGTCTCCAGGTCCACGACGGCGTACGTCATCCGACGGGGGTCGGCCCCGTGGCCTCGGGTCAGGTGGCCCTGGCTGAACATCGTGATGCCTTCCATGACGGGGTCGGAGGCGGCGGGGCCCTTCTCCCGACCGCCACAGCGGCTTCACGACGGTCAGGGGGCGCACACGCCACAGTGGTGACGCCGTGCTATCCCCAGGCGTTGACTCCGCTCGGGAAACAACATGACACCGATCCCCTGCCCCAGATACTCCCGCCGGACGGCTGTGCGCCCTGCGAGAGGCTCCTACACCGTGCTCCGGCTGGACTGAAGGTGCGACAGGAGAGAACGGAAGTGGTTCCAGGGGTCAGGTGCGTCGGCGGCATCGAGCCGGTACCAGACGGAAGGTGTCAGTCGCGGGCCGATCCGGGTCGTGTCGACGGGAGAGGACAGGGCTCTGTCGACCCCGATCGACATGACGTTGTCCACCCCCAGAGCGATCCCGGCCGGGGCGAGCGTGCCCGAAGCACGAGGGGCCCGGGAAAGATCGCTGAACCCCGACCGGTGGCGCACGACCATGGTGTGCAGCACATTTCGGGAACACAGTTCACGGACCAGCGGCAACAACACGGACAGGTCCGGTTCCTCGCCCGGGTCAAAGCCGATCGTGAGGGAGACCGACTCTTGGACCCCCTCCTCGATCCGCTTCACCTTGAAGGTCCCGCTGAACGGACGGGTTCCGGGCGGGCGCACCGCCTCCGGGTGCCCGCCGAACACCAGCAGGGTCGGCCCGGGAGCGCGTGTACGGCACAGGCGCGTCACGCTTCCGCGGTCCCAGGGCAGGCAGACGGGTTCGTTGGGCCCGAAGAGCGCAGGGGTGGTTCCTGCCAGAGTTTCGGTGACCAGCTCCACGGCCTCGCCGAGAAGCAGGTCGGCTTCGGCCGGATGCCGGGATTTCAGGTCCACCAGAAGTTGGTGGCCGCCTTCCCGGTTACCGGGAAGGTGCGAAGGGTCAACCGGTGCGGTGCCCGCGGTGAAGTCCGGGTGTGGACCGTCAGCACGGAAGGCCAGGGCATCGCTGACGAACCCGTACCTTTCGTGCCAGCCCAGTGGCACACCGGACCAGCCGTCGTAGTAGCCGCCGTCAGAACCGACCACCACCCAGCGGGTCAGGGGTGTGGTCAGCAGGGTTTCCATCGCCGGGGTGAGCCGGGACGTGGACGGCGTCACCAGTTGGAGGCCCCGTTCTTCGCCCCTGTGCGCGGCCATGATGTCGACCAACCAGCTGGAGAAGGTGACCAGTGGGCGATCCTCGACGACGACCAGGCTGTGCTCGGTCACAGCGGCCACACCGGGATGCTCGGCGTCCTGGGTCAGGAAACCGTCGAGTTTCCCCAGCTGTCGTTCTGGTTCACAGATCACACCGCCGTACCGTTCGGTCAGGACCTGGGCGAAGCGTGACAACGCGCCCCTCGCGGTGGAGTCGGCCGCCCCGGCCGCGGTAAGGCGGCCCTCGACCCACCAGGGCTGTGCGGGCAAGTCGTCGGTAACGTCCCGATCCAGAACCCGGTCGGCCTCCGCGGAGACGGCGAGCCGCTGGGCAGCGCGAACCGCGGCAAGCAGTCGTCCGCTGTCGTCGCGGAGTTCGACCACGGCGCCGTCAGCGGCCAACCGCACCCGGAGCTCCGGTCCGGCCGCGAGCAGGGCTTCGGTGAGCCCGCTCAGGGTCGGGTGTTCGTTGAGGAGCACGACCAGGTCACGGTACACAGGGGTCTCCGGCGGCGAGTCGGGGTCTACTGACGGGTTGTGGGGGCGGTGGGTGAGCGGATGAGTCAGAGGTCGAACTCTCCATACCAGGCACCGCGGAGAATACAGTCGGGGAGATAATCCGACTCCACCTCCAACGGAAAGTCCCCGTGACTTCGGTTCCGGTCATAGGCCATACAAGCCATGGCCAGGAGACCCAGCGGAACAATACCGTTTTCGTGCTTAGATCTTTCCTCATCCGCGGTGTAGTAGTCCTTGTGCAGTTCCAGCCCCTGGGCAAGAGCCTCATTGAAACCAGGGGCGTCGAACTGGATCAGGCACCGGAACGTGTTCATCACCGGAAATACCAGCTTGTCAACCTCCTCGTGCCCGAAGGTGACATGCTCAGGGCCAGTGAGAACAATCGCCTTCTCCAACTCCCGAAAAAGAGCTTCCCTATCATTCCTCATGAACGCCTGAATCGCAGCAACCCAAGGGTAGATATAGCTGCCGTAAGTGGTGCCCCAGCTCTCACCCGACTCACGCAGAACCTCCACCGGGATCGCCGCCATCTTGTCCCACAACTGCTGATCACGGCACGTGACCGAAAGCTCGAACGCGGTGATCAAGTTGGTAGCGCTCGTATAATTCTGAGGCCCACTCCCCTTGAGGGTTCGCCTCTTGTGATCGATCATACACTCGACCATCTGGGAATCAGGGGTAGTACTGACCGCGAAGATCGCACGATACATCTGCATCGCAGCAGTCCAGGCGTACCACGTCTCGATATAACGAGCCACCGGATCAACAGCCAAAGCAATCCGAGCATCGCCCAGAAACGCCTTCGACCTACTTTTTAGGCGCCCCGGATGCTCCTCCACCGATGCAATTGCACTGGCCCTCCTTTCTGGCAATGTAGGAATTCGCCTCGGAAAAGCAGGAAACCACACCTTATGTGCAGAAATCGAACGCACAACAAAACCCCCCTAGCTAATAATCATACTCAGCAAGACCATACCCACCATAGGCACTCTTAGGCAGGATATTCCCCTCCGCATCAACCCCATCAGCATACCTGCCCCGAACTTCCATGTAGCGCACCTTCGAAGTTTGACCCCCTTCAATCAGATCCAAGATATCCCGAGCTGTTTGCTCTTCCGCTGTTCCGTTGTCACGCCCTCTGAGTTCCATAGCTTCAAGAATACTGACGAGGTAACCTCGAGAACCTTGGGAGACCAGTTCCACTCCACCGCTTTCCGCAGCCACCTTTCGATGATTGAGTCCCGTGCCGATGTTACTCTTTGCCTCGACGATCATGAACTCGCCATTGCCCAGATCCCAGATGTGATCGAACTGGTCGTTCCCGTTCCCTGGAAGACCATCGGGCTTCGGTAGAAGCTCAGCATTCGGGAACCTCTCCCGGATGGCATGTTCAGCAACCTTTTCACCGAACTTTTCGGACTTATCGCTGGAAATGCCCGTCTTCTTGCTGACCTCGCCCCTCAGGTCGAGAAGATCCTGCGGAGGAACGTCCTTGCCCGAATTCAAGAATCTGTTCTCGGCCTCCTCGAGTCTGGCCTCGGCGTCCCTCTGCGCGCTCATGGCCTCAGCCCGTTCCATGGCCGCCTTGTTGAGGCTCTCGGGCCCCTGTTCCCCGTCGGCCAAGGGGAAGATCGGACGCTCGTCGTTCATGTACTTGGGCTTCGGCGGCTCGTCGAGGTCGTCCTTGAGGACCCATGGTGGCTTGTTGTCGGCACCAGCCAGCATGGGTAGCTCCCTGGACGGGACACCCACCCGTTGGTACTGGCTTCTTCTATGGCCGTTGTCCTTGTAGAACTCCTCGAAGACACCACTCTCCCTGTCGTTGACCAGCCTTTCCATGTCGCGGCGGAACGCCTCGTCACTCGGCCAAGAGTAGTTGTAGACGTCGGCCACGGTCCGCGGACCGCTCTCGGTTCCGTCCCCCGAGCCCCGGCCGTCGTCCGTACCTGAGCCGCTACCGTCGCCGTTTCCGGTGGGCGGGATCCCACCGTCACCGTTGCTGCCACCGCGCCCGCCGCTGCCAGTATCCGTCGCGCCACTCGGAGAGCTGTCGGACCCCTGGTTATCACGCGTCGGCACTCCGGATTCCTCGCGTGGCGGCGGGGCACCCCTGTCGCCGTCCCGAGTGGGGGCCAATGTGTCTTGCGCGGTGCCGCTGGTTCCACTGCTGTCCGGGCTCGTCGCCCACGGGGACTCGGAGGAATTGTTCGGGGTGCTCGGAGGGTTGTCCGCCAGGTCCCGCACAGTGGTGTCGCTGTCGGAACGCGAGGGCGACACGGAGTCCGAAGCACTGGTCTGCCCGGGGCCGTCCCCCTCGGAACGGGTCGGGGGCGAGGAGTCCTGAGAACCGCCCCAGTCCGTGGAACCGCTGTTCTGTGACGAGGATTCCGACCCCGGGGTGCCTGAGGTTTCGGAGGAAGTCTGAGTACTCGGTGAGTCAGGAGAGGACTGGGGCTGCGATGAGCCCGACGACTCTGTGGGGGACGACTCCGTGAGGGTGGACGTCGGGGTATCTGACCCCGAACCGGAAGGACCGCCTCCGTCACCACCGGTGTTGTGCCCACCGACCTGGTTGCCGAGATCGCCGAGGGCATCGTTCATGACGCCCACCGGGGCGAGGTCACCGGCCCCAGGCGCAGTAGGCCCGGCCGGATCCGTGGTCACGCTGTCGGTGCCGTTGAAACCGCTACCCGTATCGGTGTGGAAGTTCTGGCTCTCCCCCAAGGGTCTGGAATCCGATCCGAACCCGTCCACCGAGGAGCCAGAATCCGAACCACCCCGGCCCAGGGGGTTGCCCATCAGTGCCAGGTTCGCCGCGCCGTGCGTGATGGTGTACATGGGGCGCTCGTCCCATTCACTCACCGGCACGATCGAATCAAGGGTCTCCCCCAGAGGACCTCGGACGTTCCCCCACCACTCGTCCGCGTTTTCAGGGTGGACACGCTGCCCATCGACCCAGAAGCCGGTCAGGTCACCCACACCGTGGAGCCATTCCTTGCCGTACTCGAATGTGTTCTCCCACTGTTCAGAGCCGAGCGGGTACTCCCACCTCCCGTCCTTGTACACACCGGTGGCGGCACCGATGGAGACCGCTGCCCCGATCACGATGTCGGCGATCCCCCAGAGGCCGTCGGCCAGATGGCTGGTGGCCGCTTCCGCCTGGCCGCCCCAAGGATTGGACTGCTGTTCGGGAGGCAACGAGGAGCCGTAGAGCTCCACGTCCCGCTCCCCGGGATTGTTTGCGGTCTGGTCACCGCTCTGTTTGTGACTGTGGACCTTGAAACGGGTACCGCCGTAGTTCACACCGATCGCGTTTGCGCACTCCCGCTCCGCGGCCTGGTAGTCCTGCACCGCGGTGGCGATCCGAGTGTTCAGATCGTTGTTGTCCTCGAGAAGATCATCGTCGTCACGCCAGTCCTCGTCGGCGTCAAGCTTCTTCCGTAGGGCCTCGGCCTCCCCCTTCATGGCGATGAGATCCGCCTTGATGGGGCGCACTGTCTCCGCGAACGCGGTCAGGGCGTTCGCGGCGTCCGTGACCCCGTCTCCGATCTCGCTGGTGTCCGCGGCGACCGGGTCAACTACCGTCAGCAGCTGCTCGGACTCGGGGGCGATGTAGACAGCGCTGAGCCCTGCCCAAGCGGCCTTGATGTCCGCGCCTTCGTTCTCGATCGCCTCGCCGATCTTGAGCAGGCGGGCAGCGATCTCCTCCACCTGGTCGGGGTCGACCTTGGGGATGGGAATCAGGCCGGGGACAACGCCGCCGTCGGTGGAAGCGGGCGAGCAGCTATCGAGGTTGGCGACGAAGGAGGAGGTAGGGGAGGTATCCATCGATCCTGGGTGGGGGTGTCAGAGGGTGATGCCCGCTGCGGCGGGACGGGACCAAGCGGGGTGGGCGGTCTTCGGGCTAGTTGACCGAGTCCGGAATCGTGCTCGCGGTGGCCTGGGCTTCGGCCGCCATCTCCAGATCGCCGTCCACGTAGTGCCCGGTGGCTTCGGCCGCCCCTGAGACAGCACTGACACTGAGCCCGACCGCGTCACCGAAAAGGCCGAAGTAGTGCGCGGCGAACTCCCCGAGCGCCACGGAGATGGGGACGCTTCCCGCCGCGGTATCCATCTCCTGGAGCGCTTCACCGAGCGAGACACCTTCACCGATCAGCCCACCGGTGCCCTCTTCGTCACCGATGTGGTCGGCGACGTTGACCAGAACCGTGTTGACCTCGGCGGGTTGGATGCTCCAATCGGACAAGGACGCTTCTCCGTTCCTGCGGCTAGCGGCGCCTCACAGGCGCAATGGTGAAGAAAAATGCAAAAATGTTGCATTTCTACCAATTTGAACCGTCACAGCATGGCAGGCCGATACGACACACAGCCACTCGGGGCTGGCGGCACCACACACTTTGCACAAAGGAAAGAAGTCCAGTTCAGAGGTGGTCTGCTGAACGGAAGCCGCGAGCATATGTCAGGCATCACACACGGATAGTGGCCGACAGAACGAGGCCGCACAGGTGAGAGCGGTGCCGGTTCGCTGAGCATTTGGCCGGAACCGGTCATCCGGTTCCGGCAGGGGCCTTGACCCCGGACCTTGGACACGCTGAGGCACTGCCCGTGTCCATGTGGATGCGGAGTTTCTCGCCGGATCCTGGCCTCGGTATCCGCCGCCCCGAACCGTACCTCCAGCGGCCGCCTGGACGTGCGCTCCCTGGCGCTGCCCGCTCTGTCCTCGGCGGAGCAGGCCGCGCAGCGTGCGGCGGCGCACCGGCTCACCCGGTTGGAGGGGCTGCTGGGTGAGATCGCCGAACTGGGCAGGCGGCTGGCCCAGGTGGGGCACCATGGGCTACGGGAGGGTGACTTGAGGCCACAGGGGTTGCGGAATCGTGGGGTTGGCAGGGGTTGAAGGCATGAAGTGGACCGAGAAGCGGATGCTCGCCGACCGGTACGAGCTCACGGCTCCGCTGGCGCGCGGCGGCATGGGCCAGGTCATGGTGGGCCGGGACACGCGGCTGGACCGGGAGATCGCGGTCAAGTTCCTGCGCTTCCCCGACGGTGAGCAGGACCCGGACATGGTCCGCCGGTTCGTGCGGGAGTCGCGGATCACCGCGGGCCTGCAGCACCCGGGCGTCCCGGCGGTGTTCGACGGCGGGTCGGAGGACGGGCACCACTACCTGGTGATGCAGCGGGTGCGCGGGATCGGCCTGCACGACCTGATCTCCGAACAGGAGCGGCTCTCCGTGGGGTGGTCGGCGTGCATCGCGGCGCAGGTGTGCTCGGTGCTCTCGGCCGCGCACGGGGCCTCGCTGGTGCACCGGGACCTGAAACCCGCCAACATGATGCTGGAGCGGGAGGGGACCGTGAAGGTCCTCGACTTCGGGTTGGCTGTCGCCTTGGACCGTGCGGACATGTCGCAGATCACCCGGACCGGGCACACCCCCGGGACGCCCGCGTACATGGCCCCTGAGCAGCTCCTGGCCGGGTCCAGCACCCCGCTGAGCGACCTGTACGCGCTGGGCTGCGTCCTACACGAGATGCTCACCGGACAGCGGGTGTTCACCGCCTCGACCTCGTTCGCGCTGGCTTCCAAACAGGTCAACGACGCCCCCACGGGGGTGCGCCGGTTGCGGCCGGACGTACCCGCGGAGTTGGCGGAGGTGGTGTCGGCGCTGTTGGAGAAGCGCCCGGAAGACCGTCCGGCCGACGCCGACCAGGTGTACGCGCGGCTGATCGGATTCGCCACCGGACTGGAACCCGTTCCGGGGGAGCTGAACCCGCCGGAACAGTCGAGCCCGCACCGGATGTACGGGGCCGCGGTGGCCAAGGTCTTCGGGGCCGGTGCTCCCGCCGAGGCCGATGAACCGAGGCCCGCTGCTCCCGACCCCGCGCCCGAGCACGCTGCAGCCCGGCCGCCCGAGGACACCGTAGACGCCGTTCCGCTGAGCCGGGTCGAGGTCAAACGCGCCCGGGACGAGGCGGCGGACCTGGGGAGCTCTGCCCGGTACCAGCAGGCCGCACAGACCCTGCGCGAGGCGGTCACCTCGGCGACCGCCTCCTTCGGTGCGACCGACCCGGACACCGTGCGGCTGCGGATGGACTGGGCGAACGTGCTGTTCGAGGGCGGGAACTTCCGCGGGGCCGCCCCGGTCTACGCGGAGCTGGTGGCGGATCTCGAGGGCTTGGAGGGGGACGAGAACCAGAGCCTGGTCTTCCGCTGCCGACTCCAGAACGCCACCTGCCACGCGCTGTCCGGGCAGACGAGTGCCGCACTGTCGATCCTGTCGGAGTTGCTCGACGACGAGGTCGACGTCTACGGGCACGACGACCACCGGCCGTTGGAGCTGCGCAGGCAGATCGGGCTGCTGGAGTTGGCGGCGGGGCGCCGCGAGGACGCCGAGCCCACTCTCCGGGACCTGCGCGAGGACCTGGTCCGTCTGCACGGACCGAAACACCCGGCCGTCGCCCAGTTGGACGACCTGTTGACCGGATCCCTGACACAGCGTTGAGGACCGCACCCGGCGTTCGCCCGGTCCCGGCGGCTCCGGGCCCCGGACCAGGTCCCGGCCCGGTCGGCGACTGGGCCGGGAACCGGGCTAGGAACCGCTCAGGGACCGGGCCAGGAGCACCAGCTGGTCGCTACCGGGCACCAGAGCCAAGGAGGCGTCATCCGAACCAGCTGGGGCAGCGCCGGGTACGCGCCCGACGACGGTGCCCCCGCTCTCGTCCTCCGCAACCGGGGCGTAGCCCTGGCGCCGCAGCGCCTCCAGCGTGGCCCGCACCGGTTTGGCGCTGACCAGGACCGTGTCGGCCACCGCGCGCAGGCGCAGCGCCTTGAGCCCCCGGTTCTGCGCCATCTCCCGGACCAGGGCGGGATCGGCAGAACGCACGCAACAGGCAGCGGGCAGCACACTCATACGGCCGTGGCCGCGTGCGGTGTCACGGATCAGGTAGTCCACCGTCTGCGGCAGGTTGCCGTCGGCGGACACCCCGGCCAGGTCCCCGAGCAGTTCCTCCGCCGGGTGTCCGGCGTCCAGAGCGCGACGCACCGATGTCGGCGACAGGCGCCAGGTACTCGCGTAACCGTCGCTCTCCCGCTCGGCGACGGTGTTGAGTAGGGACTCCAACCGGGCGGAGGGAGTTCCGGTGACCACGGCCGTCATGTCGCCCTGGAAACGGGCGCACTCCTCCACCGGAGGCAGGAGTGCGCTGGCGGCCTCGCGCAGGGCCTGGCCCGTTCCGCCGGTGGCCACGGCCCGGCCCAGGCCGGTCAGGGCACCGTGCGCGAACAGCCCCAGTAGTTCGGCCTCGTACAGGGTGTGCCACAGCAACGGGCCCGCCTCGTCCACGGCTTGGGCCGCGGGCCGGTACCACAGGGCCGTCTCCAGCACGCCTCCCAGTTCGGTGAGCGAATCGCCCTGACCGGCCGCGTCGGACAGCGCGCGGGAGGTGACCCCCACGCCCTGGCCCGGGGGCAGGTCGGCCATGGACAGCAGGAGCCCCTGGCGCAGCGCTACCGCGCCGGACAGGAACGCCCCGGCGGGGATGACGGGGTCCTCTCCGTCGGGCCACCAGGTGGGCGCGTCCGGCAGGTTCCACCAGGCCACCAGCAGTGACACGGTCCGGTCGGCGGACTCGGAGCGGGCCCACGCGCCCGCCCGGGCGGAGACGGTGACCTGGGGGCCGTCCGACATCAGCAGACCGGCGGCGTAGGCCGTCTCGATCCACAGCCGGGTGCGGTCCGGATCGGTACCGAGCACCTTGGCCAGGCGTTTGCGGTCGCGCACGGTCATACCGCCCGACTTGCGCAGGGCGGCCGGGCGTTCGGCGACCTCGGCGACCAGGCGGTCCACGGCGGCGAGGGCTTCGAGCAGCGCGGCCTGTGCCTGTGCGTGCACCGCTTCCTGGTCCACCGCCCTGCCGACGGGTTCGGGAGGGGTGAGGGACAGGGGCGGGGCGCTGCTGGCGCGGACGGCCTCGGCCACCTCTCGGGGCAGCAGTGCCCGTTCCGGGGCCAGGGGGACGAGGAGGCCGTGTTCGGCGAGCCAGTCGGTGTCGGTGTCACCGGCGCCGTCGGGGCGGAAACGGAAACTGCCGGTAGGGTTCGAGTCGTCGTTCTGGAAGCAGTAAGTGCCCAGGAGGCCGCCCTCGAAGGTGAGCCGTTCGACCAGTTCCACGGCGCCCCGGGGCGCTTGCTTCAGCAGGGCCCGGACCTGTTCGGGGTCGGTTAGCCGGGCGACGACCTCGGCCTGGAGTGCCCGGCGCTTCTTGGTCGGGTCCAGGCCCAGGGCCAGGGCGATCCGCCGCAGTTCGGGGAGTTCGTAGGCTCTGCTGAGGGCGTCGTTCACCGCGGGGGCGTGGCCCTCGGGCGTTCCGAAGGCGGTGTCGACGCCCAGGGCGAGGTGGTGGTGGCCGAACTCACTCGGCCACAGCAGAGCCCTGTCGAGCAGGCCGTTCAGGGCCTCTCGTGCCGCCGTGCCCGAGGCGCGCTCGTGGTGATCGACACGGGCGAGCAGGTCCTCGGGGTCCAGCCAGTGCGGCTCACTCAGGCCGAACGGGTGAAAGAAGACGGACCTGTGGTGGGCGCGGGGTCCCCCAGGCTCGGGCTGGGCGATCTCCGCCGCGACCGCGAGCAGGTCGTACTGGGCCCGGGTGAGGGTTTCGAACACCGCTGCCCGAGCGCCCACCGAGCCCAGCTCGGAGAGCAGTTCGCGGTGGGACTCAGATTGGTCGACGACCTCCGGTGGGAGTTGTCCCAACAAGGTGGCGACCTGGGCGGGCGGGAGGGCACGAAGATGTGCTGCCAAAGTGTCGAGCCGATTCACGGGGCAGACGTTACCGGGACCGGGAGGTACGCGGGACCGTCCGGGGCAGACCGGCGGGGCCGCCCGGGGCGTCCGGGGCGTCCGGGGCGTCCGGGGCGTCCGGCAGGAGCGCACCGTCCGGACACGATGCACCGCTGGCTGTGCGTACACGAACCGGTCCAGCTAGGTTGGTGGCCACAGTTCTGGTACTCGGGACCGCCCCTTTGCCGAAACCGGACCCCTACGGAGCCGGGTACCTCCCCCCACGACGAGGAAAGCACGCCGTGCCCCAGCTCGCCATCGCCAAGGAATTCCTGGCGGAGTACGCCGCCCTGGAGAAGCCCGTACGCGAACGGGTCACCCAGGTGTTCGCCAAGTTCGAGCAGGCCACCCACACCGGCCTGCACCTGGAGAAGATCAATCACGCGCGGGACGACCGGTTCCGCACGATCCGCGTGGACCAGTTCTGGCGGGGTGTGGTCCTGGCCCCGAGGAACGGCGACACCTACACGCTGATGAAGGTGCTCCCGCACGACGACGCCTACGCCTGGGCCGGGCGGCGCAGAGCCTCGGTGAACAGCGTGACCGGTGGCATCGAGGTGCGCGACGTCGACACGATCGACTCCACCCTGCCGCACCTGGAACGCGTCGCCGAGCACGTGCCGACCCGGCTGTTCGAGGACGTGAAGGACGCGGACCTGCGCCGCCTGGGCGTGGACGAGCAGACCCTGGGGTTCGCCCGGACGCTGACCGACGTCTTCCAGCTGGAGGCGGCGCGCGGGCTGCTGCCCGCCGTCCAGTGGGAGGTGCTCTACGGGCTGGCGGCGGGGCTCACCCCCGAGCAGGTCTGGGAGGAGATGGGCGCGGCCATCGTCGAGGGCGAGGTGGACCCCGAGGACCTGGACGCGGCGGTGCGGCGCAGCCCGGACCGTGTGCTGCTGGTGGAGGGCCCCGAGGAGCTGACGGCGGCGCTGGAGTCGCCGTTCGACCTGTGGCGGATCTACCTGCACCCGGCCCAGCGCGCGGTGGTCGAGGCGTCCTACGGCGGTCCCGCCCGGGTGAGCGGCGGGCCCGGGACCGGCAAGACCGTGGTGGCGCTGCACCGCGCCCAGCGGCTGGCCGAGCGCGGGGAGGGCGAGGTCCTGCTGACCACGTTCACCTCGACTCTGGCGACCGCGTTGGAGGCGCAGCTGCGGCTGCTGGTGGAGTCCCGGAGCGAGAACCCCGAGGAGGTTCTGGGGCGGATCCGGGTGGAGCACGTGGACCGGCTGGCGCACCGGGTGTTCCGGGAGGAGCACGGCCAGCCCGACCTGTTGGACCCCGCGCGCGAACGCGCGCTGTGGCAGGAGGTCGTGGCCGGGCTGGGGGTCGACCTGTCGCCCTCGTTCCTGGCCCAGGAGTGGCGCCAGGTGGTGCTGACCCGCCGGGTCGAGGACGCGCAGGCCTACCTGGAGGCCAAGCGCACCGGTCGGGGGCGCGGGTTGAACGCGGCGCGCAAGGCCCAGGTGTGGCAGGCGGTGCACTCCTTCCGGAACCTGCTAGGCGAGCGAGGGCTGTGGACCCACGAGACGGTGAGCGAGGAGGCCGCCCGGATCCTGGCCGGACGTGCGGAGAAGCCGTTCCGGCACGTGGTGGTGGACGAGGCGCAGGACCTGCACGCGGGTCAGTGGCGGCTGCTGCGGGCGGCGGCGGCAGAGGCGGGGGACGACCTGTTCGTCGCGGGCGACACCCACCAGCGGGTGTACGGCCCCAAGGTGAGCCTGGCCGAGGTCGGGGTGAACATCCGCGGCCGTTCCAGCAAGCTGCGGATCAACTACCGGACCACCGCGCAGATCCTCGGGTGGAGTCTGGGACTGGTCCTCGGGGAACCGGTGGACGACATGGACGGCGGCCTGGACTCCATCGCCGGCTGCCGGTCCGAGATCCGCGGTGAGAAACCGGTGCTGCACGGGGCCGCCACCTGGGAGGCGGAGCTGGGGTACCTGAAGGAGACCGTGGGCTCCTGGGCGGAGGCCGGGGTGCTGCCCGACGAGATCGGGGTGGCCGCCCGCTCCAAGCGCGCGGTGGAGCAGGCCGTACTGGCCCTGGAGGAGGCAGGGCTGCCGGCCCGGTCGCTGGCCAAGGGGCAGGCGGTCGGCAGTGTCCCGGTCGGCACGATGCACCGGATGAAGGGGTTGGAGTTCCGCTGCCTGGCCGTGGTGGGCGTGGGCGGGGAACAGCTGCCCGCACCGCGGAGCGTCACCCCTGAGGAGGAGGACCCCGGTGCGCACGCCCGCGACCTGTTGCGGGAGCGGAGTCTGCTGTTCGTGGCGTGCACGCGGGCGCGCGAGCAGCTGAGCGTGAGCTGGCACCGCTCGCCGAGCCCCTTCCTCGAAGCGGTTCTGGACCGCTGACCCCCGTAACTGACGTAGAACCCCCGACGAGAAAGACAGCCCCCATGGCGAAACTGTCCATGCTCCTCGACCAGATCGACGCCGGAACCGTGCTGTTGCCGGAGTTCCAGCGCGGCTACGTGTGGAACCGCGACCAGGTGCGCGGTCTGATGCGTTCCATGTACCTGGGCCACCCGGTGGGCAGCCTGCTGCTGTGGGAGACCTCCGCCGAGGAGATGGCGGTGCGCGGCGGCAGCGCGGGGAACGGTACCCACCTGCTGCTCCTGGACGGTCAGCAGCGCATCAGCTCCCTGTACGGGGTGGTCCGCGGGCGCGCCCCGGCGTTCTTCGAGGGTGACGACAAGGCGTTCACGGGGCTGCAGTTCAACGTGGACACCGAGGTGTTCGAGTTCTACCGGCCGCTGAAGATGACCGACAACCCGCACTGGGTGGACGTCACCGAACTGTTCCAGCAGGGCCCGGTCCCCTACCTGACCAGGTTCGCCGACGACCCGGCCAAGGCCAACCTGTACCTGACCAGGCTCAACCGGCTGAGCCAGATCGTCGACAAGAACTTCCCGCAGGAGGAGATCACCGGGGCGGAGCGCACCGTCGACGAGGTCGTGGACATCTTCAACCGGGTCAACTCCGGCGGCACCAAGCTGTCCAAGGGCGACCTGGCGCTGGCCAAGCTGTGCGCCCAGTGGCCGGAGGCGCGCACGTCCATGCGTTCGGCGCTGGGCCGGTGGGAGGAGGCCGGGTTCTCGTTCAGCCTCGACTGGCTGCTGCGCAACGCCACCGCGGTCGCCTCGGGCCGGGCCCTGTTCACCGCCCTGGACAAGGTGGACGCGCCCGCCTTCCAACGGGCGTTGGAGGGTTCGGTCAACCACGTGGGCACGTTCCTGGACGCGGTCTCGGGCAGGCTCGGCCTGGACCACGACCGGGTGCTGATGGGGCGGTACGCGCTGCCGGTGGTCTCACGGCTGCTGGAGCTCAACGGGGGCCGCTTCGACGACGCCCGGCACCGGGACAGGGTCCTGTACTGGTACGTGCACAGCGCCCTGTGGGGGCGCTACACGGGTTCCACGGAGACCTACCTGCAGGTCGACTACGACACCCTGAAGAGTTCGGGGGTGGACGGGCTGATCGATTCCCTGGCCCGGCTGCGCGGCGGGAACCTGGATATCCGCCCGCACGACTTCGAGGGCGCGACCAAGGGCGCCCGGTTCTACCCGCTGCTGTACATGCTGACCCGGGTGCACGGCGCCCGGGACTTCGGCAGTGGTCTGGAGTTGCGGGCCGAGTCCCTGGGACGCCTGTCCTCGTTGCAGGTCCACCACATCTTCCCCAAGAAGGTGCTGCGCAACAGGTACGAGAGCAGGCAGGTGAACGCGATCGCGAACTTCTGCTTCCTCACCCAGCAGACCAACCTGGAGGTCGCCGACCTCACGCCCGAGGAGTACTTCGCCGAGGTCGAGGCGCGCCACCCCGGTGTGCTGGCCTCGCAGTGGATCCCCACCGACCCCGAGCTGTGGAAGGTGGAGAACTACGAGGAGTTCCTGGCCGCCCGCCGGGAGCTGCTGGCCGAGGCGGCGGAGACCTTCCTCGGCGGGCTGGCCTCGGGCGGTGAGGGCTCCGGGGAGGAGGCGCTGCGCCCGGTGACGGTTCTGGCCGACGAGCCCGACGACGCCCGTTCGGTGCAGGTGCAGGAGATGGTGGACGAGCTGCTCCGGCTGGGTTTCGCCAAGCCCGAGCTGGACGCCGAGATCAACGACCCGGAGCGGGGTCGGGCGATCGCCGAAGCGGAGGCGTTCTGGCCGGACGGCCTCCAGCACGGCCTGGGCAAGCCGGTCGTCCTGGAGCTGGACCCCGATCAGGCGGACCTGCCCAGGTTGCAGGAGCTGGGTTATGAGGTCTTCACCTCGGTGGACTCGCTGCTGGGTTTCGTGAGCCGGCTGGGTCAGGAGGCGGCCGGGGAGGCCGTGGGTGAAGTGGAGCGGGACCGGTTCGCGGAACCGGAGGAGGGTTCTGGCGAGGGCCCCCAGACCGCCGATTTCGGTCGGGCGATGCTCTCGGTGTACGAGCGGGCCAAGAACGAGGCCGACTACACCGCTTCGTTCTTCCTGGGCATGATCTCCGAGCTGGGGCCGCTGGGCACGGCCCGCAAGCTGCTGAACTCCCCCGCGGTCTCCGACGGGTTCGCGAACCTGTGGGAGCGGGGGCGGCTGGACCTGACGGTGGAGGCGCTGGTGCTGCGGCCGGAGTTCGCTCCGCTGTTCACCGAGGAGGAGCTGGCGCGGGCGAGGACCCGCCTGGAGCAGTTCGGGTACCGGTTCCTGGAGAACTGATTCCTGGCGGGCAGACCGTCCGGAGAGTCCAGGGACACCGCGCTGCGCGGGGCGACGGCGTGCCCCTTCGGAAACCTTCGGGGGCACGCCGACGTCGCAGGGTTACCGGTAGCCGCAGTGCGGTGGCCTGCGCGGGAGTGGAACGGGGCGGCGGGGGCCGCACTGGAGGGGCGGGGCCGATCCCGGTGTGCTCGGGGGCGGCGGGCTCCCCGCGAGGCGTTCGACGGAAACGTTCGGGGTCGCCAGGAGGGCGAGCACGAGAAGACCGGAGCAGGGGACGATGTGTCGCATGCGATCAGCCTCGCAGCGGCCGGGTGTCCGTGTGGCTGCCTCGGATGATCACTGATGGCCGTTTCAGGCCAGGTCCACCGGGTGTGGGAACAGGCAATCCGTGGAAGTACGCGCTGAGGCGTGGGGAGGGCCTTCGGGCGGGACCGTTCGGGACGGTCCCGTTCACCGGCGCGAAGACCACGGATCGTGGCCTGCTCACAGCTTTGTCACGGCCTGGCCAGGTTCGCCGTGTTCCTCGCCCCCGCACGGAAAGCAGCCCGATCGTGTCGGTCACCCACCGTTCGACGGCCCTGCCCTGCCCCTCCGGGGCCAGACCGTCCAGAGGGTGTCGGTGAGTTCCCCGAGCGAGTCCGCCGCTCCGTTCCGTAACACAGGCGTTGGGAGCCACCTCGCAGGGTCACTCTCCGAGGGGTTTCCCCTTGGGAACCGGCCTTTTTCATGTGCTCTGATACCGAATCCGTTTTTTTGACACCACTTCAGGCAGCGCTTCGGAGACGGTTCCATGTTTTTCGGGACTGAGGCCCCGAAACCCTTGGGGTACTCCGACCAGGGAGTCCTTGCGATTCTCGGGGAAGTCCCAAGTCCTCAGCTGCCACTGGCAGCTCAGGGGTTGGGGCGCACGGGACAGCCGCATGCTCGGGTGTCCCGTGGGGTCCCGGTCGCGGCGGGACCCGTCCGGTCCTTGAGCCCCGAGTTTCTCCAGCAGATTCCCGTATTGAAACCCCCGTCGCTCGGCGACGGGGGTCAGCGGTCTGTTCGGGCCCATGACAGGGATTCGACGTGCGTGTTCGCGAACCCGTCCCGGTTGCGCCGGGACCGCTCCCCCAGGATGTGCAGGATGCGGTTCCCGCAGACACACCGCCCGGCTGGTCCTCCACCTCCACCTGGCGCCCAAGGTGGAGGTTCCCGGCCGGACCCGAGCCGTGGCGGGAGCAGGAAGTGGTCGGCCCGAAGTACCTGCCCGACGTGCTGGGGCGCGCCCGCCCCGACCTGTGCGCAGCTTCAGCCGATGACGGCCCGGGCGGAGCTCGGCGATCTTAGGTGAGGATCTCCAGCAGCAGGACGATCAGGCCGATGGCGAGCATCGAGAAGAAGATGAAGTAACAGCCCACGTTCCCGGTCGGCCCCGGGTCGCGGGTGGGGCCCCGGTGGATGTCGTTCTTACCGCGTCCGGGCTTGCGCTTCTTCTTTCGGGCGGCCACGTGATCCGTCCTCGTTCCGCGTGGGGGATGTCAGGGAGATGTCAGAGGCCGAGCGTGTCACGTGAGACGGGTGTGGGGCAAGCTCCGGCGTGTCAGGAACGCTCGGGTTCCCTGGCCTCCTCGGCGCCCTCCGCGTCCTTGGGAGCCTTGCGGGCCCAGTAGGTGGCCACGGCCGCACCGGACAGGTTGTGCCAGACCGAGAACAGCGCCCCGGGCAGCGCGGCGATGGGCTCGAAGTGGGTGGTGGCCAGGCTCGCGGCCAGCCCCGAGTTCTGCATGCCGACCTCCACGCTCACCGCGCGGCGCGCGGACTCGGGCATACGGCCGAAGTACCCCACCAGGTAGCCGACGGTCAGGCCGAGGGTGTTGTGCGCGATCACGGCCAGGGCCAGCAGCAGGCCGGTGGTGAGCACGGCGTCGGCGTTGGCGCCCACCACACCGGCCACGACCAGCACGATGCCGGTGGCCGAGACCAGCGGCATCAGCGGCAGGAGCGGTGTCACGAAGCGGTCGGCGAAGGTGCGCAGCAGCAGGCCGCCGACGACGGGGAGCAGCACGACCTGCAGGATCGACAGGAACAGGTCGCCCGCGGAGACCGGCAGGGTCGAACCGGCCAGGCCCAGCACGAGCAGCGGGGTCACGAACGGCGCCAGCATGGTGGAGATGGAGGTCATCGCCACCGAGAGCGCCACGTCACCGCGGGCCAGGTAGACGATGACGTTGGAGGCGGTGCCGCCGGGTGAGGCGCCGACCAGGACCATGCCGACCACCAGCAGCGGCGGCAGGTTGAACGAGTGCGCGATGCCCCAGGCCAGCAGGGGCATGACCGTGTACTGGGCGGCCACCCCGAGCAGCACGGCCTTGGGGTGCTTGGCCACGATGGCGAAGTCCACCGGGCGCATCGTCAGGCCCATGCCGAACATGATGATGCCGAGCAGCAGGGGCACGTGGGGTGTGATGAGCGAAGCCTGCGCCGGGACGAGCATCCCGATGATCGCCCCGGCCAGGACCAGGAGTGCGAACCACTTGCCGACGAGGTCGGCGACCTTCTCGATGACCGTCATCGCGTACTTCTTCCCACATCGTGCCCGGGGTGTTTAGCCTGGACTACGGGCACATTACTCCCCGGGCCCGAGGCCGCGGTCGGGCGGGGCGGGCGGACACGTTCCCGTCATCGAAGCCCTTGCCCATTCATCGGAAGCCACCCGCGTCCGGCCGGTCGCGGTCAGCTGACGTGGCACGTCACCCGTCTTTCGCTTCGGGCTTGCTTCTCCACTTCAGGCTCACCGAGAAATTGGCCTCCGTGGTGGTGCTCGCGATGACCAGGTCCGCTTCCGCGGACAGCGAGATCCCGAACTCCAGGGTGACCTCCTCCGGGGCGTCCGCCATTGCCTTGACCTGCCCGACGAAGCTCTCCGCGACCGGCCGTACGGTACCGAGCATCTGGGAGAAGGTTTTCCTGGCCCGCGCGACGGAACGGTCGCCTCGACCCACCGGAACAATGGAATCGTCCGCGGTGCGCACCTGAACCAGGACCGTTTCCGCCCCTTCGTCACCCAGCGGCACTTCGATCGTGCGGAGAAAACGTTCCGTCATTTCGAGCTCCAACGATCGGGAGCTGAGATCTTAACCAATGGGGAGTTCTCCGCGCCACAAACCCCGGGTACTTTCTCCTGCCACTCCGGCCACACGGCCGCTACCTGCCATTTCTCACTGGAAAGCAGCGGATGCGAGCAGAAAAAAGAATTTCTCAGTTCGTTTTTCCGGTTTCGGCGGCCCCGGTACGTCGCATGCCGCGCACCGGGTCGCTGGCCCCCGGGGTCCTCACATGGCCGCCTCGTCCAGGAGGGTGCCCGCGGTGGACTGGGGCACGTAGCGGGTCGGGGTGATGCCGAGCAGCTGCGCGGCGAGCTCCTCGTTGCCCGCGAAACCGGCGTCGGCGTCCAGGGTCTGCTCGCCGTCCCAGAGCATGAGCAGGGCGGAGACGGTGTGGCTGGCCTTGTCGTGGTGCATGTCGTAGTGCGCGGCCATGGGGACGGTGTCGTAGTGCACCCACAGGTCGTGGCCGGTCATGAACATGTCGAGGTCGAAGGTGACGGTCAGGCCCATGAGTTCGGGCTTGTAACGGTCGTCGATGCCCGCGAACGCCTCGTCGAGGGCGACCACGCGCGGGCAGGTGGGCGCGGCCGAGGAGTACAGGGCGTTGGCCGCGGCGAACAGCGGCAGGTGGATGGCGGCGGACTTCTCGCCGCCGGACATCTGCTCATGCTTGTTCTTGGTGAGGGTGACCTCGTCCTTGCCCGGTTCGGCCAGGCGCAGCTCGAAGCGGTACCAGTCGCGGTAGTCCAGAACCGCGGCCAGGACCTGCTTGTGGCTGGCGCGGGGGTGCCGGGCGTGGTAGTCGCGGATCATCTCGCGCAGGACGGCGCGGAGTTCGCCCAGGCCCCGGGGGCCGAGCCCGGAACCGTCGTGGCGGACGAGCTCGGTGGCCCGGCGCTGGTGGTCGCCGAGGCCGTCCGAGCGGGACCAGCGGATGCCCACCCGGGTACCGGAGGACATGGGGCGGGCGCGGGTGTCGCGGTCCATGGCGCGCACCAGGAGTTTGGCGGCGCGCACCCGGTCGTGGATCTGCTGGGCGATCCCGCTGAGCAGTTCGTCCTCCAGGACCCCCTGTTCCTCCTCGCGCAGGAGCGCGCCCTGTTCCTCGACGCGTTCGGCGACGGCGCGCGCGAACGCGGAGACGGGGTTGCGGCCGTTCTCGTCGTTGACGTGCACGGTGACCAGGCCGCTGGCACCGACCTCGTGGTCCACGCGGTAGCCCTCGGCGTCACCGCCGAGTGCCTCCTGGAAGGTGCGCAGTGCCTGGGACATGCGGGTCCCGGCGGTCTTGAGCTCGGCGTCGCCGACGTCCTTGGTGCCGACGGCCTCGGCGAAACCGTCCAGCAGGGCGGCGGCGGCCCCGGGCAGGATCTCGCGGACGGTGGCGGCCTGCCCGGTGAGCAGGCGCTCCGCTGCCTCCTCGGGCGCGGGCCACTGGTCGGGGACCGGCCAGGCGCCGGAGGTGTCCACGCCCATGACCGCGCGTACGGCGGGCTGGGTGAGTCCGGCGAAGGCGGCGGCGTGTTCGAAGAGCGTGCCCAGGGCCTGGGCCAGGGAGTGGCGGCCGCTGTCGCGCAGGGTTTCGGAGCGCACGCATCGGTCGTGCTCGCGGGAGGCCTCGGCGGTGGCGGCGCGGTGCCGTTTCTGGACCTCGCGGAGTTGGCTCTGTGCCTGTTCGAGCTGGTCGAGGAGGTCGCGGGCCGGGGCGTCGATGGCCGCCTCCAGGGTGGCCAGCTCCTCGGTCTCGCGTGCGTGGTCGGTGCGGCTCTGGTCGAGGTCGGCGCGGTCGCTGTCGAGCGCTTCGGTCAGACGGGTGACGGTGTCCCGGCGCCCGGTGAGGTCGCGCTCGTACTCGGCGATGTCGGCGCGTGCGGCGCGCAGGTTCCGGGCGGTGTCCTGGAAGGCCTCGGCCGCGGCGGCGACCGCGTCGACGTCCTCCCGGCGGGTGGGCATGGCGCGTTCGGCGGCCGCGGTGCGGACCTGGCGGCGTTCGGCGTCCACCTGGGCGACGGCGGCGTCGAGGTCGCGGCGGGCCTCGGCGCGTGCGGCGCGGGCCGAGGCCAGGAGGGTGGAGTGGCGTTCGAGAGCGCGCAGGGCTTTGGCGGCCTCGGTGGCGTCGGGCAGGTCGGCGCGGGCGCGGTCGAAGTCCTTGAGGAGCTCGTGGGCCCGGGCGAGGCGGTCGCCGAGTTCGGCGCGGCGGGCGGAGAGCTCTTCGATGCGGGTGTCGTGGGCGGCCAGGCGCTCGCGGCGGCGCTGGGCGCGGTTGGTGGCACCGATGAACTCGGCGGCGGCCTTGGGGCGGGCACCGGTGAGGGGTCCGAGGCGGAAGCGGGCCCGGGTGTCCACTCCGGCGGCAGGGGTGTCCACTCCGACGAGCGCGTCGCTCGCCCCGTCGTTGAAGGGGATCGAGGCCAGGACCCGGGCGATCGTGTCGGCGGGGACGTGCTCCTGGGTCTCGGGCACGAGGACGTCCGCGAGGGTCCCTCCGTTGGCGCCGGTAGCGCCCTGTTCGGCGGGGAGCAGGTAGGCGTCGGCCTCGCCCTGTGCCAGGGCATCGCGGGTGAGGCCGGGGTCGGGGTGGATCCAGGCGGTGAGCAGGCCCGCCGCGTGCAGGGCGCCCTCGACCGCGGCGGCGTGGTCCTCGGTCAGACCCTCGGCGAAGCGGACCAGCTGCCAGAGCGGCGCTCCGGGACGGCCTTCGCGCGGGGCGGGGCGCAGGGGGTCGGCGGGCGGGGCGTCGTCGCGTTCGGCCGCGATGTGGTCGCGTTCGCGGCGGACCGCGGCCAGTTCCTCGCCCAGTCGGCTCTGTTCGGACTCCAGGGCGTTGGCGCGGGTGGCCGCCTGTAGCTGCTGGTCGTGGAGCTGTTCGTTGAACACCTGCGCGAGGGTGGCGGTGCCGGGTTCGCCGTAGTGGTCGAGGGTGTCCCGCAGGGCCGTCAGGGACTCGGGGCCGACGATCTCCCAGCGCTCGGACCAGGCGTCCAGGTTCTGCGCGACGGTGGCGCGGAGCTCGGTGAGCTTCTCCTCGGCCCTGGCGCACTCGGTTTCGCGTTCGCCGAGGGTGTCCTCGGCCCGGGTGGCGGCGGCTTCGGTGCGGGCCCGGCCGTCCTCGGCGCGGTCCTGGGCGTTGAGGCGCTCGCGTACGGCGCGCACGTCGTCGAGCCGGGCGCTGGCACGGCCCCGAGCTGTCTCGGGCAGGTCGTCACCGGTGTCCACCTCCCCCTCGGCATCGTGAACGATGCCGGAGGCCTCGGCGGCCGCGCTGAGTTCAGTGCGCAGGTCCTCGGCGCGGGCGCGCTCGCGTTCGACGCGTTCGGCGACACGGGCGGCCTCTCCGCTCAGCCGGGAGATCTCCTCCTCCTGGGCGCGCACCCGCGCCTGCTGGGTGGCGATCTGGCGGGCGCGCGCCTCGTTGTTCTCCCGCCGGACCTGGAGGGCCTGCTGGTCGCGCAGGGTCTCGTGCTGGCGCAGGGTGGCGCACTGGGCGTCCAGGCGTTCGGACTCCTTGGCCAGCTGGTCGGCGCGTTCGCGGGCCTGCTCGCGTGCTTCGGTGGCCCGGTCCAGTTCGGTGGCGGCCTCCGTGACGGTGCGGGCGTGGGTGTCGGCCTGGTCGGTGGCGGCGGCGACCCGGGACAGCCGGTGGCGGGCGTTGGCGGTGAGGTAGTCGGCGTAGACGCCGGTGAAGGTCCGGGCGGCCTCGTGGGCGGATTTGGCGCTGGCGAAGCGGCTCTGCACGGCGGCGAGGTTGGCGAAGTCGCGTGCGGCCTGGTCGACGAGGGCGTCGTCGAGGGGGCTGAGGCCGCCGGTGAGGGTGTGCGAGACCTTCTCCGGGTCCAGGTCCTTGGCCAGCAGCGGGCGGCGCAGGGCGAGCAGGAGGTCCAGGAGCTGGACGTAGCGCTCCCCCAGTCCGAACAGGCGCGCGTCGACGGCCCGGCGGTAGTCGGCGGCGGTGGAGTGGTGGGCGTCCTCGCCCAGGGCCGCCTTGAGCTGGCGTTCGGTGAGCGGGCGCCCGTCGGTGGCCAGCAGCCCGAAGTCCACGCCCAGGCGCTGGTCGGTGACGAAGAAGGAGGGGCTGACCCCGTCGCGGTGGCGGTGCGCGCGCAGGCCGATGACCAGGGTGACGGTCTCGGTCGTGCCCGCGTCATCACTGTCGCGGGCGAATTCCATCCACACGTACCCGTAGGCGGACTCGTCGCCCCGGTAGAGGAGGTTGGACTTCATGGTGCGGTTCTGGCCGCTGAAGGGGTCCAGCCTGCGGGCGTCGGTGTAGCCGTCCAGGACGAAGGGGAACAGCACCTCCAGCGCCTTGGTCTTGCCCGAACCGTTGTGGCCGCGCAGGACGAGGCGGCCGTCGGCGAAGGCGAACTCCTCGTCGACGTAGTCCCAGACGTTGACGACACCGGCCCGGCTGGGCCGGAAGCGGTCGCTCCTGCGGGTCATGGCGCGGGTTCCTCGGTTCCTTCGGTCTCTGCGGGCTCTGGTTGGGTGACGGGGGCTTCGGGTTCAGTTGTGTCGCCGGCCGTCGGGTCCAGCGAGCCGAACGGGAGCAGCCCGGTGTCGGGGCGTTCGGGCAGCGCGCCCCGGATGTTGCGGTACCGCAGGGCGGCGGGCGTGACCAGGACCCCGCCCGGCAGCGGCCGGATCAGGGACAGGTCGGTCAGCAGGGCCAGGGCGGCGTCGAGTAGCCCCTGCGGGTCCTGCTGCCAGCTGGCGGTGAAGGAGGACGCGCCGAACTCCTCGAACAGGTCGGCGACCATCTCCTCCAGGCGTTCGCGCTCCACCAGCGGCACCGAGGCTGGCTCGGCGAGCGTCGGGGCGTGTCCGGCCTCGGCCCAGGCCAGTTCGGTGACGACGCCCTCCTGCGGGACCCCGGCGTCGATCCGGGCGACCAGCTCGGGGTGCTCGTGGACGGGGCCCGGGGCGGGCAGGTGGGCCAGGGCGGCCCAGGACTCCTCGAAGTGGTTGGCGATCTGGGCCAGCAGCAGCCCGGCGGTACGGGTGACGGCCCCTCCCCTGCCGGGGAAGGCGCGGTCGGTGAAGGTACCGGAGGAATCGGCCAGCAGGACCCCTTCGGCGCGGCGTTCCAGCTTCGTGCCGGTCAGGCGTGCCACCTCCTCGGCCGGGCCCTTGCCGCGCAGGGCGGCGGCGACCTCGGGTTCGACGTCCGCGTAGTACACCACCGGGTACTCCACCAGCAGGCGGCGGGCGCGCCGGGCGGCGCGTTCGCGGGAGGCGTCCGGGCCCAGGGCGTCGCTGAGCAGGCCGGAGGCGCTGTTCAGGTGCTGGACCGGCCGGGTGGGCCGGAAGAGGACCTCGCAGATCTCGTGGTCGATGTCGAAGAGCGCGTCGCCCTGCTCGCCGCCGCGGGCCCAGGCCTCGACGGAGCCGTCGGACAGGTGCAGGGCGCCCCGGTCCAGCAGCCAGTGGGTGACGTCGACCAGCGCGGCCTTGTGGGTGGAGTCGGTGGGGTCGTAGCCCAGGCCCTGGATCTCGTTGGCCGAAGGGGTGAGGCGCTTGACCAGGTCACCGAGGCTGATTTCGACCTGGGAGCGTTGGAAGGCGGCCAGCAGCAGGCACAGGTAGGCCAGGCGGCGGCGGTCGAAGGGTTTGCCCTTGCGGGCGAAGGTCTGGCGCTGGGTGGGGTCGAGCAGGTCGAGCTCGCGGACCAGCCGCACGTGGTCGGTGGTGGCGATGAGGGTGTACCCGAACAGGGCGCGCAGGTCCTCGGTCATCTGGTCGGCCCAGTACAGGACCTGGTCGAGTACGCCGGGGCGTGGCCGGGCGGCGGTGATGACGTCGCAGGTGAGGACCTTGCGCACGGCCTGCTGGTAGGAGCCCAGGTCCACGTCCTCGACGCGGGGGCGGTTCCGCCGGGCCATCAGTCCCCCTTCCTGGTGGGCGTGCTCTGGTCACCCCGGGTGCCGTCAGCGCCGCGGGCGCTGCGGGTGCCCCGGGCGCGGGAGGCGAGTTCGAGGCGGAAACCGGGCAGGTGGAGGCTGCCCTGCGAGGTGCGCACGGTGCTTCCCTGGTCGCTGGGGACCAGTTTGACCAGGGTGCCCGCGTCGTCGCCGGTGGCCGAGCTCATCCGTCCGGCGACCACCGACCTCGATTCCAGGGCCTTGGTGACCAGCCGCAGCAGCACCTTGGTGTCGCTGTCGTCGAGGACGCGGTGGTGTGCCCCCTCCTGGACCAGGCGGGTGGCGGAGGCGCGTTCGGCCTCACGGTCCTCGGTCTGGCGTCGGCGCAGTTCGGAGCGGGCGCCGGTGTCCCTGCGCACCGGTTTGGGGACGCCGTGCGTGGGTGAGCGGTCGCTGCGGAACAGGGTCACCGACACCTCGACCCCGGCGGCGTCGTGCCAGGAGTCGGTGGGCGCGAACTCGTCGCCGTCCTCGTGGGCCACGCCCAGGTGGCGGGCGGAACGGGTGTTGAAGGCGGCGCCCATGAGGGCGTGCGCGGCGCCGTCGTCGGGGGTGTCGAACACCCACGCGGCCAGGTGGCGCAGCTGGGTGGAGCGGTTGACTCCGCCGCGCTGGGCCTCGGTGATCTGGCGCAGCAGGGCGACGACCCCGGAGACGGCGGAGCGGGTGGCCTGGCCGAGTTCGGCGGCGCGGGTGGGCGCCCCGCTCTCGGAGGCGAACCAGGCGCGCACCGCCCACCAGCGGCGCGACCAGTCCTCCAGGCGTTCGGTCCGGTCCATGAAGAGGCGTTCGTCCACGTCGGCGGCGCGGGAGAGCAGGGTGCTCAGGCCGGTGGCCTCGACCTCGTGCACGGCCCGGTCCAGCCGGGGCAGGTAGCGGTCCAGCTCCGCCATGAAGTCGGACATGTGGACCAGCAGGGCGTTCTTGTGGCGCAGGAAGACCTCGGAGGAGGCCTCGGTGGAGCGCAGGATCTCGCCGAGGGTCACGTGGAACTGGGCGGAGCGGCGGCCCATGTCCTCCATGACCGCGTCCAGTCGGGACAGGCGGCGGTAGACGTCCTCGACCCGGCCGGTGCGGTTGGCCTCGGCCAGCGCCCCGAGGTCCTCCAGGACGTCGGAGAAGACCAGGCGGGACAGGTTGACGTCCTCGGCCCGGGCGCCGAGCAGGTTCTCGACCGCGTGGTAGGCGCGGTAGCCGAGTTCGCTGAACTGGTAGACGGACTGGCGGTTGCGGTAGCGGGCCAGGGTTCCGGCGCGGGAGGCGTCGTCGAAGCGGTGCACCACGCCGTCGGCGGCGAGCTCGTCCAGCCGGTGGCGCAGGCCCTGGGCGGGGATTTCGGGCGCCTCGGCGTGGGCGGCGGTGAGTTCGCGCAGGGTCGCGGCGACCTCGTCCGCGCCGACCTGGACCTGGTGGACCTCGCGCAGGCGGTCCACGGCGCGCAGGATCCACAGGTAGGTGACGTGGTCGTCGCGCCGGGTGAAGTTGAACAGCCGGAAGCGGTCGCTGACCGCGAGAGCGTCCAGATCCAGAGCCCTGCGCTCGGCCACCACTGCACCCCCGTGTACTCGTGCCCGTACTCGTGTCCCCCGTCCGCACACCCCCGGGTGCGAAACCACGACTGGGCCATTCTGGCAGTGCCCGGAGACAGTCGGGACCGGCCTCGGCTGGGTGCGGTGGTCGGCTTGGTCACCCCGGGCCGAACGTCCCGGGGGAATGTGTGCACCCCGTGGCATGATGTGCCCCGGTATGTCCCCACCCCCAGGGAGGAACGTGAGTGTGCGGCAGGGTCGGCGCGGGCGAGGCGGGCAACGCGGGCGCGGCGGGCGGCGGCGTTGGGTGCGAAGGTTGCGGGGCGCGCTGCCGCTGACGGCGCTGGTGCTCCTGCTCGGGTTGGGATGGCTGTTCGACAACGCCGAACGCCCGGGGGTGCTGTTGTCCGTCGGTCTGGCAGTGGTGGTCGCGGCGGCCGGGCTGGGTTGGTGGGCGTGGTCGCGGGTGCGGCTGGCCCGGGAGCGGTGGATCGTCTCGCGCACCGGGATCGCGGGGATCGACACGATGTCGGGGACGCAGTTCGAGCACCACGTGGCGCGCTTGCTGCGCACCCACGGCTACACCAGGGTGGCGGTGGTCGGCGGGGCCTCCGACGGCGGCGTGGACCTGCGTGCGCAGACCCCGGACGGCAGACCGCTGGCCGTGCAGTGCAAGCGCTGGCGCAAACCGGTACCACCCAACGAGGTACGGGCCTTCCTCGGTGCGCTGGCCGGAGGGCACCGGGGTTACCTGGGGATGTTCGTGGCCTCGAACGGGTTCTCCCGGGAGGCCGTGCGCGAGGCCGGTGACGGGATGGTCCTGGTGGACCGGCACGGCCTGGGGCTGTGGATGGCCGGAGAACGCGCCCCGGAGCTGCCGCCGCGCTGAGGGCGCGGCCCGGTGACCGGTGCCGGATGCGCTGACGGGCAACGAAAGCGGGCCCCGCGGAGGGAGTGGGTTCCGCGGGGCCCGGGACGGCCGGTAGCGGTCGGAACGAGGGAGTGCGACCGTGGCCGCCTGGTTCAGGCGGGGTCTGGTGGGACCCGGTGGGGTCTACTTGCCGGAGCCAGCGAACACCCCCTGGACGAAGTGGCGCTGGAAGGCGAAGAAGACCAGCAGCGGAACCAGCATGGACAGGAAGGCCCCGGAGGCCAGGACGTCGATGTTGGTGCCGAACTGGCGCAGCTGCGAGCGCAGCGCCACGGTCAGCGGGGCGGAGTCGGGGCTGGTGAACACCAGGGCGACCAGCATGTCGTTCCACACCCACAGGAACTGGAAGACCGCGAGCGAGGCCAGCGCGGGGCGGGCCACCGGCAGGACGACCCTGCGGAAGATCCGCCACTCGCTGGCGCCGTCCATCCGGGCCGCCTCCAGCAGGTCCCGCGGGATGTTCACGAAGAAGTTGCGCAGCAGGAACACCGCGAACGGCAGCCCGAAGGCGACGTGGAACAGGATCGCGCCGGTGATGGAGCCGAAGATCCCCAGGGCCCCGTACAGCTGGGAGATGGGGATCAGCGCCGCCTGGATGGGCAGGACCAGCAGGCCGACCACGGCCACCATGATCCAGTCGCGGCCGGGGAAGTCCATCCACACCAGCGCGTAGGCGGCCAGTGCGCCGATGCCCACGACCAGCAGGGTGGCGGGTACCGAGATGTAGACGGTGTTGAGGAACGACTGGACGAGGACGTCGTTGCCGACCAGCGTCCGGTAGTTGTCCAGCGTGAGTTCGGTGGGCTTGAGCAGGACCGTCCACCAGCCGCTGTTGGTGTTGTCCGCCTCCGAGCGGAGCGACACCAGCAGCAGGCCGACGACCGGCACCATCCAGAACAGGGCGACCAGGGCCAGCGCCGCCTGGAGGGTGCCCGATCCCAGTCGGGAGACGAGCCGTGAGGCCAGCCCGCGGCGCGGGGCACCGGAGACCGTCACCTCGACGACGGAGGGAGACTGCTGGGGCGTGGTGGTCACGAGCGCTCCCGTCGGAATCGGCGGATGTTGAAGTAGACGATCGGCAGGACGAGGACCAGCAGGAGGACCACGAGGGCGCTGCCCAGCCCCTGGTTTCCGCCCGCACCGAAGGACACCTGCCACATCTGCAGGGCGATCACGCTGGCGTTGGCCTGGACCGATCCGGGTGCGATCACGAACACGAGGTCGAAGATCTTCAGGACGTTGATCATCAGGGTCACGAACACCACCAGCAGCAGCGGCCCCAGGAGGGGGATGGTGACCTTGCGGAACACCTGCCATTCGGTGGCGCCGTCGACCCGGGCCGCCTCCAGGGCGTCCCTGGGGATAGCGGCGAGTCCCGCGGCGATGAACGTGATGGCGAAACCGGTCATGATCCACACCCACGAGGAGATGATCACCGGGGTGATCAGGGTGGGGCCAAGCCAGGTCAGACCGCGGAAGGGTTCGGTGAAGTTGTCCGCGGCCAGGTGGACCTCGTACTCGCCCGGCTCCAGCCCGGTGAGGATGAAGCGGCCGTCGTCGCCGGTGGTGGCGCTGGCCGCGACCTGACCGTCCCGGAGGGCGTCGACGGTCATGCGGGGCATGCCGTTCTCGCCGTCCTCGATGGTCCCGGCCTCGCCGCCCAGGGCCACGTCCAGCCAGACCACGCCCTCGATGGTGTCCCCGGAGGGCACTGTGTCTCCGGAGGGTTCAGGGGCGGCGGCCTGTACGGCCTGTTCGGGGACTTCGGTGGGGCGGATGCCGACCAGCGGCAGGGTGACGGTCTCCCCCGGTTCGTAGGTCCGCGTGGTGGTGAAGCCGCCCCGGGCGGGGTCGGTGTCGAGTTCCTCGTCGCCGCGCGGGCGCGCCCCGGGGTATTCGGAGGGCGAGGCGAAGGTGTCGTGGACGGTCACCACGGCGGCGTTGACCAC